>NZ_JBQFPQ010000007.1:0-200018 GCF_056536445.1 Ruegeria sp. CL7
GAACAGGCATCTCCCAACCCGCAAAATCAACCATCTTGCCGCCAAGCTCGACGTGAAGGTCATACAAGGGCGTGCGCTTCGGTGTGGTCATGATCCGGTCAACTTCCGATTATCCAAAGGTCAAAATGCATAACCGTCAGTCTGCCCCAAGCCGCATAGAATGCAATGATTCCACCCGGTTTTTAGTGAAACACCGATCCGTAGAAGAGGCGGTATACAGACGCATGCACCATGAATGTTCCTATAGGAAACTTTTTTCCGTTAGGCAACAATCCTTGTTTCCATCGCGTGAATTCCCTGGCGTCCGACCGGATACCAGAGGGAAGGATTTCACCGTCGATACATACCTTCTTCGGGATTTCTCGGCGCAAAGTGACGTTCAGACAGAGAGGGACCGCACCGCACGCACCAGACCTTCGAGCCCGGCAATCAAATCGACCTCTGCCGTATCTTCTGCAAAATCATGGCTGATACCGTCGATCGAGGGCGTGAACAGCATCGCGACCGGCATCAGGCGAGACACATTGGTGGCATCGTGCAAGGCCCCCGAGGGCATCCTGCGCCACCGACCCGGTGCGACCTGTTCTGCACCGCGTTCAAGAGCGCAGCGCAAGGTCGGATCCATGGCAACGGGATCCAGCCCCAGCATGGGGCCGTAATCCAAGCTCATCCCCATTTGCTCAGCGGTTTCTTGTGCTGTCGCCCGAATGATCTCCTCCATCCGGGCCAAACGGTCTGCATCAGCATCGCGCCATTGCATCGAGAACCGAACCCGTCCCGGCACGATGGACGAAGCGTTTGGATGCAGGTTGACCCGCCCGATGGTCCAGACCGTCTGCGGCGTGACGACATTGCGAAACCTCTCATTGAGCCGGGTGTTGAACAGGGACAGGGCCTGAAAGGCGTCGCGGCGCAGGTGCATGGGGGTGGTGCCGGCGTGGTTCTGCTGACCTTCGAATGTGATCGACATATCGCGGATGCCAACGATATCGGTGACGACTCCGATTTGGTCTCCGGACGCGTCCAGTGAGGGGCCCTGTTCGATATGCATCTCTATGAAGCCATTGAAACGGGACGGGTCCACGAATCCCTGGGACAGATCTGCCATAGACGATCGGGCCTGGCCAAAGCTGACGCCCGCCCCATCGGTCAACACATCGGCTTTTTCCAGAGACAACCCGCCCGACCAGACAGCAGAACCTGTGGTCACGCCAAACCGCCCCTCTTCGTCCTGAAAGCTGACAACTGAAATGGGACGGTCGACGGAACGTGCAACTTCCAGTGCGGCGATGACGCCAAGGGCGCCGTCCAGCCAGCCGCCTTCGGGCTGACTGTCGGAATGTGATCCCATCAACAGCGAAGGGCCGGACGCCAATCCGAACAGGTTTCCCACCGGGTCAAACTGCGGAGTCAGGCCCGCTTCACGCATACGTCCGGCAAGCCACTGGCGCGCAGCGATATCCGCGTCGGAATAGGCAGGGCGGACAACCCCCTTGCCCACTCCCGCGGCACCGAATGTACGCAACTTATGCAGGTCGGTCAGAAAACGCGTGTGATCGACGGTCATATACCCCTCCGAAGGTTTGTTCGGGGCGAACCATAGCCAGAAACAGAAAAGGAGCGAGGTTTTTTTCGACAGGCGTGAAACCCCTCTGGCACCAGAGGGGAACCTGCCCTAAGACTTCGGCGCAAGAGGGACCGACATGTCACATATCACATTGGTGCGTCACGGGCAGGCAAACACAACGGCGCGGGACGAGGCAAGTTATGACAGGCTCAGCGACTTGGGGCATCAGCAGGCGCGTTGGCTGGGGGCGCATCTGCGCGACACCCGCAGCCACTATGCCCGGGTCTATTGCGGCACCCTGACCCGTCACGCCGAGACAGCGGACAGCATGGGATTGCACGATCCAATCCGTGACGCGCGACTGAACGAGATCGAGTATTTCACGCTGGCGCAACTGTTCGAGGACCAACACGGCGTCGCGATCCCCACCGACCGCGAAGGTTTCGTCGAACACCTGCCCAGAACATTTGCGGCCTGGGCCAATGGCGAAATCACGAACCCGCCGGAAACCTTCGAAGAATTCGAGACGCGCGTGCGCGACGCGCTGCACGAGATCGGGACCGAGGGCGGACCGGCCATCGTCGTGACCTCGGGCGGGTTGATTTCGATGGTGGTGCGGCAGGCGATGGGGTTGGATATCCCGTCAATGGCACGGGTGGCCCTTGCCATCATGAACACGTCGATGCATCGTCTGCATCCGATTGGCGCTCAGCTGAGCCCGGTTCTTTTCAATGCCGTTCCGCATCTGGAAGCCCCTGATCGGCAGTTCGCGCAGACCCACCTGTAACCAGATCGGAGACGCCTGATGCAGCTCTACTATGCACCCCGAACCATCTCGGTCGCTGTCGCGATCGCACTGGAAGAGGCCGGGCTGGAATACGAAGCGATCAAACTCGACTTCGCCGGGGGCGAACAGACGAAACCAGCTTACAAGCAAATAAACCCCAAAGGCCGCGTTCCGGCGCTGGTGGTGGATGGCGGCATCCTGACTGAAACCGGAGCCCTGCTGGAATTCGTTGCGGCCAAGGCCCCCGAGGCCGGGCTGGTGCTGGCTGATCCGGTGATGGCTGCCCGGATGCGC
Source organism: Ruegeria sp. CL7 (assembly GCF_056536445.1). Lineage (NCBI taxonomy): Bacteria > Pseudomonadati > Pseudomonadota > Alphaproteobacteria > Rhodobacterales > Roseobacteraceae > Ruegeria > Ruegeria sp. CL7. Next base: position 2,649 of record NZ_JBQFPQ010000007.1, read on the forward strand.
GAAGTGATGTTCTACCTTGCCTCGACCATGCATGTGAACCACGCGCACAAGCTGCGCGGGCACCGCTGGGCCGACAAGAAATCCAGCTGGAAAGACATGAAAGACAAGGTCGCGCAGACGATGACCGCGTCCTGCGATTATATCTCGTCGAACGGCCTGCGTGGTCCATTTGTGCTGGGCGAGGCGTTCTCGCTGGCCGATGCCTATCTGTATGTGGTGTGCAGCTGGCTGGAAGGCGATGGTGTGGACGTTTCGGCCTTTCCCAAAATCGTCGCCTTCCGTGAGGCGATGGAGGCACGCCCTTCGGTTCAGGCAGTGCGTGCTGCCGGAATGCTCTGACAAAAGGAAATAAGATGACACATCTCTGGGTCCGGGCAGAACAGCGCCCGAACGAAGAACGGGTTGGGCTGACGCCGGAAGGTGCCGCCGCGCTGATCGCGGCCGGCATCCGCGTGACGGTCGAGGAAAGCCATGCCCGCGCCATTCCACTGGACGGCTACAAGGAAGCAGGCTGCGAGATCGCGCCCGAGAATTCCTGGCCCGAGGCCCCGCTGGACGCGATCATCTTCGGCCTCAAGGAACTGCCCGAAGACGGTACACCCCTGCCCCACCGCCACATCATGTTCGGCCATGCCTTCAAGGGCCAGCATTCGGGCCGGGCTCTGCTGGAACGGTTCAAGGCGGGCGGCGGCACGCTATATGATCTGGAATACCTTGTGGATGAAGATGGTCGCCGGGTCGCCGCATTCGGCTATTGGGCAGGCTACGCGGGCGCGGCGGTGACGCTCAAGACCTGGGCGGCGCAGCAACGGGGCGAGATCTGCGGCCCTGTCGGCGTCTATCCCGGCAAGGACGCGCTGAACGCCGAACTTCTGGCAGAATTGGACGCCACAGGCGCGCCCCGGCCCCGCGCCATCGTCATCGGAGCTTTGGGCCGTGTAGGCACCGGCGCCGCAGACCTGTGTGAGGCGATGGGCGTCGCGGTCACCAAGTGGGACATGGCCGAAACCGCGCGCGGTGGGCCTTTCCCGGAAATCCTCGACCTTGATCTGTTCCTGAACTGCATCTTCGCGCGCCCCGGAACGCCTGTCTTCGTCCCGCGCGAGGCATTGACCGCCCCGCGCAAGCTGACCGCCATCGGTGACGTGGCCTGCGACCCGGACAGCGATTACAACCCGGTGCCCGTCTATGACCGCGCCACCACGTGGCAAGAACCCGCCCTGCGCGTGGCCACCGACCCGGTGATGGACGTGATGGCGATCGACAACCTGCCGTCGATGCTGCCGGTCGAAAGCTCGGAAGACTATGCCGCGCAACTGCTGCCGTCCTTGCTGACTCTGACCGATCTGGACAGTAGTGTCTGGGGTCGGGCAGAAGCAACTTACAAAACGCATATTGAAGGACTCTGAACGATGACCATTCATTGGTGTGGCACCGGCCTCTCGGCCATTCCCGGCCTGCGTCGCCTGATCGAAGGCGGCCACAAGGTCACCGTGTGGAACCGGACCGTCGACAAGGCCAGGGCCGAGGTCGGAGACCTGACCGACGACATCCGCGCCTTCGACATCGACGCGCTTGGCGCCGTACTGGAGAAGGGCGATGTGATCGTCTCGATGCTGCCGGGCGACTGGCATGTACCGCTTGCGGACCTGGCAATTTCGAAACAGGCCAATTTCGTCTCGTCCTCGTATATCGCGCCCGAGATGCGCGCGCTGGACGACAAGGCGCGCGACGCCGGCGTCGCACTGGTCAACGAGGTCGGGCTGGACCCGGGCATCGATCACCTGATGGCGCATGCGCTGGTGGACGACTACCGCGCCTCCGACGCCTTCGACCCGAAAAACCACCTGAGCTTCATTTCCTATTGCGGCGGCATTCCCAAGAACCCCAACCCGTTCCGCTATAAATTCAGCTGGTCGCCGCTGGGCGTGTTGAAAGCGCTGCGGTCGCCGTCGAAATCGATCCGCGATTACGCGCCGCTGGACGTTGCCCGCCCCTGGGATGCGATCAGCAGCTATATCGCGCCGCTGCCCACACCGGAGAGCTTCGAGGTCTACCCGAACCGCGATTCGATACCCTTCATGGCGCAATACCATTTCGAGGATCACTGGCCGGTCAAGGAATTCGTCCGCGGCACGCTGCGTCTGAACGGCTGGGCCGACGCGTGGTCGGATGTGTTCACCGAGATCGAAACCCTGTCCGGCCCGGAAGGGGATGCGCGTCTGAAAGAGATGTCGGACCAGTTCTGGGAGGAAAACGCCTATGACGAAGGCGAGCCTGATCGTGTTGTGTTGTGCGTGGGATTGAAGGCCGAGAAAGACGGCGTCGAAGTCTGGCACAAGACCTATGTCATGGATGCCTGGGGCGACGAGCGTGGCACGGCGATGGCGCGTCTGGTGTCGATTCCGGTCTCACTTGCGGTCGAGGCCGTATTGAACCGCGCCATCCCGGCCGGTGTTCACGCGGCCCCCAGCGATCCAAAGCTGGTGCAGGGATGGATGGGTGAAATCGAAAAGCTGGCCCAACATCTGCAAATCGTCGATCACACGGCCTGAATGCAAAAAAGCCATTCCAGACTGCCTGGAATGGCTTTCATTGTTCCACTTTACGCATGTTGTCCTCGTTCGGGTTTCCCTCACCCGGACTTCAGATATACCGCTGGATGGTATCTTCGATATCACTGCGGTTGATGCCCAGCTCGGACAACTGATGATCGGTCAAAGCATTCAGATGCTGGGCTGCGCGGACAATATCAGGGCTGATCGAACGGATTCGCATGGCACGATCGAACAGCAAAAGCGCAGTGGCGGCCGGAGCCGGTTGATTGGTGGGCGGTACGACGTCGAACATTCTGGTAACCTCGCTAACATGCTTTTGGGTATTGTCTCAGTTCACGCTGAATGCTTGATCACTGCCGGTATGGCTTGTTGTGATACACACTTTCATATGCGCGTCTTTTGATCTGATCCCGCTGGATGCCGATGTCGGCCAGTTGTACGTCATCAAGCTTTTCCAGATCCCGCACGGTTTTCGAAAAAATCCGGCGGCGGAAATGCTCGACCTTTGCTTCCGCATAGTTTGAAAACAGACCGTCAAGCAGGCCACCCCGGCCTTCGAATGTTTGTGTATGTGCCATGTCTTTCTCCTCCTGAACTCAATGTCTTTGTCTTCCTGACATCAGATTTGGGAAGGCTGCCTTAACGTTGCCAAACCGGTTCATTAAGGTTTGTTAAGACTGTATTGGAGGGAAAGTTCGGGCTGGACCGGCGCGTTGATTACAGTCTTCGATCCAGGCCCGCGACATGTCTTTTCAGTGGCGGATCAAGATAACGCGAATGTCGATCCGTCGCAGAAACCGCCCCTTTGCAGGCAGGTCACATCAGATCGTTTTCAACGTCCTCGGCTGATATCCCCAGCGCGTCCAGACCGTTCTCAAGGTGGTCTGACATGTGCGGAGTGCCGATCAGGTAGTCGGCACAGGGGGTCGAGGCCTCGGCCTTGGCAGTGGCAATCGCTTCAGCCAGATCCTCGGCGAAAAAGCTTTCGCGGCCGATCCACATGATGGCAACCAGTTCGGCTTGCTCGTCTTCGCTCATACGTTCGATGAAGGCGCGCATTTCACCTTCTGCCCGGTTCAGCTCGCGCCCCATCATGGCAATCTGAGCGACCTTTCTTGCCGATATTTCCAACATGCATCAGCTCCTCGTGTTCGCGGTTGTTGTGCCATCACAATCACCGAACGGGGGGCGAGTCTTTGATCTTACGCAAACAACGGCCCTCGTTCCGCGCACGCGAAATCGGCCGGTCCGGTACCGGTTGCCTACGAAACGGGCGAAAGGTGGCTTTTTTCAACCACAGCCTGAAAGCCTGCCAGACGATCAGTGCAAAGGTTCTCCGGGCGCCGAATGGCCGCCGCAGCAAGGACCACAGAATCACGCGGTTCGTCAGGGGTTGCCGCGGGCCGGTCAGCGTCGCGATCAGCCCACCATCAGCGCGCCCGTAATCAATCCAGACACCGACGCGATCCGCGCGATAGTCGAAGCGGAACGTGTAGCTGCCTTCGATTTTCTGAAACGGTGAAACATGCATCAGCTTGTCCGCCACCACCCTGTCAGTCGGTTCGATGACCGAGAAATCGGGTTTGTGACACAGGTAACTGTGACGGGTGCCATAGGTATTGGTGACCTCGGCCACCACCGCATAAAGGTGATCGCTGTCGTCAAAACAGAACCAAAAACTGACGGGATTAAAAACGTGCCCCAAAACGCGCGGTTGCGTCAGCAACTTGAAACGCGCCGGTTGTTGCACCGACATTTCATCAAATCGCGCGCGGAGCCACTGGGCCCCTTCCCCGTGACCCGGCTCTCCCCCATGGTCGGTGGTGCGCCAGTTCGTGACATTCGCGCGATCAACCGAAAACAGCAAAGGGGTGTCCAGCTCTGCTTCGGGGTCCAACAGGATGTAATCGACCGAGTATCGGAATGCGTTTTCAATCGCACCCTTGCGCCCGTGATAGGTATGACCCGCGATATGGTCTATTTCCTGCGTCATCCGCTGCTTTCTGGCCTTCCCGTAAACGCCTTGAACTGCACTGATTTCCCTCAGATGCTGGCAATTCTGATACGGCAACTTGCACAATTTGGATCATAATGTCCCGATAAAGTGATCCGGCTTGGGGAACGCGCCGTAATGAGGTTATGTTTACCGAGATCGATACCGTGACCTTGGACGAACCTGCGGCTGAACCGGCCGCCCTTCAGCCTCGGCGCGAAAAGAAACGCATCAAGGGTAGACGGGTGAACGGAAATAACGGCGGGCGCGAGACCAGAACCGAATGGGTGGATCACGTCAGGCGCATCCGCGACGCGCAGGACCAGGCGGCATTTGCCGAACTGTTCCAGCACTTCGCGCCACGGATCAAGGCGTTCCTGATGAAGTCAGGATCAGACGCCACGATGGCCGAGGAGTGTGCGCAGGAGGTGATGGCGACCTTGTGGCACAAAGCCCATCTGTTCGACCCGGCGCGGGCAACTGTGGCTACTTGGGTATTCACGATTGCTCGGAACAAGCGCATTGACGTTCTGCGAAAGCAACGCCGCCCCGAACCCGAAGAATTGTGGTGGGGTCCCGAGGCCGAGCCTGAGCAGGACGATGTCATCGCGCTGCAACAGGAAACCGCGCAGCTTCGCACCGCTTTGACAGCGTTGCCAGACGCGCAGAGAGAGCTGATCGAAAAGGCGTATTTCGGTGATCTGAGTCACCGCGAAATTGCGTCTCAGACCGGGTTGCCCCTGGGAACGATCAAATCACGAATCAGGCTGGCGCTGGACCGCTTGCGCCATGCAATGAACTGAGATGAGTATGATGAGTAAGTCGATCAAACATCACCTGACAGATGACCTGCTGATGGCATACGCAGCAGGCAGTCTGCCCGAGGCATTCGACCTGATGGTCGCGACGCATCTGTCGCTCTGCGACCATTGCCGTGCGCGGGCGGAAAGTTACGATGCCGTAGGTGGGCATGTTCTGGAGGAACAGACTGTATCCATCGCCATGAGTGATACATCTCTGGCCGCGACTATGGCGTTGATCTCCAAAGGTGCGCCAGCGGCCAAACCGGCGCGTCCGAACTGTCCGGTATTGCCGGCCCCGTTGCAGGATTATGTCGGCGGTACGGTTTCGGATATCCGATGGAAACCGATCGGCATGGGTGTGAAACAGGCCATTCTTCCAACCACAAGCGAGGCCTCGGCCCGGTTGCTGTTCATTCCAGCCGGAACGGCTGTACCAGATCATAGCCACAACGGTATAGAATTGACGATGGTGCTTCAGGGCGCATTCTCGGACGAAGTGGATCGCTTCGCCCGTGGCGATGTCGAGATCGCGGACGAGGATTTGGAACACACGCCTGTGGCGGACATTTCGGAAGATTGCATTTGTCTGGCGGTTACGGATGCACCGTTGAAATTCACCAAGCTGATGCCGCGCCTGTTCCAACCCTTCCTGCGCATCTGAAATTGCCCGCGAGGGCCGCGAGCGGCGTGTTTGAAAGGAATGATCATGTTCGCAAGACTTGCTGTGTGCGCCCTTCTCGTTGCTGTCGCGCCCGTCGTATCGGCCCAAATGTCGGCCGAGGTTCAGTTTCAGCCCGGCAATTTTGGCACCATGGTCAGCGGAACCATCTCAGGAGATGAGTACTTCGACTATTCGCTGGGCGCCAAAGCCGGGCAGGAGATGTTTGCCGATCTTCAGGTCAGCGACACCAATGGTAACGGCGTGATCTATTTCAACATCCTGCCGCCGGGCAGTGACGGTGTGGCGATTTATAACGGGTCGATTGACGGCAATACGGCTCGGATCACCCTGCCCGACGATGGAGACTATACGATCCGCGTCTATCTGATGGGCAATGACAGGGATACCGGAAAAACCGTGGGGTACAATCTGGACCTGTCCATCCAGTAGATTTCAACCTTCGTGACGAGCAAGGGGCACAACGCCGTTTTCGGCCTTGGTCTCGATTTCTTCAAAGTCGAAATTGTCCAAACGCTGCGCGCGGCGGCCAGCCTTTTCGGCGCTGATCTTGATTTCCGAGATATCCTTGGCCGCCTGCCCGAAATGACGATCCAGGTTCGAGACGCGATCACCCAGGCGGTCCACATCCTTATGCAGCAACCCCAGCTCTTTGCGGATCGCGCCGGCCTGTTCGCGCATACGCGCGTCTTTCAGGATCGCCCGCATGGTATTCAGCGTGGCCATGCACGTCGTCGGGGACACGATCCAGACCCGCGCGGCGAACCCTTCACGCACGACATCAGGCAGACGCGCGTGCAGTTCGGCGTAAATCGCCTCGGAAGGTACGAACATCAAGGCGCCGTCCGCGGTTTCCCCGTCCAGGATGTATTTTTCGGAAATCGCCTTGATATGCACTTTCACCGCAGCGCCGAAGGCCCGCAGGCATCTCTCGACATCCGCCTTCGTCTGCGCAGCGGCCAACGCCTCGAAATCCTCCAACGGGAACTTTGCGTCGATCACGATCGGTCCCGGCGGGTTCGGCAAGTGAATCAGGCAATCCGCCCGCCTGCCGTTCGACAAAGTGGCTTGCAACGAATAACTGTCAGCGGGCAGCGCCTTGGACACGATATCGTTCAGCTGGATTTCCCCGAACATCCCGCGCCTCTGCTTGTTTGACAGGATATCCTGCAAAGACAGCACATCGCCTGACAGTTTGGTGATATTGTCCTGTGCCTTGTCGATGGCGGCCAGACGTTCCTGCAATTGGGTCAGCGAGGTCGCCGTCTGTTTCGACGAGCCATGCAACGTTTCTTTCATCCGTTCCTGCATCTCGGCCAGCGCACGCGCCGATTTCATCGCATTATCCGCCAACCGGTCATTCATCTGTTGCTGGACCGAAGCCAAACGCGCCTCGACCGTCTGAATCACCTGCATCTGCGCGTTGGCCTGAGTGTCTGAGACATGCTGAAGCCCGCCGCGCAACTGTTCTTGCCCCTGGCCCAGTTGCTGAACATGCTGACCCAGATGCGCCATCTGCCGCGCCAGAGGTTCCGCCATCCGGGCCGAGCGGTTGGCCGCCCGCAACGAAAGGAACAGCAGCAGCAGAATCAACGCCACCACGCCACCCACGGTCAGTATCACGGGATCATTCAACGCCATCTCAGTGCCTGCAATCTGGATCATGGGGGTCAGTTTGTTCTCGTTTTGTTTCTATCTTGTTAAACCGTGTTTGAAACCAGATCAACTGCGTCCGAACAGGCGTTCGATATCGCTGAGTTTAAGTTCCACATAGGTTGGTCGCCCATGGTTGCACTGGCCGGAATGCGGCGTCGCCTCCATCTCGCGCAGCAGGGCATTCATTTCCTCGGCCCGCATTCGACGGCCGGATCGGATCGACCCATGGCAGGCCACCCGGCTGAGGATCGCCTCGATCCTTGCCTGCACCATCTGGCTTTCACCCTGATCGGCGAGTTCATCCAGGATGTCGAGGATCATGGCGCGCGCATCGACTTCGCCCAGAATGGCGGGGGTTTCGCGTACGGCAATGGCGCTTCCGCCGAAGGGCTCGATGGTCAGGCCAAGGCGCGTCAAGTCATCTGCGACGGCCATCAGGCGGGCGCAATCCCCTTCCGACAATTCCACGATTTCCGGAATCAGCAGGGCCTGCGCCGCGACGCCATTCTCGGCCATCTGCGTTTTCAGCTTTTCATAAACCAGCCGTTCATGTGCAGCATGCTGATCTACGATCACCATGCCATCGGCGGTCTGGGCTATGATGTAATTCTCGTGCACCTGCCCGCGGGCAGCACCAAGCGGCAGATCCTGCGCCTGAGGCTGCTCCTGCATCTCGGCGACCTGCGCAACCGGGGTCGGCTCGACAATGCTGCCGCTATAGTCATTGGCCAGCTCGGCAAAACCCGGAGCCTGCGCACGATACGCCGCCGTGCGCGCGGCAGGCGACGGACGATCCATCTGGTAAACCCGCGCCGGAGCAGGCTGTGCAGGTTCTGGCCGCATCGCGCCCAGCGTCGCATTCGCCACGGTCGAGGATGCCCTGTGCCCGGCTTCCGCCAAAGCATGACGCAGACTGGACACGATCAGCCCCCGCGCGACGCCGGGATCCCGGAACCGAACCTCGGATTTCGCGGGGTGGACGTTCACGTCAACCAGCGTGGGGTCGCAGTCGATGAACAACGCCGCAGCCGGGTGGCGGTCGCGGCTCAGGAAATCGAAATAGGCCGCCCGCAGCGCGCCGGTCAGCATCTTGTCGCGCACGGGGCGTCCATTGACGAAAAGATACTGTGTTACGGCAGCCCCACGCGAGTAGGTCGGCAGGGCGGCATAGCCGTACAGCCGGATGCCATCACGCGAGGCATCAATCTGCAAAGCGTTTTCTGCGAATTCGCGCCCGATCACGCGGGCCAGTCGGGCGTGGAGCGCATCAAACAGATCTCCGTTCTCGCGATCCGCGCGGAAGGTCACGCGACCCTCTCCGCCGCCGGATACATCCCGCAGAGCGAATGTCACGGAAGGTTCGGCCATGGCCAGCCGTTTCACAATATCGGTGATCGCCTGCCCCTCGGCCCGGTCCGTGCGCATAAATTTCAGGCGGGCCGGTGTGGCGTAGAACAGATCGCGCAGCTCGACCACAGTCCCCGCGCGCAGGGCGGCGGGTTTGACCGCATCCATCTTGCCACCCGCGACGTGCACCTGCGCCGCATCCGCGCCGGGAACACGGCTGGTGATGGTCAGACGCCCAACAGCACCCAAGGATGGCAGCGCCTCGCCCCGAAAGCCGAAAGTGTGGATGTTCAGCAGGTCCGAACCGTCAATCTTTGACGTGGCATGGCGGGACAAGGCCAGCGGCAGATCTTCCGCCGCGATACCGCAGCCATCATCCGTGACCCGGATCAGGGTCTTGCCGCCATCCGCGATATCGATGGCGATCCGCGTGGCCCCGGCATCGATTGCATTCTCGACCAGTTCCTTGACCGCCGAGGCCGGTCGTTCCACCACCTCACCAGCCGCGATGCGGTTGATTGCGGCATCGTCGAGCTGCCTAATTACGGGGCGTTTTTCGCCGATATTGGGGTTTGCCTGCGCCATACCCCTACACCTAGCATAGTCGCGCACGATTCTGCCACCGGTTTGAACCGCAGATTCTAAAAGAGAGGGGGCGCCCGGGTATCCGCGAACGAGAACTCATTCCGGATCACCCGGACGTGCCAAGTGAGTGGTGTGTTTCAGCTAATTTATGAGACCGCATGTATCACGCACCTGTCGGAAAATCTGCTTAAGATTCTCGGGCTCAGTTTCTTGGCAGAGATTGGCCGATGACGTGTGGGCCTGTGTGGCGGGAAGATGCCTGATCAGGCAGATATGCGCGCACCGATCCTGCCCCGGCAGGGTCCGAACATCGCTGCCGCCGCAAGAATCAGGCCTGACATCGTGGCGATCATACCCGCCGCGCTGACGGCATCCGCGCCGCCCAGCCACAGCGGGCCATAACCTGCCAGCACATAGCCCGACACCGCCGAGGCAATGGCGAACACAACGCTCCAGGCGATCTGCGCTTCCAGCCGGTTGGTCAACATCCGCGCCGCGGCAGGCGGGCAGATGAACATGGCGATCACGATGATCGAGCCCACCGCGTCAAAGGCCGCCACCGCCGCGATGGCCGCGGTGATGACCAATGCCATGCCCAGAACGCCGGTGCGAATGCCAATGGTCCGGGCAAAGCCTTCGTCGAAGGTAGAGATCTTCAGCGGCCGCCAGAACAGCCAGGTGAACAAAGACACACCGAGCAGTGTCAGCGCTATGCGGGGTAATTCCGGGGGCAGCCCGGACAGCGCCTCTGTGTCCAGCAAGGACGACCATCCGGTGGCGTCCAGCCAGATCAGGCTTTCGAGATTGCCGTAAAGCGCATGTTCCACATCCAGATGCACCGTCGACGTATCCGTCTGCTCAAGCAGCAGGACGCCCGCGGCGAACATGGTGGTAAAGACCACGCCCATGGCGGCCCCCGGTTCGATCTGACCCAATCGGCGAATGGCTTCGATCAGCACCACGGCCACAACGGCAGCGCCCGCCGCGCCCAGCATCATCGGCCAGGTCGATATCGCCCCTGTGATCAGAAACGCCACGACGATCCCCGGCAGCACCACATGGCTGATAGCGTCTCCGATCAATGCCTGTTTGCGCAACACCAGAAAATTGCCGGGCAACGCGCAGGCAATGGCCGCAAACGTACCGATCAGCAACGGTGTCAGAGACAGAGGGACAAATTCTTCACCACTCATACCGGCACCCCCATTGGCCCGCCGATGCGGCGGTCTATCTCGGCGATCTGGTCGCGGGTCAGGACGGTTTCGATGTCCCGTAACCCGTCATAAAGCGCGGCTGTTGCCTCATGCGCCTGATCTGCGCGCACGATTTCCCAGCGCTTTTCGTCCCGCAACGCCTTGGCCGCGCGGGCTTTGCCGATATCGGTCGCAACGCCGTCCGCGCGCACCAGCCCAGCGCGGCGCAGCAAGCGCAGGGTCAGGGGCTCGTAGATCTTTTGCCCCTGCGCCAAGGCCAAAAGACCCTGACGAATATGCACCCGGCGCTGAAAGCGTAAATGGCGCAGCACCGCCGCCAGAACGCCACGTATCGGTGCCAGAAACAAAGACACGACAAAAAAGGCAAAGCTGACCAGAACGATAATCGGCCCCGTCGGAAGGTTTGGCGCCGAGGCCGAAATGGCCGCGCCAATGTACCCCGCCAACCCGCCGGCCAATCCCGCAAGCAGAACCACATGGTCCGAGCGTTCGGACCAGAACCGCGCGGTCACGGCGGGAATGATCAGCAAAGCCACGATCAGAATCAGACCTACGATTTTCAGGCCGACCACGGTCACGGCCATGACCAAACCCATCATGGCCAGATCGATCCTGTGCACCGGCAACCCGCGTGCTGCGGCATATTCAGGATCGAAGGCCACAAGAATCATCGGGCGACGAATGATCATGACCAGCAGCAGCGTCGCAGCGCCGCCGACCGCAATGATCATCGCATCAGCCCAGAGCATCCCGGCAGTGGATCCCAAAAGGAAGCCTTCCAGCCCGGCCTGACGGCCTACGCCCATCGTCTGTATGACCGTCAGCAACACGATGCCAAAGCCGAAGAAGACCGACAGGACCGCTCCGATGGCGGCATCTTCGGCCAAACGCGTGTGACGCGTCAGCCAGTTCATGCAGAGAAGGCCGATCCAGGCCGAGATGGCCGATCCTGCCAACAGGCCCAGCAGGTTGCGCCCGTCTCCTCCCAGTGCGACCAATACCATGAAAGCCAGACAGACGCCCGGCAGGGTTGCGTGGCTGATTGCGTCACTGACCAAGGCGCGCTTGCGCAGAAACAGAAACGTCCCCGTCACACCGGCTGAAACACCCAGCAAGGTTGCACCGATGGCGACCAGCGTGGCGTTGTAGCCAAGTTGCAGGGTCAGAGCATCCCAAAGCATGCGTTACCCCAGCGCGCGCGATATCTGATCGATCTGCGCGGTTGCCAGTCGACCCCCATATGCTGATTGCAAGGTTTCCGCCGTGAAGGCCTCGGCCACTGGTCCCTCGGCCACCTTGCGGGTGTTGATCAGGAAGACATGGTCGAAATAATCGGTCACGGTCGCAAGGTCGTGATGCACCACGACAACCGTCTTGCCCGCCTCTTTCAGGGATTTCAGCACCGAGATGATGGCTTTCTCGGTGGCGGCATCGACACCTGCAAAAGGTTCGTCCAGAAGATACAGATCCGCGCCCTGCGCCAGCGCGCGCGCCAGAAAGACACGTTGTTGCTGCCCGCCGGATAGCTGCCCGATCTGGCGATCCGCGAAATCCCGCATTCCCACACGGTGCAAACAATCCATCGCGCACGCCTTGTGGCGGGCACGCACGCGGCCCAGCAAGCCAAGTTCGCGCGACAGGCCCATCAGAACCACGTCGATGACACGCGTTGGAAAATCCCAATCCACGCTGGCACGCTGAGGAACATAGGCAATGCGCGCGCGCTGCGTGTCCAATGGCTGGCCAAACGCGGTCACTTGACCTGACAAAGGGGAAACGATGCCAAGCGCCGCCTTGAGCAATGTGGATTTCCCGGCCCCGTTCGGCCCGATGATCGCCGTCATCGCCCCGGGCTGTACGGTCATGTCGACTGAAAACACCGCAGGTTTCTGCCCGTATGAAACCGTCAGGCCGCGCAGGGCAAGGGGGCTGTCGGCCAACCCCTTGTCACCCACGGTCACGCCTTCATTGCTGATCAGGCCCAGCATCGATCAAAACCCCGCCGACAGTTTTCCGTCCATGCCACGATCTGGCACATCGCCACCCAAAGCACTGGCAATGACCGTGATGTTATGGTCCAGCATACCAAGATAGGTACCTTCATAGGTTCCTTCTTCACCCATGGCGTCCGAGAACAACTCGCCCCCCACGTGCACTTCATGACCCTTGGCGGCCGCGCCCTCGATCAGCGCGCGGATCGAACGATCCGAGACCGAGCTTTCGACGAAAACAGCCGTGATCTTGCGGTCAACCAGCAGATCGACCAATTCGCCTATCCGGTTCAGTCCTGCCTCGGACTGGGTCGAGATGCCCTGAATTCCCAGAACCTCGAACCCGAAACTTTCACCAAAGTAACCAAAGGCATCATGGGCGGTTACAAGAACCTTGTTGTTGTCGGGAACGGACGCCAGAACTTGATCTGCATAGGCTGTCAGACGATCGATATCTGCCAGATGTGCCTGCGCATTCGCTGCAAAAACCTCGGCCGCTTCAGGACGCACCTCGGTGAGGGCTGCCTGCACTTCAAGTACCACGTCCCGCCACAACTCGGGCGTCATCCAAACATGCGGATCATATTTGTCGGCGTAATCGTCATGGGCGCGCAGCTTCGACGTGTCGATACCTTCGGCAACTGCAACTACGGTTCGCTTGCGTTCAAGGTCATGGAAGAAATCTTCCATCTGCGCCTCGAGGTACAAACCATGCCACAGGATCAGATCCGCACGCGTCATCGCCACGATATCGCTGCGGGTCTGACGATAGGCATGCGGGTCGACGCCCGGCCCCATCAGCCCCTTGACGTCTACCTGATCACCACCGACCTGACGTGCCGCGTCAGCAATCATGCCCGTCGTGGCCACAACCTTGAGGGGTGCATCGGCCCAGGCCGTGACCGGCAGGGAAAAGGCCAGCGCCAATACCGCAAGAAAATTCCGGCGAATCATCTTCTACCTCAGTTTTTGCTTCTCGTTCGAACTGAATATGAGAACCATTCGCAAGTAAGTCAACGCTAATGCGAATTATTCGCAAGAAAGCGGTTACATTTTGTCCATTTGGTCAAAAATTATCCAAACATTGCCCGCCTGCATCTTCCATTCCCCGGTCTCCCGTGCGATTTTGTCGCAAACCTCCCAAAGGACGTGACAATGGATACGCAGAGCTCAGAAAGCCCCGTGCGCACCGCGCATCTGCCGCAAGTGACCGAAGCCCGGAATCCCGGCATGGATCTGGACCTGGACTGGGTGCGCGCCGTGCAGGCCAACACCTCGGCCATTGAACGCCGGGCCGCGACCCTGCCCGGGCGCCGGTCGGTGAAAAAGGAACATCAGGCCGCGTGGCTGCTGAAGGCAATCACCATGATCGACCTGACCACCCTGTCAGGCGATGACACCGAGGGCCGCGTGCGCCGCCTGTGCTCCAAGGCCCGCCAGCCGGTGTCGCCCGCCCTGCTGAAGGCGCTGGACATGCCGCCGATCACCACCGGCGCGGTCTGCGTCTATCATGACATGATCGAAACGGCGGTGGATGCGCTGACAGGCACCGGCATTCCGGTCGCGGCCGTCTCCACCGGCTTTCCGGCGGGCCTGTCGCCCTTTCACCTGCGCGTGGCCGAGATCGACGAAAGCGTGAAGGCCGGGGCCGAAGAGATCGACATCGTGATCTCGCGCCGCCATGTCCTGAAAGGCGACTGGCAGGCGCTCTATGACGAGATGAAGGCATTCCGCGACGCCTGCGGCGAGGCGCATGTAAAGGCCATCCTGGCCACGGGCGAGCTGGGCAGCCTGCGTAACGTGGCGCGTGCCTCGCTGGTCTGCATGATGGCGGGGGCCGATTTCATCAAGACCTCGACCGGCAAGGAAAGCGTCAACGCCACCCTGCCCGTGTCGCTGGTGATGATCCGCGCGATCCGTGACTATTATGACCGCACCGGCTATCGCGTGGGCTACAAGCCCGCGGGCGGGATTTCCAAGGCCAAGGATGCGCTGGTCTACCTGTCGCTGATCAAGGACGAGCTGGGCGACCGCTGGCTGCAACCCGACCTGTTCCGGTTCGGCGCGTCGTCCCTGCTGGGCGATATCGAGCGGCAGTTGGAACATTTCGTCACCGGGGCATACTCGGCCGGCTACCGGCACCCGATGGGCTGAGGACAGGAAAAATGACAGTCAAAGAGATTTTCGAGACCATGGAATACGGACCCGCCCCGGAAAGCGCCGCCGAGGCCCTGGCATGGCTGGTCGATCAGGGCGACACGTTCGGCCATTTCATCGACGGCACCTTCACCAAACCGGGCAAAGGGCTTGAAAGCCGCAACCCGGCCACGGGCGAGGTTCTGGCCAAGCTGACCCAGGCCACACAGGCCGATGTGGACGCCGCCGTTGCCGCCGCCCGCAAGGCCCAGCCCAAATGGGAAAAGCTGGGCGGCCCCGCCCGCGCCCGATACCTCTATGCCATCGCGCGGCTGATACAGAAGCATGCCCGCCTGTTCGCAGTGCTGGAAGCGCTGGACAACGGCAAGCCGATCCGGGAATCGCGCGACATCGACATTCCGCTGGTGCAGCGGCATTTCTACTATCACGCGGGAATGGCCCAGCTGATGGAAACCGAGCTGCCCGACGCACAGGCGCTGGGGGTCTGCGGCCAGATCATCCCGTGGAACTTCCCGCTGCTGATGCTGGCGTGGAAAGTGGCCCCAGCGTTGGCCATGGGCAACACGGTGGTTCTGAAACCGGCCGAATACACCTCGCTGACAGCGCTGCTGTTTGCCGATATCTGCATGCAGGCTGGCCTGCCCAAGGGCGTGGTCAACATCGTCACCGGCGACGGCGCGGTGGGCGAGATGATCGTGGCCGCAGACGTGGACAAGATCGCCTTTACCGGCTCGACCGTAGTGGGTCGCCGCATCCGCGAGGCCACCGCCGGGTCGGGCAAGTCCCTCACGCTCGAGCTGGGCGGCAAGTCGCCCTATATCGTCTTTGACGACGCCGACATCGATTCGGCCATCGAAGGTCTGGTCGATGCGATCTGGTTCAATCAGGGCCAGGTCTGCTGCGCGGGCTCGCGCCTGTTGGTGCAAGAGGGCATTGCCGAGCGCTTCTATGCCAAGCTGCGCGCCCGCATGGACACGCTGCGCATCGGCAACCCGCTGGACAAATGCATCGACGTGGGTGCCGTGGTGGATCCGGTTCAGTTGCAGACGATCACCTCCATGGTCGACAGCAATACGGTGGGCCATGTGCATCAGGCTGCCTGCGAATTGCCCGCAAATGGCTGCTACTACCCGCCAACGCTGATCACCGGGCTCGAAACCTCGGACCCGTTGATGCAGGAGGAGATATTCGGCCCGGTTCTGGTCTCGTCGACCTTCCGCACCCCGGCCGAGGCGGTCGAGCTGGCCAACAACACCCGTTATGGATTGGCGGCCACGGTCTGGACCGAAAACGTCAACCTTGCGCTGGACATCGCACCCAAGCTGGTCGCGGGCGTGGTCTGGGTCAATGCCACCAACCTGTTCGACGCGGCCGCGGGCTTTGGCGGCGTGCGCGAAAGCGGCTTTGGCCGCGAAGGCGGCTGGGAAGGGCTGGCCGCGTATACCAGACCTAAGGGAAAGGCCAAGCCGCTGACAAAGGTCGAGGCAGCCATGGGCGAAGGGGCACCGATCGACCCGATTGATCGCACCGCCAAGATGTATGTCGGCGGCAAGCAGGCGCGACCCGATGGTGGATATTCGAAACCGGTCTGGGGCAAGGCGGGGTTGCTGGGCCATGTGGGACTGGCCAACCGTAAGGACGTGCGCAACGCGGTTGAGGCGGCGGCGGGTGCAAAAGGCTGGTCCAAGACCACCGGCCATCTGCGCGCGCAGATCCTGTACTATATCGGCGAGAACCTCTCGGCCCGTGCTGACGAGTTCGCCGCGCGTATCGACGCCATGACCGGTCGCAAGGACGGTGCGAAAGAGGTCGAAGCCTCGATCCAGCGCCTGTTCACCGCCGCCGCCTGGGCCGACAAGTATGATGGTCAGGTACATGGCGTTCCAATCCGCGGCGTGGCGATTGCGATGAAGGAACCGGTGGGCGTGATCGGCGCGCTTTGCGCCGACGAGGCGCCGCTGCTGGGTCTGGTCTCGGCCATGGCCCCGGCGATCGCGATGGGCAACCGGGTGGTTCTGGTGGCGTCCGAGCCCTACCCGCTGGCGGCGACCGATTTCTATCAGGTGCTGGACACCTCGGACGTGCCCGCAGGCGTGGTCAACATCCTGACGGGCAGCCACGCGGAACTGGCCAAACCGCTGGCCTCGCACCTGAACGTGGACGCGGTGTGGTCGTTCTCATCGACGGACCTGTCGGCGCAGATCGAGGTCGTCTCGGCCGGGAACCTGAAACGGACCTGGGTGAATAACGCGACGGCATTCGATTGGGGCATGGACCATTCCCGCCGCTTCCTTCAGGCTTCGACCGAAGTGAAGAACATCTGGGTGCCCTACGGCGAGTAGGGCTCCCGCCAAGGGAGGCCTACATGGATTTTTCGGGAAAAACCGTCATCGTCATCGGTGGCACCAGTGGCATCAACCGGGGCATCGCCGAGGCCTTCGCGGCCTCGGGCGCGAAACTGGCCGTGGCCAGCCGCTCGCAGGACAAGGTGGATGACACCGTCGCTGCGCTGAAGGCGGCAGGCGCGGCCGAGGCGATCGGCGCGGCCTTTGACGTGCGTGATGCCGAGGCGGTCGCGGAGGGGCTGAAACAGTTCCACGCGGCGCTCGGCGATTTCGACGTGCTGGTTTCGGGGGCGGCGGGCAACTTCCCGGCGCTGATGGCGGAAATGTCGGCCAACGCCTTCCGCACCGTGGTCGAAATCGACCTGATGGGCACCGTGCATGTGCTGAAAGGCGCCTATCCCTATCTGAAACGGCCCGGCGGCAACATCATCAACATCTCGGCGCCGCAATCCTACCTGCCCTACGAGGGCCAGGCCCATGTCTGTGCCGCCAAGGCGGGCGTCGATCAGATCACCCGCACCCTGTCGATGGAATGGGGTGTGGAAGGCATCCGGGTGAACTCGGTGGTGCCGGGCTTCATCGAGGGCACCGAAGGCGCGAAACGGCTGGCCCCCACCCCAGACGCGGGCGAGCAGCTGCGCCGGGACGTGCCGCTGGGCCGCTGGGGCACCCCGCAGGACGTAGCCAATGCCTGCCTGTTTCTGGCCTCGGACATGGCCAGCTATATCAGCGGTACGGTTCTGGCGGTGGACGGGGCGTTGTATCAGCGCGGCTCGGGCCAGTTCGGCCAGATGATGGGAGACATGCTGCGCAGCATGAAAAAGGGGTAAGCCGCAGCTTACCCCCGAAAGGTTCAGTTCGTTGTTTCCAGGCCCACCGGCTTGCCAACGACGACAAAGTGCAGACCGTCCGGGTCAAGCAGTTCGGCAGCAACGCGGTTGACATCTTCCAATGTCACCGCGTTCACCTTGTCATTGCGGGTGGCGATATAGTCGATCGGCAGGCCTTCCATCTGCATTCCGACCATGATCGAGGCAATCTGACCATTGCCATCGAACCGCAGCGGATAGGCGCCGGTCAGATAGGTCTTGGCGTCGTCAAGTTCCTCTTGCGTCACACCCTCAGTGGCCGCGCGCGCCCATTCATCGCGAATTACGTCGACGGCTTCGGCGATACGGTCATTGGCCGAGGACACGGACCCGAGATAGACCGAAGCCAGATCCTTGGGCACCAGATAGGTCCCGACCCCATAGGTCAGGCCGCGCTTTTCGCGCACCTCCTGCATCAGCCGGCTTTCAAACCCGCCCCCGCCAAGAATGTGGTTCAGAACGAAGGCCGCAAAGAAATCCGGGTCATCCCGATCAATCCCGGCCTGACCGAACAATGCCACGGACTGAGGCGTGTCGAATTCGACAACACTGACGCCGCCGGGAATGTTCACCTCGGCCTTGCCCGGGATGGGCTTGCCGATGTCCGGCAAGTCGCCAAGCAGGGTATCAAGCAGGGTACCCAGTTCCTCAGCCGTGATATCGCCGACGGCCCCCACGTACAGACGATCCTTGGCGAACACGCCTTCGTAAGCCGCGACCACGTCATCGCGGGTCAGGGCCGAGACGCTTTCGATGGTGCCTTTCCCCTCGGATCCGTAGGGGTGATCGCCGTAGGCCATCTGCGCAAAGGTGAGGCCTGCGAGTTCGTTCGGGTCAGTCTGGTCCGAGCGCAGGCCCGACAGAACCTGCGCGCGCACGCGGTCAACCGCATCCTGATCAAAACGCGGTTCGTGGATCGTCGTGCGCAGCAAATCGACCACTTCATCCCGGTTTTCGGACAGAAAACGCGCGGAAATCGAAACTGAATCGTCGCCGGCATTGTATCGGAACGAAGCCGCCAGAGCCTCCAGCTCGCGGGCATAGGTCCGCGCATCCATGTCGCCCGCGCCTTCTTCGATCAGCCCGCTCATCAGGTTGACCGCGCCGCGTTTGTCAGGGTCGTCCAGCGACGTGCCACCACGGAACCGCAACTCCAGCGCGGTGAATGGGATGGAATGATCCTCGACCAGCCAGGCTTTGATACCACCGGGCGAGGTCACTTCTTCGATCTCGATCTCGGCCAAAGCCGGCAGGGCGACCAGGCAGGCAATCAGCGTTGCAACAAACCGTTTCATTGCGTCACCTCGTCATCGCGCATCAGCCAACCTGTGACCGATGCCTCGGGTTGCAGAACTTCGCGGGCCGCGGCGATGATCTCATCCCCGGTCACGGCCTGAAGAATTTCGGGCCAGGCCTGAACATCTTCGACCGTCAGGCCGCTGGTCAGGGCCCGGCCATAGCGGTTGCCGATGCCGTCCACGTTGTCGCGCGCATAGGTCTGGGCGGCGCGCAGCTGCATCTTGATGCGCTCAAGATCGTCTTCGTTCACACCTTCGGCGATGAAGTCGGCCACGGCCTGGTCCATGGCGTCTTCAGCCTCTTGCAGGGAAACACCCTCGGCCGGAACGACGATCAGATCAAAGGTCGTGTCATCCAGCGAAACACCGCGATAGAACGCTCCGGCATAGACGGCCTTTTGCTGATCAAACTGCAACTTTTCGTTCAGGTAAGACGTCGTGCTGCCGCCCAGCAACTCGGCCAGCAGAAACAGAGCCGCCGCTTTTTCCTGTTCGCCCGGATCGCGTTCCGGGGCCAGATAGCTGCGCTGAACGTAAGGCTGGGCCACGCGCGGGTCTTTGAAGGTCAGGCGACGCTCGGCCGTTTGCGGCGGCTCTTGGGACCGAACCCGCTCGGGCAGGTCCGGGTTGGCGGGAATCACACCGTAATACTGATCGGCAAGCGAGCGGACTTCAGCGGGATCGACATCGCCCGTGACCACCAGAATGGCGTTGTTGGGCGCATAATGGGTCTGGTAGAACGACAGCGCGTCCTCCATGTCCAGATCCTCCATCTCGTGCATCCAGCCGATGATCGGCACGCCGTAGCGGTGGTTCAGATACTGGGCCGCGCTCATCTGTTCGCCGAACAGGGCGCGCGGGTTGTTTTCGGTGCGCTGGTTGCGTTCCTCGAGAATCACGTCGCGTTCGGTCAGAATGTCCTCTTCGCTCAGCCGGAGGTTCCGCATCCGGTCGGATTCCATCCGCATCATCAGCTCAAGCCTGTCGGCGGCGACACGCTGAAAATAGGCGGTGTAGTCATACGACGTGAAGGCGTTGTCATTGCCGCCATTGGCAGCAACGGTGGCAGAGAACTCTCCCGGGGCCAGCGTGTCGGTGCCTTTGAACAGCAGGTGTTCCAGGAAATGCGCCACGCCGGATGATCCGATCGGCTCATCAGCGGATCCGGCCCGGTACCAGACCATATGCTGCACGACCGGGGCACGGTGGTCTTCGACCACGACGACATCCATGCCGTTGTCCAATGTGAATGTGGTGACCGCTTCTTTCCCGTCCTCGGCAAATACCGGGGCGGCAGCGATCAGGGCAGCCGACAAGGCCAGGGCCCGAACCATAGGGCATCCTCCGTTTCGTTTCTGGTATTCAAACTACGGTGACGCGGCCCGGGTTCAAGCCCGATGACGGAAAGTTAAGAATTATTCACCCGGCGGCGAAGAAGGGGTTTCGATCCCGGCCCGACGGGCGGCTTCCGTTTCCGCGAACGGATCGATCGATTGTTTTTCGTAAACCTGACCATAGCGGTCGACCGGGAACAGACGCAGGCCGGTCCAGCGCCCCCGGCGTTTGCGGAACGCGGCGTCATCAGCCTCGACCACCTGCCGCGCATCGGGAGAAACACCATATCGACTGGAAGCCGTGACAAGCGCTGCATCCGAGGATGGCACAGACGCGTTCGGATTCAGCGCAGCAGCATTGCCGCCCAGCGCAGCCACCGCATCGGCATTTGGGTTCGGATCCGTCAGATTCGCGCCACCCGGCGTGGGTGCAGGCAAGAACGCATAGTCCTGAGGTTGGGTCAGCGGCTTGACCGGCAGCACCGAAAACTCATCCGGCCCCGGGCCCGGAGGCGCCAGATCCCGCAAACCGGGATTCGAACACGCCGCAACCGCAGCGGCAACAGTCAAAACAAATAGGGCGCGCGGCATCCGCATTGGTGTCTCCAGCCTGTTTCAGGCGCTTTTATCGCATATCATTCCGCGCGTCACGAGGCCTTTTTGCCGTCAAACAGCACCAGCCCGATGGCTCCTGCAAATATGAAGACATCTGCGAGGTTGAAAACAAACGGATTGTTGATGCCGCAACAGGACATGTTCAGGAAATCCAGAACAAAGCCGTAAAGAACCCGATCCACCACATTCGCCAGCGCACCGCCGATCAGCAGGCCGCCGCAAAACAGCATCAGCCCCGAATGGGCTGCGCGGCTGAGCCAGACAAGCACGCCGACACAGATCGCCACGGAAATACCGATCAGAACCCAGCGCGCAGCCTCCGAATTTCCTTGGAACAGGCCGAAATTGATTCCCCGGTTCTCGCCGTATTTGAACACCAGAAGCGGTGGCACAACATCAATGCCGCCGGGCTGATCGGCCACGCGCATGACATGAACGACCAGATATTTGCTGATCTGATCGATCGCAAAGGCGGCCAGGGCCGCCCAGAGAAGCAGGCGTGACCGCATCAGTGACGGAAATGGCGCATGCCGGTGAAGACCATGGCCAATCCGGCCTCATCCGCAGCGGCGATCACTTCGTCATCCCGCATGGATCCGCCCGGTTGAATGACGCAGGTTGCACCTGCCTCGGCCGCTTCCATCAGCCCGTCAGGGAAGGGGAAGAACGCGTCCGAGGCCACGGCAGAGCCGATGGTCAACGGTTGGGCCAAGCCCAGCGCGTCGGCCATGCGCTCGGCTTTCTTGGCGGCGATCAGGGCCGAGTCCACACGGCTCATCTGGCCCGCGCCGACGCCGACGGTGGCGCCGTCTTTGACATAGACGATGGCGTTGGATTTGACGTGTTTGGCCACTTTCCACGCGAACAAAAGGTCACGCATCTGTTCGTCGGTCGGGGCCTTCTTGGTCACAACCTTCAGATCATCCAAGCCGACAAAGCCGTTGTCCTTGTCCTGCACCAGCAACCCGCCAGCCACCTGACGCACGGTTTTCCCGCCGGCGGCCACATCCGGCAAAGCTTCGGTTGTCAGCAGGCGCAGGTTTTTCTTGGCGGCAAAGATTGCCTTGGCCTCATCCGATGCGCCGGGAGCGATCACGACTTCGGTGAAAATCCCGGTGATCTCCTGCGCGGTTTCGGCGTCCAGGGGCTGATTCAACGCCACGATCCCGCCAAAGGCCGAGGTGCGGTCGCAATCGAATGCCGCCTTGTAGGCCTCAAGCAGGGTTGCACCCTTGGCCACACCGCAGGGGTTGGCGTGCTTGATGATGGCACAGGCGGCGCCCTCAGGGGGGTCAAACTCGGCCACAAGTTCAAAGGCCGCATCCGTGTCATTGATGTTGTTGTAGCTCAGTTCCTTGCCCTGATGCTGGATCGCGGTCGCTACACCGGGCCGATTGGTGCCGTCGGTGTAGAACGCGGCCTGCTGATGGCTGTTCTCGCCATAGCGCAAGGTCTGTTTCAATTCACCGGCAAACGCGCGGCGCTTGGGGGCTTCAAGCTCCAGCGCATCGGCCAGCCAGTTGGACACTGCCGTGTCATAGGCGGCGGTACGGGCATAGGCTTTCTGCGCCAGCTTGCGGCGGAATTTCGGACAGGTCGCGCCGTCGTGCTGATCCATATCGCCCAGCAGTTTTTCGTAGTCTTCAACATCCACGACCACATTTACGAACGCATGGTTCTTGGCCGCCGCGCGGATCATCGCCGGACCGCCGATGTCGATATTCTCGACGCACTCATCGTAACCTGCGCCTTTGGCCACGGTTGCTTCAAACGGATACAGGTTCACAACCAACAGATCGATTGCACCGATGCCGTGTTCGTTCATGGCTGCAACATGGGTGTCGTTGTCGCGCAGGGCCAGCAGCCCGCCATGCACCATCGGGTGCAGGGTCTTGACCCGGCCATCCATCATCTCGGGGAAGCCGGTGATCTCGCTGACATCCTTCACCGCAAGCCCTGCATCGCGCAGCGCCTTGGCCGTGCCGCCGGTCGACAGCAGCTCGACCCCGCGTTCGGCCAGCGCCTTGCCCAGCTCGATCAGCCCGGTTTTGTCGGATACGGAAAGCAACGCGCGGCGCACGGGGTGAAGATCGGTCATGGGTCCAAAGGTCCTTTTGGCGTCAGTCTAACTCGGGCTCGTCCCGGTGCGTATCGCGCACGGCATAGGCTGTGTCCTGTGCCTTGCTCAGAGTCCACCGGGTGCGCGTCGCATACTCCATTGCGCGCCCGGATAGAACGATCTGTTTTGTCGCGCGTGGCTTCAAACGCCCTTTTTCAAGGTAAACGCTTGGCTCGACGGACAATTTTCCAACGCCGTCATGTCGGAAAACCCAGATTTCACCGCTTTTGAGCGCCATCGACACTGCCGCCCCGCCCAAATCCAGCGCCGCATCGACATCCGGATGCAGGTGAAACCGGATGTCATAGCCAATGCCTTTGAGGCCCGAAGCGTCCATCGCCTTGTCAAATTGACGCTTTGCCTTGTCGGTCGCCGTCAGCAGAATATCCTCGACCGTCAGCTCGCGCCCGTCAAATCGCAACTCAAAGGTCCGCGCATGGGTCAGACCAAAGACCTTTGCGTATCCATCGTGCCCCGCCATGAAGCGGATGCCCTCGAACGCATCCTCGAAATCAACGGGCACCTCCTGTGGTGCGTCCACCAGCGCCTGCGCTTCACGCCCCGGCACCGGTTTGGCCAGCCGGGCGCTTGAGAACCCATCCAGGCAAAGCGTCGAGTGCGACGGCGTCGCCCGTCCTGCGCGGCGCCATTCCAGCCCGAAACTGGCCCCCGACCCGCAATTCACGATCAGCGGCCGCCGCCCCGAGGTCAGCTCGAACGCCAGAGTAGAGGCATGCGCATTGTACGAGGCCGCCCCCGACGGCGGTATGCTGGCATCCACGATCACCGTGGTGCGCGCCGCAGACAAACGGGCATAGCCCATTGGCAGTTCGGTCGCTGCCTTGTGCTTGACGCCGCTTTGCGCAAGGGCCTGTTCCAGTCGCCCTTCGACACCGCGCCCACCGCCATGGAACCGCGCCAAGGCCCCATCCGCATGGCGCAGGCTGCGCAGGGTCGGCGCGATCCGTTTGATCGCATTGGCCTGAGCGGCAGGCGTCCCGCGACCAAGATCATTCAGCGCAGCCGAAGTCCAGCTGAGCAGCGTGAATACCTCGAGCAATTCTTCCGGATTGCGGGTTGGAATTCCGCCCTGCGCATCCACCTGACGGTCGCATTCCCCGGCCAGGGCGCGCAGGGCCGGGTCGGCCATTCGCTCCAGCCCCTCCAGCGCCAGCCCGGCCTGCACCAGTCCGGCCAGCGCCTCGAACCGGGGCAGTCCCGGGGTCGCGGCATGCCAGCGTTTGGACAGGAACCATGTTTGCTGGGCCAGCGAGCGGAAAAACAGTTTGCTTTGTTTTTCATCCGCCCCTCGCAGCAGAAAAAGCGCATGGTTGATCCAGCGCATCACCCGACGCCCGGTCAGATCAGGCGCCCAGCCGGGCCCTTGCCCGCGGCCATGAGATTCGATCCATCCCCACACCCAGCGCTGCGCCTTTTCCCGCGCACGCATGTCTCCGACCGCCGCCAGATCATCCAGCCACGCAAAGCCGTGACGTTCTTCGTCAAAGCCGGCACTGGGGGCGGTGACGTCCCAAAGCCCGGTATCTTCGGCCTCGACCAGATAGCCCGCGAACAACAGATTTCCGGCAACCAGTTGCCGGCCACGTGCGAACGAACCCACCGAGCGCGGATCCGGTTGCGCAACAAACCCTGTGACCGCCTTTTGCCGCTGGCTCAGGCGCGCATAGAAACGGTTCTTAAACCGCATCCACCGACTGGCCATGGTGTCTAAATTCGACATGACGCGTGTTACTCTGCCCCTTGCGCTCTGCTGGCGCTTGAGACCCAACGATAGACCGCGCCGATCGTCAAGTCACCGAAAAGCGTGCGTTCAGACGGATTTGGTCAGACACGCGATATAGAACCCGTCCATACCACCCCGATCCGGCCAATAATCCGGTCGCAATCGCAAGCCGCCTTCTTCGGTGATCCAATCCGTTTCGACACCGGGTACGTTCAGCGCGTCGCGATCCACGCTCATGTCCGAATACATGCCCAGCGCCTCTTCAACCTGAACTTCCCCCTCGTCCGGCAGCAGGGAACACGTGCAATAGACCAGACGCCCACCGGGTTTGAGCAAGCCCCACGCATGGGCTAACATGCGCGTCTGGAGCTCGATCAGGCCGCCGAATTCCGAACCGTCCTTGGCAAACGGCAAGTCAGGATGCCTGCGAATCGTACCCGTGGCCGAGCACGGCGCGTCCAGCAGGATCGCGTCGTACCGGTCTTCGTGTTCCAGCGCATCGCCCACGATGACCTTCGCCCTGAGGCCGGTCCTTGCAAGGTTCTCGCGCACCCGTTCCATCCGTGATTCCGACACGTCTAGCGCCGTGACATCAGCCCCTGCGGCCGCAAGCTGCATCGTTTTCCCACCCGGCGCCGCACACAGATCCAGCACTTTCTGGCCCGACTTCGGGGCCAGAACGCGAACCGGCAATGCGGCCGCCGCATCCTGCACCCACCAGTCTCCGGCCTTGTACCCCGGCAGGGTCGAGACCTGACCCGCATCGTGCAACCGCACCGACCCGGTCGGAAGGATCTCGCCTGAAGGGCCTTCCGCCCCGGGTTTCAAGGTAAGGTCCAGTGGCGCACCCGCGAAATGTGCCTGCTCCATTCCGGTAACGGCATCCGTGCCCCACGCTGCGATCAGCGGTTCACGCAACCAGTCCGGCAAACGCGGAACGCGCATCTTCGGCCACGCCTCGGGGCCTTCTGCCGCAACCTTGCGCAGAACGGCATTCACCAACCCCTTGAGGCGACCATGCTTGCGCGAACGGCTGACGATCTCGACCATGGAATTGACGACGCCATGGGCGGCTTCGCCGTTGCAAAGTTCGACCGCACCCAGTCTCAGCGCGTTGTGGACCGTCAGAGCGGGTGTTCGGTTCAGGTGGTTGGCCAGCAGGCGGTCGGCCCGTTCCATCCCACGCAGTGTTTCCAACGCCAGTCGCTGGGCACGCGCGCGATCCTCGGGTTCCAACCGATCCACTGCGCCCGCCGCCAGACACTCGGCCAGCAGGCGACCTTCGCCCAGAACCTGATCCAGAAGATAGATTGCGCTGCGCCGTGCTGCTGTCGCGCTGTTAGACATGGTACCGCCTTCATGTGACCTGCGCCCGCATTGCCAATAGCGGACGCGGGCGTATATCAAGACTGCGCAAGGAAAGGAACCCGATGTCATGAGTGACGACCGCAAAGACTTGCCCCCCGCCGCCCAGCGCGCCCTGGCCGAAGCGGAAGAACGCCGCCGCAAAGCCAAAGCCGAGGCCCGGGAATTGCCAAAAGAGCTGGGTGGCCGAGACGGACCGGACCCGGCCCGCTACGGTGACTGGGAAAAGAAGGGCATCGCCATCGATTTCTGAACGGTCAACCACGCAGCGCCTTGAGGAAATCCTCGATCAGCGCCCGTTGTTTTCTGGACTTCGCCCGGTCTTCAGGCCAGGTCAGCCAGTACCCGTCTTTGGTGTGCAATTCGGGTAAATCCAGCCGCCGCAACCGACCCTCTTGCAAGTCGGCAAGGGCCAAGGGCACCGATCCCAAAACCACACCCATGCCGCGCTGCGCAGCCGAAATCGCATGTTCCATCGAATCAAAACTGATTTTTGATTGCGGCAGGTCCTGCTGGCCGTTTTTCTGGCTCCACTCTCTCCAGCCGGGGCGTTCTCCGCGCAGGTCAATCAATTGGGCGCCCCAGTCGACACCCGGCGGCGCCATGGGGGCAAGGACCTCAGGCGCGATCAGGGCGGCATCACGCCCGGCCCAGATGCCCCGACCATATCGGATTTGCAGCCAGGTTCGTTCTTCGTCCAAAGACGACCGGCGCGCGACCGAGTCGGTCATCACCCGAACCCCTGGCTGCATCTCGTGAAACCGGGTCAGCGCCGGCAGAACCAGTGCGTGGATGTTCGACGACAAGCCGGCCACGCGCAACTCGCGCGGGGATTTGCCAAACAGGTCTTCGGTATTGCGCTCCAGCGCGCGAAGGCTGTCCTGCACCAAAGGCAGATAGCTTTCACCTTCGACCGTCAGCGACACGCCCCGCGCCTCGCGCACGAACAAGGATCGGCCCAGCCAGGCTTCGAGGTTGCCGATCCGCTGGCTGACAGCGGCCTGCGTCAGCCCGAATTCCTTGGCTGCTGCCGAGAACCCACCAAGACGCCCCGCGGCCTCGAACACGCGCAGCCAGTCCAGTGGCGGTAGCCCGATCTTTTTCTTAGCCATTAGATTTTCCAAGCCTCAGCCGAAATAAGGATTAATTGTCGTAATGCCATGAACGGCGTATCTGCTCAACCAAAGCTCGCGCCGAACAGGAGACCCCAAATGCTGCGCACCGCCACCCATGACACTTCGATCGTCACCGTCGCGTTCGACACAGGAACGCAAGCCCGCTTTCACGCCGTCTGGTTGCGCGACAACGCGCTGGACCCGGAAACCCGCGCCCCGGGCAACGGCCAGCGGCTGATCACCATCGGCGATATCCCTGCTGACATCTCGGTCAGTTCAGCCGAGGTTGTCGCGGGCGGCCTTCAGGTCACGTTCCAGCCCGAAGACAAAACCGTTACCTTCCCGGCCGAATGGCTGATCGAACACAACTATGATTGCAAACGGGACGATACGCTGGGCCGCACCGCCCCCGGCATCATCACCTGGGAAGGCGGGATCGCCGCACCCTCTGGCGATTGGAACGAGGTTCATGCCAGCCCTGCGGCCAAACGCAACTGGCTGGCGTCTGTGGCGAGTTACGGCTTTGCCAAGCTGACGGGCGGGCCTACCGAACCAGAATCGCTTTTGAAAGTGGCCGACCTGTTCGGCTATGTCCGCGAAACCAACTATGGCCCTTATTTCGAGGTTCGGACGGAAGTGAACCCGACCAACCTCGCCTATACCGGGCTTGGCTTGCAGGCCCACACCGACAACCCCTATCGCGACCCTGTGCCGACGCTGCAAATTCTCTATTGTCTGGAAAACAGCGCCGAAGGCGGCGACTCGATCGTGGTCGACGGCTTTCGCGCTGCCGAAAAACTGCGTGCGCAGAACCCCGAAGGTTTTGCGCTGCTGGCAGGCTACCCGGCGCGGTTTGAATATAAGGGGTCAGACGGTGTCTGCCTGCGGTCTCGCCGTCCGATGATCGAATTGTCGCCGGATGGAGAACTGGTTGGCATTCGCTTCAACAACCGTTCCTCAGCGCCATTCGTGGACGTGCCTTTCGACAGGATGGAAGCCTATTACGCGGCTTACCGCCAACTGGGCGAGATCATCGACGACCCGGCCATGGGCGTGTCGTTCAAACTGGAGCCGGGCGAAAGTTTCATCGTCGACAACACCCGTGTCCTGCATGCACGGCTGGGCTATTCCGGTGCCGGTTCGCGCTGGTTGCAGGGATGCTATGCCGACAAGGACGGGCTGCTGTCCACACTGGCGGCGATGAAGATGACGCAGCCGGAGGCAGCGGAATGAAGCCCGATTTCTCGACCCTGAACCGGGACAATATCGTCGCCTTCATCGGGGATATCTTCGAACGCCGCGGCGGTGAAGAATATCTTGGCGAACCCGTCACCATGGCCCAGCACATGCTGCAAGGCGCCACCATCGCCGAACAGAACGGCCAGCCTGAAGAGATCATCGTCGGCGCCTTGTTGCATGATATCGGCCATTTCACGTCCGAATTCGGAACCTACCACCCCGATGATACCGAAGACCGCCACCACGAGGATGCGGGTGCTGAGGTGCTGGAACAGTTCTTCCCTTCGGTCATCACCGATTGCTGCCGCTATCACGTGGCCGCCAAACGGTATCTCTGCGCCACCAAGCCCGAATATTTCAACCGCCTCTCTGCCGCCTCGGTCCATACCTTGGAACTGCAAGGCGGCCCGATGAGCGCCGAAGAAGTCGCCGCCTTCGAATCCAATCCAAACCTGAAAGAGATCATTCAAGTCCGGTACCTGGATGAGGCCGGCAAACGGGCGGACATGGAGACACCGGATTTCGCCCATTTCGCACCGATGGTGCAGCGCATGGTCGACAAGCACCTGGAGGCATCATGACTGCACCCGAGTACATCTTCGAGGCCAGTTCCAAGCCATCCCTGCCGTGGCACGAGGTTCCCCTGATCCGGGCGACGGACAACACGGTTAGGGGGTACGGCTGTTTGGTCGACGACCCCGAGACCTTTGAAATCGAGATCGTACGCTGGCCGCAGCAGGGCTGGCGACCGATTGACGACGGCACGGGTGACGAAGGCGGCTGGGTTGAAGGCACGTTCAAATGCGATTGGCAGGGTGACGTGCTTTACGGTGAGAACGAGGCGGTCAAAGGCCATTACGTGCTGGGTTGGTCCGCCGACCCTCAGCACGCGCAAACCGACCGGCAAACGGCCCCGCGGGATCAGGTGTTGCTGTGGCATATGAATTATCACCCCGATGGCGGGCAGATGTTCTGGCCGCTGGACAACAAGCCCTTCATCGTGCCCGCGGCCCTGCCTGGCGACAATCTGACCCCGGACAAGGTGGTGGCATTCTGGTGTGACGGGTCAAAGGGGCTCTATATCCATCCCGGCATCTGGCACGAGGGGATTTTCCCGGTCGAGGACAACCAGCGTTTTCTGGATCGTCAGGGCCGGGTCCACGCGCGGGTCAGCGCCGATATCGGCAAAGAGTTCGGCGTTTATCTGGCCTGCCCGCTGCGGGCGGACAAAGTCAGGGATTTGTGACCAACGCCCCCTGATGCCTCTGGCGCCGGCGCGCAATCCAGATCTGCACGGCCAGCAGATAAGGCACAAAGAACGCGAAATTCTGCACCAGATCAAAAGGGCCCGAGAAATCGGGCTCTGACCCCACCCCTCCGGTCAGCAGATACCAAAGCGTATAGTGGACTCGGTAAAGCCACGACCCCAACGCCAGCCAGAACAGCCGCAATCCCCATGCCCAATGGCCTGCGCGATCCCCTTCCAAAGCCCTGCGCGCCACCATCAGCGCAGCCGTGAAAAGACACAGCCCGTACAGAAAAAAGGCGGCAGACATCAGCGGCCCACCGATGGTTCCGCGCAGGGGAATATAGCTCATGCCCGCCAGCCCGGTGATCCATGCCAGCGCCACCAGACAGGCTCCCAACATGCGGTGAAATCGATTGTACTTGAGCCGCAGCCCCTTCAACAGTTGAAGCGGGACGAGTGCAACCAGAAAAGTACCAGCCAGAATGTGTACCAACATCGCGGCATTGCCGACATTCTCACCATCAGCGAACAAGTAACTGTGCCGGGCAGCGTCCTGCGACAGGCCTTTGCCGATCATTCCAACGCCATGCGCAACGAATGGCAACAGTGTCAGGTAGAACACCGCAAGCAAAATGCCGGTTGCCAGTCCAGAGCGCCGAATCCTCATGAATCAAAGCTTAGCGTCGGCGACCGCTTCGTCTATGGCTCACAACCCCAGCACATCCACCATGTCATATTGGCCGGGTGCCTTCCCCTGCCCCCACAGCGCCGCCTTCAGCGCGCCGCGGGCAAAAATCGCGCGGTCGCTGGCCAGATGGCGCAGAACGATGCGCTCGCCGGGCGCGGCGAACAGGACGTCATGTTCACCAACGATGTCTCCGCCGCGAATGGCGTGGAAGCCAATGTCACCACGCTTGCGCGCACCGGTGATGCCATCCCGCCCCCGGTCGGCCACATCCGACAGTTTGACGCCACGCCCCTCGGCGGCGGCCTCGCCCAGCATCAGCGCGGTGCCGGATGGTGCGTCCACCTTGTGATGGTGATGCCCTTCGATGATTTCGATATCAAAATCCTCATCCAGTGCAGCCGCGACTTTCTTGGTCAGTTGCACCAGCAGGTTGACGCCAAGGCTCATGTTCCCTGCCCGCACGATCACCGCGTGGCGCGAGGCCGGTTCCAGCGCGGCGATCTGCTCATCCGTCATGCCGGTCGTGCCGATCACATGCACGCAACGCGCCTGCGCGGCCAAAGCGGCAAAGTCCAGCGTCGCCTCGGGCGCGGTAAAGTCGATCACCGCCTGTGCCTGCGCAAAAGCTTCCAGCGGGTCATCGGTAACTTTGACGCCCAGCGCCTGGCCACCCATGGCTTCGCCCACATCCTGACCGACCCAGTCATGCCCCGTGCGCTCGACCACGCCGACCAGACGCGCCTGATCACTGTCGGTTACGGTCTTGATCAGCATCTGCCCCATACGGCCCGAAGCCCCTGTGATGACGATACCCGGAATATGGGTCATGGCGGTATTCCCTTGCTGCAAACTGCTCAAAGCCTCCTACCCCGTTCGCGCCCGCTTGGCAAAGCCCCGGTTTGCGCTTAGATCGGGGATTATGGCAAAGAACAAATTCCACGATGGCCCCGGCCCATCCCAACGACAGCTGCGCGTCGGCGAACTGATCCGCCGCACCCTGTCCGAGGTTCTGGCGCGCGGAGATGTCCACGACCCCGACCTGAACCGCATGTCGATCACAGTGGGTGAGGTGCGCACCTCGCCCGATCTGAAAATCGCCACCGCCTATGTGCTGCCCTTGGGCGGCAAAGGGCAGGAGGACGTGATCGATCTGCTCGCCCGCAACAAAAGTGAACTGCGGCGCATGGTCGGCAAAAAGGTCGGCCTGAAATTCTCGCCCGATCTTCGGTTCCGCCTGGATGACACGTTTGACCGTCTGGACGACACCCGCCGCATGTTCGAACAGGACGCGGTGCGCCGCGATCTGGACGAGTGATCCGGGCATTCGTCACATTGGGCGCGGTTGTCTGGGCCGCACAAGCCTCTGCGGTCACTTGCGAAAAGCTGACCCATGATGACAAGCGCTATACCGTCTGCGAGGTCGACGCGGAAAACGAAGACCTGCGCCTGTTTCTCAACGACGAAAACGGGGATCTGCTGGGGCATTTCTCGTCGGTGAACGAGGCGCTGGCCCCCGGCGGCAAGCGTCTGGCCTTTGCCATGAACGCGGGCATGTACCACGATGACCGTTCGCCCGTCGGCCATTATGTCGAGAACGGCAAAGAGGTCATGCGGGTGATCTCCAACCCCGGCCCCGGCAACTTCGGCCTGCTGCCCAACGGCGTGTTCTGCATCCGCGAGGGCCGCGCTGACGTGTTCGAGACGCTGGATTTCATCGACCGGGCCCCCGACTGCCGGTTCGCCAGCCAATCCGGCCCGATGCTGGTGATCGATGGTGACCTGCACCCCCGGTTCCTGCCCGATTCGACTTCGCTCTATGTGCGCAACGGGGTGGGCACCAGCGCCGATGGTACCCGCGCGGTGTTCGCGATTTCCGAAGATTACGTCACATTCCACGAATTCGGCCGTCTGTTCCGCGACGTGCTGGAAACTCCGAATGCGCTGTTCTTCGATGGCAATATCTCTCGCATGTATGACCGCGCGAACAATCGGTCCGATCTCGGGTTTTCGCTGGGGCCGATCGTGGGTGTGGTCGAAGACGCACCTTGAAATTGACAGGACGATGGCGATCCGCTAGGTCGCGCGCCTCAGCAAGATTGAAGGTGCTATATGGGACGCAAACGCAAGGGTCGCGACATTTCCGGCTGGCTGGTGGTGGACAAGCCCGCGGGCATGACGTCGACCGCTGTGGTCAACAAGGTGCGCTGGGCGATGGAT
Organism: Ruegeria sp. CL7; assembly: GCF_056536445.1. Lineage (NCBI taxonomy): Bacteria > Pseudomonadati > Pseudomonadota > Alphaproteobacteria > Rhodobacterales > Roseobacteraceae > Ruegeria > Ruegeria sp. CL7. Next base: position 35,829 of record NZ_JBQFPQ010000007.1, read on the forward strand.
GCCAAAAAGGCGGGCCATGCGGGTACGCTTGACCCCGAAGCGACCGGCGTTCTGGCCGTGGCTTTGGGTGAGGCGACCAAAACCGTTCCCTACATCACGGACGCTCTGAAAGCCTACACCTTCACTGTCCGTCTGGGCCAGGCCACCAACACTGACGATGCCGAGGGCGAAGTGATTGCCGAAAGCGATGCCCGCCCGTCGGATGAAGACATCAAACAAGCATTGACCCCGTTTCTGGGCGACATCATGCAGGTTCCGCCCAAGTTTTCCGCCGTGAAAATCGACGGCCAGCGCGCCTATAAACTGGCCCGCGACGGCGAAGACGTGGAACTGACAGCCCGGCCTCTTTGGGTCGAGGAACTGATCCTTGTCGACCGCCCCGACGCAGATCACGTGGTGTTGGAGATGACCTGCGGCAAGGGCGGTTATGTCCGCTCGATCGCCCGCGATCTGGGTGAAGCGCTGGGATGCCACGGCCACGTCCGGGAACTGCGCCGGATCTGGTCCGGACCCTTCGAGGCCGAAGACGGGTTGAGCATCGAACAGATCGACGAAATGGCAAAAACCACGGCGTTGGACGACTATCTGCACCCGCTGGAAGCCGGCCTGTCCGACCTGCCAGAGCTTAAATGCACCCCCGAAGGCGCAACCCGCCTGCGCAATGGCAACCCAGGCATGGTGTTGGCCTCGGATGTTGAATACGGCGACGAGGTATGGGCCTCGCTGGATGGCAAGGCCGTGGCCGTGGGGGTTTACAAATCGGGCGAATTGCATCCCAGCCGGGTGTTCGCCGCCTGAACCACGTGTTAGGCGAAAGGCATGATCACCCGAACGCACACCAAGGGCGATGCGCCCTCGACCGCCATTTACTCCGACTGCGAGAAATACCGCTATAGCCTGACCCGCGTGTGGGACCCGGCAGGGCGCAAGGCGCTGTTTGTCATGTTGAACCCGTCTACCGCGACCGAAGTGCAGAACGACCCGACGGTTGAACGCTGCGAACGTCGTGCCCGGGCGCTGGGGTTCGGCGCGTTTCAGGTGACCAACATCTTTGCCTGGCGCGACACCGATCCGCGCAAGATGCGCGCTGCTGCCGATCCGGTAGGCCCGGAAAATGACGCCGCCATTCTGGAAGGTGTTCGGTGGGCTGATCAGGTCATCGCCGCCTGGGGCACCCATGGTGCGCATCTGGACCGGGGCCCGGCGGTGGAAACCCTGCTGCGCCGGACCGGCCAGCCGCTGTTCCATCTGGGCTTGACCAAAGACGGTCACCCCAAGCACCCGCTTTATATCGCCTACAGCCAACAGCCCGAGCAATGGTGATAAAGTATTTACCATTTCAATAACTTGACTTTGACCCGATTGCCGATTGCATGGGATGTTCACCCTCGGAGCATTCTGCGATCGGAGAGGTGTCATGTTTCTGGCCGGATTGATCGGACTCGCCGCCATCGGCGGTGCCGCATACGCGATGAGCGATATGCTGATCGAAGACGAGGACGTTTCAGAGGACGGGCCCAACGAGGCCCCGGAAGCGGAACCCTACACCGGAGAGTTTCTTGAGATTGGCGAAAACGTCGAAGACCCGGTGAATCCCGACATCGAAACCCAGTCCACTGGCACCGTAATCTCTGAATTCGAAGGAGACCTGGTGATTGCCGGCAGCGATGGCCCTGACCAGATCACCGGTCAGGACGGTGTTGACCAGATCAACGGGTTTGGCGGCGATGATACCATCGACGGCGGCAAGGGCGATGACGTTCTGCACGGGGGCGAAGGTACGGACACGATTTCGGGCGGTCAGGGTGATGATGTTCTGCACGGAGAGGCGGATAACGACATTCTGTTCGGCAATGAGGGGGACGATGCCCTGTTCGGCCATTTCGGGGACGACACCCTGGATGGCGGCGAAGGCGAAGACGAGCTCTATGGCGGCCAGGGCGACGATACTCTGACGGGCGGGGCGGATGATGACGCGTTGCAGGGCGGGTTCGGAGACGATGCCCTGAACGGTGGCGCAGGTGAAGATACGGTCTTTGGCGGCGACGGCGATGACTTTGTCTTTGGCATCGAAGAGGGCGCAGCCGAAAAGGACTTCCTGAATGGCGGCGCCGGTGACGACACCATTGTGGCAGGCGGCGGGGATGTGGTAAACGGTGGTGAAGGCGCCGATGACATCGTGCTGAGCCCGGGTGACGAAGACGTGACCGTCATGGGATTCCAACCCGGTGAGGACAAGCTGCTTGTCACCTGGGAGGATGAGGCCGACCCGGAGATTGAGGTGGAACCTGACGCTGAAAACGCCAATCTGACCCGGGTGATGATCAACGGTCAGGAAGTGGCGCAGGTATACGGGGCTCAAGGCATGACGGTGGCCGACATTCAATTGATCACCGAAGCGCAACTGGCCCAGTACGGGCAGATGGTCTGAACCCGCAAATTCCCTTTGCCATTTGGTGAAAATACCCTTATACGCGCCCATCCGCATCGGAATCGGTGCGGTTTTCTCCATGGGCCTGTGCTGGACGACATCCCGGCCTGCGCCATCAACTCTAACCTTTGAAGGAGACCCCGATGTCGATCACTGCTGAAGAAAAAGCACGCGTCATGAAAGAATTCGCAACCAAAGAGGGCGACACCGGTTCGCCTGAAGTACAGGTTGCCATCCTGACCTCGCGCATCACCACTTTGACCGAGCACTTCAAGACCCACAAGAAAGACAACCACGGTCGTCGCGGTCTGCTGAAGATGGTTGCCCAGCGCCGCAAGCTGCTGGACTACCTGAAAGGCAAAGAAGAAGCACGTTACCAGGACCTGATCAAAAAGCTGGGCATCCGCCGCTAAGCGCTTTTTTGCAGATGACCTGAAACCGGGTTTTCCGGTTCAACGCCCGCCAACCGGCGGGCGTTTTCCGTTGGATCCGCCGCAAGCGATACATCCCCCTTAACTTGCCAGAACAGCAGAGCATTCCGTGGCGATCAGGGAATGCCGCGGCCGTCAGGGATTGTCCGTTGCGGCACTTGGTTCTAAGCTTTCTGCGTGTTTTCCCAGCGCGTGGCATAGTCGCTTTGCGACACACTTGCACTTGTCTTGGTGCCGGCAACAGGTTTTCGAACCACATAATCCAGAAGGACAGGCAATCCCGGACCAAAAGATCCCAGCGGTCGCGGACGTTTCTTTGTCTTGTTGGGATTCGTCATCTTCACCACGTCACGGGCGGCATATGGCCTTAACGGCTGCCACACACATTTCAGAGCCTCATAGTTCATGGCGTTGACCCAAAAGCCGTACACGATCTCTGGGCAAATCTGATAGAAGCCGTGATTGATCCAGTTGTTCGATGGCGAATGTGCGATAAACACACCCCCGGGCTTCAGCATCTTGTCGATGTTCCGGTATGCGGTCGGCAAGTCGAACACGTGCTCGCATGTTCCACCGTCATAGATAACGTCAAACCGACCAACCAGGTTTTCAGGCAAATCCCCCGCGAGATCCTGAACGATGCTCGCACCTTCGAAATCCGAAAAATCCAGCGAATCCACTTCCGAGAACCCAAGTTTCCGAAAGAATGTTTCCGAATATCCATCATCCGGGTTGCAAAGGTCAGCTTCGGCCACTCCGGGCAGGTATTTCTGCAAGGTTTCCCTGAACAATGCGGCGGACGCAGACCGGCGCGCACCGATCCAATCCTGCCGCCCAAGCATCAGAAAGCTACCTGACAGGTCATTGGATTTGACATCTTCGATCAGGCGCGCAGCCAGGACATCAACAATTGACACTCATTCCTCCGGGGTGGTCGACAGCAGATCGTTTTGCAGTACAAATCCTGTTCCGAGAGTTCAATGTCAACGCAATAGCAGCGCCGAAGAACACTCGACAAGGCGGGCAAGTTCCCTGTTTGGGCAAGGATGGAATCGTCCCTGCCTCAACAGTATCTTGCAGCCATGGTTATTGGCATCTGAAAACACTCGCTGCGCCAGCCACAAGCCTTGGCACATCATCAGAACCAGCGGCTTTACCGGTATCAATTCCACACCACAGCGCCCTGCAGGGAGGCTGGACTTTCTAGTATGAACCGGAACACAAAACCGACACCACCCAATGCCCAGCCTGATTGTTAAACGCAAATGAGCTTTGTGCTAACTCAGGCTTATACAAAATTCAGAAAATTAGATGACCAGCTTCAGCATATCAGACGGTAACAGTACCACATATACAGATACTTCTCCCGGTGGCGGTGTCGTTATCGATTTCGATACGCTCGACAACAGCTTCAGTGCTCAAATCAACGGTGTTGACCTGTTTGTTGGCGGACCCGGATCTTCGCCCAATGAACTTCAGTTCCAGATTTCTGGAACCTCGGGGCAAACAGTTCGGTTTGCCGACGGTCAGAGATATGAAGTCAACACGCCAGCTGTTTGGCAGTTGGGGAATACAAACGGTGATCCCGTGGTCCGCCTGATGATCAATCCGGATGGGACGGTCGAACTCTACGGTGTGAAGACAAACAATGGTCCGCTTGAACCTCTAGAGCTGTTCAACGGAATGACAGTCAATACCGATGCGATTGCAGCGGCCTGGAACGACAGCGGTACCAATACTATTGAAATTGACCAGATTTTAACCGGCCCGACCAACGCAAGCGGTGAGTTTGTGGACGTTCTGTGCTTTGCATCTGGGACAATGATTGAAACACGCCACGGATCAGTGGCGGTCGAAGACCTGCAGATTTCAGATCAGGTGTTGACCTTTGACAATGGCTACAAACCTATTCGATGGATCGGTACGCGACGCCTCAGCGCTGCCGAGCTTCATGCGCAGCAAAGGCTAAGACCCATTTTGATCCGCACCGGAGCTTTAGGCGACGGATTCCCCAAACAGGACCTTGTCGTCTCACCGCAGCATCGCGTTCTTGTGTCGTCGGCAGTTGCACTGCGGATGTTCGATTGCAAGGATGTGCTGATCCCCGCAAACAAGTTGTTGCCACTGGACGGCGTGGACATTGTGCAAGACACAACTGACGGTATTGAGTATTTCCACTTGCTGTTCGATACCCATGAAATCATCTGGTCCAATGGGACACCGACAGAAAGCCTGTTTACCGGCCCCGAAGCACTCAAATCAGTCTCGGCTGACGCGCGACAAGAAATCACGGACTTGTTTCCAGAGTGCTGCGCTCCGCAGTTTCAAGCAACTTCTGCGCGTTTTATTCCGCAACGGGGCAAGCTAATGCGAAAACTGGTTCAACGGCATCAAGCAAATCGCAAACCCCTCTTGGAAAATGTTCACAGGTAAACGCCCGTGCCCATCTTTACTTGGAGTTACGAGTAACGAAGGTCCAGGATTTCTTAAATCGACCCGAAAAAACGCCCACCATGCGGCAGGCGTTTTTCGGGGATTCGGTGTATAATCTACATCTTTGCCCGCTCAGATTTCAACGCCAGCCACAGGCAGTAGCACATTATCAGAACCACCAGCGTAAAGGGGATGCCGGTTGAAACCGCCGCGCCCTGCAATGCGGAAAGACCGCCTCCCAACAGCAATGCGATGGCAACCAGGCCTTCCAAAGTGCACCAGAACACGCGCTGAACCACGGGTGCGTCCATCTTGCCGCCTGCAGTGATCGTGTCGATCACCAAAGATCCGGAATCAGACGAGGTGACGAAGAAGATCACGATCAGGACAAGGGCGATCGGGGCTACGATGCTGTACAGCGGCAGCTCCTTCAGGAAACCGAACAACGCTCCCTCGGGGGCGTAGCTGTCGATCACGGTCGCGCGGACGCCTTCCGCTCCGCCTGCGTTCAACATGTCGATGGCAGCGCCGCCGAAGGTCGACATCCACAGGGCACAGACGGCAGTTGGCGCAAGCAGCGCACAGATTACGAACTCGCGCACAGTACGGCCCTTTGAAATGCGGGCAATGAACATCCCAACAAACGGTGACCATGCGATCCACCACGCCCAGTAGAAGGTCGTCCAACCGTGGAAATAGCTGGTGTCTTCCCGTCCGAACGGGTTCGACAGCGCGGGCAGGTGCAGCACGTAATCAGTCATCACGTTGAAATACCGTGCGATGGCGGTGCCAATGCCCGTTACAGCGATGACGAAAAGGAACAGCCCCACGGCCATGATCATATTGATCTCACTCAGCCGTTTGACGCCCGCATCCATGCCCAGCAAAACCGAGCCCAGCGCAATCAACGTAATGCCGATGATCAGCAGAACCACGACGGTGGGGCTGGGTTCGATGCCGAAGACCTCGTAAAGGCCAGCGGCAACCTGCTGAGCACCCAGACCGAGCGATGTGGTCAATCCGAACAACGTGGCAAAAACCGCCAACGTGTCGATGATATGGCCCCACCAGCCCCAGACCCGTTCACCCAGAATTGGATAGAAGGCCGAACGCAAAGTCAGGGGCAGGTTCAGATTGTAGCTGAAGATTGCCAGGCTCAGGCCGACTGCGGCGTAAACCGCCCAGCCTTCCAGCCCCCAATGGTGAATGGTACCGACGATGCCGATATACTCATTGCCAGGGACAGCGATATCGATTCCCAGTGGGCGCGCATTCCCGTCTTCGGCAAAGTTGTAGTAGACCGGCTCCATCACCCCAAAAAACAACAGGCCGATACCAATACCGGCGGCGAACATCATCGCGATCCATCCGGCGTAGGAATAATCAGGCGTGGCGTCCTTGCCGCCGATCCGCACACTACCGACGGGCAGGATGATCAGTACCAGACAAAACAGGGTGATTGCATCTACCGAAAGGACCAGAAACCAATCGAACGTGCTGGTTAGCCAAGGTCGGAGCCAGCCGAAAAACGTAGCTGCGGCCTCTTGGTTGGCCAATGCGATCAGAACGAACGCAAAGATCATGATACTCGAGATCAGAAAGACCGGGTTGTGAATGTCCAAGCCAAACGGCCGGACGTTATCCTGCCCCAGTTCATATTCCGTTTCGAAGTCGTAAATCCGGGGGTCCGGATCCAGCATCTTCTTTGTTTGTGCCATTCGATTGCCCTTCTGTTCGCTGTCTGCAAACGCCAAGGTATTCGGTCGGCGGACGGGAATGAGTTAGTTAACCCCCTTGGCGCGTTTCCGTCATTTCGACCGCAGGCTTAATGGTAAGAGCTTATACTGCCTTCATATTTTTACAAAATGCATTCGACTGCAGATATGTTAGCGCTACAGATTGATCTGTGTTCCCGTAATCCCGCTCGTGAAAAACGAACCGCGACTTGATAAGTTGATCGTTGTTCGGGCTTGAATCTTTTGCACCCGGTGGCAGCACAAGCCAGTCCCGGCATGAAACGGCCATCCGATGCAGTTTCTCTTTCCTTCCAACGCATTCTCATGTATGCGCGCGGTATCTGAGACGTTGTGCCCTGACCTCGGCACTCGAATGGAAGATAAATTGGGGTCGGCGGCAATGGGGCCGCCACGCAAAACGGGAGACCCGCAGGGGCGGGAGTGCTCCCATCTAGGATACGCATATGTTTGATGTAACGAAGAAATCGATGCAGTGGGGCGAGGAAACGCTTACACTGGAAACCGGCAAGGTTGCCCGTCAGGCTGACGGCAGCGTGATTGCCACCCTGGGCGAAACCAGCGTCATGGCCAACGTGACCTTCGCCAAGGAACAGAAGCCCGGTCAGGACTTTTTCCCACTGACCGTGCATTACCAAGAGAAATACTATGCCGCCGGCAAGGTTCCGGGTGGCTTCTTCAAGCGCGAAGCGCGCCCGACCGAAAAAGAGACGCTGACCGCGCGTCTGATCGACCGTCCGATCCGTCCGTTGTTCGTTGACGGCTTCAAAAACGAAGTCCTGGTGATGTGTACCGTGTTGAGCCACGATCTGGTCAACGATCCCGACATCGTTGCGATGATTGCTGCTTCGGCTGCTCTGACCATCTCGGGCGCACCGTTCATGGGCCCGATCGCGGGCTGCCGCGTGGGATACACCGACGGTGAATATGTCCTGAACCCGACCGTGGACGACATGCAGGACCTGCGCCTGAACCCCGAACAGCGTCTGGACCTGGTTGTGGCCGGCACCAAAGACGCCGTGATGATGGTGGAATCGGAAGCGTACGAACTGTCCGAAGCGGAAATGCTGGGTGCGGTAAACTTCGCGCATGAGCAGATCCAACCGGTCATCGACCTGATCATCTCGCTGGCGGAAGAAGCCGCGAAAGAGCCGTTTGACTTCCAGGCGCCGGATTACTCCGAGCTTTATGCCGCCGTTAAGGCCGCCGGTGAAGAGCAGATGCGCGCCGCCTTCGCGATCACCGACAAGCAAGAGCGCACCGCCGCTGTTGCCGCCGCCCGCGAAGCGATCAAAGAGGCGCTGACCGAAGAGCAGCTGGAAGACGGCAACCTCGGTTCCGCGATGAAAAAGCTGGAAGCCGGCATTCTGCGCGGCGACGTCGTCAGGGGCGGCAAGCGGATCGACGGTCGTTCGACCACCGATGTCCGCTCGATCGTTGCAGAAACCTCGATTCTGCCCCGGACCCACGGTTCTGCCCTGTTCACCCGCGGTGAAACACAGGCGCTGGCCGTGACCACGCTGGGCACCGGCGACGATGAGCAATTCATCGACGCGCTGCACGGCAACTTCAAATCGAACTTTCTGCTGCACTACAACTTCCCCCCGTATTCGGTGGGTGAAGTTGGTCGCGTTGGTTCGCCCGGCCGTCGCGAGATCGGCCACGGCAAACTGGCATGGCGCGCGCTTCAGGCGGTACTGCCTGCGCCGACCGATTTCCCCTACACCATTCGCGTGGTGTCCGAGATCACTGAATCCAACGGCTCAAGCTCGATGGCCTCTGTCTGCGGCGGTTCGCTGTCGATGATGGATGCGGGTGTTCCGCTGAAAGCGCCGGTTGCCGGTGTGGCCATGGGTCTGATCCTGGAAGATGACGGTGAATACGCTGTTCTGACCGACATCCTGGGTGACGAAGACCACCTGGGCGACATGGACTTCAAGGTTGCGGGCACCGAAAACGGCATCACCTCGCTCCAGATGGACATCAAGGTTGCCGGCATCACGCCTCAGATCATGGAAACCGCCCTGGCACAGGCCAAGGAAGGCCGGATGCACATTCTGGGCGAGATGGGCAAAGCCCTGTCCGAGACCAACGATTTCTCGGTCCACGCCCCGCGCATCGAGACCATGAACATCCCGACCGACAAGATCCGTGAAGTGATCGGTTCAGGCGGCAAGGTCATCCGCGAGATCGTCGAGGTTTCGGGCGCCAAGGTCGACATCAACGACGATGGCGTCATCAAGATCGCCTCGCCCGACGGGGAATCGATCAAGAAGGCCTATGACATGATCTATTCGATCGTGGCAGAGCCTGAAGAAGGTCAGGTTTACACCGGCAAGGTGGTCAAGATCGTCGATTTCGGCGCCTTCGTGAACTTCTTTGGCAAGCGTGACGGTCTGGTCCACGTGTCGCAGATCGAAAACCGCCGCCTGAACCATCCGTCGGATGTTCTGAAAGAAGGTCAGGAAGTCAAAGTCAAACTGCTGGGCTTTGACGATCGCGGCAAGGTGCGCCTGTCGATGAAAGTCGTCGATCAGGAAACCGGCGAAGAGATCGTTCCGGAAAAGAAAGAAAAGAAAGAGGAAAACGCAGAGTAATCTGCCCCTCTGACAGACAGCGGAAGGCCCCGGTTTCATCCGGGGCCTTTTTGTTTGCGCGGCACAGGACGGTTAACTGCGCCGCAACTTTGGTAAATCAATTATTAACACTTATTGCGTGTATTAGCTCAACCTTAAGGGGGATATTGCCGTTTTCAAGGAAGCTGTTCGACCGTGGCATCGATTACTGTTTACGAAATCAGCGCAGACCCGTTCAGCAACCGCAGTGTTGATATTACTGCTGCGTATTCGGTCGAAGTCACGGATAATGACGCCCTGCTGCAAGATCCCGACCCGGATGGCAGCTCGCAACTTGACCTCGGGTCTCTTCCCGGCTTTTCCGGCTCGACCCAGAATTTCAGTACTTTCGAAAACTACACAGGAACGGTCGATGGCGCGCCGGTCACGTTCATCCTGATCCAGTTTTCAAACCCGCGTTACATCATAGTCACTTCGGGTCAGGCCGAACTGAATGACACGATTTCAGATACCAGTTTTGCCGGCACCGCGCCGCCATCCGCGTATGACACTTTGCCTTCTTTCGTGTGTTTCACCACAGGATCTCTGATCCAGACACCGACTGGGCTGCGCAGGGTCGAGGCGCTGGAGCCCGGCGACCCGGTCATCACCGCCGGCGGCCATGCACGCCCGGTCCGCTGGATCGGCAAGCGCCGGTTGTCCGCGGCTGAGTTGCGGCGAAACACGCACCTGTCCCCTGTACGGATCAAGGCGGGCTGTTTCGGGCCGAACAGCCCAAGCCGCGATCTCGTCATTTCCCCACAGCACCGGATTGCCGTGACCTCGACCATGATGGAGCTTATGCATTGCGAGCCGGCGATGCTGGCCCCCGCAAAGGGGCTGATCAATGGGCATACCATCGTTCAGGAAACGCCCGCACATGGGGTGGAGTACATTCATATCCTCTTTGATCAGCATGAGTTGGTGAATGTCGAAGGACTCTGGTCCGAGTCCTTTTACCCCGGTGACACCAGCCTTAGGGCAATGGCACCCGCCACACGAAGCGAGCTGTTCGAACTGTTCCCGGAACTGGCCAATGGTGAAGGCTGTTACGGTTCGACCGCATTGCCGGTCCTCAAACCCTTCGAAGTCCGGGTGCTGTCGGCGGATCTGGCGGTTCCGGGCTGGAAGATCCGCCCCGATGAATCCGCGAAAGCCGCCTGACCGCAGGTCAGTGCGCGACGCCACCGGGGCCATGTTTCAACAGGTGCCACTGGCCGTAGCTGTCTTTCAGATCCAGTTTGATCGCCGCATAAGCTCGGGTCGAGGCGCTGCCGATCTCGGCAATGGTGAATTCGATCCCGCCGGGAATATCGATGCGTACACGGTGTTCGCCGCCACCATGCGGGGCCTGAATCGGGCGCCCGGTCGACTTTAGAACGTCGCCAACGGCAACGCTGGCCGTTCGTCCTTCGATATCCATCTTAAGCTCGATCGGCAGGTACAGCGTGTCGTGCACCGTCTCACACATGGCTCGGAACACGTACCAATGGGTTGCCATCTCTTCGGTTTCTTCGCCGTGAAAGACTTTTTCCAGCGCATCGCGCTGCGCCGGTGAGGCCGCGGGGTCGACGATCACCTGCATTTCACCGCCACCCTCGAATATTGGCCCGGGCCATGCATAGATCAACGCAGCCTTGGTTCCACTCAGATCCGTTTCGCCAAAATATCCGGTGGATATTTCAAGCACCTCGAAGCCGCGGCAATCGCCATGCGTCGGCAATTCCTCGAACTGGCAAGGGCAGGCATAGCCGCAGTTGCAGTTTCCGAAGCTTTCTCCCTCGACGTACCAATCTGTAAAAGCCATGGTTTTCTCCTGTTCAGGACAGTCAGAAAGCCCGACATCGTTGGTCCCATGCCCGTATGTTTCCGCAAAACAAACTAGCACAACTTGATTGCAATCTGAACCTGACGCGCGCAAACGGCTGCGAATGGCCTAAACCTTGGTTCTATTCACCCTGTTTCAACCAAAAACCAATCGCAGGGCGCCTCTGCCATCCCCAGTTCCACTGCATCGCCACAACGCAAAAAGGAGATGCGATATGGAAACCTTGAAACTGCTGACACTGACGGGATTGATCGCAACCGCACCAGTTCTTGCTTTGGCCAATGTCGGACTGGGCGACAAATTGGGCACAAGCGAAGCCGATATCCGCGCGGCGCTTGAAGCCCAGGGGTACCAGATCGAAGAGATCGAATTCGAAGGTGGGAAGATCGAGGTTGAACTCACCAAGGATGGCGTGGAAACTGAACTGGTTCTGTCTGACACGGACGGGGTGGTGACAGCCATCGAGCTCGAAGAGGACGACGACTGAACCCGCAACGTCCAAGGGGCCGCATGAAAGCACCTCAAACGTCTTTGCTCTGGCTTCTTCTGGTGGTGCAGGCCCTCTGCGCCGCCTTTTTCATGACGGATGCGCTGCTGGATTGGACAGGCGGCGACGGCGCGGGATTTCGTCACCTTCATTCGTTCGAGCTGTTTTTGTCGCTGGCGCTTGTCGGCGGCCTGAGCGCCACGATCGCCCTGATCCGTTCCCAGTCCAGACGGGTGCGCGACATGCAGCGGCAACTGCAAGTGGCGCAAGGGGCTTTTGCCCAGGTCATCGAAACCCAGTTCAGCGCGTGGCAGCTTAGTGAGGCTGAGCGTGACGTTGCCATGCTGACGATCAAGGGGCTTTCCATCGCGGAAATCGCCGGAATGCGACAGACGAAAGAAGGGACGATCAAGGCCCAAAGCGCTGCGGTCTATCGAAAGGCGGGCGTTTCCAGCAGGGTGCAGTTGCTCAGTTTCTTTGTCGACGAACTCCTGTCAGAACCGTTGGTCAGGGATGTGCCCTGAAACAGTGGCAGAGCCTCGTGCCTATTCACTCACACATTCCTAAAAACCTGTGAAACGAAGTGAAGGCCCGGCGCCTTTCTTTTTGGGCCAGCCTCGTCCACATCCATGGCATGCGGACTTTGGAACACTGGAGATGGTTATGTTCACGCGCCTCATTCTCGCCTCTTCGGCTCTGGCGATCAGCGCAACGGCGCTTGCCGCGCAGAGCCTGGGCGACGGCACCTATATTCACGGCTTCATCGGCTACAGCCAGCTACAGGACAGCGATTTCACCGGGACGATCGGTGGCGCGACGCAATCGGTCGATACCGAATTCGACGCAGGTTTCGGACTGGGCCTCGCGGTAGGCAAGGAAATCCCGCAATGGTCCAACGATATCATCGGAACGCGGATCGAGCTGGAACTGTCATATCGCGACAGTGACGTGGATGGTGTAAACTTTACCGGCAATGGTCCGGGGCCCGAGGGCAATATCTCGGGCGACGTCACGCAGACCTCGTTATTTGCCAATCTGCTGTTCGATTTCAAACAGGCCGGCGCGCTGACACCGTTTGCCGGGTTTGGGCTGGGTGCCACCTATTCGAATCTGGATTTTTCTTACGGGCCGGGTGTGGCGCTGGACGACACCGACACCACCTTGGCCGCCCAGCTGATCGCCGGTGTGGCATATGACATCAACCCGTCGACAGCGTTCACGATTGACGCCCGTTACGCCCGCGCCTTTGATGTTTCGTCGCAGCGCCTGGCCCCCAACGGAGCTTTGACCGGCAACGTAGAGAACGATCTGGATACTTTCAGCATCAATTTCGGACTTCGCCATAATTTCTGATTGCTTCGGGTGTCAGGTTTCTCTCCGGTTTCCTGCACCTCTTTGCCCTCGCGCCTCAGGCGCGGGGGCACCCGGAAAACCCCGAAAATGCAGTACGCGCAGGACATTTCGGTGGTTGCTCGACCTGCAACAACCGCCTGCTTCATCTGGCTAAAAATATCCTCGGGGGGAATCGTGCCTGCGGGCACGATGGGGGGCAGACAGCCCCCCTGACCCGGCAACCGGCTTACGACGGCGCTTTGGTCTTGCGCAGATAGGGGAAGATCGTTTCGAACTCGCCAAACTTGGCCTTGGCGTCTTCGTTCGACACGGTTGGCGGGATGATCACGTCTTCGCCCGGCACCCAGTTGGCAGGTGTCGCAACGCCCTTGGCCGACATCTGCAAACCGTCAAGCGCGCGCAGAATTTCGGCAAAGTTCCTGCCCACGGTCATCGGGTAGGTCATCGACAGCTTCAGCTGCTTGTCCGGTCCGATGATAAAGACGGAACGCACCGTGGCACTGTCAGCCGGTGTACGGCCGTCGGGCAGATATGCTTCGGCGGGCAGCATGTCGAAAGCCTTGGACACAGCCAGACCGTCGTCGGCGATGATCGGAAAGCCGGGTTCGGCCTTGCCATATTCCTCAATGTCCTTCTTCCACTTTTTGTGGTCTTCGACACCATCGACCGATACGCCGATCACCTTGGTGTTGCGCGCGGCCCATTCGTCATTCAACTGCGCAACGGCCGAAAACTCGGTGGTGCAAACAGGTGTAAAATCCTTTGGGTGCGAGAACAGAATGGCCCAGCTATCGCCAATCCAGTCGTGAAACTGAATGGTGCCCTGATCTGTTTCTGCCGTGAAATTCGGAACGGTGTCGTTGATACGCAAACCCATGGGGCATCTCCTTCTCTGTGAAAAACCTGAATCGGTTGTTTGGAACCTAATCACTTTGTGTGCAGGTTAAACCGTCCATCGCGCTTGAGGATACGGATTTCGTGGGCATTGCCAGAAAATAATTTGATCAAATTCACTATTGCTCAGCCTGTGCATGGGTGACAGAGTGGCCCCGAACAGCCGATTTCAGGCAGACCTTCAGGAGGGCTCAGGATGATCGAAAAGCGGGATTTCTATATTAATGGTCAGTGGGTGGCCCCATCGCAGCCCAATGACTTCGAGGTCATCAACCCGTCAACCGAAGACCCCTGCGCCGTGATCTCGCTTGGCGCCGAAGCCGACACGAATGCGGCCGTTGCCGCGGCCAAGACTGCCTTGCCGGGCTGGATGGCCACGCCAGTGGAAACCCGCATCGCGCTGGTGGAAAAACTGGTCGAACTCTATGCAGCCCGGGCAGAGGATCTGGCGCAGGCGATGTCGCTGGAAATGGGCGCCCCGATCGATCTGGCGCGCTCGGCGCAGGCGGGTGCCGGCATCTATCACCTGAAGAACTTCATCCGCGCCGCCAGGTCGTTTGAATTTGAACGCCCGCTGGGGGATCATGCGCCGAATGATCGCATCATTTACGAGGCGGTTGGCGTTGCCGCTTTGATCACGCCGTGGAACTGGCCGATGAACCAGATCACGCTCAAGGTTGGTGCTGCTGCGATTGCGGGCTGCACGATGGTGCTGAAACCGTCGGAACAAAGCCCGCTGAACGCGATGATCTTTGCCGAGATGATGGGCGAGGCAGGCTTCCCGCCCGGTGTGTTCAATCTGGTCAACGGCGACGGTGCGGGCGTTGGTTCGCAACTTTCGGGCCATCCGGATGTAGACATGGTCAGCTTCACCGGCTCGACCCGCGCAGGCACCGCGATTTCCAAAAATGCGGCTGATACCCTCAAGAAAGTACATCTTGAGCTAGGAGGCAAAGGGGCCAACGTCATCTTTAAGGACGCGGACGAAAAAGCGGTCAAGCGTGGGGTGCTGCACATGATGCAAAACACCGGCCAAAGCTGCAACGCCCCCAGTCGGATGCTGGTGCAGCGCCCGATCTATGACACGGCTGTGGAAACCGCGGCCGAGGTCGCAAACATGGTCAAGGTTGGCCCTGCCTCAGAGGAAGGCCGCCATATCGGACCGGTGGTGAATGAAGTTCAGTGGATCAAGATTCAGGACCTGATCCAGAAGGGCATCGATGAAGGGGCGCGGCTGGTCGCAGGCGGCACCGGACGGCCAGAGGGGCTGAACAAGGGCTACTATGTCCGCCCCACGGTCTTTGCAGATGCAAACAACCAGATGACCATCGCCCGCGAAGAAATCTTTGGCCCGGTTCTGACCATGATCCCCTTCGACACCGAAGAAGAGGCTGTCGAAATCGCCAATGATACACCCTATGGCCTGACCAACTATGTTCAGACGCAGGACGGCGCGCGTGCCAATCGCATGGCGCGGGCGCTGCGGTCGGGCATGGTCGAAATGAACGGACAATCGCGCAGCGCGGGCTCACCGTTCGGCGGCATGAAGCAATCCGGCAACGGGCGTGAAGGCGGCGTCTTTGGGCTTGAGGACTTCCTCGAGATCAAAGCTGTCGGCGGTTGGGCGGCAGAGTAACTTACCTGCAAAGCAGACAGATCGGGCGGGGCAACGCGGTTGGCCCCGCCCGCAACCCCCTATAGGGGACGCACCACAAGCTGGGGTACGCCATCGGACGTGCGGCGCTGGGATTGACCGTCCCACCCAATCTCGCCGGTGACGCGCTGTCGAAATGCAGAAAAGCTGTCAAAGCGCACCACATCGACCGGCGTATCGAAATGCAGGGTCACTCGGCGACGCGCGCCATCGCCAAGCATGGTCAGACCGCGAATTTCGGCCGTGAACGCCTGACCCAGATAGCGCCCTTCGACCCGATCACCCACGCGCAGATGCATCCGGTTTCCGGCCATTGCGTGCAAGGTGTTCCAGTCTCGAACGCCATGCTGATGGGCCAGCAGTTCCAATGCCGCACTGTGCGACAGCGAAACGCCCTTCGTTTTCAAGTCTTCCCGCAGGCGTTTCGCCTGCGCTTTCAGCTCTTCAACCGGAGCAACGGTTTGGGATCGTATCATCATGTGCCTCGTGTCCTTGAACGGGCGCGAAGTCAGGACGGGGCTCGCATTTCCATCGGCGCGCCGGGAAAGGGCAACAGATGCTTTTCAAACCGGGTTTCACCAAAGCCAATGGCCGCGAACGGCAGGGGACCCGAACCTGAGGTGCCTTTTGGCAGCGGCCGGGCCGTCTGTCAATCAAGCGTCTGCCTGCGCCGCCTCATAGGCCAGCATGGCACGCTTGACAGGCAAGCCCCAGTGATAGCCCCCCAGACCACCTGATTTGCGCAATGCCCGATGGCAGGGGATCAACCAACTGACCGGGTTGCGGCCAACTGCCGTTCCCACGGCGCGAACGGCTTGCGGCGAGCCGACTCGCTGGGCGATCTCGGAATAGGTCGTGACCTGCCCGGACGGGATATGCATCAGCGCTTCCCACACCTTGATTTGCAAAGGTGATCCGATCAGGAAAACCGGTGTCGGCTCCAACCGGTCGCTGGCAGCGCCAAAAGCACTCAGCGCCCAAGGACGCAGACGCATCGGATCCTCGACAAACGTCGCCTTGGGCCAGCGCGAGATCATGTCTTCCATCGCGGCCTCTTCGCCGGTCTCGGCGCCGAAGGCAATGCCGCAGATGCCCTTGTCGGTCCCCATGACCAGCGCAGGGCCAAAGGGGCATTCGAACCACCCCCAATAGATCGTTAGACCTTCGCCTTTGCGGGCATATTCGCCGGGGCTCATGGATTCCCACGTCAGGAACAGGTCATGCAGACGTCCGCTGCCGGACAGGCCCACATTGTGGGCCGTTTCCAATGTCGTAAACCGTTCACGCAACAATGCCTTCGCATGGCCCAGCGTCAGGTATTGTTGATACCGTTTCGGTGACACTCCGGTCCAACGCGAGAACAAACGCTGGAAATGGGCCGGGCTCATATCCATCTGGCGTGCCAGTTCATCAAGGCTCAGGCCTTCACCACCCTGATCGATCAACTCGATTGCCCGGCGCATGACGTTGTAATGATAACCGCTTTCTGGGGTCTGGACGTTCATGGTTCCACCTCATCATCTGACAAAACCATAGCGCGCTGGCCACGCTGTCGCGACCCGGAACTTGCGCATTGGCTTTGTGCTTGTGTCAGGGCGCGGTGGACGGCATTAAGGCCCGGATGGCAAAGCAACTCGACTATCATACGATCCGCGAGATTTTCACGCGCTTTCAAAAGGCCGACCCGGAACCCAAGGGCGAGCTGGAGCATGTGAACGTCTATACTCTGGTCGTCGCCGTGGCCCTTTCGGCGCAGGCCACGGATGCGGGTGTCAACAAAGCGACGCGCGACCTGTTCAAGATCGCCGACACGCCGCAAAAGATGCTGGATCTGGGCGAGGACGGCCTGATCGAGCACATCAAGACCATTGGCTTGTTCCGCCAGAAGGCCAAGAACGTCATCAAGCTCAGCCGTATCCTGGTTGACGAATATGGCGGCGAGGTTCCCAATTCCCGGGCTGCCCTGCAATCCCTTCCGGGTGTGGGCCGCAAGACGGCCAACGTGGTTTTGAACATGTGGTGGCGGCAACCGGCGCAGGCGGTGGACACCCATATCTTTCGCGTCGGCAACCGCACCGGTATTTGCCCCGGCAAGGATGTGGACACGGTCGAACGCGCCATCGAAGACAATATTCCCGCTGACTTTCAACTTCATGCGCATCACTGGCTGATCCTGCATGGCCGGTACCACTGCAAGGCGCGCAAGCCGCAATGCCCGACCTGCATCATCCGTGATCTCTGCCAATTCGAGGACAAAACCCTATGAAGACTTATCAACTGACCGGCATCGGAAATGCCGTTGTGGACGTGATTTCCCAGGCCGATGACAGCTTTCTGGAGCTGATGGGCATCGAAAAAGGCATCATGCAGTTGATCGAACAGGAACGCGGCGAGGTGCTGTACGCCTCGATGGAAAGCCGAGTTCAAACGCCGGGCGGCTCGGTGGCCAATACCATTGCGGGCGCAGGCGCGCTTGGGTTGGATGCAGCATTCATCGGCCGGGTACACGATGACGCTCTGGGCCGGTTCTATGCAGATGCGATGAATGAAGATGGCGTCGACTTCGTGAACCCGCCTGTTCCGGGTGGCGAATTGCCGACGTCACGCTCGATGATCTTTGTCTCGCCAGATGGTGAGCGGTCAATGAACACCTATCTGGGCATTTCCTCGGAACTGTCGTCTCAGGACGTTTCGGATGAGGTCGCTGGAAACAGCCAGATCATGTTCCTTGAGGGATATCTGTTCGACAAAGAGAAGGGCAAGGCGGCATTCCTTGAGGCCGCACGTGCCTGTCACAAGGGTGGCGGCAAGGCCGGGATCGCCATTTCCGACCCGTTCTGTGTGGAACGGCACCGGGTGGATTTCCTGCTGCTGATTGAAAACGAGCTGGATTTCGTGATCGGCAACGAGGCCGAGATCAAATCCCTGTTCGAAACCGACGACCTGGAAGAGGCGCTGCGGCGCACGTCGGCGATCTGCCCGCTGGTGGTCTGCACCCGGTCGGGCGACGGGGTGACGGTTATGAACGGCGACGCTCGCATTGACGTACCGGTCGAGAAGGTCGTCCCCGTTGATGCAACAGGTGCGGGCGACCAGTTTGCCGCCGGGTTCCTGTTTGGCATGGCAACCGGCCGCGATTTCGAGACCTGCGCCCGTATTGGCAATGTCTGCGCCCGCGAGGTCATCAGCCATATCGGCCCGAGACCCGAGGCGGATATGCTGGAATTGCTGCGGGAGGAAGGGCTGCTTTGAGCCCATTTTTCCGGATACTGCACGATGTTCCAATGACTGTTTTGGGCAGAAATCGGGCTTTGCAAAGCTCCGTGAATCGGCCCGTACTGGACCCTTGATGATGCTCCACCAAGCTTCAATTCGGCTCCAAGAAACGGAACTTGTTTGATAGTGCAGAGATTAGCGATTTTGTTTAAGGATTGCACCGTTTCGCATAATCAACGAAAGCTCTGACACGGGGCGGCATATTGCGCTTGGATAGATAGTTCAGGGAGAACCGGGGCAAATCAGCGGTCTGGCCTTCCAGAACCTGAACCAACCTGCCGTCTTCCAGCAAGCTCTCGACAGAGCTTGCAAAGATATAGGCCAGCCCAAGCCCCGCCTTTGCGCCTTCAAGGATGGAGGTCACGTCGTTGGTGACGATCTTGGGACGCGGCATGACCGAATAGGGGCCGTCTGTGCCTGCAAATACCCACGGGGCCAGCTTGTCAGCACCTGTAATAGCAAAACAGACCCCGCTATGTGCCGCCACATCGGCCGGTTTCTCTAGGGGCGGGCAATTGGCTAGATATTCGGGGGACGCGACAATCGTCATCTTCAGTGTAGGGCCAATTGCGATGGCATATGTATCAGGATCAAGCAGGGTCTCAGCACGGATAGCAGCATCAACCCCGCTGGTTACGAGATCGACTTTTGTTTCGTCATAAATTAGTTCAATCGCCACCGCCGGATGTTCTTTTGCAAATCCTGTGATTAGGGCATCCAGAAACAATTGGCCCGCGGCGGTCGGGGCCGTTAGCCGAAGCGTGCCCGACAGATCTTCGTTTAGGTCGTGAATACTTTTCAGTGCTGTTTCCAGATCATTGATTGCTGGCAGGCTACGGCGAAAAAGAAGTTCGCCCGCTTTGGTCAGGGCGATGGCCCGAGTCGATCTTTCGATCAGGCGCACGCCAAGGCGATCTTCGAACCTCTGGACAGCTTCACTTACCGAACCCGCTCCAAGTTTCAGTTTTTCAGCCGCCGCGCGGAAACCGTTCTCTTGAGCAACCGCCACGAATATCGACACGTCGTTCAACTCATTTCGCCTCATTGTTAGATATTCCTTACATCGCGATCTAAAAATGGCTGTTTATCTAACAAATATCCCTGACTATCTTGCTTGGCAATGGAAACCACACGCTTCGCCACACGCAAAACCGGAGCGAGAAAGTCAAAAGGACAAAGCTGATGAGCACGATGAAAATCTGGGACCTACACATGACATATGACGGCCCCATGACCGAAGAATTTGCCGAGGGCACTAAGCGGTTGGCTGAAAGCATTGCGCAGGAAGCTGGTGTGATCTGGAAAATCTGGACCGTTGATGAAAGCAGTGGTGATTTCGGTTCGACCTATTTGTTCCGGGATCTCGCCGCCCTGGAAACCTACAAGGCGATGCACGTGAAGCGTCTGGCGGCAATCGGTGTCACCGTAACGTCGGACCATGTGTTTGATATCATGGAAGACCTCAGCTCAATCACCAACGCCCCCTTGCGCGAGGTAGTCTGATCAGGATCCCTCTTAAACTTGCGCACATACAAGGAGCTTTCAAATGAGCAATCGAACATTCCTGACCCTTCACAGCACAATCTATGCGTTGTTTGCCTTTGCGCTGTTTTTTCTGCCTGGTTTTCTGTGGCCAAACTACGGATTGGAGCTGAATGACCGCTACGCCTGGTTCCTGTCGCAGCACAACAGCATTTTTCTTGGAGGGATTGCCATTATTGGCTTTCTTCTTAGGGATGTGACCGACGGTGCAACCGCCCGGAAGCTGCTGACCGGGCTGATGGCAACCAACGCACTTGGTTTTGTCGTAACGCTATATGCGGCGCTGACAGGTATCTTCACTGGCTTTGGTTGGTCGGATCCCGCATTCTTTGCGTTTCTTGCGGTGATGAGCTTCCTGCAACTCAAGAAACTTAGTCAGTCCTGATGGTAGGGAACGCGGCTCGGAGCTTTCCGCTCCGAGCTTTCTGCCAATAAGAAGTGGATTTATGTTAAGATCTAGAGCGGAGCTTTCAACAAAGCCACGTGTTTGCCCCCGCAATTAAGGTTCGCTACCTTTCCTGCATGTGAGAATGTAATGTCTGTATTGGGCGCATAGCTGTCTTTGGAGCGATCACATCAAAAGTCCGCTTCGTCCGCCTAGCGGATCAATCTGAAACGCAACCCAAGCGATCAGAATTCGCTTAGATAGTCGGAAAAAGCCTCGACCACGCGCTCATACACCTCGCGCTTGAAGGGTACGATCTCGGCGATCAGCCGGTCGGGGTCCTGCCATTTCCAGCAGGTGAACTCGGGGTGGTGGGTTGCGATGTCGATCTGATCGTCGGTTCCCAGATACCGCATCAGGAACCATTTCTGCTCCTGCCCGCGGAAGCGGCCCTTCCATATCTTGGGCACGATGTCATGCGGCAGGTCATAAGGCAGCCAGCCCTCGGTTTCCGCGATGATTTCAACCAGATTAGCCGTGACTCCGGTTTCCTCCAACAGCTCTCGCAAGGCCGCATCACGAGGGTCTTCGCCCTTGTCCACACCGCCCTGCGGCATTTGCCAGGCGTTCGCGTGGCGGTCGTTGCGCTGTCCGACAAAGATCTGGCCCTGATCGTTCATCAGCATCAGCCCGACGCAGGGGCGGTAGGGCAGTTTTGCAATATCTTCGGGGGTCATGCGCGGCCTCATCGGGTTGTTCCGCCCACCTCTAGCAACCACCGGCGCAACAGCAAAGAGGGTGACGTGGGGTTTCGCGTGACAAAGTTTACGCGAACGTCAATCTATCACGCAAATTCAGGAGGGAGAGTTTTGCCATGACTGTGTACCCAAACATGCTGGCACCACTGGATCTGGGCTTTACCACGTTGAAGAACCGGGTCCTGATGGGCTCGATGCATACCGGGTTGGAAGAAACCGGCGACTGGAACCGGGTGGCCGAGTTCTATGCCGCCCGCGCGCGCGGTGGCGTGGCGCTGATGGTCACGGGGGGAATCGGGCCGAACCTTGAAGGCTCGGTCCTGCCGGGGGCGGCGATGATGACCAGCGACAAGGACGTGGCCAATCATTCCGTCGTCACCGACCGTGTGCATCAGGCAGGTGGCAAGATCGCGATGCAGATCCTGCATGCGGGCCGCTATGCCTATGGGCCGAAATGCGTGGCGCCCAGCCCGGTGAAGTCTCCGATCTCGCCCTTCCCCCCCAACGAGTTGGACGAGGACGGCATCGAGAAACAGATCAGCGACATCGTCAACGCCGCCGTGCTGGCCCAAAAGGCGGGCTATGACGGGGTCGAGATCATGGGGTCCGAGGGTTATTTCATCAACCAGTTTCTGGTGACCCACACCAACAAGCGCACAGACCGTTGGGGCGGGTCCTATGAGAACCGCATGCGCTTGGCTATCGAGGTGGTTCGCCGCACCCGCGCGGCGGTGGGAACCGATTTCATCATCATCTACCGGCTGTCGATGATAGATCTGGTACCCAACGGCTCGACCCATGACGAGGTGGTGCAACTGGCGCAGGAGATCGAAAAGGCCGGGGCCACGATCATCAACACCGGCATTGGCTGGCACGAGGCGCGGATTCCGACCATCGCCACCAGCGTGCCGCGCGCGGCCTTTTCCTGGGTGACCAAGAAGCTGATGGGCAAGGTGGGGATTCCGGTCATCACCTCGAACCGGATCAACACGCCCGATGTGGCCGAGCAGGTGCTGGCCGAGGGCTGTGCCGATATGGTCTCTTTGGCGCGGCCGATGCTGGCGGATGCGGATTTCGTGGCCAAGGCGATGGCCGGCGAGTCGGCCAGGATCGCGCCCTGCATCGCCTGCAACCAGGCCTGCCTGGATCACACCTTCAGCGGCAAGCTGACATCCTGCCTTGTCAACCCGCGCGCCTGCCACGAGACCGAGCTGGTGATCGAAAAGGCCGCCACGCCCAAGCGCGTGGCCATCGTGGGCGCGGGTCCGGCGGGCCTGTCCACGGCGATGACGGCGGCGGAGCGCGGCCATAACGTGACCGTGTTCGATAAGGCCGACGAGATCGGCGGCCAACTGAACATGGCCAAGCAGGTGCCGGGCAAGGAAGAGTTCTGGGGCTTGGTGGACTGGTACCGCACCATGCTGAACGATCTGGGCGTCAAGGTCGAATTGGGCCGCAAAGTCGGCGCCGACGATCTGGGCGGGTTCGATGAGGTGGTGATCGCCACGGGCGTCAACCCGCGCGACCCGCAGATCCCGGGCGAAGACAGCGACAATGTCGTGAACTATATCGACGTGCTGCGCGACAAGGCCCCGGTGGGCAAATCGGTGGCCGTGATCGGCGCCGGCGGCATCGGCTTCGACGTGTCGGAATACCTGTTGGAGGAAGGCCATTCGCCCACCACCGACCTGCCCTTGTGGATGAAGGAATGGGGCGTCGCCGACCCTGAACAGCACCGCGCAGGCCTGGCGCCCGAAGGCCCGCAACCCGAGGCGCCCAAGCGGCAGGTCACGCTGCTGCAGCGCAAGAAGCAGGCGCATGGCAAGGGGCTGGGCAAGACCACCGGCTGGATCCACCGCGCCACGCTGAAGATGAAGGATGTCAACTTCGTGGGCGGCGTGAACTATGAACGCATAGACGACGAGGGGCTGCATGTCTCGTTCGGAGAAGAGCGCGCCGATCCGACCGTCATCAAGGCGGATACGATCGTTCTGTGTGCAGGACAGGTGCCCGAGCGGTCGCTGGCCGACGCGCTGATCGAACGCGGGATCACCCCGCATGTGATCGGTGGGGCGGACGTGGCGGCCGAACTGGACGCCAAACGCGCGATCAATCAGGGCACACGCCTTGCCGCAGAGTTCTGAAGCCACTCGTTCAGAGTGTCTTCAGTCCGACAGCGCGAGCTTTGCACCCAATGCACCAAAAGCGGTTGCGAAACACCGCTTTATCCACGCCATCACAGCAGGGCGCCGGATCACATAGTCCCGCGCCAGTGCGGCGCATGCCCCATACCCGACAAAAACAACAAATGTCATGGCCATGAAGGCCAGCGCCAGTTTGGCCAGTTCCATTCCTGCATTTGCTGCGTTCGCCGGCAGGAATTGAGGCAGAAAGGCCAGGAAGAATAGCGACAACTTTGGGTTCAAAACGTTGATCAGCGTTCCTGTCACGGCAATTCCAAAGTCGCTTTTTGCGGATTTCTCCGCCGCGACATCCATGGCACCGCCGTCCTTCAGGATACCCCATGCCATGTAGAACAAGTACAAGACGCCAAGATATTTGATGAATTGAAACGCGACGGCACTGGTGTGCAGCAAGGCTGCAAGTCCGATGATGCCGGCCAAGGCCGCCGGAACGATCCCAAGTGTGCATCCGAAGGCTGCGGCAAGACTTGCGCGAAACCCGCGCCCAAGACCGACAGCCAAAGTATAGATGACGCCGGTACCCGGCAGCAAAACAACAATCAATGATGTGACGAAGAATTCCAGCGACATTATTACCCCCTGCAAATGCAGGCAGATTCACTAAGTGCGCCGAAAATGTAAATGCCTTTCCATCACATGAACCGAACGGACGGTTTCAACGACCTGCGGCTATTCCACGGTGATCGTGATCACTTCGGATACAATCGGCGGGGAATGCGGCACATGCCCGGCATCGCCCAGAACCAATTGCAGGGTGTGTTGGCCCGGCGACAGATTCAATGCTACTTCGGTCTGACCGCCTCCGAAGTGCATGTGATTATCGTCGGCGGGCAGGCCATTGGCCAACTCATCCGCGCCATCCTCGCCTTCACCCAGCGGGGGACGGTCAAGCAGCAGGTGGTGGTGCCCGGTGTTTTCTTTGTCGGTTCCGGCGGGCGCGACGCCCATGCCGCTTAGGCCAAAGACAACCGTGACCGGTGATTGCACGGTATCGCCATCCGACAGGTTGACGAAATAGACTTTTGCATCAGGATTCGACGGGGTCTCTCCTCCGGCATGCGCAAAGCCCACAGAAAGGCAAAGCGCAGCAATGGCGAAAAAGGTTCTCATGATCTCCTCCCTGGTCACAAAAATGCCATTCTCAATGAGAGATCTTAGCGCGATTGCCTGAAAAACACAGCATCACAATGCCTGAGGTGAGTTTGGAAACCACTGTTTCTGCGTTTCTCATACGCAAACGATCCGATTCAAATCCCTGATATTATCCCATGTCTGCCCCGTTTCCGCCCAGATTCAGCGCCATAGTCAGGACGGAAATCAAGATCTGGGGAACGAGTATGGACCGACTGACCGAAATGGAAGCCTTCGCCAATGTGGTGGACCAGGGTGGCTTCACCG
The DNA here is from genome assembly GCF_056536445.1 of Ruegeria sp. CL7. Classification (NCBI taxonomy): domain Bacteria; kingdom Pseudomonadati; phylum Pseudomonadota; class Alphaproteobacteria; order Rhodobacterales; family Roseobacteraceae; genus Ruegeria; species Ruegeria sp. CL7. The sequence goes on from NZ_JBQFPQ010000007.1 coordinate 61,272, forward strand.
ATGCGGCCAAAAAGATGGGCATCTCCAAATCAGCTGTGTCCAAACACGTATCGAGCCTTGAGGCGCGTCTGGGAGCGCGGCTGTTGAACCGCACCACGCGCCGGGTTTCACCAACGGAAATCGGGCTGGCCTATTATGACCGCGCGCGGCGCGTGTTGAATGATGCCGGAGAAGCGGATTCACTGGTCACGTCAATGCAATCGGCCCCGTCTGGTCTTTTGCGCATCAGCGTCGCCACGGATTTCGGCGTCAATCACCTGTCACCTGTTCTGTCCGAGTTCCTTGCAGCCTACCCCGACATCACCGTGAACATGGTTTTGAACAACCGCTATGTCGAGCTGATTTCCGAAGGATTTGACGTGGCCGTGCGCATTGGTGAGCTGGAAGACAGCACGTTGCGCGCCCGCAAACTGACCGAGACGGTCAAACGCATGGTCGCCGCGCCCAGTTATGTCGAAAGATTCGGCCGGCCGCAGAAGATCGATGATCTGAACGAACACAAGCTGCTGCATTATTCCAGCCAATCCTCGGGCAATGTCTGGAAACTGACCGCGCCGTCCGGTGAAAAACGTCAGGTTCGTACCGCCGGGTGGTTGAGTGTCAATGATGGCCAATCCCTGTTGAACGCAGCGGTTTCCGGCCTGGGTATCGCCTATCTACCCAGCTATCTTTACGCCGAAGCCCTGAAGGCCGGGCTGGTTGTCGATGCAATGCCGTCCCTGCCTGACGAAGTTCAAGGCGTTTACGCCGTCTACCCGCCGGGCCGCTTTACGCAACCCAAAGTGCGGGCCTTCATCGATTTCCTCGTTGATTCCTTCCATGGGAAGGGTCCGATGGACTGGTAATTTCTCCCTGAAGACCAACCTTTGGCCCGCGTATGAAAGTGCGGGCCTTTTTTTACGGGTCGATCACTGACAGTCCCATGGACCGGGCGGAAGTGCGCAAGCTGTCCGTCAGCACATTCTGACCCGGCGGTGGGGTCTCGGAACTGCGTGCCAAAAGAGCAATATCGCGATTTGCATTGGCGATGGACAGCGGTCGCAAGCGCACCTCGTCGCGGTAGATCCCCTGTCTGCGAGCATAAAGATCAGGCAGTACCGCAACACCAACACCCGAAGCCGCCATCAGAACAATGGAATCAAGCGTCGTGCCTTCATACTCATCCGAAACAACCCCACCGCATTCCGCCGCCAATGCATAGACGATGCGCGACAGGCGGTGGCTTTGATCCAGGGTGAGGAAGATCCGGTTCTGAAGATCGGTGGCACTGACACCCTGCAAGTCCCGCGCCAGAACGTCATCAACGGCAACCGCGACCCAAAGAGGTTCGTTGAACAACCGGTGTTGCACGGTATTCGGATGGTCTTCGGGCGTGGACAATATCAGATCAAAGCGACCGGATTTCAGACCCTGTTCCAGATCCAGTGTGTTTTCCTCGCGAACCGCAATACGCAATCCGGGGCGAATCCGGTGCACCTGTTTGATGGCTTGCGGCAACAGATAAGGCCCGATCGAAGGCAAAACCCCCAGTCGCAATCGTCCTCCGACGGGCATATCGTTCGACATGGCGTGGCGAAGGTCCTTGACCTCTGCCAGGATCTTCTGTGCGCGCAAGATGAATTCTTCTCCTTTCGCCGTCACCTGGATACCACCCCGGTTACGCTCAAAGATCCGAACGCCAAGCTCTTGTTCTACAGTCGCAATTTGCGTCGACAGGCTGGGCTGGCTGACATTCAGCACCTCGGCAGCCAAACTGAATCGCCCAAGGCGACTGACCGTAACGATGTATTCCAACTGTCGCAATGTGGGACGCACTTCATAGCCTGAAACTATATATAACTTAGAAAGATAGTATTTGGCGAAATCAGTTTTGCAAGGCACCTAACCCGAAAACGAGGGATCAGGAGTCAATTATGCCCGGAGTGATCGAGACGCTTTCCAGCAACCTGCTTGTGCCGACCATACTGTTTTTTGCCCTTGGGCTTCTGGCTGCCTTTGTACGCAGTGACCTGTCCATTCCGGCGGGCGCGGCCAAGTTCATGTCGCTTTACCTGCTGCTGGCCATCGGGTTCAAAGGCGGTGCCAGTCTGGCCGCGCATGGCATTCACCTGCAACTGTTCCTGACGCTGCTGGGCGGTGTCGCCTTGTCCTTTACCATCCCCTTCGTGGCCTTTGGCCTGCTCAGGGTGATGACACGGCTGGATGCGCTGAACGCGGCGGCGGTGGCAGGGCACTATGGTTCGATCTCGATCGTCACCTTTGTTACGGCCACCAGCCTGCTGGATCTGGTGGGGCTGACCCATGACGGATTCATGGTGGCCGTTGCGGCTGCGATGGAGGTGCCCGCAATCCTGTCGGCGCTTTGGTTGGCGCACAAGACCGGAAGCAATGGCGTCAAGGATGACAAGCTGTGGCGCGATCTGCTGGCCAATGGCTCGATCGTGCTGCTTACCGGTGCCTTCCTGATCGGAGCCATCACCGGTGGTGAAGGCATGCAGATGATCGCGCCCTTCATCGTGACGCCTTTCACAGGAATCCTGTGCCTGTTTCTGCTGGATATGGGCCTGTCGGCAGGGCGCAGCCTGATCAGCAACCGAGACAAGCTGTCGGTTGGCCTGTTCGCCTTTGGTGTTTTGATGCCCCTGATCGGCGCATTTATGGCCTGGGCGGTAGGTGCCGTGATCGGCTTGCCACAGGGCAGCTTGTTCCTGTTCATGGTGCTGTCAGCCTCGGCTTCGTATATCGCGGTTCCCGCCGCGATGAAGATCGCCCTTCCAAAGGCCGAGGCCGGGATCTATCTGACCTTGTCGCTGGGGGTGTCGTTTCCGTTCAACATCACCGTCGGATTGCCGCTGTACCTGTGGTGGGTCAGTTGACCAGCAATACGGCTTCGACCCGACGGTTGAGATCACGCCCTTCCGGAGTTGCATTCGATGTGAGCGGAGACAGATAGCCAACACCCTGCGCTTCGATCCGGTCGGGTGCCACGCCATGCGCATCGATCAGGCGGGTCCTCACCGCCTCGGCCCGGCTTTTGCTAACCGCAATATTTGCCTGTAAGGCACCGGTATCGTCAGTGTGCCCTACCAACGCCAGGCGTGTGTTCGGGTTGTCGGTCAAGTATCCGGCCAGCAAGGTCAGCGAGTCAAACGGCCCTTCGCCCAGGGCAACCTCGCCCGTCGGAAAATGCAGGTCATCCAGGATCACGTGGCCCGTTGTCGCCAAGGCCTCCAGCAATCCGACCGGGCCTTCCACGGCTTGCTCGATCACCACAGGGTCCGGGTCCGGCGCGTCCTGGGGTGTGACCCGGATCATCTGAACATAGCCATCCGGGGGATTGCGGCTGACCAGCAGGCTAAGGGCAACCGGCCCCTTGGTGGCCGACAAAAACCGGTAATCCTGAATGGCGACATACATGTCCGGGGTTGGCACGACCTCGGTGCCAAAACGGAAATCGAAACCGCCACAAACCCGCGCGTCGCATTCGAACAGGATCTTGTAGCCCTGCGCCTCGATCTGTTCCCGCAACGGTGCCAGCAGCTGCAATGTCGTGCTCGACCCCGCCTGAAGCCGCCACGTATAGCGTTCCACGCGCCCTTCGAGCGTTTCTGCGGGAACCGAGCCATTTGCATAAGGCCCCGTCGGCAGGTCATAGCTGTCCAGTGGCGATGTTCGGTCGCTGATCTGTCGGGCACTGGCCGGCAGGGTCAGGTCCTGTGCGGCAACAGGTCCTGTCATCAGCAGGGCAACAAGGGCGGCGGCGCGGATCATCGAAACTGTGCGTGATATTCTTCGTTGGGCACCATCGCCGTTGCGCTGGCGACCCGGTTTGACATGTTGAAAAACCCGGCGACATTGGCGATGTCCCAGATGTCGCGGTCGGAAAAGCCTGCATCGCGCAGGCGCTGGCGGTCGGGCTCTTCGATCTCGGCGCTGGCGGTGGTCATCTTTGCGGCAAAGTCCAGCATCGCCCGTTGACGCGGCTCCAGCGGGGCGACGCGATAGTTCATCACCAGCATTTCGCCCAGTTGCGGATTGCCCGAAAGCTGACGCACCGCCGCCCCATGGGCGACCAGACAGTAGAAACATTTGTTGATTGACGAGACGACGACCGCGATCATCTCGCGTTCCAGTTTGGTCAGCCCGCTGTCAGCCAGCATCAGGTCGTTATACATCGCGGTGAAGGCGTTCAGCTTGTCGATGTCGAATGCGTTGGCTTTCAGCACATTCGGCACCATGCCCAGTTTTTCGACACAGATATCAAAGTATTTCTGCGTTTCCGGCGGCAGCGGATCGACCATGGGCAGGTTCAGCGCGGTAGGCATGTCTTTTTGTGTCACGGCGGCCTCTTCGGTTCAGACAAGATGACGGTAATGGTATTCGCCCGCGATCTCCATCCCGAGGGCACGATAAAGACCGTTGGCGCCCGCATTGGCCTTGGTGCAGATCACGCTGAGGTTCTGCGCACCGTGATCACGCGCCCAGAATGCGGCCGCGCGCATGGTCCAGTGGCCCAGCCCCTGACGACGGTGTTCGGGCAACACTTCCAGCGCGTGGACCATCGCAGTGTCTGCATGCATCGCCACAAAAGCCACGCCGCTGGGTTTGTCGTTGTGACGCAGCAAAAATCCTGTCTTGGGTCCCTTGGCACGTTCCATCACCGCGATCCGCTCGGGTCCGATCCCGCCCGAGGCCCAGATTTCGCGCATGATCTCAAGCGGTTCCCAGATCGAAAACACCATGACCGGTGGGATCGGCTGATCGATCAGCCGAGAGATGGGGCAGACATAAATGTTGACCGGGTCAAGAATGTCGTATCCCCGCTGGGCCAGCATTGCATCCAGAGCTTCATCCCCGGGCCGCAGGCAAAAGATGCGTTTTTGCCCCATGGACAGCATCGCGGCCTCGGCGGCGTCGATATCGTCTTCGTTGGCCGGGCCCAATGCACTGGCCGCTGATACGCGCGACCCTCCGCCCCGCCCCTCACGCAGCAGAAACGGGCCAAGCCGCTGATAGCGTGCGGCGGGCCATGTTCCGTCGACTATTTCCGCCCAGTTATTGCTCAAAGCTCAAGCTCTTTCGCCAGGCGGGTGGTGGCCGCGTCGATCCGGCCTCCGTCGGTGCCGCGTACAACCACGTTGGCCCCGAAGGCACCGTTGATCTGAAACGGATAGCACCCGATGGACAAGTCACTGAAATCTTCGGCCAAGGCCGCCAGGGTTGCGGCGATATCACCTTCTCCGCGGTCCACACGCAGAGTTTGCGACAGCAAAGGGCGGCCTCCGGTCAATGTTGGCAACACGCTCGCCACCATCGCCTGAAAAACCGACGGCACACCCGCCATGACATGCACATTCGCAAGCGTGAACCCGGGCGCTGTCGAAACCGGATTTTCGATCAGCGTCGCCCCGTCCGGAATACGCGCCATGCGCAGGCGGGCGGCATTCAGTTCCAGCCCGGATTTGTCGTAATGGGCCTGCAACAGCGCGCGCGCGTCATCGCGCACATCAATGGGTGTATCGAAAGCGCGGGCAATGCAATCCGCCGTGATATCGTCATGGGTCGGGCCGATGCCGCCACTGGTGAAGACATTGTCATAGGCATCGGACAACGCTTTGACGGCCGCTTCAATGGCAGGGGCATCATCGCTGACAATGCGGACCTCTTTCAGGTCGATGCCGTGTTTGGTCAGCTCCTGCGCCAGAAAATGCATATTCGCATCGCGGGTGCGACCCGACAGGATTTCATCCCCGATCACCAGCATCGCTGCGGTTGGATTGGCCATGGCGCTGTCCCCTCTTGATCGTTTTCAGGGGCAGGTATAGGCCGTGAGACATGCGTTTTGAAACCCCTCTTGTCCCCGCCCGGCTGATCCGCCGCTACAAACGCTTTCTGGCCGATTGCAGGCTTGAGGACGGGAGTGAGGTAACGGCCCATTGCGCCAATCCGGGATCGATGATGGGGCTGGCCGAACCGGGTGAGAAAATCTGGCTGGAACCCAACGACGATCCGAAGAAAAAGCTGAAATTCGGATGGCGGCTGGTGGACCACGAGAACGGGCATTTTACCGGGGTCGATACCTCGGTCCCGAACCGGGCGCTGCGGGCTGCTTTGGAAGCCGGTGATATCCCCGAACTGGCCGCCTATGACACCGTCCGGCCCGAGGTGAAATACGGCGACAACAGCCGCATCGATTTCCTGCTGACGGAGCCGGGCCTGCCGGATGCCTATGTCGAGGTGAAAAGCGTGACACTTTCACGCCAGCCCGGACTGGCCGAGTTTCCCGACAGCGTCACAGCCCGTGGCACCAAGCATCTGGGCGAGTTGGCCGCGATGGCGTCACAAGGGCACCGGGCGATCATGCTGTATTTGGTTCAGCGAACCGATTGCGACCGGTTTGCTTTGGCGGCCGATATTGATCCAGCCTACGCGGCGGCATTTGAGGCGGCGCAGGCGCAAGGGGTGGAACGGATCGTTTGCGGGACGCGGATAACGCCGTCGGGGGTTTGGGTGCAGACTGAAATGAGGATCTTGGCCGGCTGAGTCAGTCCGCAACGACAGCATCAACCTCAATCTCGACCAGCCACTCGGGATTCACAAATCGTTCGATGGCCATGATAGTATCTACAGGGCGAGCATCCAGACAATACAGCTTTCGGGCTTCGATCGCCTGTTTCCAGTTTTCGATTTCGGTCAGGATGACACGCGTTCTGACAATATCGTGCAGCCCTGACCCGGCACGCTCAAGCGCATCTTTGATGATTTCGAAACATTGTCTGGTTTGCAGATAGACATCGCCGACACCCACAGTGTTGCCGTCAGCATCGACTGGTGCGGTTCCCCCGACCGCGATGAAGTTCCCGACCCGAACCGCTCGGCTGAACCCAACGATGCTTTCCATGGGGTTTCCGTTAGAGATCAATTCTCGTTTCTGTGACATGCATCCGGTTCCCTGATTTTCTCAAGAAAAAGTGCAATCATTAGATACTGATCCGCCTGCCGTGAAAAGTGTCCAAGCCAGTAGCCGTACGGATTGCAGTCGAGGCGGTGGGGTCCGAGATGCTGCAATGCAGCCCCTACTCTTGAATCCTGAGCCAACGGAACCAAGTTTCCCGCATGGTTTACGCAGTCTGAACACGCGCCCTCTGGTACTTTCTGCACAAGCAGCGTAAAAGGAATGCTGCGCGCAACATTTGGAGCTTAGCGTCGATGAAAGAGCATCGTGGCCGCCTGACCAAGGACGGCATTCGCATCTATGAACAAGGTGACTTCGCCGGGATGCACGCGGCGGGGGCTTTGGCGGCGCGGATTCTGGATGATATTGCCGAACATGTGTTTCCCGGACAAACCACGGGCGCCATTGACGGGCTGATCACGCAGATGGTCGAAGACGCCGGTGCGACCTCGGCCACCATAGGTTATAAAGGCTATCAGCACGCCAGCTGCATCAGCGTGAACCACGTGGTCTGCCACGGTATTCCAGGTGAGAAAAAGCTGAAGGACGGCGATATCCTGAATATCGACGTCACCGTCATCGTCGATGGCTGGTTTGGCGACACCTCGCGCATGTATGTGGCGGGCAAGCTGCCGCGCAAGGCGGAACGGCTGATCCAGGTGACCCATGACGCACTGTTCAAGGGCATCGAGATGGTCAAGCCGGGCAATACCTTTGGCGACATCGGCCATGCCATCCAGTCCTATGTCGAAGCACATCGGATGAGCGTCGTGCGTGATTTCTGCGGTCATGGTCTGGGTCGTGTGTTTCACGCGCCACCGAACGTATTGCACTATGGTCGCCCGGGCACCGGTGCCGTGCTGGAAGAGGGTATGTTCTTTACCATCGAACCCATGGTCAATCTGGGTCGCCCGGAAACCAAGACTCTGGCCGACGACTGGACAGCCGTGACCCGCGACAAATCGCTGTCGGCACAGTTCGAACATTCGGTGGGCGTCACCTCGGATGGGGTCGATATCTTTACCCTGTCACCCGCTGGCAAATTTCACCCGACCTATTCCTCCTGATCCGCGGCCTGTTCGCGAAGGAGTTTCAGCAGCATCGTTTCGTCCGCCCACGGCGTGACCGCGTCGTGGATGAAGACCGGCGCGCGCATGGGTTTACGCTCGGGGCCGGTTGAGGCTTCGGTGTCACTGGAAAAGGTCCAGGCAAAAGGTGTCAGGGTGCGGTCCATGCGTGCACACTAGCACAACCGCGGGTCAAAGTCCCAACAACCCATGCGCCTGTGACATGTCCGTGATCACCTCGGCCCCCAGATCCGCCAGCTTTTCACCGCCTCCATGAGGCGCATAAGCAAGGCAACGCATGCCCGCGCGGATCGCCGCCGTGACACCACTGTGGCTGTCTTCGATCACCACCGGAGCCGTCGCGCCAAAGTGCTCGGCGGCCAGGCGGAACATCTTTGGGTCCGGCTTTCCGGTGCCCAGCACATGGGCCGAGAACAACACGTCTTTGAAACGGTCCCAAAGCCCGTTCTGACCCAGAGTGATCTTCATCTTGTCCGGGCTGCCATTCGACGCGACGCAACAGGGGATACCCTTTTGATCCAGCCCCGCAAGCAGGTCTGCGATGCCGGGGACCAATGGCACACCTGCGCGTAGGCGGTCATAGGTTTCGGCATAGACCTGATCTATCCAGTCTTCGGGCAGAACGGCGCCCATCGCGCGGGCCTTGTCCCGCACCCCCACCATGGTTCCGCCCACGAACAGGGACATGCATTCACGCAGTGCCAGTTGCAGGCCATGATGCGCCAGATTGTCCACCAGCACCTGGTTCGAGATCACCTCGCTGTCCACCAGAACGCCGTCGCAATCGAAAATGACAAGATCGTGCATATGGGATTCCTGCTGTGCCTCGCGCTCGGCCTATCCAAGCTGTCCGGTCATTGCAAACACAGGCCCCGGGCCAAACCGCACGGAACATCTCAGCCTGGCACATCTTTCCACATCAAGGAAATATGCGTGTCGCCATATTTGCGACTGTCTTGCAATGTGAACCCGGCCGGCGCCTGCATCGGGGCATTTTCTTCCCAGACCAACAAGGCATCATCCGCGATCCAGCCATTGGCCAAGGCGGCGACGGCCTTCTGCCCCATGGATTTCCCGTAAGGCGGGTCCAGAAAAACCAGATCGTATGGCGCGCCGGGATTGTCGCCCAACCGGGTCGCATCGCGACGGACCAAGTCGGTACGGTCGGCGCTGCGGGTCAGGTCGATATTCTTGCGTATCAACCCCTGAGCCACCCGCCCGTCATCGACGAAGGTGACATGCGACGCCCCCCGCGACAGCGCCTCGAGCCCCAGCGCCCCGGTTCCCGCGAACAGATCCAGCACGCGCAAACCGTCAAAATCGATCTGGTGGTTGAGCACATTGAACAGGCTTTCACGCACGCGGTCGGTGGTGGGGCGCAGATGCGCGCCCGCATCACCCTTGCCAACCGAGGCGAGGGCGCGGCCCCGGAATTCTCCGGCTATGATCCTCACGCCTTGAGCAGCGGTTTCAGGTCCGCGTTGGGGTCTGCCACGACTTCGGGATCAGCGGTCTTGCCCATTTCGATCAATCGCTTGCCGACCATGTATGCCCGCGGGTCATTCATCGCGTCCACAGCAATCAGCCTGTCGCCTTTGTAATACCAGAAAGACACGGTCTGACCCTCGCCCTTGCGGGTCACCACGCGATCATATCCGGTGTTCAGGCCCGCGATCTGAAGCTTGACGTCGTACTGGTCCGACCAGAACCATGGGGTCGCCACATAATCCTTGGCGGCACCTAGCATGTTCTGCGCCACAATTTCGGCCTGGTCGATGGCGTTTGGGACGCTTTCCAGACGGATACGCCCTTCGCCATGCGGAAAAGAGGCGCAATCGCCCGCCGCCCAGATCGACGGATCAGACGTGCGACCATGGGCATCGGTTTTGATGCCGTTGTCCAGTTCGAGCCCTGCCATCTCGGCCAGTTGGGTTGAGGGGGTGATGCCCACACCAACCACGACGAAATCAACGTCCAGCGTCGTGCCGTCCGTCAACACGGCCCCCACAACCCTGCCATTTTCGCCAATCAGACGATCCAGCCCGACGCCTTCGCGGATGTCGGCACCGTATTCGCTGTGTAACGCGCGGAAATACGCGCTGGTTTCTGGCGCAGCGACCCGTTGCAGGATGCGGTCGGCCATCTCGACCAAGGTGACCTTGACGCCGCGTTTCGCGCAGACGGCGGCGGCCTCGAGCCCGATGTAACCGCCGCCCACAATCAACGCGCGGGCGCCTTCGGTCACTTTGGGTTCCATCTCGTCAATATGGGCCAGGTCGCGCACCACGTGCACGCCGTCCAGATCACCTCCGATGGCGGCAGGCAGGCGGCGCGGATCTGACCCGGTGGTCAGCGCCAGTTCGTCATACGGGATGACTTCATCCCCAACAGTGACCGTCTTGGCCTTGGGGTCGATGCCGGTCACGCGCTGGCCAAGCCGCAGAGTGATGTTGTTTTCGGCATAGAAGCTTTCGGGTCGCAGGAACAGGCGCTCCAGTTCCATCTCTCCAAGAAGATAGGCCTTGGACAAAGGCGGGCGCTGATACGGCAGATGCGGCTCGGCCCCGATCAGAGTAATCTCTCCGTCGAACCCGTCCTTGCGCAACCGCGCCACCAAGGACGCTCCTGCCTGACCCGCGCCAATCACGACAATATGGCTCATGCTTTGCCCACCCTGCAGATTTCCCGTGGTCTCTCTGATTTGACCACCTATATTGCGGCTTAGCCCAATTCTGCAAATCCAAACGACAGGAGCTGAAAAATGATTTCAACAGGAGACACTCTGCCCGAGGCCACACTGATCCAGATGGGGGCCGACGGGCCAGAGGAAGTTCGGATTTCAGACAAGACCAAAGGGCGCAAGGTTGTCATTTTCGCTGTGCCCGGCGCCTATACCGGCACATGCACCACCGCACATGTGCCAAGCTTCATTCGCACCAAAAAGCAGTTCGACGACAAGGGCGTGGACGAGATCATGTGCCTGTCGGTCAACGACCCGTTCGTCATGCAGGCCTGGGGTGAATCCTCCGGCGCGACCGCAGCCGGACTGACCATGGTTTCAGACGCGGCCTCAGAATTCACCAAAGCCATCGGCATGGATTTCGACGCCCCGCCCGTTGGCCTGTTCGCACGCTCGAAACGGTATGCGATGCTGGTCGAGAACGGCAAGGTCACGGCCCTGAACCTGGAAGATAACCCCGGTGCTTGCGGGATCTCGGCGGGTGAAGGTCTGCTGGAGGTGATCTGAATTTGGCCGGCCCCGGTCTGTCCGGGGCCGCGTGAACCCAATTTAACTTGAAGCACTGCCTCAATGCGCGAATACTCGTCGCACAAAATTGGGGAGACTTTTATGAAACTTAAGGTATTTCCATCCATCCTGACCAGCGCAGCCCTTTTGGCAGCCTGCGGTCCGGCCCCAACTCCGCAACAGCAAGCCGCCCGACAGCACGAAATTGCCTGCCTCAGCGGCACATTGGGCGGCGCCTTGATCGGCGGCGCGATCGGCAACCAGTTCGGCGGCGGATCGGGCAAGACGATCCTGACCGCAGCCGGCGCTGCTGCCGGTGGCATTGAAGGCCAAAGGTTTGCATGCTGAGGAGATTGGACATGAAACGGACGATTTTTGTATTCATGGCTGCATTCCTAGCCTCGGCGACCAATGCCGAAACCGTGGCCGAGCTGCATGAAAAAGAATTGAATGCCATCGACGCAAACAATGACGGGTTCCTGTCCAAAGACGAATTCGACGCTTTTTCAGACTATGCGTTTCAGGCCATGGACGAAGACAAGAACGGCACACTGGGTCTGGCCGAGGCCAAGCCGTTTCTGGACATAAAGCAGTTCCAGGATGTTGACCGCAACAAGGACAGCTTTATCTCAAGATCGGAATATGATGCACAGATGAATGAAGATTTTGGCGTGGCAGATCAGAATGGCAATGGTCAACTGGACTAAGCCCGCTTGAGGGAGCTTGCTATGAAAAAATGGATCGGAATGGGTGCTTTGGCACTGGCCGCGGCCTGTGACGTTCAGCAATCTCCTGTGGTGACGGGGCCTGACGGACAGGCCCGCATCCAGATCAATCCGTCTGGCCTGACCTGCTATGAAAACCGGTGTCTGGATATCAACCCAGCGGCGCGCAGCGTGCGCCAGATCGGGAACAAGACCACTGGCATCCCAAGGTCCATCGATGTCAGCGATGGCACCGTCACACCTGCGGAATTCAAGCAGATGGGCACGGCTGCGTCGCTTGCCGGTGGCCAAGGGTCAGGCAACGACCGCTAGCACAGACTGTCCATCTTTCGGGCCAGTTTGGCGTCCAGTGACGACAGGCCGCCTACGTCATGGGTGGACAGAACCACCTCGACCGTGCGGTAGACGTTGGACCATTCTGGATGATGGTTCCATTTCTCGGCCCAGATCGCCACTTGCGTCATCCAGCCAAATGCGTGCACGAAGTTGTCGAAAATGAAGGTCTTGGTGATCGCGTCGCGGCCTTCGACCATGGTCCAGCCGTTTTTGAACAGCGGATCCAGCAGCGGGCCACGGGTCTCGGCGGACAAAAGTTCAGTCATTGCTGTTCCTCCGGGTTCGATTTCCTGAACGGGCCGTAATCCGTCAGAATCTCGATCTCTTCTCCCACTGCGCGGCCTTCGGCGTCCAGATATTTTTTGACGGCATCGGCAAACCCCGGATCGCCGACCCAGTGCAAGCTATGCGTGCGCGTCGGCAAATAGCCCCGCGCCAGCTTGTGTTCACCCTGAGCGCCCGCTTCTACCCGGGCCAGACCGTGGGCAATGGCAAAGTCTATCGCCCTATAGTAGCACAGTTCGAAATGCAGGCAGGCATGATGTTCAATGCAGCCCCAATACCGCCCAAAAAGCGTTTCGCGGCCTATGAAGTTCAGCGCACCCGCAATGGCATGACCATCCCGTTCAGCCAAAACCAGGGCCATGTCCTTCGCCATCGTCTCTTGTGCGATGTCAAAAAACTGACGCGTCAGATAGGGCGACCCCCATTTTCGCGCCCCGGTATCCTGATAGAACCGCCAAAATGCATCCCAGTGTTCCGGGCGCAGGTCATCGCCCGTCAATGTGTGGATTTCACCGCCAAAACCATTGGCCTGCGCGCGTTCCTTGCGGATGTTCTTGCGCTTGCGTGAGGACAAGGCCGCTAGGAAGTCATCGAATTCGGCGTAGCCATCATTTAGCCAGTGAAACTGCTGCGAGCTGCGAAGCATTAGCCCCATCTGCTCTCCGGCCAATGCCTCGGCTTCTGTACAGAAGGTTACGTGAACCGAAGAGACCTGATTGTCGGCCGCCAGTTGAACGGCACCCTGCACCAAAGCCGACATTCCGATCCTGTCATAACCCGGGCGCACCAGAAACCGCCGCCCGGTGGCGGGTGTGAACGGCACCGCAATTTGCAGTTTGGGATAATACCGCCCGCCTGCGCTTTCATAGGCATGGGCCCAGCTGTGGTCAAAGATGTACTCGCCCTGGCTGTGCGATTTGGCATACATCGGGGCCGCTGCGATCAGGATCCCGTCAAGAAAGGCTGTCAGGTATTGCGGTTGCCAACCCGTACCGCGCCCGACCGAGCCGCTTTCCTCGAGCGCCAGCAAAAAGCGATGCGTGGTGAAGGGATCAAGGGGCCGCCCACCATCAGCGGCCTCGGGGCAGGCGCAGGCATCCCACTCGGCCGCTGAAATCCGCGACAGAGACCCAATGACCTGAACTTCGATTTGGGCCTGATCCATGTTTCCTCCGCACCAGCCCTATATCTGTGACCGAGGCGGCAAGGTTCAAGCTGAATGCGCGGCCAGATACCCTTCGAAGGTCACATTGTCGGCAACCATGCGGGCCTCTGCCTCTTGTTCAGGCGTTCGGACGGTCCAGCACAGGATCGGCACGCCCTGCGCCTTCAGTTCGGCCACACGCGGGCGGGAAAGATCTTCCGACTCGTGACTGATGAAACCGGCCCCGACACGGTCAAAATCAGGAATGTCGCGCAGGGTGTCGCAGACGTCTTGCGGCAGAAGCTCGACACTGGGCTCATAGGCGCAAGTCGTGATGCCGCGCGGCAGATGCGGGGCCAGCCGCGCCAGTTCCGCAACCGAGTTTGGATTGAAGGACATCAGGGCCACCGGGCCGTCATAGCCCTGCAATGCGCGCACGGTGTCGTGCTCGAGGGCGCCGATATTCATACCCATAACGCCGTCCTGATCCTTCAGCTCGATCAGCAGCGGCACCTGGCCTGCGACCATGTCCAGCACTTCATCCAGCGTTGGAATGCCGTCATCCCCATACAGAAGGGTCAATTCAGACGCCGCCGCCGCCGACACCTGCCGGATCGGCCCGGGCTGGCCGGTCAGACGCCCCATGTCGTAATCATGGAACACGACGGCACGATCATCAGATGTCAGCTGAAGGTCGATCTCGATCCCGTATCCGGCATCAATGGCGGCACGAATGGCCGCCCGGCTGTTTTCCGGGCGGTTGTTCGAGACGTCATGCAGCGCCCGATGAGCAATTGGGGCCTGCAAAAACGCAGTTGGCAGGGGCGGTATCATTCGATCTCGAATATGCCTTCGATCTCGACCGCCACGCCCAAAGGCAGCGACGCAGCACTTACGGCAGAGCGCGAGTGGCGACCGGCGTCGCCCAGCGCTTCGACCAGAAAGTCGGATGCGCCGTTGATCACTTGCGGCTGCGCAGTGAAATCTGCGGTCGAGTTCACGAAACCGGTCAGCTTGATGACACGCACCAGTTTGTCGATATCTCCGCCACAGGCCGCCTTGACCTGTGCCAGCAGATTGATCGCGCAGACCCGCGCCGCTGCGGCTCCGGCCTCGACATCCATATCATCGCCCAGCTTGCCGGTGATCAGCTCGTCTGATTTCGATATCTGGCCGGACACGTACACGATATTGCCCACACGCACATACGGCACATAATTTGCCGCTGGAGCGGGTGCGTCGCCCAGCGTGACACCGAGGCTTTCCAATTTTGCAGCGATGCTCATTGAGAGGGTCCTTCCCTGATTGACTCTGCCGGACGCTAACCGGGAAGCACAGCCGTGGAAAGACGGAATGCGGCAAATTCCGGCTTGCATGCGATCTGAGCATATCTTTACTTATTATGACTTGTAGATACTCAATTACTTTACCCGGACCTGACGGACAGGTTACACGCTAGGTGTTTCATTTGAGACCTGAAACGACTATGTGACAAGAACTTGTGCCTTACCGGCGTGTAAGTATTGGTGAATTGTGATTGTTGGCCCGACAGAGCGGATGTCGGGCATTTGGGAGAAGCAAAGATCGTGTCGAGCAGATTTCGCCTGAAACACCTGGTTGTCCTGTCACTCATGGCCATTCTGTCCGCCTGTGCAACGACCCCGCCCGAGGGTGCCTCTCGCAGCGACGTGTTCGACCCTTACGAAAACACGAACCGGGGAATTCACAAGTTCAATCTGGGCGTTGACCGATTTCTGTTTCGACCTGCGTCGAAAGGGTACGTGAAGATCGTTCCTGATCCCATGGTCACCAGTTTCAGCACATTCGCCGAAAACATCTCGTTGCCCGGACAAGCGGTCGACTACCTGCTTCAGGGCAACCCGAAACAGATGGGCAATGCGCTGCTGCGATTTGTGATCAACATGACCGTGGGCGGCTTTGGCCTGTCCGCGCCCGCAGATGAGCTGAACCTGCCGCCCGTCGATACTGATTTCGGCGAGACCCTGCACGTCTGGGGGGTCGGTGAAGGGGCTTATGTTGAACTGCCTTTCTATGGCCCGTCGACCCAAAGGGATGCCATCGGGGTCGTGATTAACCTGTTCTCGAATCCGATCAATTTTACCCCGGTCCGGCCCGCCGACAATCTGGGCGTTTATGCCGAAGTCGTTCGCCGCATGGGCGATCGTGGACGGTTCTCGGATACCGTGGACTCGATTCTGTATGAAAGCGCAGACAGTTATGCGCAGGCCCGCCTGATCTATCTGCAAAACCGTCGCTTCGAACTGGCAAGAGATGACGAAGACGCCTATCTGGATTTGTATTCTGACCCCTATGCCGAAACCGGGACAGACCCGGTCAGGGACCCCTATCTAGACCCCTACGAGGACCCCTATGCTGAATAACGAGTTGAACCGCCGTAACTTTGTCGCAGCTGGTCTGGCTTTGGCCGTCTTGCCCAAATCCGCGTTTGCCCAAACCGAGGCATCAGCCAAGGCACTGGTCAACAGTGTGGTCAACGACATCAACAGGGTTATCGCATCGGGCAAGTCAGAAAATGCGATGCTGCGTGATTTCGAGAAGATCTTTGTGCAATATGCCGACGTCCCGATCATGGCGCGTTATGCCCTCGGTGCCGATGCCCGCACGGCCACCCCATCCCAGCTAAAGCAATTCACCAAGGCTTTTCAGGGCTATATCTCGCGTAAATATGGTCGCCGCTTCCGCGAGTTCATCGGCGGTGAGGTCAACGTGCGCAATGCCCGCAAGATCAAGGCCGGATATGAAGTGCGCACAATTGTCAAGCTGCGCGGCTCGGCTCCGTTTGATGTGACGTTCCTTGTTTCGGACAAGTCAGGGCGTGAAAAATTCTACAACATGTTCATCGAAGGCGTGAATTTGTTGCTGACCGAGCGTACCGAAATCGGCGCGATGCTGGATGCCCGCAAAGGCAACCTGGACCAGTTGATCAAAGACCTGAACAAGACGGGCTGATCCATTTCACTTGCGGCGGGACATTGAATTACGCCTTTGGCAACAGTGGGGCAGAGGCGTCTGACCACCTGTTTTTTCAGCGCGCCGCGGCTACATGTCGAGGTCACGGCATGTAACTGCGCACCAAAGCGCCTGCAATCAAAGCCCACCCATCGGCGATCACGAAAAACGCCAGCTTGAATGGCAAGGATACGATGGCCGGAGGCACCATCATCATACCCATCGACATCAATACAGCGGCCACGACAAGATCGATGATCAGAAACGGCAGGAAAATCAGAAACCCGATCTGAAACGCCCGCGCGATTTCCGACAGCATGAAGGACGGCATCAAGACAGACAACGGCGCTTGTGCGGACAACTCCATAGCCTCACCGCCGGGGCGCAAAGCCGCCATGGCATAGAACGTGTCCGCATCCAGTCGGGCCGCCATGAAGGCACGGAACGGCTCTAACGCGCGCTCCAACGCTGGTTCCACTTCCATCGTCTCTTCCATCATCGGTCGTATCCCTGTCGCCCATGCTTCTGAAAACACCGGGTCCATGATGAAATAGGTCAGGAACAACGCCAGGCTGACCAACAGCATATTGGGCGGAGATTGTTGCAGGCCGATCCCTTGCCGCAGGATCGACAGAACGGTGATCAGGAAGGGAAAGCAGGTGATCATGATCGCCAACCCCGGAGCGATGCTCAGGACTGTGATCAGCAGAATCAGCTGGATCGTCCGGGCGGAAATCGAGCCGCCCTCGCCCAGGGACAAGGTCAAATCCTGGGCAGCGGCCAGTGAGGGCGTCAACACGGCCACCAAAGCCAGGCAGAATACATAGCGCATCAACCGATTCCGTTGTGCAAATCCGCAATCTCGGTCAAGCGCACTGCAAGTTGCCCTGCCTGATCGCCTTCCATTTCTTCCAACAGCCCGCGCGCCACCAACTGATCCCCAACATAGAGGTCAACCGGATCTTCGATCCGTTTGTCCAGGGTCAGCACGGCATTCTCTCCCATGTTCAACAGGTCCTTGATCAATGGGCGCGCACGACCAACGGAAACGGTCACTTCAATCGGGACCGAGTCGAAGGGGTTGGGTTTTTCAGATTTCGGGATCTGGGTGTCATTCATTGGACAAAGCCTCTCTTGTCTCAAAGACATAAGCGTCAAAGGTCTGTTCGATGGCGGCGAGCAAAGCGGTGCAATCAACCTCACGCCGGCTCGTGCCGACCTGAAGGCGGGCCTGACCCGGCTCCAGTTCAGAGTGTTCGATCACCTGAGGAGTAGAATGCAGATCTTGCGGCAACAGCGCTGCGACACTCTCGGCACATCCCAGCGGCACCAAAATCTGCATTGGCTGCTCTATCCGCGAACGCGCCATTTCACAGAGTTGCTCCACAATGCGGGCTGCCAGGCCCCGATCGGCCATCTCAGGCAGTACGGTCTGAACCAGGCTGGTGAACATGGGCTCCAGCGACAGGGTCATGCGGGCGATGGCTTCGTGATAGGTGAAAGACATATCCTCAAGCGACCTTGCCAATTCAGCCGAAATCTGGCTGCGGCTTTGCTCCTGCGCCCGCGAGGCATCTTCCCAACCGGCCCCATACCCGTCTTCGAAGGCAGAGAGCCGTTGTTCTTCCAGCGTGTCCTCATTCAAGATCAGAACGGGCCCCGTACCGGTCTGGGTGGTGAAATCCTCAAGAAGATGGGCAATCGACATCATACCCGCTCCTCGCCTTCTTCAAGCCAACTGCGCAGGATCTCGACAGTTTCTTCCTGCTTGTCACCGATCATGGCGCGCAGCCGGTCGACAGGATCCTCAGTGGCGTTCGAGCCGAGAGCCGGAACACCACGCTCTGCCGGCAGGGTCGAGTGCTCTGCCGGTTCCTCCGGTGCGATTTCACCTGTCAGTGCCAGGGTATCCGAATCCGCCCCTCCTGCCGCCGCCAGCAGCGCCGGTGTCGGTGTTGCATTTGTCAGGATCGGGCGGATCACGAACAAGGCCAGCACGAGCGAAACCAAAGCCAGCACAGCCATCTGTATCAAGGACATGACATCCAGATGGATTTTCTGCCAGAGCGACGACGAAACCAGAGTGCCCTGTGGTTCGACCGACGGCAAATCCATGGATTTCAGTGTAATAACGTCCCCGCGCGCCGCATCGTACCCGACTGCCGACGCCACGAGCTCTTCCAGAGCGGTAAGCTCTTCCTGAGGCAAGGGCGTGAAGACTTCGACACCGGAGGCGTCCACCGATCTTTTCCCATTGACCAGAACTGCAACCGTCAGACGCTTGATCGCGCCGGGGGCTTTATGGACTTCCAGCTCTGTCTCGGAGACTTCGTAGTTCACCCGCTCACGAGTCTGGGTAGCCGTCGAGTTCGATTCGTCCCCGCCCGCCGCATCGCCATCCGGCAGGTTCGACGCCACGGTGACATCCGATGACTGATTTCGGGCGCTGTCTGAACGTTCTTCGACATCCGTGCTGATCGCCACGCGGCCTTTGGGGTCAAAGCGCCGCTCGCGAATGGATTCCGTCCTGGTTTCGGTATCCACACTTACCTCGACCACGGCATTGCCTGTACCGACACGCGCCTCGACCAGACGCAGAACGCGTTCCCGCAACTGGCGCGACTTGTCGTCCGAAGTGTCCGCAGGCGCTGCGGTATCCTGCCCGCCAATCACGGCCCCGTGCGAATCAACCACCGTAACGTTCTCGGGCGTCAGGCCGCTGACGGCCGAGGCAACGAGGAACCGGATGGCCTTGGCCTGATCCCCGGTAATTTCGGTCCCGGATGGCACGAGGTAGACCGAAGCCGTTGGTGACACGCTGCGCTGAAACGGGTTTGCCGTCCCGTTGGCAATATGGACGCGCGCCTGACTTATATGCGGGCTACCGACAATCGTCCGCGCCAGTTCACCCTCTTTCGCGCGCCAATAGGCAGCATCGAACATCTGAGAGGTAGTGCCAAACCCGCTTAGCGAATCAAGCAGTTCGTACCCTTTATTGCCGTTTGCGGGCAGGCCTTCGCTGGCAAGGGTCATTCGCAGCTCGTCGCGCTGCGCGCCGGATACGTAGATCGATCCGCCCCGAATTTCATATGTGACGCCGCGCTGGTCCAGCGCGCGTACTATTTCCCCGGCGGCACCGCTTTCCAGACCCGCATAAAGCAGCGTCATGGACGGAGCCGTCACGAGGCGCGACATGCCAAGGATTCCCAGAAACACCAGCGCAACCGCACCGGCGACGATGATTTGTTTACGCCTGTCCAAATTAGCCCAGACAGTTCCGATCTGCTGCACGCTCACCTCCGACTCGCCGGCATTCTGCCCGACGCACCCTCTGTTTGGACGATTGCTCTTAACAATCGGTTAGTCCCTGCGCGGTTATGACGGGGTCGGAACGGATGAATGAGGACGTCATGACCGACGCAACCGACGAACTGGCGGAACCCACCGGGAAAAAAGGGAAAAAGGGAATGCTGATCGGTATGCTTCTTGCCATCGCCGGCGCTGCGGGCGGGTATTTCCTGACGTCATCCGGATTGATTCCGCTGGGTGGCAAGGCCGCGGTTGAGGCCGGCAAGGACGAGGCGGAAAAGGAACCTGCCAAAGCGCTGGCAGATGTCGGGTTCATTGATCTGCCGCCGGTTGTTGTATCGGTGAATTCCGGCAAGTCACGACATTTGAAGTTCCACGCTCAGCTCGAAGTTAACGCGCCGTACATAGCTGATGTGAAAAAAATGCAGCCACGAATCATGGATGTCCTGAACGGATACCTGCGAGCCGTCGAATTGAAGGACCTGGAGGATTCGCTGGCATTGACGCGCATCCGAGGTCACCTGCTGCGACGCATTGGAATTGTCGTTGGCGAAGGGCGCGTTCGCGATGTGCTGGTGATGGAATTTGTACTGAATTAGGAGGCGGAATTGGAGCTGATTGCGGATATTTTGCTGGTCGCCGGTGCGTTGGGCGCGGGTCTTTATTGTTTTGTGCTGTCGCGCCGCCTCAGGCGGTTCACCGATCTTGAAAGAGGCGTCGGTGGCGCGGTGGCCGTGTTGTCGACCCAGGCAGAAGAGCTGAAGAAATCCCTGGACAGCGCGCGAAATGCCTCTGATCAATCGGGGGATCAGCTGAAGGCGCTGACGCAAAGGGCTGAGACCGTGGCGCAGCGCCTGGAGCTGATGATGGCATCTCTGCATGATGTCATCCCCGAAGAAGAAGCTGCTGCCCCCGAAACGGCAAAGCCTGTCCAAGACGAGCCCCAGCCTGAAGAGGAACAGGGCACCAAGCACGAGAAAGCAGCGGAACCGGTCGAAACTGGTGCGCGTGAAGAGCAAACCAAGGCGCCAGAGGGCCTGATGTTCTTCCGCCATGACCGCAAGCAGAACGGGGCGCAGGTATGAGCCTTGCGCGCAACGCCAAACACGATACACGCCCGCACGGTGGTGTGCTTGCTGTCATCTCATTGCTGATGATCGGCTCGGCAGCCATTCGCGTTGGCTTGGAGGCAGGACCCGCGCTCGCCAAACCGGCGACACCCGAAGCCGTGGAAAACGAGCCTGCCGCGTCCGAAACACGCGATGTTCAGGTTGTGCTGGCGGAGCTTTTGCGCCGGGAGGATCGCGTCAAACAGCGAGAGGCTGAATTACGCGATCAGGAAAAAGCACTGGATATCGCAACCCAGGCCGTTGAAACGCGTCTGACGGCCCTGAAGGAAGCAGAAGATGCCCTGCGTGCCACGTTGGCGGTTGCGGACAAAGCGGCAGAGAACGATCTGGCGCGCCTGACGGATGTTTACCAGAACATGAAACCCAAGGACGCAGCCGCGTTGTTTGAAACCATGGACCCGACCTTTGCCGCAGGGTTCCTGTCCCGCATGCCGGCGGACGCAGCGGCTGGCGTACTGGCGGGCCTGAGCCCCGAAGCGGCCTATACAATCAGCGTTGTCATGGCCGGACGCAACGCCTCGGCCCCACAGGAGTAGTCGCTCGTGTTGCCCGGTAACGCACAGAACTCATCTGGAGATCTCAAATGATTGGAATTGTTGGAATTGTTGTCATCTTCGTAATGGTCTTCGGCGGCTATCTCGCGGCAGGTGGCAAGATGACCATCATCATGAAATCTCTTCCCTTCGAAATGATGATGATCGGTGGTGCTGCCGTAGGAGCCTTTCTGATCAGCAATGACATGGGCGGCGTGAAACATACGATCAAAGACATGGGCAAGGTGTTCAAGGGCCCGAAATGGAAGCCCGAAGACTATCGTGACCTTCTGTGCCTTCTGTTTTCGTTGATCCGCATTGCCCGAGCCAACCCTGTTGAGGTCGAGCAGCATATTGAAGACCCCGAAAACTCCAGCTTGTTTTCCGCATACCCCAAGATCCAATCAGACAAGGAGGCCGTCGACCTGATTTGTGACACCATGCGGTCGGCGGCGATGAATTATGACGATCCGCATCAGGTTGAAGAGGTTCTGGAGAAGCGCATGGAGGCGAATTTTCATCACGCCATGCACTCAAGCCATGCACTTCAAACAGTGGCAGACGGCCTGCCCGCGCTGGGGATCGTTGCTGCGGTTCTGGGCGTGATCAAGACGATGGGATCAATCGATCAGCCGCCCGAAGTGCTGGGGAAGCTGATTGGGGGTGCCCTTGTGGGCACGTTCCTGGGCGTTTTTCTGGCCTATGGTCTGGTCGGCCCCTTCGCAGGCAAACTGAAAGCCGTGGTTGAAGAAGACAACCACTTTTATCAGCTGATCAAAGAAGTATTGGTGGCCAACCTGCACAACCACAATGCTGCCATGTGCATTGAGGTCGGACGCCAGAACACCCCAACCCATAACCGCCCTGGCTTTTCCGAGCTGGAAGACGCATTGAAAGAGCTCAAGCAGGCTGCAGCATGAAGCGCATCGGGTTTCTGATTGCGGTTTTGGTCACGGCTGCATCTGCCGTGACCGCACAGGACGTGGTGGTGCGATCCGGTGAGCATGACGGATTCACACGTCTGGTTTTCGACGTGCCACCGGATACCCGCTGGGTGCTGGCGCAACGGAAGAACGGCGCCAGCCTTACAATTGCCCTGGACGACGTGACATTCAAGACCAGCTCGGTTTTTGGGCGTTTGAACACGAACCGACTGGCCTCATTGTCGCAGGAAAACCCCGGCAGCGCGTTGGAGCTGGAGTTCGGGTGCGACTGCGTGGCGTCGGCGTTTCTGTACAGAAACTCGATGATCGTATTGGACATCGCACCAGGGGAATTGATGCCGCCGCTTCTTGAGAATGTACCGCCACCCTTGATCGGAAAAACGGCCAAAGGCAAACCGCCCTCGGTGGAGACAGGGTTGCACCTGCCGCTTCTCACCATGACTGAGCAGGGGATAAAAGACCAGCTGTCCACTCGTCTTCTGCAAGGGACCGATCGCAAGCTGCTGGACTTGGAGCTTGCTCCTGTCGGGCCACGCAACACCGCCCCGTCCGGTACACGCGTTGTGCCGCCCCAATTGAGTTCGAACCTACGTCTGACCACGGTTCTGGACGATTTGCAGAATGTTCTGAACGCAGAACTGCAACCAATTGACCAAAGACCGGCCTGCATCTCGACTGCTGAGCTGAATTTTGCGTCCTGGTCAGGGAACACGCCTTTTCCGGATCAGGTGTCAGCTCTCCGCTCTGGGCTGTACAAAGAGTTTGACAAACTTGACGGCGAAAAGGTCATGACCCTGGCCAGACTCTACGCCTCTTTCAGTTTCGGAGCCGAAGCGTTGAGTGTCTTGAGGCTGTTGGAGACGCCGCCAGCGGGCTTCGAACCCGTTGCGGCAATTGCGCGGGTTGTAGATAACCGGCCGCCGCTGCCCAGGAATCCATTCAACGACCTGCAACGATGTGACAGCGATGCCGCGCTTTGGGCTGTGTTGTCCGAAGGGGAACTGGCACCTGACGCAAACGTGGAAGCAATCGAACACGCGTATTCAAGACTGCCGGATCATCTTCGCCGCCAGCTGGGGCCGCGGTTATCAGGAATACTGGTGAGAGCACAACACCTGGAGGCTGCCCGCAGAATCCTTCGCTCGGTTGACCGGATTGAACCGGAAACGACATCCAGTGTCGCTCAGGCCAAAGCCAGCGTTGCCAAGGCGGAAGGAAACAGTGACCGTGAAGAAGAGTTGTTGACCGAGGTTATAACCTCTACCGACGCCGCCGCTGAATCTCCGCTGGCTTTGGCGCGCTTGGTGGAAAAACGTTGGTCTGAACGCAAAGCTGTTTCTTCTCAGGAGCTTGATCTGGCGGCATCTTATGCGGTCGAGCTCAGGCGATCGGAGCTGGGCCCGATGATGAACCGCACCTATGCGATCGCTCTGAGCCTGAGCCAGGAATTCGACCGTGCATTTGACGTGATCAAAGCGCAGCCACCCGGACCCGGTAGTGACGGCGCGATCAATCGGCATCTGCAATTGCTTGCTGAAAGATCGGATGACGCAACCTTTCTACGCCAGACGATGGAGGTAATGCAGCCGGACATGACGGTGGTGCTGACAACCGATACTGCAATTGCATTGGCAAGCCGCCTTGCTGATCTGGGCTTTGCTGAGCATACATTTGCGCTGGCGAACAGACCGGAAGATCAGTCGCGGCGCTCGGATCGGGCTCGGTTGCGGGCTCGGGCCGCTTTGCTGTCGGGGCGCCCTCATCAAGCCTTGTTAGAGCTGGCTGATGACAATTCCGAAGAGGCGATCGCCTTGCGCGCGCAGGCGATGGTTTCAACAGAAGAATTTGCAGCCGCCGCCGATATGCTCCGAGATCTCGAACAAATCGAAGCGGCAAACCGGTATTTCTGGCTGGCCGGGATGTCGGATGAAAGGTTGGAACCTGCGGACGGGAAATACGCGGCATTGAACCAAACGACCCAAGCCTTGTCTGACCTGCCGGAACGGTTGGCGGAAAAACCGCTGGCGGTTGCGGAAAACCTGTTGAAGGACAGCCAGTCGGCCCGCCAGCGGATCGATGAGATGTTGAACGCAGTTGGGGTAAAATGACGTATATCGCGACTGTTCCGGCCGCACCCGGCAAAGTGAACGCTGGTCCCTAAACCGGTATACCCTGCGATGCGTTTCAACCGCTGGCAGCGTTGGGAGCCCGGCGCCGTTGCTTCAAAGCGGGTCCAATCAGAACGCCCGATCAGGCGGGGATGCAAACATGGCTCCAACTTCTTTCAAGGATGTTGTGTTCCAGACATGACACAGAAGAACAGGCCGCCGAATTTCAGGCCACGTTCCTCAACCAAAAAGGTCACGACGGCTGACCGCCCGTAAAGCAACCGGTGCCGTGGCATTAGCGGCATAAGCGTGAAAACGAGACGCCACATCCGAAATACGGCGGTAAAAGTTCCTCGCCTTCAATGAGTTCCGTGGTCAGAGAAATCGCGGACGTGTCTCCTCATCAAACCTGGCCAACCGGCTTGGGATGGCAACGTCTTTGGACACAAATTCTGCAAGCCCGCCTTTTCCGACACGCTAACAGGCATCGGTATTGCCAGTACAGTATTGCCCGCCACTGGCTGGCGTTTCCTCAGCTCCCGGTGCCGGGCACCGGGAGCTGAGGCGTCAAAAACAGCGGACAACCGTCCTTGATTCAGTACGGAGCCTCAACATCATTCATCGAGACATAGACGGTTTTCATTTCCGAGAAGTGATTGATCGCCAGTTTCGAGTTCTCGCGCCCGACGCCGGACATCTTCGATCCACCAAACGGCGCTTCGACCGGGGCAAGGTTGTAGGTGTTGATATAGCAAGTGCCAGCTTCGAATCCGGCCACAATTCGATGCGCCCGGGTCAGATCATTGGTGAAGACACCTGCGGCCAGACCGAACTCAGTGTCATTGGCGCGGGCCATCACCTCTTCTTCAGTCTCGAAATCCAGCACCGACATGACGGGGCCAAAGATTTCCTCGCGCGCGATGGTCATGTTGTCCGTGACGTCAGCAAAAACCGTGGGCTGCACAAAATAGCCGTCTCTTTCGATCCGTTCACCGCCATAAACCAATCTTGCGCCTTCGGCTTTGCCCTTTTCGATATAGCCCAGGGCGATGTTCATCTGGTTCTCGCTGACCATCGGGCCAAAGCTGACGTCCTCGTCCATTGGATCGCCGATTTTCGCGTGATCCAGACGTTCTGACAGACGTTTCAGGAAGGCCTCTTTGATACCTTTCTGAACGAAGACGCGGGTGCCATTGGAACAAACCTGGCCCGAAGAGTAGAAGTTGCCCAGGATCGCACCTGAAACAGCGTTTTCGATGTCGGCATCGTCAAAGACGATCATCGGGGATTTGCCGCCAAGTTCCATGGTCACATGCTTCATGCCGTCCGCCGCAGCAGCATAGACCTTGCGGCCTGTCGGCATAGAACCTGTCAAAGAGACCTTTGCCACGCGCGGATCGGTGACCAGCGAAGCACCGACATCGCCGTAACCCTGGATCACGTTGTAGACACCCTTGGGCGCGCCGGCCTCGACAAGAATTTCGGCCACTTTCAATGCCGAAAGGGGCGTGGTTTCCGAAGGTTTGAATACCATCGTGTTGCCGCAGGCCAGTGCAGGTGCACCTTTCCAGCAGGCGATTTGCGTGGGGTAATTCCATGCGCCGATCCCGACGCAAACGCCCAGCGCCTCGCGGATGGTATAGACGAAATCCCCCCCGCCCAGCGGAATATGCTCGCCAGTCAGAGAGGCGGCCAATCCACCAAAATACTCCAGCGCATCGGCCCCCGAGGTGGCATCGGCCACTGTGGTTTCCTGAATCGGCTTGCCGGTATCATGGGTTTCCAGAACGGACAGGTCGTAATTGCGTTCGCGCATAATATCAGAGGCGCGGCGCAGGATGCGGCCACGTTCCGTCCCGGACAGGGCCGCCCATGCTGCCTGAGCGTTTTTTGCGCTGTTTAGAGCCTGTTCCACGATCGCCGGCGTCGCCGAATGCAAACGTGCAATCACTTCGCCTGTAGCGGGATAGATCACTTCGATGGCC
The DNA here is from genome assembly GCF_056536445.1 of Ruegeria sp. CL7. Taxonomy (NCBI): domain Bacteria; kingdom Pseudomonadati; phylum Pseudomonadota; class Alphaproteobacteria; order Rhodobacterales; family Roseobacteraceae; genus Ruegeria; species Ruegeria sp. CL7. Next base: position 88,052 of record NZ_JBQFPQ010000007.1, read on the forward strand.
GCGCCGTTTGTATCTTCGACATATTCGCCATCAATGAAATGGCTGGCCCGGGGCTGAAACTTCATACCGTGTCCTTTTCTTTCGTACCCGTCAGGACGGGACAAATGGTCAGTCGAAAATCGGCCTATCGGTTATTGATTGACCAGTCAATAAAATCATCGAAGGGGTGGCTTCACGCCTGCCAAACCCCGCAAACCTTGAAATTTTTGGTTAATGTTCTATTTATGTTCTGCATAGTCAGAGGACAAACCGATGACCCAGCAAACACGCCCCACAGCACTGAACGGGCCGAACAACGACTATCACTTGCTTCCGGTCACCGATCGGCAGATGCGGTATGCGCGAGCGATTGCCGAGAAGTCAGCCCTTGAGATTCCGGTTGAGGCACAGCGTGACCGGCGGCTTTTATCTGACTGGATTTCAGCCCACAAACCACGCGGGACCTCGCAGTTCGACAATTACCCGACGGGAAAACAAGTCGCGTTTGCCGAGCGGATTTCACGCAGTAAACGTCGCCCGATCCCATCCGAGTGTTTCCGCGACAAGAAAATGATGTCGCGCTGGATCGATCACAACAAATAGCCCCGAATTAGGGTCTATCCGGATTGTGGTTGCGGGCATAAAGCGAAACTGCTGCGGCAACAAACATACCCAGTAGGATATAGCCTGTTACGGCCTCGGACACGGCGAGCCCACGGCACATACCGGTCGGGGACATGTCGCCATATCCGACTGTGGTAAAGGTAACATAGGAAAAATACAGGATATCCCCCGGACCCTGCGCACCAACGACACAGTGGTCGTTATACCCAAAGGCCCCGTAAACTGCGGCGAACAGGAATGGAACAACCTGTATGAACGAAACACCCATCAGAAACAAAAGCCTGCGGGGCGATTTCACCTGTGTCATGTAATACCAGGACTGTGACACCAGCCAGATCAACAACCCGATCGAGGCGACTGTGCCAATCGTATCGCCTGCAGCCGCCTCGCTCAGGCGGGACAGGCCATACCAGGCCAGGAAGCTAGCAAGAACCAGCCCCAGTGCCGCAATCAGGGTCGATTTCCATTCGTCCAATGTCGTGGGTTTGCGGTGCATGAACGCCCCCTCAATCCGGTCTTCGGGCAATCATCCGACCTAAAGGCATCGCCCGCAACCCGAATTCAATCCTGCCGCAGATGCGCCTCACCCCGTTCCCGCGCCAGCAGGATCTGCTTTTGCCGCTCGCGAAAGCGCATTTTGTCAGCATCGGACGTCTCATCGATGCATTGATGGCATGAAACGCCGTGCTCGTATTCCGGGCGCTTCATATCCTCGGGCAGGATAGGACGCCGGCAGCCATGACAAAGCTTGTGCGGCCCTTCAACAAGCCCGTGGCCAACCGAAACGCGATTGTCGAATACAAAGCATTCACCCTGCCAGGAACTGTCTTCGGCTGGGATTTCCTCCAGATACCGCAGGATACCGCCTTTGAGGTGATAGACATCCTCGACCCCCTGCCCCAACAAGTAGTTGGTGGATTTCTCGCAACGGATACCGCCCGTGCAGAACATGGCGACCCGCTTGTTGTGAAAGCGGTCCTTGTTCTGTTCCCACCATTCCGGGAAATCGCGGAAACTGGCTGTTTCAGGGTCTATAGCGCCTTCAAACGTCCCGATTGCCACTTCGTAATCGTTTCGCGTGTCGATCAGCACCACATCGTCAGAACGGATCAGGTCATTCCACTCCTGCGGGTCGACATAGTTGCCGACACGGGCGCGCGGGTCCACGTCGGGCTGGCCCATGGTCACGATCTCTTTCTTCAGCCGCACCTTCATCTTGCCGAAAGGCGGGTGGTCCGAGGTCGCTTCTTTCCACTCCATATCAGCGCAACCGGGCAAGGATCGGACATGTGACAGCACAGCGTCGATTCCGGCCCGCGGACCAGCGATCGTGCCGTTGATCCCTTCCTGGGCAAGCAGCAGCGTACCTGTGACAGACTGCGCGCGGCACAGGTCCAGCAAGGGGTCGCGCAACGCGGCCGGGTCCGCGAAACGTGTAAAGTGATAGAGGGCAGCGATTGTGTACATACGTGCGATCTACCTTTGCAGACCCAGAGTCGCAAGGGATTGCATTGACGCCCCGCGCGCCGCCGCCTACCGATAGAGCGGTAAAAGGAGGCCGCCATGACCCATGCCTTGCTCGTGATCGATGTCCAGAACGACTTCTGCCCAGGCGGGGCACTGGCCGTGGCAGAAGGGGACGAGATCGTCGCACCGATAAACGCCATGATGGATGGATTCGATGCCGTGATCCTGACACAGGACTGGCATCCGACGGGACATTCTTCGTTTGCCAGTTCCCACGATGGCAAAAACCCGTTCGACCTGGTCGACATGCCCTATGGCCCACAGGTTCTGTGGCCCGACCACTGCGTGCAGGGCACGCGCGGCGCCGGTTTTCATCCCGACTTGCGCACGGATGGCGACCTGATCCTTCGCAAAGGATTCCGCAGTACCATCGACAGCTATTCCGCATTCTTCGAGAATGACCACCAGACACCGACAGGCCTGAAAGGCTATTTGGATACACGCGGTATCGACCGTTTGACCCTTGTGGGATTGGCCACCGATTACTGCGTGCGTTATTCCGCGGTAGATGCCGCCAGGTTGGGTTTCGATGTCACGGTCCGCATGGGCGCGTGCCGCGCGATTGATATGGACGGTTCGCTGGCAGCCGCCGAGCAGGCGATGCGAGATGCCGGAGTCGTATTGACCTAAGGTGTGGCCCCTGCGGCGGCCAGAAGCTTGATCATCACGAACAGAACAACCGCCAGACCCAGCGCAAACCCAATGCGCCCTGGTATCGTGCGACGTTCCGGGTTGGTCCGGTCTGGCGGAGGTGACGGAACGCGCATCGGTCGGCTGCGCACGATCCCAGCCATGGGTTGCGCGGTTCGCACATAATGCAGGAAATCCCAAAGGTTGAAATCGCCGCAATATTCACCCTGAATTCCACGCGTCCTGATGTTGTCAAACAGCGACCGCAGAATTCGCACCCGATCCGCATGATCCTCGGCCGGAAATACACCTGGCACGATGCCACTGTTGCGCGACTCGAGGCTGAACCCGGCATCCATGAAAATCTTGCGGATTTTCGGCGATGTTCCACGCAACGCGTCCGCGGCTCTGATGTCGCGGAACACCGCACATACCTGGCGTTCCGTATCAGAGGCAGACCCCAGCTTTTCGGGGTCCAGATCTTCCAGCGCTACGTTAACAATATCAAAATCGTACTCGATACCCATTTACAAACTCAGTTTCGACTTTCCATCCCCTCTTCTCACTAACCGGTAAAAACAATGCACAATATGCCGGTATTGTGACGTCAAACTGGCATTGTCACCAAATCAGTGACTCTTGCCATTTCCAGAGTCGATTGATCTAACTACGGAAATCGCAGGAGTTCCCCATGGTCGACATCGCGACCCGCGTCTACAATCACAAATGGAAGATTGACCCGATTGTACGGTCTTTGATCGATACTGATTTCTACAAACTGCTGATGTGCCAGTCAGTGTTTCGAAACAAGCCCCAAACAGATGTCGTTTTTTCGTTGATCAACCGGTCGAATCACGTTCCTCTGGCGCGTTTGATCGATGAAGGCGAGCTGCGGGAACAGCTGGATCACATCCGCTCTCTCAGCCTCAGCCGTGGGGAAAGCACCTGGCTGCGCGGCAACATGTTCTACGGAAAACGGCAGATGTTCCGCTCGGACTTCATGGAGTGGTTCGAGAATTTGCGCCTGCCGCCCTATCATCTTGAACGCAAAGGCGACCAATATGAACTGACCTTTGAAGGCAAGTGGCACGAGGTCATGCTGTGGGAAATTCCCGCGCTGGCGGTGTTGATGGAGCTGCGCTCGCGCGCGGTGCTGAACGATATGCGCCGGTTCGAATTGCAGGTGCTTTACGCCCGCGCGATGACCCGGGTTTGGGAAAAGATCGAAAAGTTGAGCTCGATATACGGGCTTGGGATCGCGGATTTCGGCACCAGACGGCGGCATTCCTTCCTGTGGCAGGATTGGTGCGTGCAGGCGATGATCGAAGGGCTGGGCGCATCCTTTACCGGCACTTCGAACTGCCTGATCGCCATGCGACGCGAGGTCGAGGCCATCGGCACCAATGCGCATGAACTGCCCATGGTCTATTCCGCGCTGGCCGATACGGATGAAGCGTTGGCGCAGGCGCCTTATGACGTGCTCAGCGACTGGCATGACGAACATGACGGCAACCTGCGCATCATCCTTCCCGACACCTATGGCACCAAGGGGTTTCTGGACAATGCTCCTGACTGGCTGGCGGGATGGACCGGCATTCGCATCGACAGCGGAGACCCGGCAGCGGCGGCCGAGGTCGCAATTGACTGGTGGAATGCACGCGGCGAAGACCCGACAGGGAAACGGATCATTTTCTCTGACGGTCTGGATGTCGAGAAAATTCAGGAATTGCACGCCCAGTTCGCGGGCCGCGCCAATATTTCCTTCGGCTGGGGAACTTTGCTGACCAACGATTTTCGTGGGCTTGTTCCCAATGACGCGCTGGCGCCGTTCTCATTGGTCTGCAAAGCGGTATCCGCCAACGGCCGCCCGACGGTGAAACTGTCGGACAACCCGGAAAAGGCGATGGGTCCGAAAGACCAGATCGAACGCTACAAGCGGGTGTTTGGGGTCGGAGAGCAAAAGGCGATCGAGGTGATCGTCTGAACCACGGCGGCGCATTCATCATTTATCGGCAACTCACCTGATGCTATTTTGGAAGGCATTCCCATTGAGCATTAAGGTTGAGATACAATGATTTTTGAACCAAGGAACTTCAACGAAACCGGCGGATCCCGGGATGAGCTTTCACTTTTTTCCTACGCCGCATACCTGATATCCCGCGCGCAGTTTCTGCAAGCCGAAAGCAATGACAGCGATCTTTTCCTGTTGGACGGCGATTTGGAGGAAACTGACGATGCCGTTCTGTCCAAACAGCTTGTCATGCTCGGATTCCGGCCAATTGACGACCGCCAAATATCCGCCCACGAATACATGCGTTTCTTTGATGGCCCCGGCGACCTGAGGCCCTTCGACCTGTTTTCTTTGCCGGAGCCTGAGGGGTATTACCAACGTTTGTTCGAGGCGATCATAGCAGCAGAAGAACAGCCGAACGTCGAATATATCGACGCTGCTTTGAAGCTTGGACTTGCGGCCCCTGATTCAATTGTTGCTCTTGCCGCACTGAGTTCGTGCCTCAAACTGTATTCGCCAGAATCCTTTCCGCCACGTCTTTGGCTTGGTGTGTTTTCGGCACGTTGGACGCAATTGGATCCGCTCTCGCAAGATTTGCTTACTGTGTTGTCGTCCGCTCTGATTTCAGACCCGCCCGCTTCACAGGTTCCACCGGTGCCCGCACAACAATTAACCGGTGTCCCGGGGTTGCTTCTTGTTCATGGCACTCACTTCGAAGTCAATCCTGACCCCACATGGTACTATCCCCATGTCGGAGATTTGCACAATTACATCAAGCCGCATCGCAACGACATCTATTCAGGGCAGAACTACTATGAATGGGAGGGCCGGTGGTCCGACCGCGGCCGACATATTGCTGCCAAACACTTGAAAAACTGGATAGACCTTGAGACTTATCACGGCTGCGATGTGGTTGCCCACAGCCACGGCTGCAATGTCGTCATGAAAGCCGCCGAGATGGGGGCACATTTCAACAAGGTCGTTTTCTTGAGCTGCCCGGTACACTGGCACAAGTACAACCTAATTTCTAGCCGGATCAATGTGCCGTATTCAGTTCGGGTCTGGTTTGACTTCGTGATCCTGGCAGACGGCGGCAGACAAAAGTTCCCCGCCAGTGCCAACGTTTCCGACGAGGTGGTCGGAGGTTGGTTCAGTGGGCATTCTGCCACGCGGACATCACAGATTTGGGGCAATCATACATTGGAAGCAAAGCTGATCTGAATTGCCTGGGTAAAAGCTATCCGTGAAACGCGGCAACTGTCTTTAACTGTGAAAAGCCGTACAAAGCTTCGAACCCTTTTTCGCGGCCATGGCCGGATTTTCCCACACCGCCAAACGGCAGTTCAACACCACCGCCTGCACCGTAGTTGTTGATGAAAACCTGACCGGAGTGCAGCGCTTTCGCCAACCGCATCTGCCGCGCGCCATCCCGCGTCCAGACGCTGGCGACCAGGCCGTAATCCGTACTATTCGCTATATGCAGAGCCTGTTCTTCGGTGTCGAACGGGATCAGAACCTGAACCGGGCCGAAAATTTCGTCCTGTGCCAACTGATGATCTGGCGGCACGTCCGCGAACAAAGTGGGCCGGACATAGGCTCCGGCCTCTGGCGCGTCTTCGACAATCTGTCCCTGCGCAGCGATCGTCAGGTCCGTGGCGGTTTTCAGAAAGCCCCTGACAATCTGTCTCTGCCGGTCCGAGATCAACGGCCCAACCCGCAGATCCTGCATCGCCGGGCCGACGGTCAGTTCTTCATAGGCCTGGGACATGCGCGATCTGACCTGCTCATAAACGCCCCGCTGCACCAGGATCCGGGACGAGGCCGAACAGGTCTGGCCCGCATTTTGGATCCCCGCATTCACCAGAAACGGCAGCGCCGCATCCAGATCGGCATCGTCAAAAACCAATTGCGGGGATTTCCCGCCCAGTTCCAGCGTCACGGGCACCACGTTGCGTCCCGCCGCCTGCTGCACAAGGGCCCCTGTGGCAACAGAACCAGTGAACGAGATGTGGTTTACACCCGAATGTCCGGACAGCGCCGCACCCGCCTCGGCCCCCAGACCGGGCACGACATTCAAAGCACCGGCCGGCAGCCCGGCCTGTTGCGCAAGATGGGCAAAGGCCAACGCGGTCAAACAGGCCTCTTCCGCAGGTTTCAGAACACAGGCGTTGCCCATGGCCAACGCCGCCCCGACCGAACGCCCGATAATCTGCATCGGATAGTTCCAGGGCACGATATGGCCCGTCACCCCATGCGGTTCGCGCAGGGTATAGACGGTGTAGCCATCGAGATAGGGAATGGTCTCACCCATCACCTTGTCGGCCGCGCCGCCGTAGAACTCGCAATAGCGCGCCAGGGCGACCGCGTCTGCCCGGGCCTGCGTCAGCGGTTTGCCGACATCCTTCGCCTCAAGCCGCGCCAGATCGTCTACCCGTTCCAGCACCAGCTGGCCCAGCCGGGTCAGGATGCGGCCGCGTTCCAACGCCGTCTTTCGCCCCCAATCACCATTCAACGCAGACCGGGCGGCTTGTACCGCCGCGTCGATATCCGCCTCGGACCCTCGGGCGATCCGGCAGATCTCGGTCCCGTCCGAAGGGTTAATCAAGGGCAGGCTGTCGCCCGCGGCCGCCCGGATCCAGCGCCCGCCGATCAGGCACAAGGTGGGATCAAACCAAATCTTCTGGGTCATTTTGGGCCTCCAATCAGGCTCTAACAAGGAACTCTACGCCGTCAGCGGCCTTATCTCGGGCAACCGGGGCGCGGCGGCAATCAGGGTTTGCGTATAGGGATGTTGCGGGTTTTCGAACACCTGCTTGGTCTGACCCTGTTCGACGATCCGCCCGGACTGCATCACAAGCACACGGTCGGTGATCGTGCGGACAACGCTCAGGTCATGGCTGATGAACAGATAGGTCAGGTCATAGGCGTCGCACAGTTCAGCGAGCAGATCGAGGATCTGAGCACGGACCGAAACGTCAAGCGCCGAAACCGCCTCGTCGAACAGGATCAGATCGGGCCGGATGATCAGGGCGCGTGCAATGGCGATCCGTTGTCGTTGCCCGCCCGAGAATTCGTGGATGTATTTGCCCGCATCATCAGGGCCGAGGCCCACTGCCGTCAGAATTTCCGAAATCCGGTCCTGGCGTTCTGATCCGGTGGGCGGGGTGTCCAGCAGGTGGAAAGGCTCGGTGATCAGGCGCGCGACGCGGTGGCGGGGGTTGAAGCTGCCATATGGGTCCTGAAACACAACCTGCATCCTCCGACGCACGGCAAGGTTGGGCCTGTGGCCGGTGAAAACCGGCTGACCATCCAGCATAATCTGACCGGATTGGATATCCTCCAACCCTAAAATAGCACGTGTTAGGGTCGATTTTCCGCAACCTGACTCGCCCACCAGCCCCAACCGCTCCCCTCGGTTGAGGGTAAAGCTGACGCCATCCACCGCGCGGTGGTGGCGCGACGCGTCCAGCAGACCTTTGCGGGGAAGGCGGTAATCTCGGACGACCTGCGAAACCTCCAGAAGCGGGCGTTGCTGTGTAGGTTCAGGCAGGGTGACCTGATGACCCGAAGCTTCGAACAACATGCGGGTATAGGGGTGCTGCATATCTCGAAACAGGTTTCGGGTCGCGCCACTTTCGACGACCTCGCCGTGACGCATGACGACAATCTGATCGGCCATATCAGAGACAACGGCCAGATCATGGGTGATCATCAGCAGCCCCATGTCGTATTCGCGCACCAGCCCCTTGAGAAGGTCGAGAATCTGCGCCTGTGTCGTGACGTCCAGCGCTGTCGTCGGCTCGTCCGCGATCAGCAGCCTGGGGCGCAGAGCGATGGCCATGGCAATGACCACGCGTTGCCGTTGCCCGCCGGACAGTTCGTGCGGATAGCGGGAAAGGGGGAACCGATCAGGTGGCAGGCCAACGCGGGTCAGCACCTCTTTGGCACGGGTCCGGGCCTGAGCAGGAGGCATCGCCTTGTGGATCAGGATCGTCTCCATCACCTGATCGCCGACGGTTCTTACCGGATTGAGCGCTGTCATCGGTTCCTGAAATACCATCCCCACGGACGCGCCGCGCAAGGCGCACAAATCGGGCTCTGACCGTGTCAACAGATCTTGACCGTCCAGCCAGATCGCACCTTCCGTGCTGGCCCCATGCGGCAGCAGTTGCATCACCGCCAATGCGGTCATCGATTTGCCCGAGCCGCTTTCACCCGTCACCGCCACGATCTGGCCGGGGTCGATCGACAAGTTGACCTGTTTCAGGATTGGCATCCCGTGGATCGTCAGCGACAGGTTTTCAATCTGCAACAAACTCATGCCCGCGCCACCCTGATCCGGGGATCCAGCCAGTCCCGCATTCCGTCGCCCAACAGGTTCAGACCCAGCACCGTGACGATGATCGACAGACCCGGAATCAGAGCCAAATGCGGGGCAAAACTGACCATCGTCTGTGCGTCTGCCAGCATCCGACCCCAGCTGGGCGTCGGAGGTTGAGCGCCCAGACCGACATATGACAGGCCCGCTTCGGCCAGAATGCCAAGGCTGAACTGGATGGTCCCCTGCACGATCAGCAGATTGGCCACGTTGGGCAGAATATGCTCAGCTGATATCCGCGCGGCCCCTTTGCCCGACACACGGGCGGCGAGGATGAACTCTCTCTCCCAAAGCGACAAAGCAGCCCCGCGGGTGATACGGGCAAAGACGGGGATGTTGAAAATACCGATCGCAACAATGGCGTTGATCGCTCCGGCGCCATAGACGGCCGTGATCAGGATGGCGATCACCAGCGAAGGGAAAGCGAAGACCAGATCGTTGCCACGCATGATGACCTCATCCACCCATGAGCCTTTGCGCGCGGCCGCTGCCAGGCCAAGAGGAACGCCGATTGCCATGCCAATGCCGACGGCCACCAACGCCACCGCAATCGACGTACGCGCACCGACCATGATCATCGAGAACATGTCGCGGCCGAAATGATCGGTTCCAAACCAATGCTGCCCGTTTGGTGGCTGCAATTTATTGGGAATGTCCAGCGCGGCATGGTCGTAAGGGGTCCAGATGAACGAGACCAACGCGGCCAGAACCACCAGCGACGATAACAAGGCCCCAAGGATCAGGTTCCGGTTCATGTCCTGCTCCTCAGTCGTGGGTCCACGGCCGCATAAGCAAGATCGACAAGGAAATTGACCGTTATCACAGCAAAGACCAGCAGCATCACGACCGACTCCACGACGATGAGGTCTCGGGCAGAAATGGCCTGAAACACCAGCCGCCCGAGGCCCGGCAGATAGAACACCTGTTCGATGATGATCGACCCCGCCAGCAGAAAGGAAAACTGCAAGCCGATGATGGTCAGCACCGGAATCAGCGCATTTCGCACCCCATGCCGCCAAAGGGCCTGACGACGGGACAGGCCCTTGGCCCGAGCCGTGCGCATGAAATCCTCACCCAGAATGTCCAGCAAGGCCGACCGCATGACCCGCGCCAGAATCGCCGCCTGTGGCAAGGCAAGAGCCACGGCAGGCAGGGTCAGGGAATGCAGGCCGGCCCAGATCCCGCCGTTCCAACCGACAAACCCGCCTGCATTGAACCAGCGCAGATTGATGGCGAAGATCAGCACAAGCATCATCGCGAACCAGAAGTTCGGGACTGCGATGCCAAGCTGCGTCGCCCCCATCACTGCAAGGTCCCCCGGTTTGCCCCGACGCGCAGCGGCATAGATTCCGGCGGGAAAGGCGATCAATGTGGACAGCGTCAGCGCATAAAGCGCCAGGGGTAACGACACCCACAGCCGGTCAGCGATCATCTGCGACACTGGTGTGCGATAGGTGTATGACGTGCCGAAATCGCCCACCAGCATGCCGCCAACCCAGTGGAAATAGCGCTGTATCTTTGACCCATCCAGGCCCAGCTCGGCCCGCAGCGCCGCCAGCGTGTCCTCCTGCGCATTGACGCCCAGCATGAACGATGCCGGATCACCTGGGGCAACCTCGATCACGGCGAAGATGACCACCGAGGCGACGGCCAGGCTGACAAGCAAGGAAATCAGTCGTTTTAGGACGTAGCGGAGCATTGGCACCACGTTAGGGTCACATCAGGCACGGGTCCAGCGTCTAAGGCACCAGAAGGAAAGCGGAAACCGCATAGGCAACGATCGCGGCATAGCCCAGTGGATAGATCCACTTGATCGCATAATTGTCCAGGGTGCGCGCCGCCCCCTCCTTGCCGGACACTTTCAATCGTCGCAGCGCGACGTTGAACACGATCAGCGCCCCGGTCATCAGGAACATGCACTGAAGGACAAAATCCAGAAAAGTCAGATAACCCAGCTTGGGCAGATCTGCGGATATTGCCCAGTTGAACGCGACAAAGACCAGCAAGTTGCCGCCCGCAATCTCGATCCTCCGGCGGTATTCATCCAGAAAAAACAGCGCCCAGCCGACCGAGATCAAGACAAGCATCGGCAGGAAAACCCGAATGACGTAATAGGTCAGATGTCGATTGCCCTCAAAAACAAGCGCGACCTGATCGCTTTCTTTCCCGGATAGACCCAAGACCCTGGATGTTTCCAACCGTGCATTGTTCAGAATCCATTCTTCTTCGCCCAGCTGATCTCCGAGGCCCGAGAATTCGTTCAACGGATGGTAAGTGACGTATTCAGAGGGAAAGACCGAAACCACCTCGAAATGAAACTCCTGCGTGTCGAACGGGTATTTTCGGAAATCGAAATGAGGCGCCTGGAGTGTAAGAGACGATTTTTCGACATACAGCACTCGACCGTCGTAACGCAGGGATGCGGCGGATTCGTGGATCCACTTGTTGGACTGCTGATTGTGAATGACAAAAGCCGGCAGAACGGACCCGATACTTGCCGCATGATTGGCAAGGTCGGGTGGGTTGAAGACCCTGATATCCCTCCCCAGTTCCTCGGGATCAAATGCCAGCGCGGGATCGGTCCATTCCACCCGCAAGACAACAACAGCGCCATAGTTTTCGGCCTTTTGATCAACACCGGTGATCTGGTCGATGCGAATTCCGATCCCAACATTCAACGGATTCTCGGGCGTTCCGGGCAGGGCATCCATCCGACCCCCCAACACATTCTGCGCCGTGGCCGCGATCGAAGAACCGAACACCAGGAAGAAACCTAAAACCAAGACGGGAATGGCACGGAGCAAGAACATACGTGAGAACACCCTGACACAAAGGAAGGCCCGGGCCGCCCGGCGCGGCCCGGGCTGTAACATCACTCGGACCAGCTGATCTGAGTCAGATCGATTGCGGCGGTGGGCGCGTTCTCCCAAAGGCCCTGAACGCCGACTTTCGCAACGCCCAGTTTGGCCAACTGGAACAGGTAGCCATTGACATAGTCGCTTGCGATCAGGCGCTGCGCCTCACCCAGCAAACGGGTGCGTTCTTCGGGGTCGATGGTGGTGTTCAGAGTGTCCATCAGCGCCTGAAAATCCGTGCTGTCATACTGAAAGTAATAATCAGGCCGCGCATAAATGCCGATATCCATAGGCTCGGTATGGCTGACGATGGTCAGACCGAATTCCTTGCCCTTGAACACGGATTCCAGCCATTGGGCCCATTCCACATTGATGATCTCGGCGGTGATGCCGACCTCGGCCAGCTGCGCCGCTATGATTTCGCCCCCACGACGGGCATAAGACGGCGGCGGCAAATGCAATGTGGTCTCAAACCCATTTTCGAATCCGGCCTCTGCCAGCAACTCTCTGGCTTTTTCGGGGTCGTAAGCGGATTGCGCGGTCAGATCGACGTAGGCCGGATTGTGCGGCGCAAAGTGGGTTCCGATCGGCGTGCCATAGCCAAACATTGCGCCGTCGATGATCGCCTGCCGGTCAACGGCATGGGCCAATGCCTGACGAACAAGGATATCATCAAACGGAGGCTGCTTGTTGTTGGTGGACAGGATCGTCTCACCTTCGGTCGACCCCACCAGGACCTGAAAGCGCGGATCGGCCTCGAACTGGGGCAGGTTTTCCGGCGCCGGGAAGTTGTCAAACACGTCGACATCCTCGGCCATCATGGCGGCAAAAGCGGCGGTCGGGTCCGAGATGAACTTGAACGTCGCAGTCTCTAATGTGGGCTGTTCGCCCCAGTAATCGGAATTTCGGTTCAGCGTGATACTGTCGCCCTGCACCCAGTTTCCAAAGGTATAGGCACCGGTACCAACCGGGTTGGTCTTGATGTTGCCTATGCTTTCCGGCGCGACGATGACGGCATCCCCCCAGGCCAGGTTGAACAGGAAATTTCCGTTCGGCTCTGACAGGGTGACTTTCACCGTCAGCGGGTCGACGACCTCGACGGTTTCGATACCGGCAAACAGGGCCTTCTGCGCGTTGGCGCTGTCTTCCGCGGTTGCGCGGTCAAGGCTGAATTTGACATCCTCGGCGTCCATGGTGGTGCCATCATGGAAGGTCACCCCGTCATGCAGGTTAAAGGTATAGACCGTCCCGTCTTCGGAAATCTCCCAGCTTTCCGCCAATCCGGGCACGACCGAGCCGTCGCCCATGAAACGTGTCAGGCCTTCGAAGATATTGGTGTAAACCACCGAGTCGATGGCTTGCGCTGCGGCGCTTGTCGGGTCCAGATGCGGAGGCTCAAGCTGCATCGCAATGGTGATGTCCGACTTGGCCAAAGCCTGCGTGGCAAGCAGGCTGGCCCCCACGGCCAGGGTCGAAGCAAAGGTCCGGAACAGGAATTTTGTCATGTGAACTCTCCCTACTGAAACGGGTTGTGCCCTTGTTTTCAGGGCCATTTTACTGACAGTCTTCCTGTAAACCTCAGGTCAATCAAGGGAATGTTCGCGCAACCGGGGTTTCTTCGGCCCCTCCCGATCTGCTATGCCGCACTGCAACATAATACTGCAGGAGCGATCCATGAGCGCCACCGCCCGCAAGAAAGCCCCGAACGCCGAGGACATTCGCGCCCGAAAAGGCGGCGAACCTCTGGTCTCTTTGACCGCCTATACCACGCCAATGGCGCGCCTGATGGACGCCCATTGCGATTTCGTGCTGGTCGGTGACAGCGTCGGCATGGTGCTGCACGGGCTGGAATCCACGCTGGGGGTCACGATGGAGATGATGATGCTGCATGGTCAGGCCGTATCACGCGGCCTAAAAAGTGCGATGATGGTCATCGACATGCCTTTCGGAAGCTATGAGGAAGGCCCGGCACAAGCCTTTCGTAACGCCGCACGCCTGATGGCGCACACAAATGCAGGCGCGGTCAAACTGGAAGGCGGGGTGGAAATGGCTGAAACCATCCGCTTTCTGGTGAAACGAGGCATCCCGGTGATGGCTCATATCGGACTGACGCCGCAGTCGATCAACACGCTGGGCGGCTACAAGGTGCAGGGCCGTGACGATCAGGCTGAAGCCGTCATGGCAGACGCCCGCGCCGTAAACGAGGCTGGTGCGTTCTCGGTCGTTCTGGAGAAAGTGCCCCAAGGTCTGGCGAACCAGATCACCGAAGAGATTGCGATCCCGACCATCGGCATCGGTGCATCTGCGGGGTGTGACGGGCAGATTTTGGTCGTGGACGACATGGTTGGCTTTTTCACCGCCTTCAAACCCAAATTCGTCAAACGCTATGCCGAGCTAGGCCCGTTGGCGGAAGCAGCCATCGCAGAATACGCCGCCGAAGTGCGCGCGCGGACCTTCCCGGCGGACGAACATGTCTTTGCCGATCAGGCTCCGGCCAAAGGACAAAAGACATGACCGCACCGATTTTGCGCTCTCTGGCCGAGCTGCGTGCCAAAACCACCACATGGCACCGAAACGGTGAGGGGATCGGCGTGGTTCCGACCATGGGTGCGCTGCACGAGGGGCATTTGTCACTGGCGCAGGCTGCGAAACAGGGCTGCGACCGGGTGATCGTGACGATTTTTGTGAATCCCAAGCAGTTCAACAATCCCGAAGACTTGGCAAATTACCCCCGCACCGAACATGAAGACGCTCAAAAGCTGGCCCCGTATGGTGTGGATGCGATCTATGTACCGGACCCGCAGGAAATCTATCCGGAAGGTTTTTCGACGACGGTATCGGTTGCCGGTCTGACCGACGTGATGGAAGGCCCATTCCGCCCCGGACATTTCGAAGGCGTGGCCACGGTGGTCGCCAAGCTGTTCCTGCAAACACAGGCGGATCGAGCCTATTTTGGGGAAAAAGACTATCAACAGCTGCTGGTTGTCCGCCGGATGGCGCGCGATCTGAACATCGCGATCGAGGTGATCGGCTGCCCGACTGTCCGAGAACCTTCGGGCCTGGCGATGTCGTCGCGCAACCTTCTTCTTTCCCCCCAAGGGTTGAAGATCGCAGAGCAAATGAACGGCGTCATGCGTCAGGTGGCGGACGATCTGGCCAAGGGAGCAGACTTTGCCATGCTGGCGCAGGAGGCCAAGGAAACCCTGCTGAAGGTCGGGTTCACCGAAGTCGAGTATATCGACCTGCGCTGTGTCGAGACGCTGGAAAGCCTGTCCAGCGCAAGTCAACCCGCCCGCCTGTTCGTCACGGCCTGGGCCGACGGCGTCCGCCTGATCGACAATATTCCTGTCAATCCGGCCTGATTTCTGCACTGGCCCCTTCGCCATTGTTTGCGCTAAAGTCCGGCAAAACGATACCGGGAGAGAGCGGAAATGACCCATATTCTGGCAATCGATCAAGGCACCACATCCTCGCGCGCCATTCTGTTTGACGCGCAGATGCGGCCTGTTGGCACCGCCCAGCAGGAGTTTCCTCAGCACTTTCCGCAGGAAGGCTGGGTTGAACACGACCCCGAGGATATCTGGTCAAGCGTTCTGCACGTGTGCCGCGAGGTGATGGAGACCACCGGTGTTTCAGCGGATCAGATTGCCGGTATCGGCATCACCAACCAGCGCGAAACGACGGTTGTCTGGGACAAACAGACCGGCAAGGCCATCCACAATGCCATCGTCTGGCAGGACCGACGCACTGCCGATATCTGCGCGCGCTACAAACAGGCCGGGTGCGAGGATGACGTCACAGCTCAGACCGGTCTGTTGCTGGATCCTTATTTCTCGGGCACCAAGGTCAAATGGCTGCTGGATACCGTTTCGGGCGCCCGCGAGCGCGCAGAAGCCGGAGACCTGCTGTTCGGCACGATCGACAGTTTCCTGATCTGGCGGCTGACCGAAGGCCGTGTTCATGCAACCGATGCCACCAACGCCGCCCGTACCCTTTTGTTTGACATCCACAAAGGCACATGGAGCGCCGAGATTTGTGACCTGCTGGATGTGCCCCTGAACCTTTTGCCCGAAGTGAAGGATTGCGCCGCGGATTTCGGAACCACCACTTTGTTCGGCGGCGACATTCCCATTCTGGGCGTTGCAGGCGACCAGCAAGCCGCCACCATCGGGCAGGCCTGTTTCCAGCCCGGTATGATGAAATCAACCTATGGCACGGGTTGCTTTGCGCTGCTGAACACCGGCGCGCAGCCGGTTCAGTCGAATAACCGCCTGCTGACGACGATCGCGTATCAACTGGACGGCCGGCGAACTTATGCGCTGGAGGGTTCGATCTTTATCGCGGGGGCCGCAGTGCAATGGCTGCGCGACGCGTTGCAGATCATCGACGCGGCGCCACAAAGCGGCGAACTGGCGGCTCAGGCCGATCCGAACCAGCATGTGGTGCTTGTGCCCGCCTTCACCGGCCTCGGCGCGCCTTATTGGAAACCTGACTGTCGCGGGGCGCTGTTTGGGCTGACGCGCAATTCCGGCCGGGCCGAGATTGCCCGCGCCACGCTGGAAAGCATCGCCTTCCAGACCCGCGACCTGTGGCATGCCATGCAAGGCGACTGGGGCGCCGATGCCGATGTCATCCTGCGCGTCGATGGCGGGATGGCCGCGTCCGACTGGACCATGCAAGGCCTGTCGAACTGTCTCGGCGCGCCTGTGGACCGCCCCGTCATGCAAGAGACGACCGCCCTTGGTGCCGCATGGCTGGCAGGCATGAAAGCCGGAATTTATCCCGATCAGGCCGGGTTTGCGGAAACATGGGCGCTGGATCGCCGGTTCGAGCCAACGCAGGAACAATCCGAACGCGATGCGGCCTATGACCGTTGGCAACTTGCGGTACAGGCTGCGATGGCGTTCTAGCTGTGGTCTTTCAACAAACGCTGTTTCTGCCGTGACCAATCGCGTTTGGCTTGGGTTTCGCGCTTGTCATGGGTTTTCTTACCCTTGGCGATGCCGATCTTGATCTTGGCCAACCCCTTGTGGTTGAAATACAAAACCAGCGGCACCAGCGTCATGCCCTTGCGCTGGGTCGCATTCCACAAATCGGACATCTGTTTGCGGGACACCAGCAGCTTGCGACGGCGGCGTTCTTCGTGTTTGAACATTTTGGCCTGCTCGTACGGCGCGATATAGCTGTTGACCAGCCACAGCTCGCCGTCATCGACGGTGGCATAGCTTTCCGCGATGTTGGAGCCACCCGCGCGCAGGGATTTGACCTCGGATCCTTGCAGAACGATACCACATTCGATGTCGTCCTCGATCGCATAATCGAAGCGGGCGCGCCGGTTTTCGGCGATCACTTTGTAATTCGGGTCTGTCTTCTGCTTGGCCATGACGGGTTGATTTAGGCGGCTTGCGCCGCCCTTGCAAGGCACGGATTTCCAGCCGGGGTCATGATTTGGCAGAAATGATCAGATCCGGGCCAAAAATCGTGTCCGCGTGGCTGTGGAGATATATCTTCAACCAGGGTGTAAACCGGTCCGGGTGGCGTTTCACTTCGGCCAACAGATCGTGATAGTCGATCCAACGGATATCCATGACTTCATCCGGGTTGGGCGCGATTTTCAGCGGGCCGCGGACATGGGCCAGAAAGACGTCGACAACCTCGTTTTCCACCATGCTGTTGCCCACATCGGCGTGATATTCCAGCCGGTGTCGGTATTCGGGATACAGGCCTGTGATCCCAAGCTCCTCATGCAGGCGGCGCACGGCACAGGTGGACGAGCTTTCGTCCCAATCGGGATGCGTACAGCAGGTGTTCGCCCAAAGGCCGGGCGTGTGGTACTTGCCCAAAGCGCGACGCTGCAGCAGGATCTCGGTCCCCCGTACGACAAAAACCGACACAGCCTTATGCTTGAGCCCCTTTTCGTGAACTTCAAGCTTGTCTACAGGGGTCAACTCACCATCGACCCAAGCTGGGATCATGATACCCATCTGTCCTCTCCTGCTGCCAATCCGCCTGACGAGCCCTGATGTTGATTATAGCTGTTGCCGGACCGGCTTGGCTTTGCGGCGTTGCTTGGCAATCCGCCGTCTGACTTCAAAGTGCGGCTGTTCCACATTGTTATCAATCGCACCAAAGGCCGCAGGGGCTGCGGCCTTTGGTCCTTGTGCAGTGGTGCACAGTATCAGGTGTTATTCACCCGACACGCTTGCGATATAGGCATAGACGTCTTCACCGCCCTTTTTCAGCTTAAAGGTCATTTTCGATTTGGCGGATGTGTCATCCAGATAGGTTTTCAAAAATGCCTTGGGGTCCTGAGCATACTCGACAAAAGTGGTTTCGTCCCAGACCAGACCCTTCTCACCGGCGGCAACGATGCTGTCTCCGTATTTGAAACCCTCAACGGTACCGGCGGTGCGGCCCGCGATTCCATAGAGGTTGGGGCCGGTCTTGCCACCTTTGACGATCACTTCGCCTGCCGGGTCGGCGATCATGTGGCAGGACTTGCATTTGTTGAAGGTTTTCTTGCCCGCCTCAGCGTCGCCTTCAGCATAAGCAGGAAGGGCCAGAAGGCCCATGATTGCGGTAGCGAGGATACGATTCATAGCTTTTGCTCCGATAGAAATTGGCTGCACCGAATGGACCGTCGGCGCAAAAAAGAGTCAACGCGCAGATTGCCGCGCGCGCTTACTGTGCCACTGCGACAAATAGGATGTCCTTAACTTTTGTCATGTACATCGGACCAGCAAGGCAACAGATCGCCCACGGACGGAGTCGCCAGATACACGGCGCGCGCAATAGCTCGCGCGAGGCACAGCGAGGCCGCATGCCCGATGACACCTGGTTCGGTGTCGGTGGCGACACCCCGCGCGCCCGTGCTGACCCCGAATACCAGATCACCATCCCCCGGCGTGTGGGCGGGTACAATAGCACGGGCAATACCGTCATGGGCGGCAACGGCCAGTCTCTGACACTGCGGTTTGGTCAGGTCCGCATCTGTCGCAACGATGGCAATCGTGGTATTGGCCTTGTCCGGCCTCGCGGACTGCATCACCTGCGCTTTGCGACTGACCGTTGGTTGGCCCAGTCCGGCATTGGAATCAGGCCCTAATCCACCGAATTCGCCGTCCATTTCAAATGGGGCGGCCCAGAAATGCCTGTCACCCGGCGTGGTGACACTGCCCAGCGGATTGACTGCAACCAATGCGCCAACGGTAACACCGCTGTCCAGAACAACCGAGGCCGAACCCAACCCGCCTTTGTGCATCGCGGTCAAAGCCCCGGTTCCTGCACCTGCTGTTCCGAGTTCGAACCGGTCCGACGCGGACTCGAACGCCGCACGGCCCAATGCGCGATAGGGATTCTCGTGCCACGCCTTGTCGCCGCCATTCAGCAGATCGAACAGGATCGCCCCGGGCACGATCGGAACCACGGCGGAACCCACCTTAAACCCGCGGCCCAGGGCATGCAGCGCGTCCATGACGCCCGAACAGGCATCCAGCCCGAAGGCCGACCCGCCCGAAAGCACGATCGCATCCACCTGTTCAACGGTCTTGTCGGCGGCCAGCAAATCTGTCTCGCGCGTGCCGGGTGCGCCACCCATCACGTGCACCGAGGCTCGGAGTGGTTGCGCGCCGGTCAGGACGGTGACGCCTGATTTCAAAGGTGCGTTCTGTGCGTTGCCGACCTTCAGGCCGGGGACATCCGTGATCAGGTTTCTGGGTCCGGGGATCATGCAAACCTCGGTGGTCGAGCTGGAAAGCGCGCTGGCGCGCGCTGCCTCCGGCGGGGATATTTTTGGCCAGATGAAGAGCGGATCAGATGCATCGGCCTCCGTCCACCTCGAGCGCGGCGCCGGTGATCATGCTGGCCTCGTCCGAACACAGGAAACAGGCGGCATTGGCCATATCTTCGGGGGTTGAAAAGCGGCCCAACGGGATGGTCGACAGGAATTTGGCACGGATTTCGGGCGTATCCTCGCCCATGAAGGATTTCAATAGCGGCGTTTCCCCGGCAACCGGGCAGATCGCATTCACCCGCACGCCGGACGGGGCGAGCTCGACCGCCATCGTTTTAGTTGCGGTGATCATCCAGCCCTTGGAGGCGTTGTACCAGTTCAGGTTTGGGCGCGGCGACAGGCCTGCGGTTGAAGCAACGTTCAGTACTGAACCCGCCCCGCGCGCCTTCATAGGTGGAACCAATGCACGCGCGGTCAGATAGACGGATTTCATGTTCACGTTGAAAACACGGTCGAAATCCGCTTCGCTGACCTCCTCCAGCGGCGTCGGCAGGTGGGTCACACCGGCATTGTTCACAAGGATGTCCAGATGGCCGAAGGTTGAGAAAGCCGCATCCGCCATCTTTTGAACCGAGGCGCCCTTGCCTACATCGACCTGCTGAGCAATCGCCTCGGACCCAAGCTGGGTTGCGAATTCATGCGCGGCATCGCCATTGATGTCAGCAATCATGACACGCGCACCTTCGGCGAGGAACTTCCTTACGATCCCCGCACCAAACCCGGATGCACCGCCAGTGACGATTGCGGTTTTCCCCTCCAGCCTCATGGCGTTACTCTCCTGCACCTTTTGCAGGCCAGACTATCAATGCCCGGACGAGATGCCAGATCAATCTTCGGACACCTTGCCGCGCAGCGCCTTGACGTCGCCCCGCGCCTTTTTCGCCGCAAGCCTGCGTTTGACCGAACCATAGGTGGGTTTCGTCGCGATGCGCCGCTTAGGTTTGACCAGCGCCTTGCCGATCAGCTCGGCCAGCCTTGTTCTCGCAATTTCCCTGTTGCGGGCTTGGGAACGTGTTTCTTCGCATTGAATGATAATCGCACCATCCTTGGTCCAGCGGCGCCCGGCCAGTCGTTTCAGCCGCGCCTTGACCGGATCGGGCAGCGAGGGTGAGCGCGCGGCTTCGAAGCGCAGTTCAACGGCGGTCGAGACCTTGTTCACGTTCTGCCCGCCAGGCCCGGAGGAACGCATGAAGCTCTCGGTCATTTCCCAGTCTTGCAGTGTGATATCGTCAGAGATGCGCAACATGGGCAAGACCATAGCTGGAGCGGGTAAAAACAGAAAGGGCCGCCCCGATGGGACGGCCCTTCGAAAGTTCAGGAGGTCGGGTCGGTTAGATCAATCGACCAGCCGGAGCGTACGCTCGGCCAAGGGCTGCCCTAGCAGGCGGTCCTCCCGGTTGTTCCGACACCTCTCTCCAATCTCTTTCTCGACACTGGATCACCTCCTTTTCTATCTGTTGCGGTTGAAAAGAAGCGTGACACAAGATGCGCCATTCTCAAAGCACTTTTTTACGCAGGCCGTGCAGCGGTCAGTCGCGCAACGATCACCTTGAACGGAATCAGCGCGATCAGAGCCAGCGACAGTTTCACCAACCAGTCGGCAAAGGCCAGCGTCACCCACAGCGGCGCCTCGGGGCCTGACAGCATGAAGGGCACGGGCTCCCACGCCCAATTGATGGCCGCATCTGCATCGGCACCAAAGAAGGTGACCGAGGCCGAGAAGGCGATAGTAAAGAAGATCGCGGTATCCAGCGCCGAACCTACCAAGGTCGAGACCAGCGGCGCACGCCACCATTGACCGCCGCGCATGGCGTTGAACACGGTGACGTCGGTCAACTGCGCGATCAGGAACGCGGTGCCCGAAGCGACGGCGATGCGCAGCGGCACGGCGGCATAGGTAAACCCGTCGCCCTGAAGCATGATCTGGCTGCCGATCAGCGAGCAGATCACCCCGGTGACGAAGCCCGCGAAAACAACCTTGCGGGCCGGGCCCACACCGTAGACGCGGTTCATAATATCAGTGACCAGAAAGGCCAGCGGATAGGTGAAGGCACCCCAGGTCAACAGGCCGTCAAAGATCAGGAACTGGACCAGGATGTTCGAGGCCACGACGATGGCGGCCATGGCAAGAATGCCGGGAATATAGTTGCGTTGCATTTTGTGATGCCCGTTTTGACAAGGTAGCGGCGACTTGGCCAAGGGACCGTCCCAAGGCAGGCTGTGCGTTTAGACCTTCATCTGCCGTGTGTCAATCGGGCAGCAGATACTCGACCAACTCGGTCCGTTGCAGTGCCAGAAAGTTGTCATCCGAGATCATCGTGGCCCGCAAACGTCCCTGATCATCCCGCCAGATCGACAAGCCTTCGAGGTTGTCATGCGCGCCGGTTCCGGTTTCGAACAGGGTTTCCTCGGCGTTTGGCACGTCGCCTGTCAGATCCCATCGCCGCAGGCGCGAGCGAAATCCGATTGCCGTGAGGTTTCGCTCCAACACGTAGAACCGCCCATCAGGACCGAAATCAGCGGCAACCGGTTTGAACCAACCACGCTGGGGCAGAACAAATGGGGTCGACCAGGTTTGGCCATTCCAGCGATAGACGGGAATATTTCCGTCCGAGGTGCGGTTCGTTTCCGGCAGCGTATACAGCCGCCCGCGCCTGTCGATGGCCAGACCTTCAAAGGACCCGTTGTCGGCGAGATGCTGAAATGCCTGCGGGCGTGGCAATACACGCGCCTTCGTGCCAGGTGCGGGGTAATGGGCGACGCGGTGCACCCCTTCGAATGAGATATAGAATCCACCGTCAGGAGCCGCCGCAATCCCCTCGGAATCGCCAACGCCGCCGGACATGAGATGCCCATTGCTGGACAGAACCGGCCATTGCCCCAGAATGCGAATGCCGGTGATCTCGCCATCAAGACGTTCAATGCGCGCAATCACCAACCGTGCCCGGTCGCTCAGCGCCATCATTTGCTGCCCATTGTCCGAAATGTGCAGCGCCGAGAATCCACCGAACCAATCCGCCTTGTCACGCCATGCAAAACTGCTTTGATGTGTGGCGGTTTTTACATCCACTCCAGGGGCCGCCGTGGCCAGAAACAGTGCCGCACCTACTTGGATTGCAAGACTGAGGCGCATTGCTTCGGCAAATCGGCCAGCACATATTCCCGGCGTTTCTTGGGCACCGGCGCGTTCGGGTCGGGCGGCGGCGGGTTCAGAATGTTACGCACCCATTGTTGCGCCTCGGCACAGCCATCGCCTTTGGGTGGTGCATCCTGGTTGACGCATCCCTTTGATCCTCTTGGGCATTTCAGGCGCACATGGAAGTGGTAGTGATGCCCCCACCAGGGCCTGATCTTGCGCAGGTAGGCCCGGTTGCCTTTTTCATCGTTGCACATCTGAACCTTAGCCCCGGGGAACACGAAGATACGTGCCACGCGCTTGTCCTTGGCGGCTTCGCGCAGTACCGCGTGGTGCTGTTTGGTCCAGTTGCTGTTGACGTAGGCGCCGTTCGAGCGGCGCAGCGATATGGACGAAATATTCTCGCGCGCCTTGCGCGACAGGCGCATGTTGTCACCCGGAAGCATCCAGATATCGATATCCAGCCCCAGCTGGTGCGAGCGATGGCCCGAAGTCATTGGCCCGCCCCGCGGCTGGCTGATATCCCCGATATAGAGACCGTTCCAACCCGGCTGTTTGGCTGCAAACCGGCTGAGGTCCTGCACGTAATCGATCGCTTCGGGATGCCCCCAGTTGCGATTGCGCGACAGTCGCATGGCCTGCCACGTGGGCCCGGTCTCGGGCAATTGAACCGATCCGGCCGCACATCCGCGCGAATAACTGCCGAAAGCAGCCGATTTTTGTTGCGAGCTTACCTTCTGTGCCCCGAACAACTGCTTTGCCAAGGGCTGCGCCGATGCCGTATTCGCCAGCGCGGTTATTACCAGTAGTGCCAAAAAACGTAGTAAAATCATCTGCTCTGATCCCCTTCAGGTCTGACCCAGCGCATCAGGAATAGACCCAGAATAAACAACAGAATGATTGGTGACACCCCCAGACGCGCACTGCCGGTTGCGGTTGTTGCAATCCCGATCAACAACGGGGCCGCAAAAGCGGTCGCGCGCCCCGACAGACCATAAAGACCAAAGCTTTCGACCGGGGTTTCGGGGTCGGTGTGGCGCACCATCATCGAACGGCTGGCCGATTGCAGAATGCCTCCCATGCCACCGATCAGCACACCACAGCCAAAGAAGACCATGTCTGGCAGGTTGGATCCGTCAGGCAGGCCGATGCCGTAGATCTGCGTCCGGTTCATCGACACCACTGTGACGCAGACGAAAATCAATACCCAGATCGCTACCAATATCACTGGTTTCGGGCCGTATTTCTTGTCTGCCTTCCCCCCGATCCACGCAAAAACGGCCGAAGCGAGAACGCTGACGATCCCGAATACTCCGATCTTGATCAGATCCCATTCCAACACCAGCCGCGCGTAGACACCACCAAAACTGTACAGCCCGTTCAGAGCGTCGCGATAGAACATGGACGAACCGAGATAACTGGCCAGACTGACGCGATAGCGCAAGTTAGACACTGATTTCGACAACAGGCGCAGCGCCTCACCCACGCTTCCCTTCCTGTCCGTCGCCGCATCGTCGCGGACCCACAGGAAGTATGGCACCATGAACAGAATGAACCAGATTGCCGTAAATGGGCCGACAAAACGCGTGCCTTCCCGGGTGGCGGCATCCAGACCAAAGGCGGGCGTCATCCCGATCAGGGTTTTGCCGTTTGGCTGTTCCACAAACAGCGCCAGCATGATCGCCAGCGAAATCAGCCCTCCAAAATAGCCAAAGGCAAAGCCCGAGCCCGAGATCTCGCCCACTTCGCTGTCATCGCCCAGATCGGGTAGCTGCGAGTTGATGAAGATCAGCGCATATTCCGCACCTACAAAGCCGAAACCAAAAGCCGACAGCATCAGCCACATGTTGGAGCCATCGGGCATCGTATACCAAAGCGCCGCGGACCCGACCGCATACATGACCGAAAAGGCAAATATCCACGGGATGCGCCGCCCCGAGACATCCGCCATCGCCCCCAGAAGCGGCGCACCAAAAGCGATGATCAGCCCGGTGATCGTCAGACAGTTCGCCCAAACAGTCTGCGCGCGCGCCGCAGCCGCCTGCGCATCCAGCCCTTCAGTGGTGAAATACCCGGCGGCGACGCCCGCGAAGTAAGGGCCAAAGACAAAGGTGACCAGAAGGGTGTGAAAGGGCTGGCTGGCCCAGTCAAAGAACCACCAGCCCCAGATGCGCCTGCGCTTGGAAATCTCTGCCATCTCTGCCCCTGTTTATCGTTGCGATTATATGACTGGGCTTTCATTCAAATCGCAAGCGTTGAGTGCCAGACACTTGCTCTTTGTCGCCATGGTGCTTAGGTCTCGGCCAACAAGAATACGGAGAACCCATGCTGTCGCTGATCCAAATCCTGCTGCTGATCCTGGACATTGTCTGGTTCATCATCCTGGCCCATGTGATCATGAGCTGGCTGATCAACTTTCAGGTGCTGAACTTGCACCAACAGCTGGTCGCGCAAATCTGGTACGGGCTGAACCGCCTGTTAGAGCCTATCTATGGCCCGATCCGGCGCATCCTGCCCAATATGGGCGGTCTGGACCTGACGCCGCTGGTGGTGCTGATCGGGGTCTATGCGCTGCGGATCATCCTGATCAACAACGCGGTCTATTTCTACTGACCTCTTGTTCCCCGATTCCGACTGTGTGATTGTCCTTTCAAGAGCAGTCAAATCTTGAAACAGGGCACCCCCGCACATGTTCGACGCCGCGCCTCTGCTGCGAGATGTCTTTGGATTCGATGAATTCCGCCCCGGGCAGGAAGAGATCGTCGATGCCGTAACCGCCGGCCAGAACGTGCTGGCGATCATGCCCACGGGCGGCGGCAAATCCCTGTGTTATCAACTGCCTGCCCTGCTGCGCGACGGGGTCACGGTGGTGATCTCGCCGCTGATCGCCCTGATGCGCGATCAGGTGCGGGGGCTGCAAGAAGCCGGGGTCGAGGCCGGCGCGCTGACCTCGGGCAACACGCCCGAGGAAACCGATGCCGTGTGGGAAGCGCTTGAGGCCGGGCGGCTGAAACTGCTTTACATGGCGCCCGAACGGCTGGCGGCAGGCTCGGCACTGGGCATGTTGCGGCGGATCAATGTCAGCCTGATCGCGGTGGACGAGGCCCATTGCGTCAGCCAGTGGGGCCATGATTTCCGGCCTGATTATTTACGGATCGGAGAGCTGCGGCGCGCCCTGAACGTGCCTCTGGCCGCCTTCACCGCGACCGCCGACGCCGAAACACAGGACGAGATCGTCGAGAAACTGTTCGACGGCACGCCTCCGCGCAAGTTCCTGCGCGGCTTCGACCGCCCGAACATCCACTTGGCCTTTGCCGCCAAGGACAGCCCGCGCAAGCAGATCCTGGATTTCGCCGATGCGCGCCGGGGCCAGTCGGGCATCGTCTATTGCGGCACCCGCAACAAGACCGAAGTTCTGGCGCAGGCGCTGCGCGAACAGGGCCACAGCGCCTGCCACTATCACGGTGGGATGGAGGCCGAGGACCGCCGCATCGTCGAAACCCGCTTCGCGCGCGAGGACGGGTTGATCGTGGTGGCCACCGTGGCCTTTGGCATGGGCATCGACAAACCCGACATCCGCTGGGTCGCCCATGCGGACCTGCCGAAATCCATCGAGGCCTATTACCAGGAAATCGGCCGCGCTGGGCGCGACGGCGGGCCGGCCGAGACCCTGACTCTGTTCGGCCCCGACGATATACGTTTGCGGCGGTCCCAGATTGACGAGGGGCTGGCGCCACCCGAACGCCGCATGGCGGATCATGCGCGGTTGAACGCGCTGCTGGGGTTGGCCGAGGCGCTGGAATGCCGCCGCCAGACCCTGCTGGGCTATTTCGGGGAACAGGCCGCACCCTGTGGCAAATGCGACCTGTGCGATACACCGCCCGAAGTATTTGATGGAACAACACCCGTCCGAATGGCCTTGTCCGCGATTCTTCGCACCGAGGAATGGTTTGGCAGCGGTCATCTGATCGACATCCTTCTGGGAAACGAGACCGACAAGATCCGCGCCCGTCGTCATGATGGTCTGTCCACCTGGGGCATCGGCAAGGACTGGTCGCGCGCGCAATGGCAGGCAATATTCCGCCAGATGATGGGGCACGATCTGGTGCGCCCCGACCCCGAACGCCACGGGGCCTTGCGGATGACCGAGGCCGCCAAACCAATTCTCAAGGGCGAGGCAAAGATCAACCTGCGCAAGGACGCCCTACGCAAGGCAACCCGTCGCCCCGCCGTGAAAGCCATGGTGTCCGATGAAGATGCGCCCTTGCTGTCGGCTCTCAAGGCCAAGAGACGCGCATTGGCAGAATCCGCCCGGGTCCCGGCTTATGTCATTTTTCCGGATCGTACCCTGATCGAAATGGCGGAAAAACGCCCCATGACGCTGGACGAGATGGCCCGGATCGGCGGCGTCGGCGCCAAGAAGCTGGAACGGTATGGCGACACCTTCCTTGAAGTGATAGCGGGCGAGGCCCAGGCGTTGCACCCGGCGCGGCGCAAGCTGGCCGGTCGCGATCAGGGCGACATCTATGACCGTTTGCTGGAAGTACAGTCCCAATTGTCCCGCGGTCCCGAGGGGATAGACAAGCCTCTGACCTGCTCGGCCTCGCAACTGGCAAAGGTGGCACAGATGCGCCCGGATGACCTGCGCGGGCTTGAACAGGTGCTGGGCGACCGGCGTCACGAAAGGTTCGGCACCGCCTTTCTGGACGTGCTGCGTGAGGCGGGCTAGATACGCCGGGACAGGTAAGGAAAGAGGGCAGGTATGCTGGTAGTGATTTCCCCGGCCAAGCGGCTGGACTGGACAGAGCGGGATGTTGAAGTCACACAGCCCGATTTTCAGGATGATGCGATCAGACTGTCCAAAACCGCGCGCAATCTGACCCTTGGCGATCTGAAAAAGCTTATGGGTCTGAGCGATGATCTGGCGCGCCTGAACCGCGATCGCTATCGTGCTTTTTCCGAAATGCCAGACGCCGATGCAACGCGCCCGGCCGCGCTGGCCTTTGCTGGGGACACCTATCAGGGTCTGGAAGCAGCTTCGCTCGATCCTGATGAACTGGCATGGGCACAGGATCATCTGCGCATCCTCTCAGGTCTCTATGGTGTCTTGCGGCCACTGGATGCGATACAGCCCTACAGGCTGGAGATGGGCAGCAAGCTGAAAACACGGCGCGGCAAGACCCTGTATGAGTATTGGCGCGACCAGCTGAGCAAAGCTCTGAACACACAAGGCAACATGATCGGCAGCGACGTTCTGATCAACTGCGCCAGTCAGGAGTATTTCGGCGCCGTGGACCCGAACGCTCTGAAATTGCGCGTCATCTCGCCGGTGTTCATGGAAGACAAGAACGGCACTCCGAAGATCGTGAGTTTCTTTGCCAAAAAGGCGCGTGGTGCAATGGCGCGATATGTCATTCAGCACCGCCTGACCGACCCCGATGCCCTGCTGGATTTCGATGCGGGCGGTTACGCGTATCGTGCTGACCTATCGGAAAAGGATAAACCTGTCTTTGTTCGACCTTATTCGTCCTGAGACCCTGACAACCTGATCGATATTTCCTTCCACGGTTCTGGGCCGTGGATCCGAGCGAGGGGCCAGCCCCTCGCGCTCCACGGGATATTTTCAGCCAGATGAAGTGGGATCCTGTTCGCGGTCACACATGGGTGCATGTTTCTGGGCGAGGTGATTGTCCATGACTTCGCTTACGCCATCCGGTTGGTGTTGCAGGATCATTTGATGAATATGATTTTTGCGCAGCGGTTTCGTCATGTAGTGATCCAACCCCGCGGACAGGATGCCCTGATCGTCACCGGCCATTGCATGAGCAGTTAAGGCGACAATCGGGACATGACGCCCTGTTTCGACCTCGAGCCTGCGGATTTCAGCAGTGGCCTGTTTGCCGTCCATTTTTGGCATCGATATGTCCATGAAGATCAAGTCCGGGTCAAATTCCTGAAACATCTCGACGGCTTCTATTCCATTGGACGCAAATCGCAGATCTATATGCAGGTCTTTGACCATCTTTTTCAGGATCAGCTGGTTGGTAAGATTGTCCTCGGCCGCAAGTACCTTCATGCGCCTTGCTTCCAAGGCCTTGGTTTCTTGGCGGACAGAGACGGGTTTTCGCTGCGTCGAACGACGTTCTGGCGGCGGGGTGTCCTTGAGAGCCACGAGCCTGGAATACAACTCGGCCCTGGGGATCGGCCTCTGCAACACACCGTCGATCAGTTCGCGGGCTGGGTGCGTGTGGATCAGAGATGGATTTGCAGACATCACGATGACCGAGGCGTCGCCCCACCCACGGTCTTTGAGGGTGACGGCAAGATCCAAGCCATCCATATCCGGCAGATCATGATCGCACAGGACAAGTTCAATCGCGCCATGCATTTCTGCCAGCGCCTCGGCCCCTGACGCGCAAACCGTCACTTTGGCCCCCAAACGGCCAAGTTGTTTCGCCAAAATGGCCCGGTTTACGGCCAGATCCTCGACCACCATGACATGATTCACACAATCCGCCAGTTTCGGAGGCTCGGGCTGTGGGCCTTCTGCCGTGGGCAGCGACACCCTGAACCCGAAACAGGATCCCCAACCCGGTTCGCTTTCGACCCAGACTGAACCGCCCATCATGGTGATCAGGCGCCTGGTGATCGCAAGACCCAACCCGGTGCCTTCAAATTGGCGATTGCGTTCATCTTCGACCTGATTGAACTCACCAAAAACGTGGTTGATCTTTTCTGCATCGATACCGATGCCGGTATCTTCGATGGCAACATGGATGTCGCATGTCTGAGCCTGGGCATGCGGAACGCCTGTCACACGGATCAGGACATGACCTTCCGTGGTGAATTTGACTGCGTTGCCGACCAAATTGGTCAGAACCTGCCGTATTCGGCCCGGATCGCCCACAAAAAGGGTGGGCAGGAACAGGTCGTAATCCACAAGCAACGTGAGCCCCTTGTCACGCACGCTTGGCTGCAACAGCATCGCGACTTCAAGAATGCAGCGCTCCAGATCGAAGGGTTCAGGGTGCAGAACCAGCTTGTCCGCCTCGATCTTGGAGTAATCAAGCACGTCGTTGATGATAACCAACAATGCCTCACCCGAATTGCGGATCGTGTTGACATAGAGCCGCTGTTCTTCGTCCAGCGGAAATTCATCAAGCAGTTCGGCCATACCCACGATACCATTCATCGGCGTGCGGATTTCGTGGCTCATATTGGCGAGAAAGGCTGATTTGGCCCTGTTGGCCGCTTCCGCCCGTTCGCGGGCAACCTTCAGTTCTGTTTCGTGCCGGACCGACGCGGTGATGTTGAGTGCCAGGCTGACCACGTCACCACCGCTGCCACGCTGATCAATCAGGCGAATGTAGTGACCGTTCCACAGCTGCATGACGATCGGAGTTGGATTGGCCCGATTCCAGCGTGCCTGCATTCTGGCCTGCCATTCCTCGGCAGTTTCGTCACCGGTATCGACAATTCCTTCGGTGGTCAGCAATTGCAGAATGCGCTGGTAGGAAATCCCTGGCGCCACCTCATCCAGCCCTTCAAACACGCTGAGATATGCAGCGTTTGCGCTGATGAGCCTGCTGTCGCCGTCAAAGAATGCAAACCCGTCCTGAATGGTCTGGATCGAATGCCAAAGGCGGCGTTCGGCAATCTCGATCTTGGCATGAGCAACAGAGAGATCGGATTTGACCTTTTCGTTTTCCCCACGAACAGTTTCGACTTCGGCCTGAGTTTCACCAATGCGCCTGGTCAGCGCCATGGCGTGTTGGCCCAGTTTGCGATTGGCGGCCGAAAGCTCGGCCTGTTTCAAGGCAAGCATTCGTTCGGCTGCCAGACGCGCACGCCGTTCCTGTGCCAGTTTGTTTGCAAGACTCATTTTGATCGATTCCGGGACGTTCGGATTTCAGCATCGCGACAGAGAATGAAAAACTGTTTAAGCCGTTGCGCTACAGGCGCGCGCCATGCAAGGTTGAGCCCAAAGAGGAGAGCACGATGCACCGCTTTGTTTTTATTTCAATAACTTACATAATTGGCCTTCTGATCCTTCCCGCCGCCGTTCTGGCGCAGAGTGCGGTGCCTGAGTTCCGCTATGTCACCTCTCGGGACACGGATTTTTACGGGTCGGATCTGGATCCGTTGTTCGACACCGATCTGAAGTCCTGTGTTCAGGCCTGCTCGGCCAACGCGCAATGTACGGCGTTCACCTATAACACCCGTTCCGATGCCTGCTTTCCCAAAAGTGGCGTGAACAGACAAGAGGCGTATCAAGGCGCATTGTCCGCGCAAAAGGTGCCAAGCAGCGAACAGACTCTAATCTTGGGAAAAACGCGCGCGCAAGCACTGAGCGTCCTGAGTTCTGACGATCTGGATCACGCAAGAAAACAAGCCCGCGATCTGGGATTCCTGCACCCGGCAGGGGGGTATGATCTGCGGGCCGTTCTG
This sequence comes from Ruegeria sp. CL7, assembly GCF_056536445.1. Lineage (NCBI taxonomy): Bacteria > Pseudomonadati > Pseudomonadota > Alphaproteobacteria > Rhodobacterales > Roseobacteraceae > Ruegeria > Ruegeria sp. CL7. Next base: position 119,432 of record NZ_JBQFPQ010000007.1, read on the forward strand.
GATGCGGCGCGCGACGCAGGCAGTGTCGCACAAACGATGCAGTGGACCGGTGTCGCCGTATCGCTCAGCGACCGCGCGGATCTTTGGGTGGAATATGCGCACCTGCTGCTGGCCATGAACCCTTCGGGTTGGAACGAGCGGCGCGACCTGCGCAACCGCGCGCTGAATGCGGCGATCAATGGCTATCTGCGCGCCGAAACCCCCGGCACCCAGATCGCTGCTCTGATGACCCTTGCGGAAGCCCTGGAAGAGGTTGAGCGCGGGCGCGACATGATTCCCGTTCTTCGGTTGGCCGAGCAGGTGCAGCCGCGCGAAGACGTGCTGACCGCATTGGACAAAGCCATCGGCAAATACGGTTTCCGCGTGGTCGACAGCTCGGTCGAAAGCGATGCGGCAGCCCCCAGGATCTGTATCGAACTCTCGGAATCACTGGTCAAGGCCGGGGTCGACTATGATCCCTTCGTTCAACGTGACGCCGATGGGCTGGTCGTGCAGGCCGAGGACAGCCAGCTTTGCATCGATGGGGTCGCGCATGGCCAGCGTTATCGCCTGACATTGCGCGAAGGCTTGCCTGCCGCCTCGGGCGAAGCACTGAATCGCAGCATCGAACTGACCCATTATGTACGCGACCGGACGCCTTCGGTTCGGTTTCCCGGACGCAGCTATGTCCTTCCGAAATCTGCCAACGCGGCCTTGCCCGTCGAAACGGTCAATGTCACCGAACTGGACCTGACCCTGCGGCGGGTCAGTGACCGGAACCTGTTGCGGGCCGTGCAACAGGACTTTTTCGGCCGCCCGCTCAGCGAATGGCAGGAGGAAGAATTCTCGGACCAGATTGCCCAGGACATCTGGACGGGTACTGCCGAGGTTTCAAACCAGTTGAACCAGACCATGACGGCACGTCTTCCCATGGCCGAAGCGATCTCGGATCAACCTGCCGGTATCTATGCATTGACCGCCCGCGTTCCGGGGGCCGATCCCTATGACGATCCCGGCGCAACGCAATGGTTTGTGCTTTCTGATCTGGGGATCAGCACCGCTCTGGGCACTGACGGGCTGCACGTGACCGTGCGCGGGCTAAGCGACGCGGCACCGCGCGAAGGTGTCGAAGTTTCGCTGATCTCAGGGGCGAACGCCGTCATCTCATCGGCACAGACCGATGAAACCGGCTATGCAAGGTTCGATCCGGGCCTGACACGCGGCACAGGGGCCAGTGCGCCTGCTCTGGTGACGGCGGCAATCGATGAGAGGGATTTCAGCTTTCTCTCGCTGACCGATCCTGCCTTTGACCTGTCGGATCGCGGCGTTGAAGGGCGCGCACCGGCGGGGCCGGTCGATGTCTTTCTGACCACCGACCGAGGTGCCTATAGGGCCGGCGAAGTAATCCATGTCACCGCCCTGTCCCGCGATGGCAAAGCGCAGGCCATCGAGGGCCTGCCTCTGACGGCGATCCTGTATCGCCCGGACGGGGTGGAATACCGCCGGTCTGTCTCGGATGGCGGTGTTGCCGGGGGCCATGTCTTTGCCCTGCCCGTGGCCGCAGACGTACCGCGCGGCGCATGGAAGATTGAAATCAAATCCGATCCAAAAGGCGATGCGCTGGCGCGTCAGACCGTTCTTGTCGAGGATTTCCTTCCCGAACGGATCGATTTCGAACTGACCCTGTCCGACGCACCCCTGCGCCCCGGCGACAGTCCACCGCTCGCGATCGACGCGCGCTATCTGTTTGGAGCGCCGGGGTCGGACCTGAGCATTGACGGGCAGGTCATCGCCCGCCCGGCGAACACGGTCCCGGGCTACGACGGATATCGCTTTGGCCGCTATGATGCAGAAACCTCGATCAAGAGCACATATTTCGGAGACACGCGCACAGACGCAACCGGGCACGCGACCGTGGCGGTCAAAGTCCCCGTGTTAGAAACTGAAGGAAAGCCAATCGAAGCTGAAATCATCGCCCGGCTGGCCGATGGCTCGGGCCGCCCGGTCGAGCGTCGCCTGACCGCGCCCGTCCTGCCGCCGCACCCTGTTATTGGTGTCAAACCTCTGTTCGACGAAGTCATCCCGGAAGGCACCGAGGCAGCGTTCGAGATCGTTGGCCTGTCTCCTGAGTTGACGCCCGTTCCGATGCGTCTCCGCTGGACGCTGAACAAGATAGAAACGCGCTATCAATGGTACCAGCTTCACGGCGACTGGAACTGGGAACCGACAACGCGCCGCAGCCGTGTCGCCACCGGCGAGGTGGACGTCCTCTCTGACCCTCTGACGCTGACGCAACCGGTGGAATGGGGGCGCTATGAACTGGTGGTGCAGCGAGTTGACGGAACATATTCCGAAACCGCCGTCGATTTCTATGCGGGCTGGTATCAGGCCGCCGATGCATCGACCACGCCGGACCGGCTTGAAATGTCGTTGGATCGCGACAGCTATCGCATCGGGGATACGGCGCAGTTGCGGATCGTGCCCCGCATGGCCGGTGTCGCTCAGATCGAAGTCCTTTCGAACCGTCTGATCCACCGCCAGATCGTGGAGGTGCCCGAAGGGGAAACTCTGATCCCGATTGAAGTGACCCAGGATTGGGGCGCCGGGGCTTATGTCACCGCAACCGTGATCCGCCCAATGGATGTTGCAGCCGGTCAGAACCCGGCGCGGGCGATGAGCGTTGCCCATGCCAGCATCGATCCAGTGGACCGCAGACTTTCCGTAACTGTCGACGTGCCCGAGGTCACCGCACCGCGTCAGACGCAAAAAGCCCGTATCAGGGTCGAAAATACCGTGGACGATGAGCCGGTCTGGCTGACGCTGGCCGCCGTCGACGTGGGCATTCTGAACCTCACCGGGTTCAAAAGCCCGGACCCGCAAGGATACTATTTCGGGCAGCGCCGTCTGGGTGTTGATCTGCGGGATGTCTACGGGCGACTGATCGACGGCATGAACGGAGCCATGGGCACAGTGCGCTCGGGCGGCGACAATGACAGCGGGATGCGTCGCCAGTCTCCGCCACCGACACAAGACCTGATGGCCGTGTTCAGTGGCCCGGTCGAGATCGGCGCGGATGGAGAGGTTGAGATCGACATTCCCCTTCCCGCCTTCAACGGAACCGTCCGGCTGATGGCCGTCGCGTGGTCGCGCAAAGCCGTCGGTCAGGCCGAAGCTGAAATGATCGTCCGCGACCCGGTGGTCGCTACCGCCAGCCTTCCGCGCTTCCTTGCCCCGGGCGATCAAAGCCGGATGCGTCTTGAGATCGTCCATGCGGATGGCACACCCGGAGAAATGGCACTTGGCCTGACCGCCTCCAAGGGTTTGGAACTGGGCGCGGCACCGGCCAGCTTTTTGCTGGAGGACGGTGGCAAGGCGGTTTTCGAGATCCCGATCACGGCCGGCGCCATCGGCGATCCTGAAATCAGCGTATCGATCACCACACCTGATGGGCTGGACCTGTCGCAAACCCTGCGCATGCCGGTGCGGGCCAATGACCCGGTGATTGCACAGACGCGGCGTTTTGCCTTGGGCGCAGGCGATAGCTTCCTGTTTTCGCAGGATGTGTTTGACGGGTTCCAGCCGGGTTCGGCCAAGGCCATCCTGTCCGCCGGAGCGTTGGCCAAATTCGACACGCCCGGTCTGCTGGATCAGCTGAACCATTACCCCTATGGTTGCACCGAACAGATCACCAGCAAAGCGCTGCCGTTGCTGTACCTGTCATCCGTTGCGCAAGCCACGGGGCTGGGGGATGGCCCGGTTGTGGATCAACGCATCGCCGATTCGATCCGCAGTATCCTGACTCGTCAGGCCGCAAACGGCGCCTTTGGCCTGTGGCGCGCAGACAGCGGGGATTTCTGGCTGGACGCCTATGTGACCGACTTCCTGTCCCGTGCCCGCATTCAGGGGCATCTCGTGCCGGACCGGGCGTTCGCTCAGGCGATGGACAATCTTCGGAACAGGGTCAATTACGCGCCTGATTTCGACGAAGGCGGTCAGGACATCGCCTATGCCCTGATGGTTCTTGCGCGGGAAGGCGCGGCCTCGATGGGCGATCTGCGTTACTACGCGGATGTCAAAGGGGATGCCTTCGACACCCCTCTGGCGGCGGCGCAACTGGGCGCAGCTCTGGCCTCTTACGGCGACCAGACCCGAGCGGATGCGATGTTCAACCGTGCCGCGCGGATGCTGGATCGGCAACAGAACCAGCAACTGAACGTCTGGCGCGCTGACTACGGCACCCACCTTCGGGATGCAGCGGGCTTGTTAAGCCTTGCCGTGGACGCGGGCAGCGAGGCGATTGACCGCGATGCTTTGATCCAACGGGTGAGCACCGGCCGCGCGCCGCTGTCCACTCAGGAGGCCACGTGGTCATTGCTGGCGGCGCACGCGCTTGTGTCTGACCCAACGGGATCGGGCTTGATGGTCAACGGGGCGCCGGTTTCCGGTCCGTTTGTGAAAGTTCTGCAATCCGGACAGGCGGATGAGATCCACGTCACGGCCGCCGACGGTCAGGCGACGGATATCACTTTGACGGTCACAGGCATCCCGGAGGTTCCGCCCGAGGCAGGCGGCACCGGCTATGCAATCGAACGGCGGTATTATTCGATGGATGGCGATCTGATCGATTCAGACAGCTTTGCCGTGGGTGATCGGTTCGTCACTGTGCTGCAAGTTACACCGTTCGAAAACGGCGGTGCGCGGCTGATGGTGAACGATCCACTGGCCGCCGGGATCGAGATTGACAACCCAAGCCTGCTGCGCTCGGGCGATGTCCGATCGCTGGACTGGCTGGATCTGTCCGACGCCACCCATACCGAGTTCCGCTCGGACCGGTTCCTGGCCGCCGTTGATTTGTCCGGTCGTGAAACCGTGACGCTGGCCTACGTGGCGCGCGCCGTGACACCTGGCGTGTTCCATCATCCGGCGGCCTCGGTCGAAGACATGTACCGCCCGCAGAACCGGGCGCGGACATCTACCGGACGGGTCGCGATCCAGTGACCGGACTTGCGCCATACCCTTGTTTGGGTGGTCGTCATGCCTAAGCGGTCGCGGCTCTTGTTTGCGCTGGCCGGAGCACTCTACCTGACGGCGCTGGCACGGGATGGTGTTGACCGCTGGGTCGATGCCACAACCCTGCCTTCCGTTATGGCTGAAACTTCGGTCGAGATGCGGGACCGGAATGGCGACCTTCTGCGGGCGTTTCCAGTTGAGGATGGCATCTGGAGGCTGCAGCCCGGCGCAGTTGACCCGGATTTCATCGCTATGCTGATCCGGTACGAGGATAAACGGTTCTGGACCCACGCCGGAGTGGACCTCATCGCGATGCTGCGGGCTGCCGGGCAAAGCCTGTGGAACGGGCGTAACGTGTCGGGCGGGTCCACTCTGACCATGCAGGTGGCGCGGTTGATCGAAGATGGCCCAACCGGGCGCTGGAGCGGGAAATTTCGCCAGATCAGAGTCGCATTGGCGTTGGAGCGACGTCTGAGCAAACAGCAAATCCTGAACCTTTATCTGACCCATGCCCCCTATGGTGGCAATCTGGAAGGGCTCCGCGCCGGCGCCCGCGCGTGGTTTGGAAAGGACGCCACCCGGCTGACGCCCGCGCAAAGCGCCCTGTTGGTTGCGTTGCCGCAATCCCCCGAGGCCCGGCGCCCGGATCGCAAGCCCGAGGCTGCCCGGCAGGCCCGCGACCGGGTTCTGAACAGGCTGGTGCGCCACACCGTCCTGACCGATGCCGAAGCGCGCGCGGCCATGACCGAGCCTCTTCCGGATCGGATGAATCCGTTTCCGCGTCTTGCACCTCATCTGACTGACCGCGTGAGGCGGCAAGCACCCGCAACACAGGCCTTCGATCTGACTCTGGATGCCGGATTGCAGGCCCGGCTGGAAACCTTGGTGGCCCGGGCCGCCAACCGCGTCGGACCACGCGTTTCCGGGGCTCTGATCGTGGCCGACCATCGCAGCGGCGAGGTTCTGGCATCGGTCGGATCTGCCGGGTACCAAGATGCCCGTCAGGGGTTCGTGGATATGACCCGGGCCGTACGGTCGCCCGGATCGACCCTGAAACCTCTGGTCTACGGGCTGGCCTTCGATCAGGGGCTGGCCCATCCCGAGACCCTGATCAGCGACAGCCCCGTGATGTTTGGCCGATACGCACCGCGCAATTTCGACGGCGCCTTCCGTGGCGATGTCCGGGTGCGGGACGCCCTACAGCTGTCGCTGAACATCCCCGTCGTGCGCCTGACGAATGAGCTGGGCCCCGCTCGGTTGATGACAGCATTGAGGTTGGCCGGGTCAGAGCCACGTCTGAATGGCGCAACACCCGGATTGGCGATTTCTTTGGGGGGCGTGGGGTTGAGCCTGCACGATCTGGTGCAGGTTTACGCCACTCTGGCAGCTGGCGGCACAGGCCCGATCCTGCATCATGACGTTCTGGCAGACGCCCAGCGCACCCGGCGCGTTCTGTCGGAAACCTCGGCCTGGCAGGTTTCGGACATTCTGGCCGGGCTTGCGCCACCGGCAGGCGGTGCAACAGGGTCGCTGGCCTACAAGACCGGCACGTCTTATGGCCACCGCGATGCCTGGGCCATCGGCTTTGACGGGCAGCACGTCATAGGGGTCTGGCTGGGCCGCGCCGATGGAACGCCTGTTCCCGGTGCATTCGGGGGCGACCTTGCCGCACCCCTGTTGGCCGAGGCTTTCAACCTGTTGAAACCCGATCTAACGCCCCTGCGCCCACCGCCACCTTCGACCTTGCTTGTCGGCGCGGCCCAATTGCCTCAGCCGTTGCAGCGATTTCGCCCCCGCACGACAGCTTTCAATGATGATCCCTCGGCACCGGACCTGCTGTTCCCGCCCGATAACGCCGTATTAGAGACGTCAGGAGCACCTCTGACGGTCAAACTGCGTGGCGGCGTCGGGCCGTTTTCCGTGCTGGCGGATGGCGTGCCGGTGCTGACCGGGCAGCGGCGACGAGAGTTCGAAATCCCAAATCCGGGGACCGGCTTCACCTCACTTGTCGTGGTGGATGCGCAAGGTCAATCCGACAGGGCGTCAATCAGGATCGATTAGCGCCGCCCCTCGCGCAGCCAACCGCCCAACAGGAAACCTCCTGCCAACAGCAAAACCAGCCAAGGCGGCAGCAGACCCGCCTGGGTAACATCCCGTGTCTCGTAGGCATCGCGCGGGGTCAGACCGATCCAGCCCCGACCAGCCGCCGGGCGCCCGGCGCGCACGTTGCGGATCGACGGCAATCCATCTTCCACCCGGATCACGCCGCCCCGCATGCCGGCCAGAACCGGTTCAAGAACATCCCCCGTAGCGATGGTGCGTTCAAACTCCTTCGGCGCGGCGGGACCAAGCCCGATCACGGCCATGTGGTCACCTTCCTGCAAACGGTAAAGACCAATCTCGGGCCCATAGTATTGCGCTTCGAACCGCCCCGGAGAGACCTCCTGCAAGGTGATTTCCAGCATTTCGCCGTTCGGGCGCGTCACAGTCACCGGACCCACATCATCCCCAAGCGTCTGTCGAATGATGCGCATGGACTGGCCGTTGGCTTCGGCCCACAGCGCCTCTTCCTCGAGTTCGGGTTCCTTCATCATCCAATGGGCCAGCCTGCGCAAAAGTTCCAGTTGCGGACCGCCACCTTCAAAGCCACGGCTCCACAGCCAGGCATGGTCCGATGCCAGCATCGCAACACGCCCTTCGCCCACTCGGTCCAGAACCAGCAGGGGGCGTTCGTCAATGCCCGTCATCAGAACCTCGCCCGAGCGATGGTTCACATCGATCTGGCGCAACCAGGCCCCCCAATCCTCGGAATCGCCAAGATTTGTTGTCACCGGATGGCGCTGACCCAACGCGCTGACCTTTGGAACAAAGCGTTCCTCGAAGACACGCGCGGAAGGTTGCGCTGGCAGGATGGGCGCCAGCGGCGACCGAAAAATGCTGTCAGCTCCGGCGAAATCCGGACCGGCGGCAATCAGAACGGCGCCGCCGTCATTGATATAACTGGTGACGTTGTCCAGATAGATTGCAGGCAGGATGCCGCGCCGCTTGTAACGGTCGAATATGATCAGATCGAAATCGTTGATCTTTTCCAGAAACAACTCGCGGGTCGGGAAGGCGATCAAAGACAATTCGTCCACCGGCACGCCATCTTGCTTCTCGGGCGGGCGCAGGATGGTGAAATGCACCAGATCGACCGAGCTGTCGGATTTCAGCAGGTTGCGCCATGTGCGCCCGCCCGGATGCGGCTCGCCCGAGACCAGCAGAACGCGCAGGCGATCCCGAACGCCGTTCATCTGGATCAGCGCGGTGTTGTTGCGGTCGGTCAACTCGCCTTCGGCCAGGGGCACGGAAAACTGGATCACGTTGCGCCCGCCATGAGGCAGGGTGACAGGCAGTTCGACATCCCGACCGATTGGAATACTCAGCTGCTGAGGCTCACCACCATCCACGGAAATCTCCAGCGGCGCTGTCGCGGCACCCGCGGGGGCTGCTCCGCTGTCTTCAACGCGCAGGGTCAAAGTCACCGATTCACCGATGATGGCAAAGGCAGGCGCATTTCGGACGATAAGCCGGCGATCCCAGTCGTCCGCACGCCCGGATTGCAGCAGATGCATCGGCGCTGGCAATTCCGGGGCCTGATCGGCATCGTGCACGATCCCGTCCGATACCACCAGAATGCCTGCGATGCGCGCACGCGGCTCTTCGGCTAGGGCCTCATTCAGGGCGGCCATGACCTGCGTGCCCTCATCCCCGTCACCGTCGCCGATCCGAATGCGGCGCAGTTCCGTATTGTCGCGCGCCTCAATCTCGGCGGCCAGATCTTCGGCGGCCTGCGCCGTTTGTTCGACCCGGTCCGAAAGTGTCTGGCTGGCGCTTTCATCCTCGATCATCAAAACGATATCCGTCAGCGGCGCGCGGTCCTCGACTTGATAGACCGGACCGGACAGTGCCGCGATGACAACCAGGGCCGCCAATCCCCGCAGGGCCCAGCCCGACAAGCCGCGCCACAAGGCCAGAGCTACTCCGACAGCGGCAATCGCCCCCACAGCAGCCAAAAGCGGCCACGGGATCAGCGGGTCGAATATGACGGTTCCGGTCATTGTCCCAACCTGTCCAAAAGGGCGGGCACGTGGACCTGATCGGATTTGTAATTCCCGGTCAGCACGTGCATCACCAGATTGACGCCAAAACGATTGGCCAGTTCGCGTTGCCGTTCCCCGGCATACCCACGACCGACGGGCAAAAGGGCCTGGCCGTTGCGATCCACGGCCCAGGCCCCGGCCCAGTCATTGCCGCCGATAACCACCGGTGTCACGTTGTCATTGAGGTTGCGGAATGGCATCCCTTCGATCTGTTCTGCATCCCCGGGTGCAGCTTCGACCCAGACTTCTGCGCCGGAATAGCGGCCCGGGAAATCCTGGAGCAAATAGAATGTTCTGGTCAGGACGTGATCGCGGGGAATCGGCTCTAATGCAGGGATATTCAGCGGTCCGGCCAGTTGCTGCAACTTGCGGCCATTCGGACTGGATGCGCCGAAACCGGCAATATCCGCATCGCGCGTATCAAACAGGATCATCCCACCCGAACGCAAATAGGCGTTCAGTTTGATATACGCCTCGGCCGAAGGTTGCGGCTGGTTCGGCGTGATGGGCCAATAGAGAAGCGGAAAGAATGCCAGCTCGTCTCGTTCCAGATCAACGCCGATTGGGTCCGCCGGTTCGACAGAGGTGCGAAAGAACAGGGTTTGCGCCAAGCCCCGCAATCCGGCCTCGGCAATATCGTCCACCTGCGTCTCACCGGTCAGCACATGCGCCAGCACAAGCTCGTGCGTTGCAGCGAGGGCAAATTCGGTATCTTCGGGCGTCTGCGCCTGTACGTCCGGCACCAGCAGAAAAGCGGCCAGCGCGGCAGCCGCCGTTCGCGCCAGGCCCAGCCTGCCCGACAAGGCCAGCGAGGCAATCACGTCAACCGTCAACAAGATCAGCGCGAGGCTGAGCAACAGGCCACCAAGCGGGGTTTCCGTGCTGACCTCCTGCCCTTTGATCGGCACATTGGCGGGCCAGGTCACCGGGCGCAGCTCGGTTTCTTCCGAAACCACGTTCAATGCCAGCTTCTGCTTTCCGCTTTCATAGAGACCCGGACGCAAATCTGGCCCGATCCGGCCCGAGATCAGCTGAACGCCATCCACACCGGCCAGGGTTCCGGCATCTGACAAGGCGCCAAACCCGTCCATGATCTGAACCGGCTCCCACGTGGTGCCTTGCAGTTGCGATTCTTGCCGCGACTTGGCTGCCGAAGCCACGGCCAAACGATCCAGCATCTCGACGAACAGGCCCGACAACGGCAGGCTGGACCATTCGGCATCCGCAGTGACGTGAAACAGCACCACCTGCCCAAGCCCCAAAGCCTTGCGTGTTACCAACGGAGTCCCGTCAGACAGCGAAGCAATCACGCGATCCGCCAAGTTAGGGTCTGGTTGCGCCATGACTTGGGTCGAAACAACCACGTCCTTTGGGATATCCAGGCCGAAAAACGGAGAGCTTTCGGGGAATGGAGCCAGCGTCTTGGCTTCGCCCCAGCTCATCGCACCGCCGACGGATCGTCCACCGCTGCGCAGCCGCGCCGGCAACAGGGTGTCTTCGGTATCCCTGCCCAGATCGCTCGCCGCCATGCGCGGACCGGCAAAACGCAGCAGAAGCCCGCCCTGTTCGACCCATTCGATCAAAGCGGCTTCTTCCGGCTCCGACATCTGCGCCACGTCCGACAGGACGATCACATCCGGGTTGGCGGGCAGAACCTCAAGCAGGCCGCCATCGACAAAATCCGCGGTCGGGACCAGAACCTGCGTCAGGTAATGGAGGGGTGACAACAGCTCTAGCCCTTCACGGTTGCGGGTTCCGGCAATCAGCGCAACCTCGCGCCGGCGCAGACTGTCATCGGTCAAAGTCACGGCCCCGGCGGACCTTTGGCCCTGAATTTCAAACCGCGTGATACGGGCGCGCAATTCCGACGGCAGCGCCAGATCGGCCTGCGCCGAGGTTTCGCCGGCCTCCAGGGTCAGCTCAACGGAATGCAGCACCCGGGCCGTGCCAGCCGGATCACGGCCTTGCGCCAATACCGTCACGCGGTCTTCCGGTCCGGGGCCCGCGCGCTGAACGGTCAATTGGATCAGCCCGTCCTGATAGGCCGCAGGCCGGATCGCCACGGGCCGGGAGGCCGCCTGATAGACCGTCACATCTCCGCGCGCCTGAAGGCTGGACACCAGTTCAGCGTGGTCTGCATAATCCAGCCTGTCACTGAACCAATGGGTATCAAATCCGCCGTCAACGGCGTTCAACGCGGCAATGATCTGAGCAATCTGATCCGCATTCGGCTGCCAGGGGTTCGGGGTCAGCCCCGGCAAACGCCCACGCCACGCTTCCGCAGCCTGAAATACCGGTGTTTCCGGCTCTGTCAGGCGCAAAATCGCAACCGTTCGGCCCGCGCGCCCGGCCTCCGACAGTTGCGTGTCGATTTGGTCAAGTGTCGCCGGCCAGCGCGCGGCTCCGGCCCAACTGGCGTCCAGCACCAGCAGCAGCGGCCCGGTTCCGGTTTCATCCCGTGACGGGTTCAGAACCGGCCCTGCCAGCCCGATGATGATCGCAGCCGCCGCCAGCATCCGCAGCAGCAGCAGCCACCATGGGGTGCGGTCGGATACGCTTTCGTCGTCCTTAAGGCCCAACAGCAGCGTGACCGCCGGGAACAAGCGGCGGATCGGAGCGGGCGGAACCGCGCGCAGGATCAGCCACAGGATCGGCAGAGTCAGAAGACCCAGCAACACCCATGGCGCGGTAAAGCCGATGCCCGCCAGAACCGTCATCGCGTGCCCCCATCCAAGGCCCGATAAAGCCATAACAGAGCCGCTTGTGCGCTGTCACCCGTGTGGTGCAGGCCCAGTTGCCAGCCCGTCGCTCGGCACAGTTGCCTCAGCGCGTCCTTGCGGTGCGCCAGGCGTTCCAGATATCGGTCCCGCAGCTCGGCGGCCTTTAGCGTTTCGTGTCGGACGGACCCTCCGACGCTTTCGAAAATGGTGCGCCCGCGATAGGGAAACGACTCTTCACCCGGATCCAGCACTTGCAGAACCACGCCGCGCACGCCACGGTCGGCGGCTTTGGTCAGGGCAAGTTCAACCTCATCCATGGGGCCCAGAAAATCCGAGATGAACACGGCGCGGGCATGAGGGATCATGGCGCGGTGTTCGGGTGGGGCGTAATCCGCTTGATCATCCTCGGACCAGGCCTGCGCCAGCCGAATGATCTGCGCATTGCCGCGCCGGGGCGGCAAGGTGGTGCCGGTCAGACCTACGCGTTCACCGCCGCGCACCAGAAGGATGGATGTCGCCAGCCCCAACAGCCGCGCGCGATCCGCTTTGGTCGGCAGGGTCTTGTCGGACGCAAACCGCATCGAAGCCCCCTGATCGACCCACAGCATCACGGATTGCGCGATCTGCCATTCCCGTTCACGTACGAACTGCTGATCCCCCCGCGCCGAGCGGCGGTGATCGATCATGCGACGGCTGTCGCCGACCTGTGCCGGGCGGTATTGCCAGAAATCATCCCCCATCCCGGACCGCCGTCGACCGTGGTCGCCCAGAAGAACGGTTCCGGCCAAGTGCTCAGCCCGCGCCAAGAGGGGCGGTAGCCGCGATGCCTCGGCTTCGGATCTTTCGCGAAGGGTCAGCTCGGCATTCACGCCGCGGCCTCGGTCCGGATCAGCCCGACAGCGGTCGAATCAATCAGCTCTGCAAGGCTGTCACCACGCGCCCTTGCCGCAAAGTTGAGCGCCATCCGGTGGCTGAGCACCGGGCGCGCCATATCCAGAACATCCTCGGCATTGGGTGCCAGGCGCCCCTGCAACATGGCCCGCGCGCGTACCGTCATCATCAGCGCCTGCGCGGCACGGGGGCCCGGACCCCAGGCCACGGTTTCGGCAACCCGTTCGGACACACCGGGTTCTTCGGGGCGGAACGCCCGCACCAGATCAAGGATCAGTTCAACGACGGATTCTCCGACCGGCATCCGGCGCAACAAGACCTGCGCGGCCAGCAACTCTTCCTTGCTGAAAATCTGATGCGCCTCTTCCTCTTCAACCCCGGTCGTAGCCAGCAGAATATCCCGCTCTGTCTGGCGGTCGGGGTATTCGACGTCAATCTGCACCAGGAACCGGTCAAGCTGGGCTTCGGGCAGCGGATAAGTGCCTTCCTGCTCGATCGGGTTTTGCGTTGCCAGCACGTGGAACGGCGTACCCAATGAACGATCTTCACCCGCCACGGTAACGGTGCGTTCCTGCATCGCCTGCAACAGCGCCGATTGTGTCCGCGGACTTGCCCGGTTGATTTCATCCGCCATCAACAGTTGACAGAAGATCGGGCCGGGAATGAACCGGAAATGGCGGCTGCCATCGTCGGCAGTGTCCAGAACCTCGGACCCAAGAATATCGGCGGGCATCAGATCGGGCGTGAACTGAATGCGGCTGCCATGCAGGCCCATCACCGTCGACAGAGTCTCGACCAGGCGTGTCTTGCCCAAACCCGGCAGACCGATCAACAGGGCATGGCCGCCGCACAAAAGTGCGGTCAGCGTCAGGTCCACGACCCTCTCCTGCCCGATGAAGCGGCGGGTGATCGAGGCCTTGGCCTCTTGCAGCTTGTTTTCCAGCGCTTCGATCTCGGCTACGAGGTCGGCAGGTTCGGTCATGACTTTCCCTTCCGTGGACTATTATGATTGAAGTGTATCGCGCTGAGAGGAAATGGCAAAAGCAATGAGCGGACAAAAACCTGTGAAACCGTCGCCAGATGGTCTGGCGGCATCGGTCAAGGCGGCCAAAACCAACGGTTTACCGCCCGTTCACCTCTGGAATCCTCCGTTTTGCGGCGATCTGGACATCAAGATCGCAAAAGATGGCACATGGAGTTATTTAGGCTCACCCATCAACCGTTTCGAGCTTGTGAAGCTTTTTTCCTCAATTCTTAAGAAGGAAGACGGCAAATACTTCCTCGTCACCCCGGTCGAGAAGGTGGGAATCACTGTAGAAGACGCGCCGTTTGTCGCAGTGGATTTCGTCCGGGACGGGGATGGAAAGGACCAGTCCTTGACCTTCACAACCCATGTTGGCGACCGGGCCTTGGCCGGAGCTGATCATCCGATCCGAATTGTAATCGACCCTGAAACAGATGAACCCTCACCCTACATATTGATCCGCGACAACCTTGAAGCTCGGATAGACCGCAAAAGCTTTTACCGCCTCGTCGAGATCGGAACGCACCATGACGGCTGGTTCGGTGTTTGGTCAGGCGGGCAGTTCTTTGGCCTGATCCCTTCAGCCGACCTGAGCTGACCGCGGCGCGCGATCCTGTGCCAGCACGACAGCCATTGCAACAATGCCCGCACCAAATGCCCGGGTCCAGTTCCACTCGTCCCCCAGCATCAGCATGATCAGCATCACGTAGAACGGGGCAACATTGATGTGAAAAGAGGCCAGCGCCACGCCCAGCTTGCCGACGGAGGTGATGAATAATACCTGGCTGAGACCCATGGAGATAAGCGCATAGATCATCAGCATGCCCGCCTGCTGCGTGTCGAACGCAGTTGCAGGCATCACGTCCAGACCAAACTGCGCCGATCCGAAAACCAGCAGCGATGCCATGGCCAGCCCTCCGACGAAGGTGATCGTGGTGCGCCCGGTCTGGCTCAGTTCGGCGAAATCACGGGCGGTTGCCATGCTGGCCCAGCAGAACAGCACCGTTGATCCAACCGCACAGGCCGCGCCCAGACCCAACTGGGCCGGGGCCAAGGCGCTGGTGGCGATCAATCCGCCGACAATCGACACAAGAACGCCCAGCGCAAAATTCCACTTCAGCCGGCGTGTGCCAGCAGCCAATTCAAGCAATGTGGCCACCAAAGGTGCGCAGGAGACGATGATTGCTACCGTTACCGGGTCGGTTAGCTTTTGCGCCAAGATCAACAGGAACATTCCCAACCCGATTCCAAGGCCTCCGACGGTCATTGCATGACCCCAGCGGGCTGAAACAACCCGGCGCGGCCCGTCCAGAATTACCCAGACCGGAACCATCACCAACACGGCCAGCGCCAGTCGCGCGGCCAACAGGGCAACGGGCGGCCATGTTTGCAACAGCACCTCGGCCGCCGGAAACCCCGCCGCCCATGTCAGCATCGAAGCCACGGCCAACCCGTTGCCCGACAAGGCAGAATGCTGTCCCGCCGGCGCAGAAAGACTGTTCCCGCGGACGGGGTCTGGGCTCATCGCCATCGTTTTCAAACCTTCCATTGGCACGGCGTCAGAAAATTGATTCGCCGCAATGCAGGAAGCGTTTCCGATTTCATCGGGTCGATCTGGTCGAATTTCGACAAACTGTCGTTTTCTGTCACTTTCACAGAAATCAACGCGCGGATAAGGTCGGGCCACCTGAAATCCATGGGCCGCCTATGCCAAAATTCGCCGCGAATATCTCATTGCTCTTTGCCGAACTTCCGTATCTGGATCGGTTTCAGGCAGCGGCAGATGCCGGGTTCAAGGCGGTCGAGATCCTGTTTCCGTACGAACTGGCTGCAAAAGAAACCCGGCGTGCCTTGCTGGCCAACGGGCTCGAACTGGTTCTGATCAACGCGCCTCCGCCGAATTATACCGGTGGCGCACCGGGTTATGCCGCCATCCCCGGCGGTGCGTCCCGGTTTCAGTCTGATATCCGCCGCGTTCTGCGCTACGCTCAGGTGCTGCGGCCGGGTTTCATTCATATCATGTCAGGATACGCCGCCGGGACGGATGCATTGGACTGCTTCGTGCAAAACTTACAGTGGGCCGCCGATTTCGCACCGCAGCAGACATTTACGATCGAACCCCTCAATCCAATGTCCCAACCCGGCTATTTCTTGAACGACTATAATCTGGCGACCGAGGTACTGGGCCGCGTGGATCGCCCGAATGTCGGTCTGCAATATGACAGTTTTCACGCACATATGATCCACGGCGACGCGCTGGCCGTCTGGGAGCGTTTTCACCCCAGCGTTGTCCACGCCCAGATCGGGGCCGCCCCCGAACGTTCTGAACCGGGGCGCGGGCCCACGGATTTCACGCAGCTTTTCGCGGCAATGGATGATGCTGGTTACACCGGTTGGGTCAGTGCCGAATACGCGCCTTCTACCGCTCGAACGGATGCGACCTTGGCTTGGATGCGACATTAACGCCGTTCTTCGGGCTGGAATTAGCAGCCCGAAAGGCGCACATATCGGGCAAGCCGTTTTCAAGGATGACCGATATGATCCCTGCCCGCTTTGCCCATGCCATCTTTGGACTGATCATGTCAGGGCTGATGTCGTGCATTGTCACCGGGATCGCTACGGTCAAGGCAGTGGGGTTCCATCCTGAAACGCTGGGCGACTGGATGGCGTCCTGGGCCTTTTGCTGGCCCATCGCGTTCACGGTGATCCTGGTCCTAGGACCTTCGGTGAAACGTATGGTCGAAGGGTGGGTCAGGCCACAAGGCTGACTTGGGGGGCTGACCCGGTGCTAGTGCGCCTCGGCCCAGTTCGCACCCTGGCCGGCATCAACGCTCAGCTTCACATCCAATTTCACCGCCGGGTCCGAGGCACCCTCCATCACCTCGCGCGCCACATCGATCAGCGGATCCACGGAATCCTCGGCGACTTCGAACAACAATTCGTCATGGACCTGCAACAGCATCCTGGCGGGCAGCCCATTGATCGCACCCGGCATCCGCACCATCGCGCGCCGGATCACATCCGCCGCCGTGCCCTGAATCGGCGCGTTGATCGCCGCCCGGCGCGAGAATCCTGCATGCGGCCCCTTGGCGTTGATTTCGGGCGTGTGGATCTTGCGCCCGAACAGAGTTTGGACATAGCCGTGCTCTTTGGCAAATGCCACCGTGTCATCCATATACTGTCGAATGCCCGGAAAGCGTTCGAAATAGCGGTCGATGAAACCCTGTGCCTCGGCCCGCGGTATGCGCAGGTTGCGCGCCAGGCCGAAGCCCGAGATGCCATAGATCACACCAAAGTTGATTGCCTTGGCCTGACGGCGGATGTCCGGCGTCATCTCGTCCAGCGGCACGTCGAACATTTCCGACGCGGTCATGGCGTGGATGTCCAGCCCGTCGGCAAAGGCCTGTTTCAGGGTCGGAATGTCGGCGATATGCGCCAGGATGCGCAGCTCGATCTGGCTGTAGTCGAGGCTGACCAGAACATTTCCGGGCTCGGCGACAAAGGCCTCGCGGATGCGGCGGCCCTCCTCGGTGCGCACGGGGATATTCTGCAAATTGGGGTCAGTCGAGGCCAGACGCCCCGTATTCGCCCCGGTAATGGCATAAGACGTGTGCACCCGGCCCGTGTCAGGGTTGATATGGGTCTGAAGCGCGTCGGTATAGGTCGATTTCAGCTTGGACAACTGGCGCCAATCCAGCACCCTGCGCGGCAGTTCATGCTCGGTCGCCAGATCTTCCAAAATATCGGCCCCGGTCGAGTACTTGCCGGTCTTCCCCTTCTTGCCGCCTTCCAGGCCCATCTTGTCGAACAGGATCTCGCCCAACTGCGCGGGTGAGCCGACATTGAAATTCTCACCCGCCAGCTCGTGAATTTCAGCCTCTAAACCGGCCATTTTCTGGGCAAAGGCGTTTGACATACGGCTCAGCACGTCGCGGTCGACCTTAATTCCATGCATCTCCATCTCGGCCAGAACCGGCACAAGTGGTCGTTCGAGCGTCTCGTAAACAGTCGTCACCTGCACCCGGTGCAGCTGCGGTTTGAACAATTGCCACAAGCGCAGCGTTATATCCGCATCCTCGGCGGCATAGGCGGTGGCCTCGTCGATCGGCACCTTGTCGAAGGTGATTGCAGATTTGCCTGACCCCAGCAGCGGCTTTATCGGGATCGGCGTGTGGTTGAGATACCGTTCCGAGAGTGTATCCATGCCGTGCCCATGCTCGCCGCCATGCATGGCATAGGACATCAGCATCGTATCATCGATCGGGGCCACATCGATACCGTGACGCCGGAAAATCTTGGCATCGTATTTCATGTTCTGCCCGATTTTGATGATCGAGGGGTCCTCAAGCACCGGCTTCAGTAGCGTCAGCGCCTCATCCAGAGGCATTTGCCCTTCAGCCAGCGCGTCCGACCCGAACAGATCATCCGCCGCACCATCACGGTGGGTCAGCGGGATGTAACAGGCTTCGCCGGCCTCGACACACAGCGAAATTCCGACCAGATCGGCGATCATTTCATTAAGACCGGTGGTTTCAGTATCAACAGCGATCCAGCCTCGTTCATGGGCCTGATCGATCCACTTTTGCAAAGCCGCTGCATCACGGACACATTCATACTTTGCCGCGTCAAACGGGATCGTCTCGGCCTCAACTTCTTTGGCCGCAGGCGCCGGAGCGTCGGCGATGGCCGGTGCCTCGGCCCCCAGCTTGTCGGCGATCCGTTTGGTCAGTGTGCGGAATTCCATATCCGCCAGAAAACCCAGCAGGGTCTCGGCATCGGGCTCTTTCACTTCAAGGTCATCCAGCGTGAAATCCAGCGGCGTGTTCTCGTCCAGTTGCACCAGTTTCTTTGACAGTTCGATCTGATCGCGCTTTTCGATCAGGGTCTGCCGGCGCTTGGGCTGTTTGATTTCCTCGGCCCGGTCCAGCAGTGTTTCCAGATCACCGTATTCGTTGATCAACAGCGCGGCCGTCTTGACCCCGATTCCTGGAGCGCCCGGCACATTGTCAACGGAATCCCCGGCCAGCGCCTGAACATCCACTACGCGCTCAGGAGCAACTCCAAACTTCTCGATCACCCCGTCCCGATCGATACGCTTGTTCTTCATCGCATCCAGCATCTCGACACCGTCACCGACCAACTGCATCAGATCCTTGTCAGAACTTACGATGGTCACGCGCGCCCCCGCCTCGCGCGCCTGCACCGTCAGGGTGGCGATGATGTCGTCGGCCTCATAGCCTTCGAGCTCCTTGCAGGCGATATTGAACGCCTTTGTCGCCTCACGCGTCAGCGGAATTTGCGGGCGCAGGTCTTCGGGCATCGCCTCGCGGTTAGCCTTGTAGAGGTCGTAGAGATCGTTCCGGAAGGTATGGGAACCCTTATCAAAGATCACCGCCACATGGGTCGGCGCATCCGGCCCGGTGTTTCCTTCGACGTATTTCTGAAGCATGTTGCAGAACCCGGACACCGCCCCAATCGGCAGACCATCCGACTTGCGGGTCAGCGGAGGCAGCGCGTGATAGGCCCTGAAAATAAAGGCCGATCCGTCGATCAGATGCAGGTGACATCCTTTTCCGAAATTGCTCATGCGCGCGCTCCCTGTCGGTCAGGGATGGTTCTGCCACAGGGTCGCGCGGGTGACCAGCCAAGAACGCAGCCTAACCGCCAAACAATCCCGAGAAGACGTCAGAGAAACTGTTCAGCAAAGCCATGATCACCAACACTCCCAGCAAAGCAAAAAACGCAAAGGCAAAGAACTGGAACAGGATTGCCCCCGTACCGATAACCATTCCGGCGATGGCAGGGCGCCGCTTTTCGTGACGCAGGATGCCAACGGCCGAGATGACGATCGCAAGCCCGCCAAGCATGGCGACTCCGATCCGCAGGAAATCATCCAGGTCGCGGGCGCGGGCAACGGGCTCGGGTTGTTCCATCCCCGCGGCGGCCCTCAGGGTCGATTTGCCGATCTCGGCGGCCAGTTCGCCCAGCGACACACCCGCAGTCTGCTGAGGTGCAAAGGGCCCCGCCCAGAATACGAACAACGCAGCAAACATCGCCAAAGACGCGATGCAGAACCCAGCCCAGCCGAAAACCGGGTTAACATTGTCAGTGGCCGAAATTCCGGTCATCACGTATCCCTGCTTTGGTTGCGCCAAAGCACTAACATGAAAACCGAGGCAAGATTTGGGCCAAACCCGGCTGGTCGGGCAATCAGCCCTGATCACGGCCCTTCAGCACATATTTGCAGTCGCAATACGGGCATTCGACCCAGCCTGTATCCTCGGGGATTTGCAGCCAGACGCGCGGATGGCCCAATGCGCCTTCGCCGCCGTCACAGGCGACACGGGCGGTTTCGACGATCTTGGTTTCCGGCGCTTCGATGGTCACGGCTGGCGATCCTTCTTCGGTTGTCGGCCTCGCGGGCATGTATTAGGTGCGTTTATGAGCGATGAGCAATCCGGGGGCAAGAGCCACATGAGCGATGCGGCAATCAGGATCGAAGGTCTGCGCAAGACCTATCGTGGCGGCAAGGGTCAGCCTGAGAAACACGCGCTGAAAGGCATTGATTTGACTGTTCCCAGGGGCTCGGTTTTCGGGCTGCTGGGCCCGAACGGCGCCGGGAAATCGACCCTGATCAATATTCTGGCCGGGTTGGTGGTGAAGTCCTCGGGCCGTGTGTCGATCTGGGGTTTCGATCAGGATCAGAATCCGCGGCAATCCCGCGCCGCGATTGGTGTGATGCCGCAGGAGCTGAACCTTGACCCGTTTTTCACCCCGCGGGGCGCCTTGGAAGTACAGGCAGGCCTGTACGGCGTTCCGAAATCCGAACGTCGCAGCGATGAAATCCTTGAACTGGTCGGCCTCAGCGACAAGGCCGAGGCCTATGCCCGCACGCTGTCGGGCGGGATGCGGCGGCGGCTGCTGCTGGCCAAGGCGCTGGTGCACCACCCGAAAATCCTGGTGCTGGACGAACCCACGGCAGGCGTGGATATCGAACTGCGCCAGATGCTGTGGGCCAATGTGTGCAAGCTGAACCAGCAGGGCATGACCATCATCCTGACCACCCACTATCTGGAAGAAGCGCAGGAGATGTGCGACGAAATCGCCATCATCAACCACGGTGAAAAGATCGCTCAGGACAGTACCGCCAACCTGCTGGGCCGAATGGACAGCCGGACCATGGTCATTGTTCCCGACACCCCGGTGGTCGACCTGCCGGTGACCGAAGGCGTCGAGGCCAGCTTACGTGAAGACGGCAGCCTGATACTGCAATATCGCAGCGCCCGGACCAGCGCCGAACAGGTTCTGGAATCCGTCCGGGCGGCGGGCATCCGCATCCGCGACGTGCGCACCGAAGAGGCCGATCTCGAGGACGTGTTTCTGGCCCTGACCTCCTCGCGCACCGACGATGCCCCGGCCGACGATCAGGACCAGCCGCGCCGGGGCCTGCACCGGGTCAAGCTTTAAGCCCTGTCGATCCGTGCTTGGTAGCAGTTGTTCCGTGCAGATCTGACGTGAATATAGGCCACGTCCGGGCGGGCAAAAATGTCGCTGACTTTTGCGTTGATCTGATCCTTGGGCGTGATTGCCCCGGTGCCATAAACGATCCGGTCATCTGGTCCATACCCCTTGATCAAATAGTCGGGTGCAGTGGTCAAAATCTCGGGCAGGGCGTCGCCTTCATAGCGCTCGCAAGGCGTTGCGCACAGAAAGATCGGTCCTGTTTCAGCGTATGGATGTGGCTCTAAAAAGGGGCGATGCGCCAATATCAGCATCTCTGCGCCTTCGGGAATGTTCTTCAGGCAGTGGCGACAGGGGTTGCCTGCCCCCGACGAAACGGCGCGCTCGGGCGCAGCGCCATATGCATCAGGCTGGCCTGCCTGAAGAGCGCGGACTTCGTCAGTGGGCAGAGCGGTGATCTTGAACATATCAGGTCTCCTTTTTCTGCAACCATGCGCGCCTGGCCAGGTTCTGGCGACCCGTTTCCTGCGCAAAGGACTCGAAAAAGAACAAAACGTGAATATAATGTGGAATCGCCATGTATGCCGAACTGTCGATCACGTCGAACTTCACCTTCCTCACCGGGGCCTCGCACCCCGAGGAGTACATGGAGCGCGCCGTCACCCTGGGCCTGCCCGCCATCGCCATCGCCGATGACAACTCGGTGGCCGGCATCGTCCGCGCCCATACCCAGGCGCGCGAGATCGCCCGCAAGGTCCGTGAGCGCCGCGCGTGGGACGAGCAGAGCACGCCCATCGGCCCGCCCTGCCCCGATCACATCCCGAAACCGCCCTCGTTCCCGGTGCATGCGGTGCCGCGCCTGATCCCGGCGGCGCGGCTGATTTTTACCGATGCCCCGCCCGTCACCGCCCTGCCCATCAACCGGCAGGGTTGGGCCAACCTGTGCCGCCTCCTGTCCACCGGACGGCTGCGCGCGGCCAAGGGCGACTGCATCCTGCACCTGTCCGACCTGCTGGAATTTTCCGACGGTCTGCACCTGCTGCTCTGGCCACAGGCGGGCCGCCCAACCGGCGGCGCGAGCGGATGGCGGACACAGGCGGAACAGCTGACGCGCCGCTTTGCCGGTCGCATGCATCTGCTGATTCACCCTCGGTATGATGGCGCCGATAGCGCATTTTTTCACTTGTTAGAGACTGAATCTCATCATCTGAACCTGCCCACAATCGCCAGCGCCGCGCCGATGATGCATCACGGGTCGCGCCGCAAGCTGGGTGATGTGCTGACCGCGATCCGCCTGCGCCGCAAGGTGGACGATCTGGGCCGCGACGCGCTGGCCAATGGCGAACAGCGCCTGCGCTCGGAACCCGAGATGCTGCGCATTTTCAAGGGCTTTGAGGACGCCGTGGCCCGCGCTTATGCGCTCAGCCAGGAACTCACATTCTCGCTGGACGAGCTGCGCTATGAATATCCCAGCGAGGGCAGCGACCAGGAAACCCCGACCCAGCGCCTGCATCGGCTGGCGCATGAAGGGTTGAAATGGCGCTATCCCGCCGGGGCGTCCGAGAAAGCCAAAAAGATGCTGGCGCATGAACTGACGCTGATCGGCAAGCTGAAATACGAACCCTACTTCCTGACCGTCCGCGACATCGTCCATTTCGCCCGCTCGCGCGGTATCCTGTGCCAGGGGCGCGGCTCGGCAGCAAACTCTGTCGTCTGTTTCTGTCTTGGCATCACCGAGGTCAGCCCCGAGATGGGCACCATGGTGTTTGAACGTTTCGTCTCCGAGGCGCGGGACGAGCCGCCCGACATCGATGTCGATTTCGAACATGAACGCCGCGAAGAGGTGATCCAGCACATCTATGACTGCTATGGCCGCGAACGCGCGGGGCTGTGCGCCACGGTTGTCCACTATCGGGGCAAGCGCGCCATCCGAGAGGTGGGCCGCGCCATGGGCCTGACCGAAGATACGATCTCGGCGCTTTCCTCACAGCTTTGGGGGTTTTTCTCGGCCTCGGGGCTCGAGGCACAACGGATGCGCGAGATCGGCCTCGACCCCCAAGACCGCCGCCTGAAACAGACTCTAATGTTGGTTCATGAGATCGACGGCTTTCCCCGCCACCTCTCTCAGCACGTGGGAGGATTCATCATCACCGAGGGTCGGCTGGATGAGCTTGTCCCCATCGAAAACGCCACGATGGAGGGCCGCACGGTCATCTGCTGGGACAAGGACGATATCGACAGTCTTGGCATCCTCAAGGTCGATGTCCTCAGCCTTGGCATGCTGACCTGCATCCGCAAGGCCTTCGACCTGATCGGCCAGCATCACCAGACCAGCTACACCCTTGCCACCCTGCCGCCCGAGGATCCGGTGGTCTATGACATGCTGTGCAAGGCAGACTCGGTGGGCGTGTTCCAGGTGGAATCACGCGCGCAGATGAACTTCCTTCCCCGGATGCGGCCGCGCAATTTCTATGATCTGGTGATCGAGGTCGCCATCATCCGCCCCGGCCCCATCCAGGGCGATATGGTTCACCCCTATATCCGCCGCCGGAACGGAGAGGAGGAGGTCAGCTTTCCCTCGGACGCACTGGGCGAGGTCTTGGGCAAGACGCTGGGCGTGCCGTTGTTTCAGGAACAGGCGATGCAGATCGCCATTGTGGGTGCGGGGTTCACCCCGGAACAGGCCGACCGGCTGCGACGGTCGCTGGCGACCTTCAAGAAGCATGGCAATGTCAGCGAATTCCGCGCGCTGTTCCTGCGCGGCATGAAGCGCAACGGCTATGATGACGACTTTGCCGAGCGGTGTTTTTCACAGATCGAAGGGTTTGGCTCATACGGTTTCCCCGAAAGCCACGCGGCCAGCTTTGCACTGCTGGTCTATGCCAGCGCCTGGATCAAATGCCACCATCCCGGTATTTTCGCCTGCGCCCTGCTGAATTCACAGCCGATGGGGTTCTATGCCCCTGCCCAGATCGTGCGCGATGCGCGGGAACATGGGGTGCAGGTGCGTCCGGTCTGCATCAATGCCAGCTTCTGGGACAACGTGATGGAGCCCGACGGCCATGGCGGGCTGGCCCTGCGGCTGGGGTTCCGCCAGATCAAGGGCCTCAGCGAGGAAGACGCCAGCTGGCTGACCGCCGCGCGCGGCAACGGCTACCATCAGGTCGATGATGTCTGGCGTCGTGCGGGGCTGGGCCCGTCGGTGATCGAACGGCTGGCCGAGGCCGATGCCTTTGCCGCCTGCAGCCTGACCCGGCGCGAGGCGCTGTGGCAGGCCAAGGCAATTGCCACAGCCAAGCCTCTGCCCCTGTTTGCGCAGGATCTGGAAGGCGAGGCGCTGGACGAGCCCGCCGCCCATCTGCCCCGGATGTCGCTGGGCGAACAGGTGGTCGAGGATTACGTCGCCACCCGCCTGAGCCTGCGGGCGCATCCCGTGGCCCTGCTGCGGCACCTGCTGACGCCGGGGCAGCGCGACAATACCACCTCTGTCACATAACGCCGGAACCGCCTATCTGCCAAAAAACAGAGGTGAAAACAGGCCACCATGACCAGACCAACCCTTCCGCCGCGCTTTCCCGCGACGCCCGAGCAGATCAACGCACAGGTTCGCGCCTTTTACGCCCGTGTGCGGCAGGACGCGGTACTTGGCCCTGTATTCGCCAACCATGTCACCGACTGGCCCGCGCATGAGGAAAAGATCGCATCCTTCTGGCGCAACGCCATCCTGTTCGAGCGCAGCTATGACGGCAACCCGCAGCGGGTGCATATCGAACGACCGGACGTGAAGCCCGAGATGTTCGCCCATTGGCTGGACCTGTTCGAAGAGGTCGCCACCCAGACCCTGCCCCCGGAAACCGCCACCCCATGGATCGCTCTGGCGCGCCGCATCGGTGTTGGGATGAAAGCCGGGGTGCAATCGGCCCGCCAGCCCAAGAACGCGCCACCGATCCTGCGTTGAGCCCACGTCATGGCTGCCTTGCGATGTTAGCGGTAAATTAGGGGCTATGCGGGTCGAGGAAATAGGGTTAGTCAGAGACAAGACAGCCCCTTTTGCGCTGCCCCTTCACATCGACACATCACCCGAGGCCGACCCATGAGCACTCAGAACACCACCCTCCGGGGTCTTGGCTATGCATTCGCGGGCTTTGCGGTCTTCGCCACCCATGACGCGCTGATCAAGGTGCTGGGCGGGACCTACTCGGTGATGCAGATCATCTTTTTTGCCACGCTGTTTTCCTTTGTTCCGATGGCCGTGACGATCTTGACGGACCGGACCACGGGCAACTTCCGGCCGCATCACCCCTGGTTGGTGTTGCTGCGCTCGGGTCTGATGGTCACGGCCATGTCCTGCGCGTTCTACGCCTTTTCGGTCCTGCCCCTGGCCGAGGTCTATTCGTTGCTGTTTTCTTTCCCGCTGATCGTCACGGTCCTGTCGATTCCGATACTGGGCGAAGTCGTCCGGGCCCAGCGCTGGGCTGCGGTTGGCGTGGGTCTGATCGGGGTGCTGATCGTTCTGCGCCCCGGCGCAACGGATATCACGCTCGGCCATCTGGCCGCCCTGATGGCCGCATTCTGTAGCGCCTTTGCATCGGTGCTGGTGCGCAAGATCGGGAACGAGGAACGCTCGGCCGTGCTGATCCTCTACCCAATGCTGCTGGCGATCGTGGTCATGAGCCTGGCCCAACCGGCCGTTTATCAGCCGCCGTCCCTGTTGCATCTGGCCATGATGGCGCTGG
Source organism: Ruegeria sp. CL7 (assembly GCF_056536445.1). Lineage (NCBI taxonomy): Bacteria > Pseudomonadati > Pseudomonadota > Alphaproteobacteria > Rhodobacterales > Roseobacteraceae > Ruegeria > Ruegeria sp. CL7. The sequence goes on from NZ_JBQFPQ010000007.1 coordinate 145,395, forward strand.
TCGGCGTGTTTTCGGTGATCGCCCAGCACCTGATCATTCTGGCCTATCGCGCTGCGCCCGCAGGCGTCATCGCGCCCAGCCAGTACAGCCAGATCATCTGGGCCACGATATTCGGCATGATGTTCTTTGGCGAAACGCCCGACATGTGGGTCGCAGTCGGGGCCAGCATCATCATCGCGTCCGGTGTGTTCGTTGTCTGGCGCGAGAGCCGGGCGAACACATCGTCTGTAAACACTCCGGTGCTGAGGGTTCGGTCACCGCGATCGGATACCGGGGCGTCGCGACCGGGTTCATGAGGAAACGGTAAATACATCTCCGCCACTAAGAATCCAAATTTTAGAGAATCTGCGCCCTATTTGGTTACAACCGGAAAGAGCGGATGTCTTCCATTCCAAGTCTTCAAAATCGTCCCAATCTGTGTTCGCATAAATAAGCAACTCGTCCACGCCAGAACTACATTTCTTTGCTTTTGAAAGGATAGCCTTTTCAACTAGGGCTCCAAACTTTGCCATTCTGTCCGGGTCCATCAAGTCTATTTCTCGAACGATAGGCTCACCGAAGCCTAAACCTCTTTTTTCACGCGCCGTCCATTCCGCTTGCTCCCGAGGATCGCTCGCTTCGACGACCTCAATTCCAGTCGAGGAGCCGTCGCTAGTCAAAACAAAATCCGGGTTTTCACTTTCTTCCACTTTTACAGGAAAACTGAGTAGACCATTTTGGCACTGATGCAGCAGCAAGAGTCGAAGACAAAATCTTTCGAGTTCTTTTTGTCGACCCCGCCTTTCCAATCGCGGGGGAGCAAAAGCTCCCCACGTTTCTAACTTTTGAAGCAATTCGTCGCTGTCATCAGCGACGAAAGCAAACTGCACTAGTAAATCACCACTGACCGGATACTTTCGCCCTTGTGCATCAGGTCGAAGCCGGTGTTGATGTCGTCCAGACCCATGGTGTGGGTGATCATCGGGTCTATCTCGATCTTGCCTTCCATGTACCAGTCGACGATCTTGGGCACGTCCGTGCGCCCACGTGCGCCGCCGAAAGCGGTGCCGCGCCACGACCGGCCGGTGACCAGCTGGAACGGACGGGTCGAGATCTCGGCCCCCGCGGGTGCGACGCCGATGATGATGGATTCGCCCCAGCCCTTGTGCGCCGATTCCAGCGCCGCGCGCATCACGCCGACATTGCCTGTTGCATCAAAGGTGTAATCCGCGCCGCCCTTGGTCAGGTTGACCAGATAGGGCACCAGATCGCCCTCGACCTCGGACGGGTTGACGAAATCGGTCATGCCGAATTTCTCGGCCATCTCGACCTTGGCCGGGTTCAGGTCGACGCCGACGATCTGATCGGCCCCGGCCAGACGCAGGCCCTGAATGACATTCAGACCGATCCCGCCTAGGCCGAACACGATGGCGCGGCTGCCGATTTCCACCTTGGCGGTGTTGATCACCGCGCCAATGCCGGTGGTCACACCACAACCGATGTAGCAGATCTTGTCGAAAGGCGCGTCTTCACGCACTTTGGCCAGCGCAATCTCGGGCAGAACCGTGTGGTTCGAGAAGGTCGAGCAGCCCATGTAATGCAGGATCGGATCCCCATCCAAGGTCGAGAAACGAGAGGTGCCATCGGGCATCAGGCCCTGGCCCTGGGTTTCCCGGATCGCCTGACACAGGTTGGTCTTGGGATGCAGACAGTATTCGCACTCACGGCATTCGGGGGTGTAGAGCGGGATCACATGATCGCCCGGCTTCAGGCTGGTCACGCCTGGGCCGACCTCGACCACGACGCCTGCGCCTTCATGGCCCAGAATGGCCGGGAACAGGCCTTCGGGGTCGGCACCCGACAGGGTGAATTCATCCGTATGACAGATACCGGTGGCCTTGATTTCAACCAGAACCTCGCCCGCCTTTGGGCCTTCAAGGTTCACATCCATCACTTCCAAAGGTTTGCCTGCCTGAATGGCGACGGCGGCACGGGTACGCATGGTACTTATCTCCCTGTCACTTTTGCCCCGACCCTGCGTCAAATACAGGGTGGTTTCAACTGTGCTTTCTTGGCAGGTTGGCTAATTATTTGATATTGCAGAAACGACATTGCCAGAATGAGGAACGCCAATGCACCGTTTTTTACCGATCTTTATCTTTCTGGCGGCCTGCGCAGACACAAGCGTCCCGCAGGATGTCGCCGCCACCTCAGAAGACGCACCTGTTGATCTGGCATTTTGCAAGGGCGAGCCCTTTGCCGAATCCGTTGGTCAGCCCGTTTCAACGATTCAGGCTGGTCTTCCCGAACGGTCTCGTGTTTTGGGCCCGGACGACATCGCGACACAGGATTACCGTATCGACAGGCTGAACGTCTATGTGAACGACGCCGGTGTTATTCAGCGTCTGACCTGCGGGTAAGCGTGGACTCGGCAGGTGATTCTGAATTAAGAACAAAATAAGAACATCAATGATGCCTGCCGATGCCCAAACGCCGAATTCTTTCGCTCTGGTTTCCCCGTCTGGGGGCCGAACGGCTGGTCCGCGCCGCGCGGGGCCTGCATGCCGGGCCTTTGGCCGTTGTGGCCGAACAGTCGAACATGCAGATCGTCACGTCATTGAATGCCGAGGCGCAGGCCGCCGGATTGCGCGTGGGTCAGCCGGTCCGCGATGCCCATGCCATGTGCGCCAGCCTGATCACCCGCCCTCGCAACGCCCCGGCCGAGGCTGCGTTTCTGACCGCGCTGCGCCGCTGGGCGGGCAAGTTCAGCCCGTGGGTGGCCGAAGAGGCCCCCGATGGCCTGATCGTTGACCTGTCGGGCTGTGCCCATCTGTTCGGCGGTGAAGAGGCCTTGCTGAGCGTGCTTGAGACCGACTGCGCCGACATGGGCCTGAGCGTGCAGATGGGCATCGCCGACACGCTGGGCGCAGCCTGGGCGTTGGCGCGCTATGCCGGGCAAGAGGCCACGTCCGATCGCAACGGTGATGCTATTGCCCAAGAGGCCCGCGCCACCCGCGCCCGGGCAAGCAAGCGGCGGCACTGGACCAGGGGCGGGGCCGCGCCACAGGTGATGGCGCTGGGCGGTGGCGCTCGGATTGCCGCGCCGGGGCAGGCCTATGGCGCGCTCAGCCCCCTGCCCATCGCGGCGCTGCGACTGGACGATCAGACCGTGGCGCAACTGAACCGCCTGGGCCTGCGCCGGATCGGTGATCTGCTGGGCCAGCCGCGTGCCAGTTTGGCACGGCGGTTCGGCCGCGGGCTGGTGTTGCGTCTGGATCAGGCCATGGGCAGCGCGCCCGAGCCGGTCTCGCCCGCCCGTCCGCCCAATCACTTTGCGGTGCGGATGACTCTGCCCAACCCGATTGGCCTGGTCGAAGACGTGATGGCCGCTGTCGATCGGATTCTGCCAACGCTCTGCACCAAACTGGAAGAGAAGGGGCGCGGGGTCCGCACGCTGCGCCTGGAAGCCCACCGTGCGGATCAGGCCGCTGAAATTATCGAGATCGGCCTGGCCCGTCCGACCTATGATAAAAACCGCATTCGCCCTTTGTTAGAGATGAAAGTTGACAAGATCGACGCAGGCTATGGCATCGACTTGCTGCGGCTTGAAGCGATCCAGACAGAACCCATCCACGCCCGCACCATCGCCGGTCATGCCGAAGCGCGCCGCGTGGCCCGCAACCGGCTTGAGGGCAATACAGCCGTGGATGACCTGATTGGGAAACTGGGCGCGCGGGTAGGGCTGGACGCGATCACCCGGCGGCATCCTGCGGCCTCTCATATCCCCGAGAAAACGGCGCAAACGCTGGCGGCGGCCTGGTCGGAACCCGCGCGCGACTGGCTTGCCCCGCCGCGCCCCCGCCCCTTGCAGATGTGGCAGCCCGAACCCGTGATGGCCCCGGAAACCCCGAATGTGCCTCGCACCTTTCGCTGGCGTGGACGAGACTGGCAACTGGCACAGGCCACCGGCCCGGAACGCATCGCGCCGGAATGGTGGCTGGATGATCCCAACTGGCGCAGCGGGGTACGCGATTACTGGGTGGTGGTGACAGAACAAGGGGAGCGCCTGTGGTTGTTCTATGGGCACGGGGGCGCGATGTCCGCAGGCTGGTTCTGTCAGGGGCAGTTTTGTTAGAGTCTATTTCCCACGATAAACCAGCAGATCCGGCAGACAGTCGATCAGACGAATGAACCAGGAAAACGGTGCCGGAAAATCTGTACGGAAACGGCGACGCGCCATCGCCTTGACCACGCGATCCGCCGCATCCTCGGGCGACATCAGCATCGGCATCTTGAAACCGTTCTTTTCGGTCAGTCGGGTCTTGATAAAGCCCGGATTGACGATACGCACCGTCACGCCAGTATCCGCCAGATCGTGTCGCATCGTCTCGGCCAGAGAAATCAGTGCGGCCTTGCTGGCTCCGTACCCGATGGCGGCAGGCAGCCCATGATACCCGGCCAGTGACCCGATCAGAGTAACCTCTCCCTGGCCTGCCCGGACAAAACCCGGAACGGTTTCACCCAGAACCCGCAGCGCACCCAGATAGTTCACATCGCTCATCCTGAGCGACGCCTCGGTGTCCCATTCGGCCGAACGCATGGGGTCATAAGCCCCGGCATTGTAAACCAGCCCATCGACATGCCCCGCCTCGGCAACAGCCGAACGAACAGAGTCTAAATCGGTCACATCGCACCGGATCGCGCGCGCATCCGGCAGTTCAGAACACAGTTCGGACAACCTCTCAAGATTGCGCGCAGACAGGATCAGGGAAGCACCCTGTTGGCCAAGCGCATGCGCCAAAGCGCGACCCAGCCCTTCGCTAGCGCCGATGATCCAAATGGTTTTGCCGTCAAAGCTGCTCATGTGTGGGCCGATTCAGTTGTGTTTCACGATAATACGGCCTTGCGCCCGCTTCGGATCAAAACGGTTGCGCAGGTCACGGAAGCTCAAACCAGACGCCACAAGGTAGTGCATCTGTTAAAAACTTCTAATCGGATTGATCCACTTGTGCCTACCCTGCGTATCTTCTTGTAAACTGTCACATAAAGAGGCTGGAATGTTCGACGAACCCCGGGGTGTACGGAAGAAAATCGCGATTGTAGGTGCAGGCATTTCGGGTCTTTCCGCCGCTTACTATCTTTCAAAAAACAACGACGTGACAGTCTATGAGGCCGAGCCTCGGCTTGGTGGCCATGCCCGCACGGTGATGGCCGGAAAGAACGGGGATCAACCGGTCGATACGGGCTTTATCGTCTTCAACTATGCGACATATCCCTACCTGACCCGACTGTTTGATGAGCTCGGCGTGCCCGTGATCGAAAGCGAGATGAGCTTTGGCGCGACAATCGACAATGGCCGCATTGAATACGGGCTGAACAATCTGCGCACACTGACCGCTCAAAAGCGCAATCTGGCGCGTCCGGCTTACTATAAGATGATCGCTGATATTCTGCGGTTTGGCAAAGAAGCCCCCGGAGCCGCCAAGGACGATGACACCACGATTGGCGAATTGGTGGACCAGCTGCGGCTGGGTCACTGGTTCCGGCACAATTATCTGATGCCGATGTGCGGTGCCATCTGGTCCACGCCGGTCGAGTTCGTGGATCAGTTCCCCGCACGCTCTTTGGTACAGTTTTTCCGCAATCACGCTTTGCTGGCAAGTGGTCGCGCAAACCAGCATCAATGGTACACGGTCAAAGGCGGCAGCATAGAGTATGTCCGCCGGATCGACGCAGCCCTTCGTGCGCGGGGGGCAGAAATACGTCTGGCCAGCCCCGTTCAGAATATATCCCGTGACGAGATGGGCATCACCATCCACAGCCAGGGCGCCGTGGATCAGTTCGATGAAATCATCCTGGCCACCCATTCGGACCAGTCGCTTGCCATTTTAGGTGATGGCGCGACCCCCGCGGAAGCCGCTGCATTGGGCGCAATCCGCTACCAGCCCAATATGGCCATATTGCATTGTGACCCAGGTCAGATGCCAAAGCGGCGCGCCTGTTGGTCAAGCTGGACCTATCGATCGCAAGCCGGAGACGTGGGGGTAACCTACTGGATGAACCGGCTTCAGAACATTCCGGACAGTGACCCGCTGTTTGTAACGCTGAACGCTTCATCAGAAATTCCCGCGGAAAAGATCTATGACAAAGTCGAATTTGCCCATCCGGTCTTCGACAAGGCCGCGCTGAAGGCGCAAGGGCAAATCCGCGAGATGCAGGGACAGAACCGAACCTGGTTTGCCGGTGCTTACAACCGGCACGGATTTCACGAAGACGGGATAGCCAGCGCGATGCATGTCGTTGCTCGAATAAATGGTGCCCCGCAAACCATCGGAGCTGACAATGGCATTCTTGGGAAAGACCCGGCCCTATCTGTTGCCGCAGAATAAGGCGATATGGCGCACAGCGTTTCTTGCACTTTCCTTGCTGATCCCCAATGGGCTGATCGCATCGCCGGTCACGGAAGAACTGAACGGTGCCCAACTGCGCGGAACCGCGACGTTCCGGTATCTGGGTTTGCCGATCTATGACGCCAAACTCTATACGCCCAAAGGTGCGCCGTTCAGTTGGAGCGAAGATATCGCCCTGCAACTGACCTATCGCAAGAACATCAAGAAGAAAGCGTTGGTCAATTCGACGCTTGACGAGATGGACCGCATTGGCCGTTCAGCACCGGTTCGCGACCAACTGAACCGGTGTTTCAAAGCCGTGGAAAAAGGGGACAGCTATCTGGCGGTTTCTGATGGTCCCGACAAGGTCAGTTTCTGGTTGAACGGGCAAAAGACGTGCACCATGGCGCATCCGGGCATCAAGCGCAGTTTCATGTCTGTATTCCTGGGAGACAACACGCGGTCCGCGTCCTTCACGCGCAGGCTACAGGGGCGGTGATGCTCTATCCCCGGGTCAGTCTCTATGCGCTGATGCTCGCTGCGGCGGGTATCCCGCTTTATATCCACTTGCCGCGCTTTGCAGCCGTGAACCTGGGTATTGGCCTTGGGGTCATTGGTACGGTGCTGCTGGTGATCCGTTTGGTGGATCTGGTGCAGGATCCGCTGATCGGTTGGGCAATCGACCGATGGCCCGGCGGCCAGCTTGCATTTGCCGCGATGGCGGCTTTGGGGCTGGCGATCGGGTTTCCCCTGCTTTTCAATCTGCCGCAGGGTGCCAGCGTGCCGGAACTGGTCGCGATCCTTATCTTGCTGTTCTCGGCATACAGCCTGGGAACCATCCTTCTGTATGGTCGCAGCGCAACTCTGGCGAAGCGAACCGATCCGAAAGAGCTGATGACACTGGCCGCCTATCGTGAAGGCGGGCAGTTGACCGGAGTGGTCATCGCAGCCAGCGCTCCGGCCCTGTTGGTTGCTTTCGGGGCACACTCCCAAGGCTACCCCGCATTCGGCGCGTTCCTGGCGCTGCTGTCCGTTCTGACCTTGATACTGACGATCCCGATCTGGCGACGCAAGCCGATCACCGGATCAGGCCTGTCCTTTGCAGGTCTGGGTCAGGCCGGTGGCTTGCGCCTACTTGCGCTGGGTTTGGTCAACAGCCTCCCGGTTGCCATAACCTCCACCCTGTTTCTATTTTTTGTGGAAGACCGGCTGCAACTGCCGGGCAAGGCAGGTCCTTTGTTGATCCTGTTCTTCCTGAGCGCAGGCGCGAGCGTTCCGCTCTGGGCAAAGCTCAGTAACAAAATTGGCCCGAAACAGACTCTGATTATCGCCATGCCGCTCTCGATCGCCGGCTTTATCGGCGCCGCCACACTGAGTGCAGGAAATCTTGCGGGTTTTGCAATGATCTGTCTCGCCTCGGGCGCGGCGTTGGGCGCGGATATGGTCGTGTTGCCTGCGATGTTCTCGATCGTCCTTACCCGGGCCGGGCTGAACGCATCAGCCGCGTTTGGCATCTGGTCCTTCGCTGGCAAACTGGGCCTCGCCCTGGCTGCCTTTTTCACTCTGCCGCTGCTGGAACGCAGCGGTTTCACCCCCGGTCAAACCAATTCAGCACAGGCACTGGATACACTCAATCTTGCCTATGCGGTGCTGCCCTGCATCCTGAAAGTCGGAGCGTTCGGGATGGTGTTGACCCTGCCCACCGAGGTCACAAGCAAATGAACGCTTTCACCATCATCCTTCTGGTCCTTCTGACCGCTGTCTTCATCCGTGCAAGGCTGCTGAGCTTTCGCGCGCAATCGCCGTCCGATTACAGTGGCACCGGGCCAGATTTTTCCCTGAAAAAACACCTGAACGGAGAGATCTTGTCCGAGGGCCTGATCTATGGCCCCAACGGCAAAATGTCGAACAGCTTTGTCGCGCGCATGTCCGGCGAATGGCAAGGCAACTCGGGCACGCTGACCGAGTACTTCACCTACTCCAACGGAAAACAGATGACCCGCAAATGGTACCTGACGCTGGGAACTGGCAACACATTCACGGCAATGGCGGATGATATCGTGGGCGAAGGTCGGGGCATTATCTCGGGGTCCACGGTAAAACTGACCTATCGTATCATTCTGCCAGATGACGCTGGTGGACACACACTGGATGTCACCGATTGGATGTACCTGACAGAAACCGGCGTCATCATGAATCGGTCCGAGATGCGCAAGTTTGGCGTCAAGGTCGCGGAACTGATCGCCACAATGCGTCCAAGCCCCAGATCGAAACCGATGCATCCAAGTGGGTCAAACGGGTATGACGCGACTTCGGAAGGGAAGCCGTTGCAATGATCACCTTTCGCTCTTTCATCGCCTGCATTGCCATCGCAAGCCTTGCAATTCTGGCGGCCTGCTCCAGCAAACCGAAGGTACCAAAAACGTTTCTGTCGGACCGACAGTTGAACCTGGAAGAGTTTTTTGAGGGTAAAACAGTGGCCTACGGTCAGTTTCAGGATGTTCTGGGAAATATCCCCCGCAGATTCACGGTTGATATCGACGGAACATGGGACGGCGAAACCCTGACCCTGGTCGAAGACTTCGTCTACGACGATGGCGCGACGGAACAACGCATCTGGACATTGACCAAAACCGGAGAGGATACGTGGACCGGTACGGCGCCTGGCGTGCTGGGCACCGCCAGCGGGATTGAACGCGGGGATACGTTCAACTGGAAATACAAGATCGACCTGCCGATCAAGGACGGGACCATGCGTGTCAAATTCGACGACTGGATGTGGCTGCTGGACGACGACCGTCTGCTGAACCGCGCGTATGTCTCACGCTATGGCGTCCGTCTGGGTGAAGTCATCCTGTTCTTCGAGAAGAAATAGGGCCGTCAGGCCCGGTTTCATCACAAAAGTCAGTAGAAAATAAACTCGTCCACCAATGCTGTCGTCGATCCCTTGACCTCACCGGCCGTGTTTGCCCTTGGCCCGTCCGAGGCTGCGCCCTCGGCGCGTTCGCCGCCCTCGACCTTCAAGCGCGCGCGTTCTATCTGCCCCCAGAGGAAAAACAGACCATCCCGTTTTCCCATGAGGCGCGAAGGAACTGTTGTCCGCAAAACACCTGTTTTCGGTTTTGGCATCTGCTCTCTTACTGCCTCCGGTGTTTTCCACCATTTTCGGAAAACGTAATGGTTTTTCCCGAAAAAGACAATTTTTTATGGACAAAATGAGGTTTTCTACCGTCCGTTGACAGGATGGACTGACAACTCTCGCATGACGGATATTCGCCTTCTTCACCTGCCTCATGGCAAGCCAGCACTATCCCAAACGGATCAACTTCACCCAAAAGGGTTTGCTGCAAACCTCCTTCACTTGGCCTGACTCTCTCTTTTCCAGCCATGCTCAGGCGACGTGCAGCGTTTCGTTTCTGTGCAGAGCAGCCGGGCCTTCGCTGTCACGGCTGGGGGACAATTTGACGGCGCGGATGTCAGACGTGGCCGCATCCATCGCAAAGCCCACTGGCCCCTGCAGAACGCCGTGCTGGCGGGCTTGCCATGCCCCTGTGCCAAGGACCGTGATCCCGGCGCCGTCCACTCAGCCGGAAAATTTCCATGTCTGTTTTGAAACCGGAAATGTCGCAAGCATTTCAGCGCCCAAGCAGGTAGAAAGTAGGCTGCCATCGTGAGGTGCCGCTGTTTGATTCTCAGACCGCGGAGAATTGGGAAGCCGGTGGAATTCCGGCGCTGCCCCCGCAACGGTAAGGAAGGTCAGGTTCGACAATCAACCACTGGGACGAGGATCCCGGGAAGGTGTCGCAACCGGGTGCAAGCCCCTTTCAAGTCCGGAAACCAGCCTTGCAGATATGTCAAACCGCGGGTGGCGGTGGGGGCACGGGTTTCGGACGTGGTCCTCGCGCGCCTCCGGACGGTTCCTCCCTGTCATCTGCCCAAGCAATGCCGCGGGGCGCGGCAGGAGAGCCAGAAGTGAACAATGTCCAAAACCTGTTGGCGCGTCGAATCCCGGGCTATGCTCTGGAACGGGCCTTTTACACCGACCCCGAGATCTTTCAGACCGACCTGGAAACCATCCACTATCGCGAATGGCTCTTTGCCATTCCGGCCTGTGAACTGGTGAAAGCCGGCGACTATGTAACGTACAACGTGGGTGCCTATCGCGTGATCATCGTGCGCGGCGCCGACAACCAGATCCGGGCGTTTCACAACACCTGCCGCCATCGCGGCTCGATCATATGCAAGGCGGCAAAAGGCAACGCGCCGAAGCTGGTTTGCCCGTATCACCAATGGACCTACGAGCTTGACGGCTCTTTGCTGTGGGCCCGCGACATGGGGCCAGAGTTTGATCCCAGACAGCATGGTTTGAAGACGGTTCATTGCCGCGAGCTTGCCGGGTTGGTCTATATCTGTCTGGCGGATGTCGCCCCGGATTTTGACACGTTTGCCAATATCGCGCGCCCGTATCTTGAGCCGCATGATCTTGCGAATGCCAAGGTCGCATTCGAAAGCTCGATCATCGAGAACGGCAACTGGAAACTGGTCTGGGAAAACAATCGCGAGTGCTATCACTGCGGCGGCAACCACCCTGCGCTGTGCCGGACCTTCCCTGATGATCCGGGCGTGACGGGGATCGAAGGCGGTGAAACCCCAGCCTATATGCAAGCCCATTTCGACAGGTGCCAGTCAGCGGGTATGCCATCGCAGTTCTATCTGCACGAGGACGGCCAATTCCGTCTGGCGCGGATACCGCTGAAAGAAGGCGCCGAGAGCTATACGATGGACGGGAAATCCGCCGTGCGCCGCTGGTTGGGCCGGTCGCCCTTTGCGGATGCGGGATCGCTTTTGAAGTTCCACTATCCGACCACGTGGAACCACTTTCTTGCCGATCACTCGATTGTTTTCCGTGTTACGCCGATCAGCCCGACAGAGACCGAGGTCACGACCAAATGGCTGGTCAACAAGGATGCGGTTGAAGGCGTTGACTACGACGTGAAACGCCTGACCGAAGTCTGGGTCGCCACGAATGACGAAGACCGTCAGGTGGTCGAGGACAACCAGCAGGGCATCAACAGCCCGGCCTATGTGCCCGGCCCGTATTCAGCCATTCAGGAATCCGGCGTACTGCAATTCGTGGATTGGTATTGCAGCACAGTGTCGGCCCGCCTGACCCCTGACTACATGGCGGCGGAGTAAGTCTGATGAAAGATCTGGACACGCTTTCATCAGCCGTTTGGCAGGATGGAGAGATGCTGGAATGTGTCTCGGTCGTGCCCGAGATGCCGAACACCGCCAGCTTTTCGTTCCGGGCCCCCTCTGGGGCGCAGTTCGCCTATCACCCCGGTCAGTTCCTGACGCTCGAGATTCCGGCGCCCGGCCAGCCCGGGGGAGTCGTGTATCGCACCTACACGATCTCATCGTCGCCATCGCGGCCGCGGTCGATCACCATCACCGCCAAAGCGCAACCCGACAGTATCGGCACGCGCTGGATGCTGGACAATCTTCAACCCGGCATGCGGCTCAAGGCCATTGGGCCTGCGGGCCTGTTCACCAACGCACTGAGCGATGCGCGCAAGTTCCTGTTTATCTCGGCTGGCTCAGGCATCACACCGATGATGTCAATGACCACCTGCATGTGGGACGAAGGCCGCGATCTGGACGTTGTCTTCATCAACTGCGCCAAGCGGCCATCCGAGATCATCTTCCGCCAGCGCTTGGAACAGATGGCCAGCCGCACGGATGGTTTGGACCTGAAGTTCGTGGTGGAAGAGCCGGACCGCTACCGCCCATGGACGGGATATCAGGGGCAGTTCAACCAATTGATGCTGGGCCTGATGGCGCCGGATTACCTTGAGCGCGAAGTCTATTGCTGCGGTCCCGAGCCCTTCATGCAAGCGGTGCGCGACGCGCTGGCCGGTCTTGGTTTTGATATGAACAACTACCATCAGGAAAGCTTCGGCGCGCCGGTGGAAACCGAGGCGGATCAGCCCGAGTTGGATGACGTTGTTCTGGACGACGACAGCAGCGCCGAAATCCTGTTCGCGACCTCGGGCGTGACGGCCAAGGTTGCCGAGACCGACACGGTGCTTGCCGCCGCCCGCTCGGTTGGCCTGAACATTCCGTCAGGCTGTACCTTCGGCGTGTGCGGTACCTGCAAGGTCAAGAAAACTGCTGGCGAGGTCCACATGGTCCACAACGGAGGGATCTCGGAAGACGACATCGACGCGGGGTACATTCTGGCCTGCTGCTCGAACCCGATCGGCAAGGTCGAAGTCGAGGTTTAGGCGCTTCGCATCCCGATCAAAGCCGCAGCGTGGCTGACACCCGCTGCGGCTTTCGGCGCGTTTTTTCTGCCCGTTGCAGAATCCGGGCCAGATTGGGTCGCCGGATGTCCGGCACTTTCAGAACTTTGTCATCTTCACGCAGAACCAGCTGCCCGTCTGCTCTGGGTTTCGACATGTGCGAGGCGTGGACCTCTTCCATCGCATCCCGCTTGATACCATGCTGGCCGAATTCGAGATTTGTTCCGCCGAGGTCGTGTTGGATGGCACAAAGCGTGTCCGGCACCTCGATCAAGCCCGTGGCTTCGACCGTCGTTCACAGCTGGGCCAAACACAAGCAGTTCGCTGTAAGCCAAGATCATAGTCCATGAAAAAAAGTGGTGAGCCGTGCAGGATTCGAACCTGCGACCCACTGATTAAAAGTCAGTTTGATCAGGCTGACTTACTTTGACACATCTTGGCATGTTCGGACATAGATCATTGTAACTATTGACATTTATTTGACGCATGATTCCACTAGCGGTCAGGTCGAGGCAAGACTCGACACCAAAATGTCCGTTAATAGTCCGTGAATATCATGCCCATCACAAAGACCATCAAATTCACCAACAGCGTCATAGATAAGGCCCTCAAAAACAGGGCGGAAACCACCGTATACAGAGACACAGAGGTTAAAGGCCTCATGTTGCGGGTCGGTCCGCGCAATGCCACATACAGCCTTGACTACAAGCAACCGGGCACCCGCCCGGATGGCCGCCGCTGGCCGTCGCAAACATTCAAGATCGGCACACCTGCATCACATGATGTTGCTGCCGCCCGAAAGGCGGCTGCGGCGCTTAAGGTCAGTGTGAACGAGGGTCACGACCCGGCCTCTGACCGCAAGACCCAGCGTGCGAAGCGTGCCTTGGAAGTGGCCCAAGCCAAAACAATGAATGACTTGGTTGAAGACTACATTGCCGCCAACCTCTCAGAGCCTACAAACCATTGTGTTACTCAGAAGGGCGCACTGCGTAACGCTGTGAAGGAGATGAACGTCGAAAAGGTTGGACCAGAGGCTGTAACCACCGGTGCAATCATGGACATGTTGCGTCTTCACAGGGGCCGACCACGTGCCTTGCACCGTTTCGGTGCCCTGAGCAGGTTCTTCGACGATCTCGTAAGCAGGGAGGTTGTTTCTGCGAACCCTTGCCAGAAGGTTCCCAAGCCAAAGCGACCCAAGCCGCCTGCGCCTCGCACTCGGTACTATACAGCAACCGAAGTACAAGCGCTGTACGAGGCCAGTGGCCTCCCACCCAACGAACTGCTGTTTTTGCGTTGTGCGCTGTACCTGCCATTGAGGCAGGGCGAACTAGCCAACCTTAGGGGTGAGCACGTTGACAAAGCGGGTTCCCGCCTTCTGCTGCCGGGCAAAATCACAAAGAACGGCGATCCGTTTGCACTGCCTGTGCCCAGTGCAGTTTTCGAATTTCTGGACAATGCTGACATTGATCTTTCTGAGGGGGTAAGCGTGTTCGGCCTGTCACCCACCGAAAAGCCGTTCTCTGGTCATAGCGCATTGGCTAAACGGGTTAGGGCGGCATCAGGTATTGCCGACTTCAACATGCACCACTTGCGCCGCACTTTCCTCACGACGCTTGCTGAGACGGGTGCAGCTGACGCAGCAGTTGCTGACGCGCTTTTGAACCATAGGCAGTCTGCAACTCGTTCTGGCGTACTGGCAGCCTACAATCACGCGAGCCTTTGGCCGCAAAAGGTCAGGGTGATGGATACATGGTCGACGTTGGTCACGAATGCTGTTGGTCGCGGCACATGGCAGGCTGAACCTCAAGTTATTAAATTTACCCTCCCGGCCTAACCGTGAACCACACAGCCTCAGAGGGCGGCACCAGCCGCCATACCGCGCATCGGCTAGGTAACCCACTGGACAAGGCGTTGTGAGGCCTTTCCGAGCCTCAACCACGCCTCCTACTTGGAGCTCCAATATGGATGTCGGGCTCAGGTCCAGCTTTGACAACAACGGCAGGCAGCCCACATCCACCGCACATGCAAAGCGCTGAGTGAAACTTGGATGAAGTGGTGCAACGCCACCACCAAAGCGTCGAAACATCAGGGAGCACTTGATTTCACCGTACCTTGGAACTGGTTGAGCCGCCGCTGGGTCTTGCTGTTCAAGCACTTGAAATAGTTGAGTATAGACGTCACCCAAAGAAGATTTGACTGTTGTGCACATCGGCTCTTCCAAATTCCGCAGATGGGCGTACGTTGCCATTCGCATAAACGTCCATAGCGCAAGATTTTTTATAGTGACTGTATTCGATATACCACCCGACCGATTGCCAGAACTGAATGATGCTGTTTTTCGAGAGCTCGTTGCACGGCTTTGCGAGGCTGAGAGAGAACGACAAGAAGGACACCGCCTCGAGGTTCGTTGGGGCGGTCGTCAGACGGCTGCAGACGGGGGCTTGGATGTAGTCGTCGAAGCTACAGGACCCTTCATTCCGCATGGACCTCTGCAGCGCAGACATACCGGAGTGCAAGTAAAGCTGGGCGACCTCATTCCTAGCGCCGTTGGCGAAGAAATGCATTCAAATGGGAGGCTGCGACCCTCGATCTCAACACTGGCAGCAGGGCACGGAGCGTATCTGATCGTCAGCGCCGGAGCAAACTGCTCTGATGTGATGCTTCAGCGAAGACAAGATGCCATGCGGGACGCCGTTGCCGGAGACCCAAACGCTGCCCACATCAATCTCGCCTTCTTAGACCGCAATGCGCTGGCCCGTTGGGTCAGTACACATCCATCTGTAGCAGCGTGGCTCCGAGAGCACATGTTGCTCCCTTGCCTGGATGGTTGGAAACAATATGGTCGGTGGTCGGCTACGCCATCAGGTGCAGATGACACCCTGATCTGTGAAGAAGGCCTGCGCTTCTACGTAAAGGACAGACAACCCACAACAGATTTAGTCGAAGCCATCGATGCGATTAGAGAGCTTGTGAGAACCGGAGATGCTGCAGTTCGTATCGCTGGGCTCTCAGGTATCGGGAAGAGCCGCATCGTCCAAGCGCTGTTTGAACAGGTTGGCAACACTCCAGAACTGCCTCCTTCTCAGGCCGTATACGCTGACCTTGGCCATACGCTCGCGACTTCTCCCATGCAGATGCTTGAAGCCATGCTTCAACTTGGTGCACCTGCGGTTCTTGTCGCCGACAACTGTCCTCCGGACACCCATCAAGCACTTGCTCGGCGGCTCGCGGAAGTTGGAAGTGAAGTTCGGCTGGTGACCGTGGAGTATGATGTCCGAAGCGATCGACCCGAAGAAACCGATGTCGTCAGAATAGAAGCCGAGGGTCCGGACATCGTAGAACGTCTGTTAAGGCGCCGCAGACCTGACCTCTCGTCCTTGGATGCCAGGCGGTTGGCAGAGCTCGCACTTGGAAACGCTCGGCTTGGCCTGGCCTTGGCACAAGCTGCGCCTCAAACTGGTTCACTGTCGACGTTCGAAGAAGCGGAACTCTTTGACCGCCTCTTTTGGCAACGGGAGTCGCGTGATGCGGCGCTCGCTAACGGTGCCGAGGTCTTGTCACTTGTCTACTCGTTCGACGTAGAAGGCGTCGAAGAACCTGACGAATTAGCTGTCTTGGGCTCACTTATTGGCGTGAACCCCGGCGAGTTATATCGGCATGCAGCTACCCTTTTGGAACGAGGCCTTGCCCAAGCACGAAGTAGATGGCGCGCAATCTTGCCGCACGCCCTGGCCAACAGGCTCGCACAAGGTGCGCTTAGAAACATCCGTTGGCGAGACGTGGCCAACACATTTGCTGACAAACCCAGATTGCGCCAGTCTCTAGCACGACGGCTGTCCTACCTCCACGACGTGGAGGAGGCCCGACTGATCGTACGTCGTTGGATGGAGCCAGATGGGCCACTTGCAGACCCTACCTCCGAGATAGAGCTTTTCAGCACCGTGTCGCATCTCGTAAACCAAGAGGTCCTTGATTTTGTTGAGGCTCGGATTGCGTCTGGAGAACAGCTCGACCAACCGGGCAACTCTATCGATGACGTGATTGGGATGACATTACGGGCTGCGCATGGCGAGACACTTTTTGCACGCTCTTGCAACGCTCTCGTCGGACTTGCAGTTTGCCTCGACCCGTCGGGTGAAACTCGAGCAGATGCAGCAATCGAAAATCTGTTCGGGCTGTTTCTTTCGGGGACGCTGGCACGAACTGAAGCTCGAATTTCAGTTGCACGAGACGCGCTATTATCAAGTGACCAACGAGTGGTTATTCGTGGTAAGGCGATGCTCGCTTCAGCCCTAAAGACTGACTTTTGGTCACCTTCTTTCCACTTCGACTTGGACGCGCGCCCCGACGCCCATGGCTGGGAGCCACGAGGTGACGAGATCGTTGAATGGTTCGAGGCATGGTTCGCTTTAGCTGCTGAAGTTGCGAACTCTGGCAACCCAGATGCGGAAGAAGCCGCACGCACTGCGCTTTCAAGAAGGTTGAGGGAACTCTGGCGCTGTGTACCGTCGCTGCGGACCCCTCTCCTCGAAACCATTCGTGAGCAGCACGCAAGGAGATCATGGCCAGAAGCTCGTCAATCGCTACACCGGTTGTTGTACTTGTCTCGACGAAGAGGCGACGATTTCCCGGAAGAAGACATCATTGCAGTTCGAGAATTGATTGAGGAGTTGGCTCCTGACGATCTGGAGGCCCGGGTGCACAGCGAACTAGCTGTGCGTTGGGATGTTGAGCTGGATGAGGACGACGACACTGATGCAGCATTTCAGCGGCGTGCAGAACGGCTCGAGGAACTAGGTCACGAGTTGGCTGCAGATCCCGATGTTTTAAGACGCGTCATTCCTGAAGTTTTGCGGAGTGACGGCCCTGGGTTTCAATCGCTCGGCGAGGGCATTGCAGAGGCTTCGGAGGACCCTTTAGCCACGTGGGCCATATTAAGAGACGCTCACCTCACTGAGCCCGACCGGTCGCGGCAATTGAGCCTTCTATCGGCCTACCTGCAAAAATTAGACGAAGAAGCCCCCGAAACTGCTGAACCAATTCGGCAGGAATGCCGCGAGAACGTTCGACTTAGGTGTGATTATGCTTTTTTCCTTCCGGATGGAGCCCTTTCGCCAGAGGAGGTTGAACTGGTCATTGAGTTCGCTGCGGACACGGTAGTTCACGCGCATCAGTTGGCCGACATCGTCTGGCGCGAAAATCGCGAACTTAGTGACGTTGATCGTGTCCGCCTGATGCGTTCGTTACTCTCTAGGCCTGAAGGTCCCAGGTTGGTTGTGCGGTCACTCAGTATGCTACGGCATGTCGAGACCGATGATCGCCGAGTATGGCCAGAAGACATTCGGCAAGTTGGACTTGAAGCTTTGGAGACGCTTATCTCCGGTGAACGGGTTGACGACAATCTCGATCATACGATGGGGAATGTCACTCGCTATTGTCTGGAAGAAGACGATGGGTCTGGAGCCGAGCGTCTACTCTCCGCCCTCACAGATCACGCGACGCGAAGATATGGCTCAATATTCGACGTGGATGACACCGCAAGTGCCATTGCCGCTAGTGCACCGGCTGCCTACCTAAACGCGGCCATTCCTGACCCTGACGCAGGGTCAAGGGGTTTTGACCTTCGAGCTCGTTACGCCAGATCGCCGTTATCGGGCATCCCACCAGAAGCGCTCGTGGACTGGTGTTCAGTGAACGATTCACGATGGACAGTAATCGCGCAGTATCTTGAGCTTTTTCCCGCAGATCGACGCGGCAGTGCAGAGAGCAACAACGAGGAGAATCTCTCCCCTCAGATAGTTGCGATATTGGAAGCCGCTCCCGAGCCTGGTGCAGTGGTGGACGCGCTTGTCGGAAACCTCTCTCCCATGAGTTGGTCCGGCAGCAGAGCGGCCATTATCGAGCGTCGGCTAGGGGTTTTAGAACAACTGCAAGATCATCCACGCCAAGAAATTGGAGTTGCGGTCGCCAGACACGTTCCTCGTGTTCGAGAGTGGATCGCTGCGGAAAGGGAGCGAGAATCGGTTGAAGATGCGGCTCGCGACCAGCGGTTCGAATAGTGGGCCTTGGCGCGCGCCATTGAACAGGCCTCACTAGTGCGCCGTTAACGGGGTGCATGCAGAGGCAAATGAATGCGTTCTCGCGCCGGGAAAAAAATTAAAAAAATTCTCTGAAAGGGACGACCGGATTCGGCGGATGGTGACAATTGGGGTCATCATTCATTCGATGGAGACGACTTATGACCCGTCCTGCTAGGACCCCTAATCCCGTTTGCACCTGTGGAGCCGAACTCCCCAAATATGCAGACCGTCAGACATTGGCGGCCATCATTACCAAGCGGCTATTCCCTGTGACCGCCCGCACGATCCGCACATGGCCTCTAACTGTTTGGCACCCGAATAAGAAGGCGGTGCACAACGTCCAAGAGGCGCTTGAGCACGCCGAGCAGAAGATGAATACGGCGAACTGTTTCAAGCAGGCGGAGGGCTGAGGAATGGTCCGAACTCAAGCAACCCACGCGCCCACTGGCTATCATTTGTACCTCCAACAGTGCTTTCGGCACATCAACCCGGAGATTGATGAACACACTGCCCGGAGGCTCATTTGTGACGCATTCGCAATTGGCGCGGGTGCTAACGACGTGCTGGAGATTGTTTTGAACTGGCAGGCGGACGGCCCTCATGACCAGAACTGGCTTGTGGAAACATGGTCGTCATTCCGCTCCGGCTGGGAGGTTAACAGCGGTGCACTCGAAAAAATGGCGGATGAGTCTGGTGCAGGCCTCGACATTTTCAGGGGGATTGGCGCATCCCAAGGCAATCATAACACCCCGAAAGCCAAACCAGTCTTGAGGGAGGTTGCTGGCAAACCCATCAAGGCAGGCTGGGCTGACGACAAGAGCGTCGCTGCCTTAGCACAGCGCTTTGAGCAGGCCTTGTTGCCAGATGATCCAATGGACATGCGTGGGCCGACGCCGTTGATCGAAGGTGTATTGGACCTCAACTGTCTATCCGTGATGTACGGTAAGCCGGGCTGCGGTAAGACGTTTCTAGCCCTAGACATGGCCAATACCATCGCAACCGGAGGCACATGGAACGGCGCTCAGGTCACGCAAGGATTGGTGGTATACATCGCCGCTGAGGGTGAGGGTGGAATGTCGCTCCGGGTTCAGAGCTTGCGCAATGGGCGTAGCCGACACCTGCAGGTCATCTCTCTTTCAGTAAACTTGCTCGACGTTGATGGTGATGTCATGGGACTGCTCCTTCAAATCAAACGTCTAGAGAGCATCCATGGTCCAGCAAGGCTGATCGTGTTTGACACACTGGCGCGCTGCATGCAGGGCGCAGACGAAAATTCCAACTCTGCGATGGGTACGCTCACGCAAGTGACAGACATGCTGCGTGAAGCGACAGGCGCGCACGTGATGTTGGTTCACCATACGGGAAAGGCGGCAGAGCGCGGAATGCGTGGGCATTCGGCATTGCTGGGAGCCTGTGACACGGTGCTTCGTCTAGTGCCGTCAAAGGGTAGCGTCGCCGTTAAGGCCGAAAAGCAGAAGGACCTTGAGGACGGACCGGTCTGTGCCTTTCGTCTGAAACCTGTTGTCGCGTGTGGAAATGGGCGGTCCTCTGCATGTGTTGAGTTTGTGACATTACCGTCGCGTTCGGACGATTCACCTGCGCTGCAAGGCAACTGCTTGATCGCACTCAACGCGCTTCAAGACTTTCTGTCTATGCACGGTGAGGAGGTCTGCTTGGACCTTGACTCCGGTGAAAAACTGAATGTCACGGCAGCGGCCTGGACTGCCTTCATGTCTTGGGGGGCGAACTGCTTCGACCTCCCTGACACGAGCAGGAAGCGGCGCGCCCTGAAAAATGCGCTCAGCCAGCTTGAAGATTTGGGCCTCATTGAGACATCGTCGCACTATGTGTGGCTGGTTGATTGATCAGCCTAAAGATAGCTTATGAACGCTTGGCTCTGACACTACATACATACTACTATTCTAAGTAGTATGTATGTATGTCGGCACCGGCGGGCGGCAGTGTTCGAATAGAATTACGTTCAAAACCTTCGCCAATTCGCCCAACAGATAGGCTTGAGGTAGTAGCCCGCGTCACGCTTGACCTGACAGCCTCATCAGAGATTCATTGTCTAGCCGAACATATGGGCTTCCGGACACCATGGTCTCCAACTCTTCTAATGAGCACTCGGTCAGGTCACGTGGCCCAGAGTTGGTGACTGGTCCGGGACGTTTGGGCGGAACCCAACCGAGCCGGTCTAGCACGTCCCGTGCGGCCTGCAAGCGCAGCTGAGGGCTGACTGTCGGGCTCAGTAGCACTTCCTGCACGACGCCCAACGCGGCGGGACCCAGTGCCTTCAACCGGTCATTCATGGCATCTCGGACCATCTCAGTGACTTGCGGGTCACGCAGCCACCTATAGCCCATGCTGTGCGCCGAGGGTTTGGGGACTCCAGCGTGCAGTGCTGCCTGAGTGGCGTTGCCGCACTCTGCATATGCTTCGGCGAATCTCGCCCGTTTAGCCCAGTCGGCTGCAGCCATGCTGCTATCTCCCTACTAACAGTTCAGACTAAGGCTAGCCTAAACACGCCATGCTGATCGTCCTTAAGCGGCGCGTGTTTGTCAGCAGCAGGATGGCAAATTCGAGAAACCCGCTTCGCTCGGTGGGAAGGCTGGGGAGGTGCATTTATCAGCGGGACTCCTACAGGCGGGGTGCGCCCCCACCCCCCCATACTGGATGGTCCTAGTCCGCTCTGAGCATTCCATGGAGGTTCAAACGGTTCCGCCTGATGCGAGAGAACGCAACAGGCAAATTGATGTTGACCTGTTGCATCAATGTCGTCCGTGAATAGTCCGTGAAAACCGGACGCGCCTACCAGCAAAGTACTGGCACACACTCCGCAAGGTGTTGTTATTTATTAAAAAAGTGGTGAGCCGTGCAGGATTCGAACCTGCGACCCACTGATTAAAAGTCAGTTGCTCTACCAACTGAGCTAACGGCCCACTCTTTTGTTGGATCTGTTGATCCGTGGCGCTCTTTACGGCAATTCCCCGACCGGGTTCAAGCCCTTATTTTGCGCCTCGTTTCGCCGTAACAACGCGTGTTTCCGGCAACCCGATAGGCGGCCTAATTAGGCAGGTGGCGCTGGAGGGTCAACCCCTTTTTTGAGGAATCTTCGCGACAGGGTGGATTCATGTTCGGACCGACGTTATATGCCCGCCATGCAACAGAGACTCGACACCGGACTGCCCTTCATAAAGATGCACGGGCTGGGCAATGACTTTGTCATTGTTGACGCACGCGCACAGGATGCCCCGATCACGCCGACGCTGGCCCGGGGAATCGGGCATCGGCAATTTGGGGTGGGATTCGATCAGTTGGCCGTTATCGAAAAGGGTGAAGCCGACGCGCATCTGGTGTTCTACAATTCCGATGGATCAACCTCTGCCGCCTGCGGCAACGCCACCCGCTGTATTGCACGGTTGCTTATGGATGAGACGGGTCGCTCTGCCCTCAAGCTCACCACGGAACGGGGAACCCTTCATGCGCGGGATGCCGGCGATGGGCTCACCTCGGTCAACATGGGGCACCCGCAGCTGGACTGGCGCGAAGTTCCTCTGGCAGAAGAGATGGACACGCTGGAATTGCCGATCGAAGGCACCCCGACGGCAACGGGAATGGGCAACCCGCATTGCACGTTCTTCGTTGACAACGCCGAAGCGATCCCGTTGGCAGAATTCGGCGCGCGTTACGAATACCACCCGCTTTATCCCGAACGCACTAATGTCCAGGTGGCCCAGGTCATTGGTCCGGATCACATCCGTATGCGCGTATGGGAGCGCGGAGTAGGCATCACTCTGGCATCTGGGTCTTCGTCCTGTGCAACGGTCGTGGCCGCCGCGCGACGGGGGCTGACCGGGCGCAAAGTACGGATTGATTTGGATGGTGGCACGCTTTGGGTCGACTGGCGCGACGATGGTGTCTGGATGACCGGCCCGACATGTCACGTTTTCTCTGGCACTCTGACGCCTGAATTTCTGAGGTCACTGGGATGAACCCGCCCAAGTTCACCACGTTGGGCTGCCGCCTGAATGCCTATGAAACTGAGGCGATGAAAGAACTGTCGCAACAGGCCGGTCTGACAGACGCTGTGGTGGTGAACACATGCGCCGTGACGGCTGAGGCCGTGCGCAAGGCCCGGCAGGAAATCCGCAAGCTACGGCGCGAGAATCCGAATGCCCGCCTGATCGTCACAGGCTGTGCCGCCCAGACCGAGCCCGAAACCTTTGCGCAGATGGACGAGGTCGATGCGGTCATCGGTAACACTGAAAAGATGCAGCCCGAGACCTGGCAAGGCATGGCGACTGATTTCATCGGTCAGACCGAGGCGGTGCAGGTGGATGACATCATGTCGGTCACCGAAACGGCCGGCCATCTGATCGACGGATTCGGCACCCGCTCGCGCGCCTATGTGCAGGTCCAGAACGGTTGTGACCACCGCTGTACCTTCTGCATCATTCCCTATGGCCGGGGCAACTCGCGCAGCGTGCCAGCCGGTGTGGTGGTGGATCAGATCAAGCGGCTTGTCGACAAGGGCTATAACGAGGTCGTGCTGACCGGGGTCGATCTGACATCCTGGGGCGTCGACCTGCCCGCAAGCCCCAAACTGGGCGATCTTGTCATGCGCATCCTCAAGCTGGTGCCCGACCTGCCGCGCCTGCGCATCAGCTCGATCGATTCGATCGAGGTGGACGAGAATCTGATGCAGGCCATCGCAACCGAGCCGCGCCTGATGCCGCATCTGCACCTGTCGCTTCAGCACGGCGACGATCTGATTCTAAAGCGCATGAAACGCCGCCATCTGCGCGACGACGCCATCCGCTTTACCGAAGAGGCACGCAAGCTGCGCCCCGACATGACCTTTGGTGCGGATATCATCGCAGGCTTCCCGACCGAGTCCGAAGCGCATTTCGAAAACTCGCTGAAGCTGATCAGCGACTGCGACCTGACTTGGCTGCATGTCTTCCCCTATTCCAAGCGTGAAGGCACACCGGCGGCCCGCATACCGCAGCAGGTGAATGGAACGGTCATCAAGGATCGCGCCGCCCGCTTGCGCGCAGCAGGCGACGCTCAGGTCACAAAGCACTTGTCACAACAAATCGGCAAAACCCATCACATCCTGATGGAAAGCCCGCACATGGGCCGAACCGAGCAATTCACCGAAGTGTCCTTTTCGGCCCCCCGGACCGAGGGCGAGATCGTGACGGCGGCAGTCACCGGTCATACTCAAACCCAGCTGATCGCGTGATGGCGTCGGCTGCCGGCGGCATTCATTGCCCGGTCACGGCAGCGAGGGCGGCCGTGTCGTAGAATTCCTGATATTCGCAGACCCGGTCGCCGCAGAACTTGCAAATGACAACGACCGGCGTTTCGACCTTCTGGCCGCTGGCTTTGTGTGTCCAGGCCGTGACGCCCACCCCGACGACCCGGTCGTCCTGGGCTATGGTGTCCTGCAACGTCCAGTGGACCATTTCGAAGGCATCCGTCAATTCCTTCAGATATTGGTGCATCTGACCCTGCCCCTTGCGGGCGCAACTGAAGTCCAGCCCGTTTTTCCCGTCGCCAAGGGACCGGATGCAGATATCGTCGGTCGTGTAGTCGTCCCACATTTTCAGGTTCGAACCCTTGGATTCGTTCCATCTGGAAAAGGCCTCGCGCAGTTTCGCGGCATTCGACAAAGCGTTCATGACAATTCACTCCAAAATGACTTCTACAATGCAACCAGCGTCGTGTTGCACGGGGTTCGCGTCAAGGAACAAGTTGTCGAGCGGTTTCAAAGAAAAAGCCCCGCGCGACGCACGGGGCCTTTTGAATTTCCTTAAACCTACCCTGACGGATCAGACCGATTTCTTGCCCTTATGCGGAGCCCACAGGCGCTTGTTGACCAGATAGAGAAGCACCGACAGAACGGTGAGGAAAATCACGCCAACAAAGCCGGCGTTCTTGCGCTCCATCATCTTCGGCTCGGCCGCCCACATCAGGAACGCCGCGACGTCCTCTGACATGTGTTCGACAGAGTTCGAGTGCCCGTCAGCAAACTCGACCTGTTCATCCGCCAGCGGCGGTGCCATCGAAATCCAGCCGCCGGGGAAGGCCTTGTTTTCGTAGAGGACAGTGCCTGCCTCTTCCTTCTCTTCACCAGTATAGCCGTCCAGCAGTGAGGCGATGTACTCGGCTCCGCCCATGCCTTTGACCAGCTGATTGATGCCCAGACCGTAAGGTCCGTGGAAGCCCGCGCGGGCCTTGGCCATCAGGCTCAGGTCCGGTGCGCCGACACCGTTGTTGGCCGGGAAGTGGTCAGTCGGAATCGCCGGGCGGAAATCGTCCAGCTCGGGGTCGAACACTTCGAAGTTGCCCGCTGCATAAGCGATAACTTCTTCTTCCGAATAGCCCAGCGCTTCCAGATCGCGCAGAGGCACATATTGCAGACCGTGGCAGGCTGCGCAGACCTCGGTATAGATCTGCAGGCCGCGCTGCAGCTGATGCTGGTCCCAGGTACCGAAGGGACCTTCGAACGAGAAGTCGAAGTCTTCGATATGCTGCTCACCCCCACCTGCTGCAATGGATGCAACAGGGGTCAGGGCCAAGGCAAACGCGGCGCCGATTGCAAGTTTCTTGAACATGTTTCCGGTCCCTCTTCTTACTCGGCCGGCGTGGCTTTGGCGTCAGCCTTGCCATAATGCGCGTTGAAGTCTTCTTCGATGGTCTCGGGCTGTGCCAGAGGCTTCTCGATCACTCCGAGGATCGGCATGATCACGAAGAAATAGGCGAACCAGTAGGCGGACGCGATCAGCGAGAAGGTCGCATAGGGCTCTTCCGCGGGCATCGCACCCAGCCACATCAGGGCAAAGAAGTCGATGACCAGCAGGTAGAACCACCATTTGAACATCGGACGGTACTTGCCCGAACGCACGTTCGAGGTGTCCAGCCAGGGCGCCAGCGCCATGGCCAGGATCGCACCGAACATCGCCAGAACACCGAAGAACTTGGCATCAATGATACCTCCGGTGATGAAGCTGGCGAATTGAACGACCCAGACCTCACCGGTGAACGCGCGCAGGATCGCGTAGAACGGCAGGAAGTACCATTCGGGAACAATGTGTGCAGGTGTCACCAGAGGGTTGGCTTCGATGTAGTTGTCCGGGTGGCCCAGATAGTTCGGCATAAAGCCCACGACGGCCCAGAACACGACCAGGATCACGGCTAGGGCGAAGAGATCCTTGATCACGAAGTACGGCCAGAACGGCAGCGTGTCTTTCTCGGCCTCAGCTTTCGAGCCCCGGCGCACTTCAACACCTGTCGGGTTGTTGTTGCCGGTGGTGTGGAAGGCCCAGATATGCACCACAACCAATGCCGCAATGATAAACGGCAGCAGATAGTGCAACGAGAAGAAGCGGTTCAGCGTGGCGTTATCCACCGCCGGTCCGCCCAGCAGCCAGGTCTGCAGCGCATCACCGACAAACGGGATGGCGCCAAACAGGCCGGTGATCACGGTCGCACCCCAGAAGGACATCTGACCCCAGGGCAGAACATAGCCCATAAAGGCGGTGCCCATCATCATCAGATAGATCAGCATACCGATGATCCACGTGATTTCACGCGGGGCTTTGTACGAGCCGTAGAACAGGCCGCGGAACATGTGGATGTAAACCGCCACAAAGAACAGCGACGCGCCATTCATGTGCAGATAGCGGATAAAGTGACCGCCATTCACGTTGCGCATGATGTGCTCGATGCTGGCAAAGGCCAGATCGACATGCGGGGTATAGTGCATCACCAAAACGATACCGGTGATGATTTGCAGCGCCAGGCAGAACGCCAGAACGATGCCCCAGATCCACCACCAGTTCAGGTTCTTGGGGGTCGGGATCATAAGGGTATCGTACAGCAGGCCGACAATCGGCAGGCGGCTGTTCAGCCACTTCTCGCCGTTTGTCTTCGGCTCGTAATGATCGTGGGGAATTCCGGACATAAGTTTGGGTCTCCCTTAGCCGAGTTTGATTGTGCTGTTGTCCACCCATTCTGCGGGCGGGACAGGCAGGTTCTCAGGCGCGGGGCCTTTACGGATACGACCGGCGAGGTCGTAGTGCGAGCCGTGGCACGGGCAGAACCAGCCACCGAAGTCGCCGGCATCCCCCAGAGGCACACAGCCGAGGTGCGTACAAACGCCCATCTGAACGATCCAAGCACCCGGCGCTTCGCCTTCCGGTGACGGCATGACACGGTTTGCGTCAGTCGCAGGCGCATCTGCGCTCAGGTTGAAGTTGCGTGCCAGCGGATCTGGCAGCGCATCAACACCTTCGGCGTCCTGTTCCTGGGCTTCCTGAATCTCGGCACCGGTGCGGTGACGGACAAAAACGGGTTTTCCCAGCCATTTTACCGTCAGTTGCGTGCCCGGCTCGACGCCGCTCACATCCACACGGATCGAGGACAGCGCCTGAACGTCTGCCGACGGGTTCATTTGGTTGATCAGTGGCCATACGGCTGCACCCGTTGCAACGACACCTGCGCCGCCAGCGACGTAGTACAGGAAATCTCTGCGGGTGCCTTCGTGGTCTTCTGCGTGGGACACGAGGTTATCTCCGATTATCTGGCGCCCGCGGACGGGCAAATAGCTCGCGCACCGCACGAATGCGGTGTCTTAACCGCGCTTACTATCGGGGAGAATAGTGTTCGTCCAGCGTTCATAAACGCGCAATACGCCGCATGTGTCCCTTCATGCACGTGACGAGGGGCTTTTTTTGGTGATTCTCGTCCGCAACTTTATCTGCGGCTTCGAATCAACGGGGGTTGATTCGAACTTCGAACTCAGTTTTGCAGGCGAAATCCAGCCCGATTCTGACCACCAGTCGGCCAATCATTTGAGAGCGTATTCTTGACAATCAGCATCGCGAAGCAGCGATTGTCTGCTGGGTAAATCATATTTGCCAAATAGATGATTTAAATCGAAAATTGAGCGCAATTACACAGTTGCACTTTTTGCGTGAATACCGGACAGCGCAAAAACGCGCGAACTCCTGCAAGGAGACCCCAATGTCAAAAATCACCCTGGCCACTGCGATACTCACATTGGCCCTGTCCTCGCAAACACTTGCGGCAGGTGATCCAGCGAAAGGCGAGGCGATGTACAACCGCTGTTCATCGTGTCATGCGATCATCAAGGACGGCGAAGTACTGGTCAAAGGCGGAATCACCGGCCCGAATCTCTATGGTGTCGTCGGACGTGTCGCCGGGTCCGAAAATGACTATCGCTACGGCAGCGAGCGCCTGCCGGTCGGTATGTTCACCGATGACATGATCCGTGCCGGCGAAGAAGGTCTGATCTGGACCGAAGAAAACATTGCCGCCTATTCCAAAGACCCCATCGGTTTCATCAAAGAGTATCTGGATGACGAAACCGCCCGCCCGAACATGAGCGTCAAGCTCAGGAAAGGCGCGGAAGATATCGCCGCCTATCTGGCAACTTTCAGTTCCGAGTAATCCTGTTTCCCGGTGCTGGTTACGCCTTGTGTATCAAGGCGGCCAGCTGACCGGTTTCACTGCCAAATCCGCTGCGAACTTTGTCGGCAGCAGCGATTCTTGCATCCTCCGGCTTGTTCTGGCCCAGTTTCCAGGTGCCCTGGATATCCTCTACCTGCATCCGGCATGGTACGATCATCCGCATCATTCTGGCCAACGCGTCATCAGACATTTTCCCGGTGACCCATGGCGCTTTGGGCAACAGTCGATCTTCAAAGAATGCCGTTTGTCGATCCAGCAAATCACGCAGCTCGTCCTGCGGGCGCAGTTCAAGCCGTCCGGTCAGGTGCACGGCAACATAGTTCCAAGTCGGAACCTGATCGGCGACACCGTACCAGTCGGGCGAGACATAGCCATCAGGCCCCTGCACCGCGATCCTGACCTCTTTCGGCCCGTGCAGCATACGGACAATCGGGTTTGATCGCACCAGATGAAGATCGACCACCGCACCGTCCTCAGACAGCAGAAAGGGCACGTGACTGATCAATGGCGCGCCGTCGCCGGAAATCGCCAGAACGCCAAAAGCCCGGTCACGGGCGAATTCAATATGACGCGCACGATCCTCGGCGCGGAAGGCTGGATTTGGGTGCATGGGCGACCTCCTGCCAAATCTCTTGCAGATGGGGTTGGTTCTTGGCAAGGTCTGCCTCGTTCTCAGGGCGGGGTGGAATTCCCCACCGGCGGTATGCGGGCCATGACCCGTAAGCCCGCGAGCGGCTCTGCCGTGTCCACGATCCGAACGGCAGAGGCCGGTATTCGGACAAAGTGTGGAACCACGAAAGAGTGTCAGCAGATCTGGTGAGAGGCCAGAGCCGACGGTCAAAGTCCGGATGGAAGAGAACGTGCAAGTCGTGCCGGTGAACCGGCGCGCCTGCTCGTGATCGCCTTGGGTGACGTGTCATGCCGGGCTGGCAGCAAAGGTTTTCGCGACCGCCAGCAGGCCACCGAACTGAAAGGAGATCACGATGACACACACCCGCTATGCTTTTGTCAAAGCCAACTGGCATTCCGACATCGTCGACCGCGCGCTGGACGGGTTTCTTGAACTGATCCCGGCCGATCAGGTCGATGTTTTCGACGTTCCCGGCGCGTTCGAGATGCCGCTGCTGGCCCGCGATCTGGCCCAAACCGGCCGCTACGCGGCTGTCGCCTGCGCCGCATTTGTCGTGGATGGCGGCATTTACCGGCACGACTTCGTGGCGCAGGCCGTCGTGGACGGGTTGATGCGCGCCGGCATGGATACCGGCGTACCGGTCCTGTCCGTCTCCCTGACGCCGCACCAGTATCAGGAAACCGATCATCACAACGCCATCTACCGCGCGCATTTTGTTGAGAAAGGCCGCGAAGCCGCACAAGCTGCGCTGAAAATCACAGCGACCCGAACGGCGCTGACGCAGGCCGCCTGATCTTCATCTTCTCAAAACTACTCATTCGCGCCACCGCAAGGTGGCGCGCACCAATTCGCAAATCCCCTTGAGGCTCACGGCGCTCCCCGCTAATCACGATCCCAAAGGAGCCCGCCCCATGTCGATGAACAGTTTTGGCCATCTATTCCGTGTCACCACCTGGGGTGAAAGCCATGGACCCGCCTTGGGTGCCACTGTTGACGGCTGTCCGCCGGGTGTCGCGATCGACGAGACCAAGATCCAGCACTGGCTGGACAAGCGCAAACCGGGGCAGAACAAGTTCACCACCCAGCGGCGCGAACCCGATCAGGTGAAAATCCTGTCTGGTGTGTTCGAAGGGCAGACCACCGGAACGCCTGTGCAACTGATGATCGAGAACACCGATCAGCGCTCGAAAGACTATGGCGATATCATGGATAAGTTCCGCCCGGGGCACGCCGATATCACCTATTGGCAGAAATACGGGATCCGGGATTATCGCGGCGGCGGGCGGAGTTCTGCACGCGAAACAGCATCACGTGTTGCTGCGGGTGGATTGGCGCGTGAGGCGATCAAACAGATTGCGCCCAACGTGCAGATCACCGGATACATGACCCAGATCGGGCCGCATAAGATCGAGCGCGACAATTTCGACTGGTCCCAGATCGAGCAGAACCCGTTCTGGACACCGGATGCGCAAGCCGCCGAGAAGTGGGCCACCTATCTGGACGATCTGCGCAAGTCCGGCAACTCGGTTGGCGCAATTGTCGAAGTTGTGGCGCGTGGCGTGCCCGCAGGGCTTGGCGCGCCGGTTTATGCCAAGTTAGACACTGATCTAGCCGCTGCGATGATGTCGATCAACGCGGTGAAAGGCGTCGAAATCGGCGAAGGCATGGCCGCGGCTGAACTGACGGGCGAGGCCAACGCGGATGAGATTTTCATGGGCCAGAATGGCCCACAATACAGCTCGAACCATGCGGGCGGGATTCTGGGCGGCATCTCAACCGGACAGGACATCGTCGTTCGCTTTGCAGTCAAGCCGACCTCGTCTATTCTGACCACACGCAAAACCATCACCAAATCAGGCGAAGAGACCGAGATCATCACCAAGGGCCGTCACGACCCTTGTGTTGGTATTCGCGCGGTCCCGGTAGGAGAGGCGATGATGGCCTGCGTGATCCTCGACCACCTGCTCTTGCATCGCGGCCAGATCGGAGAGAACCGTGGACGGATCGGCTGATCTGCGCTCCCGCCTGCGGGCTGTGGTCGCACATCGCATGGAAACGGATCCGGCCCATGATCTGGCCCATCTGGATCGTGTTTGGACCAACGCCCGGGCCATCGCAGATGATCAAACCGATATGTCCGTGCTGCTGGCCGCATGTTACCTGCACGATCTTGTGAATCTGCCCAAGGACGATCCCGCCCGGCATCTTGCCTCGCGCAGATCCGCAGCTGAATCAGAGCCTATTCTTAAGGAAATCGGGTTTGAGGCCGATCAGGTCCGTGCGATCCAGCACGCGATCGAAGCCCATAGTTTTTCGGCCGATATCCCCCCTGAAACGATCGAGGCACGCATTCTGCGCGATGCGGACCGCCTTGACGCCCTAGGCGCCATCGGTATCGCCCGCAACTTTTCCGTTTCCGGAGCCTTGGGGCGTACTCTTTACGATCCGGCGGACCCTTTTGCCCAAGCCCGGCCACTGGATGACCTTCATTTCTCGCTCGACCACTGGAAGGTGAAACTTCTGCGCCTGCCAGGTGACATGTTGACCGAAACCGGAAGGCGGATTGCAGAACAACGCACCGCGCGCATGATCCGCTTTCTTGAAGAATTCGCCGAAGAGATCGGCTGTTCCTTGCCGCAATCCTGGGTGAATTGCTGAATCCACCCGTTGATCTTTGCCCGTCAAAGACGCAGGTTCGCGCCGATGACAAAACCCTTAACTTCGCATCGACCTCTGCTTGCCGTAACGCTGAAGCTGTGCGCCTTGTTCCTGTTCACGTCGATGTCCGCGCTGGTCAAAGCACTTTC
Organism: Ruegeria sp. CL7; assembly: GCF_056536445.1. NCBI lineage: Bacteria > Pseudomonadati > Pseudomonadota > Alphaproteobacteria > Rhodobacterales > Roseobacteraceae > Ruegeria > Ruegeria sp. CL7. The sequence goes on from NZ_JBQFPQ010000007.1 coordinate 177,084, forward strand.
AGATGAATTCCCGCCGGGCCAATTGGTGTTTTTCCGATCCCTGTTCGCAATCCCCGTGATCATTCTTTGGCTCATCGCGCGGGGGGAGTTGTCGAAAGGCTTTGTGGTCAAGAAACCCATGGGCCATTTCTGGCGCGGTGTTCTGGGGACAAGCGCCATGGGTCTTACCTTTACCGGCCTCAGCCTGTTGCCCCTGCCGGAAGTTACTGCCATCGGCTATGCGACACCGATCTTCACCCTGATTCTGGCCGCCGTCATGCTGGGCGAACGGATTCGGCTTATCCGTATCGGCGCTGTGGCTTTGGGTCTGCTGGGCGTCCTGATCATGATATGGCCACGTATTGGCACCACCAAGATGGAACTCGCCGCCACCATCGGCGCGTTATGCGTGTTGGGCGCAACCCTCGCCCGTGCCTTCGTTCAGATCCATATCCGGCAATTGGTCAAGGTCGATCACGCTGCGGCCATCGTGTTCTATTTCTCAATGACCGCGACGCTCCTGTCCGCTCTGACAGCATTCTGGGGATGGACGATGCCCACATGGAATCAGGCTCTGATCATGGTCATGATGGGCCTGATCGGCGGCGTCGCGCAGATTTTGGTCACATCTTCCTATCGGTTTGGCCAGGCCTCGATGCTGGCGCCTTATGACTATGCAACCATGCTTTTTGCGATCGTGATCGGCTATGTCTGGTTCGACGAACTGCCAACGCTTGCAATCCTGATCGGGGCCGCGCTGGTGATTGCAGGCAATGTTGTCGTCATCTGGCGCGAACACCAGTTGGGGCTGGAGCGGGGCAAGGTCCGGTCGGTTACAGACCCCAAAGCATGACTTTACCTTTTGCAATCTTCCCCTAGGTTGGGCCGAACAGTCAAAGAGGTTCCCAAATGAGCGACGCGCAGGATCACAAGGAAAAGATGCAGAAGGTGCAGGCCCAGCACCGCAAGAAAGTGTCCGAGGCCGTGGATCCAGGCCGCGGTCTGGTCCTGATCAATACCGGCAAGGGCAAAGGCAAATCCTCGGCCGCGTTCGGCGTGGTCATTCGTGCCTTGGGCTGGGGCCAGAAGGTTGCTGTGGTGCAGTTCATCAAGGGCAAGTGGAAAACCGGCGAGCGCCGTTTCTTCGAAGAGCGCGATCTGGTGACATGGCATACGATGGGCGAAGGTTTTACCTGGGACACACAGGACCGGGAGCGCGATATTGCGGCTGCCAATGCCGCCTTCGACAAGGCCTGCGCCCTGATGTCCAGCGGCGAATACGATCTGGTTGTGCTGGACGAGATCAACATCGCCCTGCGTTACGAATACCTGTCGGTCGAACAGGTCATCGAAGGTTTGAACACGCGTTCGGAAAAGACCAGCGTATTCCTGACTGGTCGCGGCGCGCCGAACGCGCTGCGTGACTATGCTGATCTGGTCACGGAAATGACCGAGGAGAAACACCCGTTCCAAGCGGGCATCAAAGCACAGCGCGGCGTGGATTTCTGAAGCAACGTTGCTGCAAGGCTGGCGGTGCATAGCCGCCAGTTCCGATTATCGCCCTGCTGCGTTGACCGATTCTGTCATGTCGCAGGTTCCGGGAAACGCTGGCGTGTTCGGTTGGCGAAAGCCACAAGCGACAGCATCACCGGTACTTCGACCAGGACCCCCACGACCGTCGCCAGTGCCGCGCCGGAATGAAGACCGAACAAGCTGATTGCGACGGCAACGGCCAGTTCAAAAAAGTTCGATGTCCCGATCATGGCACAGGGCGCTGCGATCCGGTGGGGAACCTTCAGCGCAAAAGCCGCGCCATAGGCAATGGCAAAAATACCGTAGCTTTGGATCAGAATGGGAACGGCGATCAACACGATGACCGTGGGTTTCGCCAGAATGGTCTGACCTTGCAGGCCGAACAAGATAACCACGGTTGCTGTCAATCCCATGACGGACCACGGTTTCACCCGCGCCGAAAAGGCTTCTATCGCCTGTTTAGAGCCTAATCTGCGGCGGGTGATCAACCCGGCGACAAGCGGCAGCACCACATAAAGGACCGTGGCCAAAACCAAAGTCTGCCATGGCACTTCGATGTCAGTGACCCCCAGCAAAAAGGCCACGATCGGCGCAAATGCCACGACCATGATCAGATCATTGACCGAGACCTGAACCAGGGTGTAGGTCGCGTCGCCTTTGGTCAGTTGCGACCACACGAACACCATGGCGGTACAAGGGGCGGCCCCCAGCAGGATCAGACCGGCGGTGTATTGCGCAGCATCTTCGGGCGCGATCCAAGGCGCGAAGACATAGTCGAAAAACAGGACAGCCAGCAGCGCCATGGTGAAAGGCTTTATCAGCCAGTTCACCACCAGCGTCACAATCAGACCACGCGGCTGGCGGGCAACCCCGGCGACTGCACCGAAATCGACGTTGACCATCATCGGATAGACCATTGCCCAGATCAGCACCGCCACCACCAGGTTGACGCTGGCAACTTCGGCGCTTGCCACCAGTTGCACCAGCCCCGGCGCGGCCAGTCCGATCAGGACACCACCGATCATCGCAAGTGCAACCCAGATCGTGAGATACCGTTCAAAAATGCTCATGATAACGCCTCGGAAGTTTGATCCATAAGTTTGCCGGACGTCAGCGCAGCAAGGCCAACCATCACGGCCGCCGTGCCCAGCACCAGGGGCAGCCCCCCGACCTGATAGGTCAGGCCGGACAAAACGGTTCCGGCCAACCGCCCCGTCGCATTTGCCATGTAGTAAAAGCCGACATCCATCGTCACACGCTCGGACCGGGTGAAGGCAAGAATCAGATAGGAATGCAGCGATGAATTGACCGCGAAGATCGCACCAAAGACCAAAAGCCCGACGACCAGTGTCAGGGTCAGCCAGGTCTCGGGCCCATTTGACAGCAAAACTGCCAGTGTCAGAGCCGCAGGAACACAGAACAGGATCGCCGCCCAGTTGCGTGCGGCACGGATCAGATCACCTTCGGTTCGATCTGACGCACGAAGAATCCTTGGCGCGTTGGCCTGCACGGCGCCATAGAGGATGATCCACACCGCCATGAATGTTCCGATCATGAAGAACGCGGCCCGCTTGCCCTCTTCGGTGCCATCTGAAAGAACAGCATAGAAATAGATCGGGATGCCGACCACGAACCAGACGTCCCGCGCGCCGAACAGGAAGACACGCGCCGCGGACAACCAGTTCACATTTGCGGATTTTGAAAAAACCTCAGAGAACTTTGCGCCCTTGCGCCCCTTCGGCAGGCCCGCTGGCATGAACAGCATCACCGCGACCAGGATCACCGCCAGAACGGCGGCCATGGCAAGCACTGCCGGAAGGAAGCCCAGTGTTGCAAGCATGGCGGCACCCAACAGGAATCCCAGCCCTTTGACCGCGTTTTTCGAACCCGTCAGAACCGCAACCCATCGAAACAACGCGCCTCCTTCGGAAGGAGCCAGCAATTTGACCGCCGATTTCGAAGACATCTTGGCCAGATCCTTGGCTACTCCACTGGCCCCTTGCACGATCATGACAAAAGTGACCGAAGCCGCGACGGTCCAGTTCGGGTTAAGCTGCGTCATGGCGAGCAACGCGACGATCTGCACCCCCAGCCCAGCATAGAGGGTCGAGGTCAGCCCGAACCGTGCGGCGATCCAACCGGCGGACAGGTTGGTGACAATCCCGGCGATTTCATAAAGCACAAAAAGATAGGCAAGCTGCACCGGTGAAAAGCCCAGTGTGTGAAAGTGCAACAGCACCAACATCCTGAGCGCCCCGTCGGTCAGCATGAAGGCCCAATAGGCAGCCGTGACCGCGATATAAGCCGACAGTCCTTCGGGGCGTTGCGTCACAATGATGCCCCGACCATCAGCGCGACATCCACCAGCCGATGCGCATAACCCATCTCGTTGTCGTACCACGCATAGATTTTCACCTGCGTCCCGTTCACAACCATGGTCGAGGGCGCATCGACGATCGAAGAGCGTTCGTCATTGGTGTAATCGGTGGACACCAGCGGGCGCGTCTCATAGCCCAGAATGCCCTTCAGTTCGCCTTCGGCAGCGGCTTTGAAGAAGGCGTTGACCTCTTCAACCGTGGTTTCACGCTCAACCTCGAAAACGCAATCGGTCAGCGAAGCGTTCAGCAATGGCACCCGAACCGCATGGCCGTTCAGCCGCCCTTTGAGTTCAGGGTAGATCAGTGTGATGGCCGTGGCCGACCCGGTCGTGGTCGGGATCAAAGAGTTCAGGGCCGAGCGTGCGCGCCTGAGATCCTTGGCAGGCCGATCCACAATTGTCTGCGTGTTGGTTACGTCGTGAATCGTCGTCATTGATCCATGGCGGATGCCCAGGTTTTCGTGAACGACCTTCACGACAGGCGCAAGACAGTTTGTCGTGCACGAGGCCGCCGTCACGATCCTATGCGCCGCGGGGTCGTAGGTTCCGTCATTCACACCCATGACGATATTGGCCGTCGGCCCGTCCTTGACCGGAGCAGAGACAACAACCTTCTTCACCCCAGCGTCAAAATACGGTGCCAGCATCGCTTCGGTCTTGAACACGCCGGTGCAGTCGATCACCACGTCAACACCGTCCAGCGGCAACGCGCTCAGGTCTTTTGTGCCAACGAACGGCAGGCGGGTACCGTTGACCGTGATGCTGTCTGCATCATGGTCGAATTCCGCGTCCCAGCGCCCATGCACGGTGTCGAACTCCAGCAGATGCGCATGCATCTCGGGATCACCGACGGCATCGTTGATCCAGGCTATCTTTGCGCCTTTTTCAAGCAAGGGCTTCAGGGCCAGTTTTCCCATACGGCCAAGGCCGTTCAGTGCGTAGGTGGTCATTTCGTTTCCTCGGTAGGCGTACGCCCGATTTCATCGACGGCGGATTGCAATGCGATCCGGTCAAGGCTTTCGACCGGCAATGACGAAAAGGCCTGAATCCGGCGCTTCAGTGCACCATAGGCGGTTTGAAAGGCCAGGCTTTTCTCGGCGTCGGTACCTTCGGCCTTGACCGGATCTTCCACGCCCCAATGGCCACTTATCGGTTGACCCTCCCAAGCCGGGCATTCTTCGTTGGCGGCCTGATTGCAGACAGTAAAGACGAAATCCATGACGGGCGCGTCCGGCGCCGAAAACTCGGACAGATTCTTCGGCCGCAGGCCCGAGATATCGTGCCCCTTGTCGTGCAGAATCTGCACCGCAAAGGGATTGAGCTCTGAACTGGGCCGCGTCCCGGCCGAATAGACGTTGAACCGGTCGCCGCCGATCTGTCGCAGCAAGGATTCGGCAAAAATCGAACGGGCCGAGTTGCCGGAACAAATGAACAGCACATTGACCTTTCGGTTCGTCGCGGTGTCTTTGGGAAAGGGCATGCAGATATCCGGACGGCCACGGCAGCAATCCACGATCAGGAAATCCAACATCTGCTGCACAGTTTTCATTTCAATCGAATAGAGCAGAGACGTCCCGGATCGTTCCTGTTTCACCAATCCCGACCGCTGCAATGCATTCAGGTAGTTCGACATGGTACTGGGTTTGATATCCAGCTCCGCTGCCAGTTCGCCCGCGGGAACCCTGTCAGGAAACCGTCGCATCAACATGCGAAACACGGTGATGCGCTGCGGGTGGCCAAGGATGGTAAACTGATCGATTATCTTTTCTATCATATTTCATGAATTATTAAAATAAAGAAGATGGGTCAATTTTATTCCGCATCGTCACAAAAAATTCACGGATCAGAGCGCCAATTTGAAAGACTGGCCGCAGGCTTTCGGTTCACAACTCGAGGCCCAGCCGTGCTGAGCAACGTCAAAACGGTTACGACCGGGCTTGCAGGCGCCAGACTGACGGTTTAAACGAAGCTTCGCATCCGGTCATAATCAGTTCCATATGACCTAAGGTGCCGCTGTAGCTCAGCTGGTAGAGCACGTCATTCGTAATGATGGGGTCGGGGGTTCGAGTCCCTTCAGCGGCACCAGATATATCCAGGTCAAACGGAATTCGGCCCTCGCAACCTCCGCTGCCCTGCCGACTGGCGCGCTAAGCGCGTTTCTCTCCGATCGAGGCAACACCCAGAACGTCCAGAACTTTCGCTTCGATATGCTCGGCATTCATGCCGGCCACCGCATACATGTCCGCGGGGCTGGCTTGATCGATGAAAATATCCGGCAAAACCATCGAACGGTATTTCAACCCCCGATCAAATACACCTTCATCTGCCAAAAGTTGAGCGACATGGCTGCCAAAACCGCCAACGGCCCCTTCTTCTATGGTGATCAACGCCTCGTGGCGGGATACCAGATCCAGGATCAGGTCACGGTCAAGAGGTTTGGCAAAACGAGCATCGGCAATCGTGGGCGTTATGCCTTTGGCTGAAAGGGATTCCGCCGCCTTCTGAACCTCTGCCAGACGTGTACCGAATGAAAGCAAAGCCACCCGCGCACCTTCCCGGATAACGCGGCCCTTGCCGATCTCCAGAACCTCGCCGCGTTCGGGCAAGTCCACCCCGACACCTTCGCCGCGCGGATAGCGGAACGCAATGGGGCCTTCGTCATGCGCGGCGGCGGTCGCCACCATATGCATCAGCTCGGCCTCGTCTGCGGCAGCCATGACGACCATACCGGGCAGGTTGGCCAAATAGGCAATGTCGAACGACCCCGCATGGGTGGCGCCGTCAGCCCCGACCAAACCTGCCCGGTCGATTGCAAAACGTACGGGCAGGCGCTGAATCGCCACGTCATGTACCACCTGGTCGTAACCACGCTGCAGAAAGGTCGAATACATTGCGCAAAACGGCTTCATTCCTCCTGCGGCAAGCGCAGCCGAAAACGTCACGCCGTGCTGTTCGGCAATCGCCACATCAAAGCAACGTGACGGATAGCGCTCGGCGAACAGGTTGAGGCCAGTTCCGTCGGGCATCGCAGCAGTCACGGCAACGATCTTGTCGTCACGCGCGGCCTCATCCACCAGCGCCTTGCCGAATACAGACGTATAAGAGGGCGCGTTTGAAGGTGCCTTCTTTTGCTCCCCAGTAACCACATCGAACTTGGCCGTGGCATGGCCTTTGTCGCGGGCCTGTTCGGCGGGGGCATACCCCTTGCCTTTTTTCGTCAATACATGGATCAGAATCGGCCCGGTTGCCCGTGCTTTGACCGTGCGCAGAACAGGCAGCAGCTGGTCCATGTCATGGCCATCTATCGGGCCGAGATAGGAAAACCCAAGCTCTTCGAACAGCGTGCCGCCCACCGCCATGCCTTTCAGCATCTCCTTGGCGCGCTTGGCACCCTCCCGGAATGGCTCGGGCAGCAATGAGACAGCGCCTTTTGCAGCAGCTTTCAGATCGTGAAACGGTTCTTCGGAATAGATACGCGATAAATAGCTGGACAACGCACCAACTGGCGGCGCGATGCTCATCTCGTTGTCGTTCAGAATGACGATCAGACGCTTTTTCAGGTGGCCTGCATTGTTCATCGCCTCAAAGGCCATGCCCGCAGACATCGAACCATCGCCGATCACCGCAATTGCGTCGCCCAGCCCTTCGGGCGTGACACCACCCAGATCCCGTGCGACAGCAAAACCCAAAGCAGCGCTGATCGACGTGCTGGAATGCGCAGCGCCAAATGGATCATAGGGGCTTTCGCTGCGCTTGGTGAAACCGCTGAGGCCATCCTTCATGCGCAATGTGCGGATGCGATCACGTCGTTCGGTCAGGATTTTGTGCGGATAACACTGATGACCCACATCCCAGATGATCTTGTCTCGGGGCGTATCAAACACAGCGTGCAACGCGGTGGTCAGTTCAACGACACCCAAGCCGGCCCCCAAATGCCCGCCGGTCACGGCAACCGCCGAAATTGTTTCGGCCCGCAACTCCTGTGCGACTTGGTGCAGCTGCGCGTCCGAGAACTGCTTGAGATCCGCTGGGCGGTTCACAAGATCCAGCAAGGGCGTATTGGGGCGGTCAGACATGTGTCGCGTTCCTGGCTTAGCTGTCCCGGGCAATAACGAAGCGGGCGGCTTCCTTCAAGGTTTCCGCCCTCGGACCAAACCCGTCCAAAGCGGCGCAGGCCTGATCCACAAGTTCACTTGCGCGGGCTTTGGCAGCAGGCAGACCCAAAAGCGAAACAAAAGTGGCTTTCCCTGCCTCGGTATCCTTTTGCAATCGCTTGCCCGCCTTTTGGGCATCGCCTTCGATATCAAGGATGTCATCTGCGATCTGAAAAGCAAGACCCATTGCCCGGGCATATCGGCGCAACGGGTCAGGATCGGATCGGGCCATAACGGCGCCAACGCAGGCAGACCACTCGATCAGGGCGCCCGTCTTGCCGGCCTGAAGACGCGTGATTTCGTCCAGCGTCAGCGGTTTGGCGGCCGTTTCCGCCGCAATGTCCAGCGCCTGTCCCAGCACCATACCTTGTGCGCCGCTGGCTTTGGCCAGGGTCAGGGCAAGGTCTGCGCGAATGTCTGCGGACCCAACCTGAGAACAGGTGCAAAGTTCGAAAGCAAGCGTCTGAAGGGCATCCCCGGCCAGAACAGCCGTGCCCTCATCCCACTCTACGTGAACGGTGGGCCGCCCGCGGCGCAGGTCATCGTCATCCATGCAGGGCAGGTCGTCATGCACCAGGGAATAAGCGTGCAGCGCCTCTATGGCCGTGGCCGGCCAGATCGCCCGGTCTTCTTCAACACCGTGCAGTCGGGCACTTTCCAATGCTAGAAACCCGCGCAGCCGCTTTCCGCCTCGGGTGGCATATGCCATGGCCCGGGTTACATCCACGTCTGCAAACGCGCCCAAAACCAGATCAAAATGGCTTTGAATGCTGGCAGCATCCTGCGCAAGTCTTTCGGGGAACATTCACATACCTTCGACGGGCGTCGTACCGGTCGGCTGACCACTGGCGTCCAGAGTGATCGCTGCGACTTTTTCTTCCGCGCGCTTCAACTCGTCTTCGCACCGCTTTTTCAGCGCCGCGCCGCGTTCGTACAGCGCAATTGATTGATCCAGCGCGACATCGCCACGTTCCAGCTGGCCGACTACGGCTTCAAGCTCTTTCATCGCCTGTTCGAATGTCATCTGGTCTACGGGAGTCTGGGTCATCGGGCTGCCTTTATCAATTCTTCCACATGGGCGCGTGTGGCCTGGGCCAGTGCGTTCAGATCATACCCGCCTTCCAGAGTCGAGACGATACGACCGTCGCAAACCTCGTCGGCAATCCTGCACAGCTCTGCGGTGATCCAGGCGAAGTCATCAGTGGCCCAGTTCAGATTGGCCAGCGGGTCGTCCTGATGGGCGTCGAACCCGGCAGAAATGATGATCAGTTCCGGCCTGAAGACCCGCAAGCGCGGAAAGGCCTTCGTTTCATAGGCGGCACGCATCTCGACGCCGCCACTGCCGGGCGCCAGAGGGATGTTGAGAACCGTATCATGAACACCCGTTTCCTCGGGCCGGCCCGATCCGGGCCACAAAGGCATCTGCTGGCTGGTTATCACCAATGCCCGCGCTTCATCCCACAACAGGTCCTGGGTTCCATTGCCGTGATGCACGTCAAAGTCGACCACCGCCACACGATTCAAGCCGTGATGGTCCAGCGCGTGTTTCGCCGCCAATGCTGCATTTCCAAACAGGCAGAAGCCCATGGCCGTTTCGGTTTCCGCATGGTGCCCCGGCGGGCGAATGGCACAGAACGCGTTCGATGCTTCACCGCCCAAAACCAGATCAACGGCCCGCACCGCCGCACCCGCCGCGCGGTATGCTGCGTCCACCGATCCCGGAGACAGGAACGTATCCCCGTCGATCTGTGCGAACCCGTCCGCAGGGCGCGCGGCCCGAATGTCGCGGATATAGCTCTCGGGGTGAATGCGCAGAAGATCGTCATCCGCAGCCAGCGGAGCCGTCACCCGCTTCAGCTCCAGCGCTTCCAATGCATGCAATATATGCTCCAGCCGTGCCACCCGTTCCGGGTGCCCGTCAGGTGTCACATGGCCCAGACAATCGGCGTGGGTCAAAAGGGCGGTTGTCATTGGGATCCCATCTTCATCTGGCTACAAATATCCTCGCCGAAGGCCAAAAAACGCCGCGCAGCGGCATCTCAATCCGGCGCAAGCATATACCCCGCGCCCCGCACAGTCTGCAAATAGCGTGGCTGCTTGGGGTCCTGTTCGATTTTGCGTCGAAGGCGCGTGATTTGCACATCCACCGCGCGCTCCTGCGCCTGACCCTTGTCGCGGCCCAGATCCTCGACCAGCTTGGCGCGGCTGATGGGCTCTCCGGGCTGGGCCGAGAATATCTTCATCAACTGGCTTTCGGTTGCGGTCAGACGGACCGGGTCTTCGCCCTGCCACATCTCACCGCGTTCAATGTCATAGCGGATGGGCCCGAGGTTCAGGATCTTCGCCGTGGTTTCTTCTGCCGGCGTTTCCGGCATCCGGCGCAGGATCGCATTGATCCGCAACAGCAGCTCTTTCGGCTCGAACGGTTTTGCCAGGTAATCATCCGCCCCGGCCTCGAGGCCCGCGATCCGGTGTTCCGTCTCGCCCTTTGCTGTCAGCAGCAGGATCGGTGTCGTATGCGTTTCCCGCAAAGCGCGGGTCAGACTGACACCATCCTCGCCCGGCATCATCACGTCCATGACGATCATGTCGAAATCCAACCCCGACAATACGCGCCGCGCGTGGGCCGCATCCCGTGCCGCAGTAACCAAAAACCCGTTTCGCATCAAAAACTTCTTGAGCAGATCACGAATGCGCTCGTCGTCGTCAACAATCAGCAGATGGGCATCCATATCGCTCATGTGGTCGTATCCCGAAGTTTCGTATAGGCATGACGCATATCAGCATCCATCATTGCTTCAAGCACTTTGCGAAATCCGGCCACGGCTTCGGGACCGGCATCCTTGTAGGCGGCGCGCATTCTTGCCCGCTGAGCATCCGACAACGTGGTTTCCAGCGACTGCCCCTTTTCTGTCAGAAATAGGTGGCGTTCGCGTTTGTCCACTGTACCCACGCGGCTTTCCACCAAACCATCCTCGATCAAGGTTCGCAAAACCCTGTTCAGAGACTGTTTTGTCACGCCAAGGATGGCCAACAAATTGTTGACCGTCGTGCCCGGCGCGCGGTTGATGAAGTGGATTGCCCGGTGGTGGGCGCGGCCATAGGCCATCTCTGCGAGGATGCGGTCGGGATCAGCCGTAAAGCCACGGTAGGCGAAGAACATGGCCTCGATCCCCTGCCTCAATTGCTCATCGGTCAAAAACAAAAGGCTCTCGCCCCCATAACGCGGGGCCGGACGGACGTCGGACATATCATGCCTCATTCGTTACTACCGGGGCCGAGTTTATGTCAGCGTTATTGACATTCCAAGAGTAGAGCGGTATCGAATTGCAGTTTTTGCGCAATATTGTGTCCGCACCGGACCTAAATCGCGCAACAATCGAAAACTCAACCCGGTTCAGGAGGTTTCGCATGGCGGGGTATGATGATCGTGATGGCACCATTTGGATGGATGGCAAGCTGGTGCCCTGGCGTGAGGCCAATGTGCACATTCTGACCCACGCAATGCACTATGCGTCATCGGTATTCGAAGGCGAGCGCGCATACAACGGTAAGATCTTCAAAAGCCGCGAACATTCCCAGCGTCTGATCGCCTCGGCCGAAGCGCTGGACATGCCGATGCCTTATTCGGTTGATGAAATCGAAGCTGCGAAGGAAGAAGCGCTGAAAGCCAGCGGTTTGCAGGACGCATATGTGCGGGCGTTGGTCTGGCGTGGCTCGGGCGAGGATATGGGCGTGGCTTCGGCGCGCAATCCGGTGCGCATGGCCATCGCCGTCTGGCCTTGGGGCGCCTATTACGGCGATGCCAAGATGCAGGGCGCCAAGCTGGACATCGCCGAATGGAAACGCCCCAGCCCGGAAACCATTCCGGTCCATGCTAAGGCGGCGGGTCTTTACATGATTTGCACCATATCCAAGCACAAGGCCGAGGCCAAAGGATGCTCGGACGCATTGTTCATGGACTGGCGCGGTTATGTCGCCGAGGCCACCGGCGCAAACGTGTTTTTCGTCAAGGATGGCGAGGTGCATACCCCGCTGGCAGACTGCTTCCTGAACGGCATCACCCGCCAGACGGTGATCCAGATGCTGAAAGACAAGGGCATCACCGTGCATGAGCGCCGCATCAAGCCCGAAGAAATGGCTGACTTCGAACAGTGCTGGCTGACCGGCACCGCGGCCGAGGTCACGCCTGTCGGACAGATCGGCGAATATACATTCGAGGTCGGCGACCTGACCCGCCAAATCGCCGAAGATTACGAGAAACTGGTTCGCTCGTAAGACATTGCCCCCGCTTTGTCGGGGGCCTTTTTGTTGCCAAACGTGCAATTTTTTGTGCAAACCGTTCGGCCATCTGGACGGATTGCACAGATTGCGTATCTTCGGCACATGTTGGACCTTCTCAGCGATATTCTCACCCGCCTTTCCCTGCGCGGCACGTTTTACTTTCGCACGTCATTCACTCCGCCCTTCGGAATTCAGGTGCCGGGGTTCGAAAACGTGGCGCGGTTTCATTTTGTGCAGCGTGGTGAGCTGAAGGTTCATGTCTCGACCACGGGCGAAACGCTGCGGTTGAGGCAGGGGGACCTGATCCTGATCCCCCACGGGGCGCCACACGCATTGCTCTGCGCCGAGGTCAAGCCGTTGGACGCATTGCCTCTGGAGCAGGTGCTGGAGCGCGCGGGCTACTCGGGCGAAGGCGTGCTGGTCTATGGCGGTGATGACGAGGAACGGGATACACAGCTGATCTGCGGTCATTTCTCTTTTTCCGGCCCGGCCGGCCGAAACGGCACCGGGCATATGCTGATCGACCGCCTGCCGCCCTATATCCTGATCGAGAATTATGGCGAAGAGGCCGGATCGTGGATGGAAGCCACCCTGCGCATGATCGGCTCTGAGGTTTCAGGCGCAAAAATCGGTGGCGACCTGATCGCGCTGAAACTGTCCGAGGCCCTGTTCGCACAGGCGATCCGGGCCTATCTGGAGCGTCAGAGCCCGCAGGATTCCGCATTGGCAGGATTTGCTGATCAGCGCATCTCGCGGGCCTTGACCGCGTTCCACCAGGCCCCGGCCAAGGACTGGAGCGTCGCGTCTTTGGCACGTGTGGCGGGTATGTCGCGCACTGCCTTTGCTCAGCGTTTTGCTGAAAAGATGGACACTACGCCGATGCAGTACCTCACGGATTGGCGGATGCAAATCGCGTGCCACGGCCTGACCGAGGCAAGATGGAACGTTGCAGATGCAGCGGCCGAGGTCGGGTATGCCTCCGAGGCGGCTTTCTCACGCGTGTTCAAGAAACAGGTTGGGCTGTCACCGGCTGCGTACCGGGCGATGCATTGATCCCCCAGGTTTTTTGAACGATCTGCATGGTATTAGAGACGATCAGGAATTCAGCGTTCGGCTTGGGCGTCCTACCTTCCCTTTATCATTGATTGAGAAAAGGAAGATCTGATGTCCCTGCGTTTCGTTACCCGCTCTGTCCATGCTTACCTCGACTACCCCGTCGCCATTGCCCTCATGACGTTGCCGTTCCTGTTGGGATTGGGCCAATCCAACCCCCTGGCCCTGTGGCTGTCGGTTGTCACCGGTGTTGCTGCGTTTGTTCTGACGGTACTGACGGATCACCACCTTGGGATTTGGCGGGTCCTTCCCTACAAGTTCCATCTGGCCGTAGACTTGATTGTCGGCATCGCATTCCTGTTTGCACCCAGCGTCCTGGGGTTCTCAGGACTGGATGCGGTGTTTTATTGGCTGAACGGCGCGGCCGTGGTGCTTGTCATCTCGCTCAGCGCGCCCGAGCAGGAAGTTGCCGCATAAAACCGCTGACCACGGTTGTCCCAGTTTCACCGTAAAGCGCCAAGGTCCGAGCCGCCGGGGTTTTCATCCGGCGGCTCGTTTTTGAAAAAGCGGCCGGGCTTCAAAGGAATGCTCTCACTGTCACAACAGGCCATCCGGCTGCGGCTCGCAGCTGCCTCCGCGTGATCTGTTGTTTCAACTGACCCAGGTTCGCCCCATTCCAGTCACTGATTGAACCCGCACTGACATTGGCACGTTTCACCGAGAAGATAAGGTTTTCAGCCTTTGATGAGCCGCTCGGACGAGTGTGACGTTGCAGGTTTGTCGTGGACCTTCAGCAGCCAATACGGTTGGATTTCGCCATTTCCCTTGATATTGATAACCTCTCGTCTCTCGCAATCTACATATTCGGCTATCTCGTCTCTTACTTCGGGTGAGATTTGAACGCGCCCGGGTTCTCCGGTGCTTTCCATTCTTGAGGCGATGTTGACTGTATCACCCCAAACGTCAAAAAACGGTTTGTCGCCGCCGATTACACCTGCGATTACCGGGCCTTTGTGAATTCCGACCCGCAGGGACACCTTTGGATGCAGTTTGTCTGTCACCTGCTCGACCGTCGCAATCATATCAATCGCCAACGCCGCCATGCGAACAGAATCCGGTTGCCTCTCTTTGACCGAGGGGTCCAAACCACCTGCAACCATGTAACTGTCACCGATGGTTTTGATTTTCTCCAGCTTGTAGCTCAAAACCAGTTCATCGAATGCTGAGAACACGGAGCCCAGCAATTTGACCGTCGCCCTTGCCCCATTGGCGGCCGCGAATTCAGAAAATCCAGACAAATCAGAAAACAGAATTGTGGCGTCATCAATTCTTTCAGCGATTAACCTGTCCGGGTGCGCTTTGATGCGCCTTGCAATGCGCGAAGGCAAAAGAACATTTATCAGCCGCTCGGAAACAGCAAATTCCCTTTCCAAAGCATCTTCGTATCGATCTATTGCGGCATTTGCAGAGTAGGAGGTGAAAAAAAGCGCCGAGACGATTCCCAAAATCAATACAATGAAAATAACATCCTGAGGCTGCCTTACAAATCCGTCCCGATATGACTGCGCAATAATATCCCAAATCGTTTCGCCGGGCGGTATATGCAAAGGAACGACAAGCGATATGTAAATAAACAAAGCTGCGCTGAGGATCGTTATCAAAGTGATCCAGCGCCAATATGCGGCCCCTAGAAAATAAAAAAGCAAGGGCGGGCCGACCAGCAAGACCAGATGATCTTCACCGTTTTTGCCGACGCTGATGTCATGGGCCAGAAACAGGAATAACCACACTGTAAAATAAGCGACTTTGACCTCAAGGCCGAAGCGATCCAACGTCATCGTCAAAAGTGCCGCGAAGCCAAGACCAAAGTTTACCCATGCGAGATATCTCCAGTCTGGTCCAAGTTGGAACTGGTAGAAAGCTGTGAAACCGAACCCAAGCGACGCAATAAAGGCTGCAACGTTAACAACCTGCATTTTTCGTCTTATTTTTCCATCGTCGATCGGATTTTCAGAGTCCACAATGTGTTTCAGCAAAGCATCGCCCCCGCGCCAGCTCTATGCAAAATATCCCTCAAATCCCTTTCTTAGTCGATAAGCCCCAGGTTGTTTGTTCAGAAGTCAATTTCGCGTCGAGACGCCAACACAGCCTGAACCGCTTTTGGCCTCGCGCCCGCAAACGGGGGCCGTACTGCCCTGAAAATCGGCCGTTGGATCAAGTTGGCAACAACAATTCAGGTGGTGCTGTTTTCAGGGCCTCCAGTTTGCTCTGAATGATATTCGGCGATTTCTGTTCCAGATAGTAAGCAATGGTTTCCACGCGAATTCGGACAGAGCCGGCAGGTTTCGTCTCATCGAGATCCTGAAACACAAAGAAAAGCGTTCCAAGCGCTTCGGTAATTTCCTGGACTGGTGAATAAGTCGGCTGGTCCATTCCGCATTCATAGCTTGAAAACCGGATTGAACAGGTTATCCACGGCATAATAGATCCATAGCGTGCAGCCCAAAGAAGTTCGTTGGTGTTTGCACTGTGAGACGTTTTCCAAATATCCGAAATGTCAAAAGGGCTTTGAATTCGGCCAGCTTTGATCAGATCGCCGTATAACCAATCCAGTATCTCTGCGTCCAATGGCAGGTACTGACCCCAGAGGATCGGATAACCAAAGGCCTGCAACTCACTTTCAATGGCGTGGCCAATTCCGGTGTCCATGTGGTAGGGGCGGCCCAAGGCCAGGATGCAAGGTCGATGTTGTGTGGCGCACTCGGACAGTACCGCCAGACTTTGCCGCCGCAGACTCTGATCAAACTCTTGAAGGGCGTCATAAGCTTTGGAAACCGCAGCGCGCAGTTCAGCCAAGCGCAAGTCGGTGATTACGCCCTTCAGGGCATCGTACAGCTGCCGGGTCGCAATTTGTGGGTCTGCCAAGGATACGGCGGGCGAAAGATAATGTACGCCCACTTCCTTGAACACGTCCTTTTCCCGCCGAAATCCGGCTCGTGTACTTTCGGGGCCGGCAATAACGCGCGGGCAGGCCATGTTTTCCCGAACATGACCCCGCAAAAAGGATGGGACAGTCAGGATTATGGGAACGAACAGGATATCAATGGGGCGCTTTTGCCCGTCCAGCAATTCACCATAATGGCCGGACATGCACTTGACGGGGTAACAGCAATCAACAGCACCACGCCCTTTTCCGAATTTCAGCTGTTGTGCTTCTGATGTGTCCGACGAATAGACGATATTGCGGCGATTGATTCCCAGTTCAACGAACAATGTCGTCCAAAACCTGTGCGTCGACCACTGGTTCAGGACCCGAGGGATGCCGATCCGAAAATCCCGCTTGGGTGGTTTGGACTTAGCGAAAGGCGCCTTCGCGAACGCTTTCTGCAATATTTGGATTGGCATTCGCTTCCTCGTCGATTTGCTTTTTTCGCGCTTTCATCTCGGCTGCGTCTTCAATCAACCCTTTCGAGCAAGAATTGCCGGTAATCACCCGCTCCCACCCTTCCGCCAGAGGAACCTTGCTGTTTGCCCGGCCACGACCGCCGGGGATCTGAACATCCACAAAGGCCCGGCTACAGTTCATCGCACACCACTTGCAGGTGGTTTTGCTGTTGGTTGTACTGACATATTCCAACTCTTCGATGCGGTCGTGCCCGACGAAGCGGGACGTTTGCCCGGTGTTCACATGTTCGAGCGCCAGAAGGGCGGCGCCCAAAGCGCCAGCCTCGCCAGCATGAGGGTGCACGGTAATTTCCGCGTCAGGAATTTTACCCCTGATGAAATCGATCTGGGCTTTGACGACGGCCAGGTTTCGATGTGTTCCACCTTGCAGAACAAACTTCCTGCCGATGGCCTTGAGGTTCTGAAACTGCCCGGCATAGACCCAAACATTCAGGGGCAGGACCGCAGCAAGGCTTGCCATGATTTCTTCTGCCGCCCACCCTTTGCGTTGCTGGTTCACGATGTCGGACTGAAGGAACACGCCGCACCCCATCATGAGTTTCGGCATCCGCTTGGCGCTGAAGGCTTTTTCGGCGTAATCCTCAAGCCGGACATCATAGCGTTCGGCAACGCCTTGAAGAAACGCCCCATTGCCGGAAGAACATTGGGAATTGAGCCGAAAATCGACGACCGCTTTCTGCCGCAACAGCATGATTTTGACATCGGTCCCACCGACGTCGCATATCGCGTCTGCGTCGGGATGTATGTGCATGGCAGCAGCCGCATGTGCGACCGTCTCAACCACTGGCACGTCCGCCCCCAAAATATCCTTCAGCAGATCTTTCCCGTACCCCGTTAGGCCAAGAGCGCCGATATCCTCGATCCCTGCATCGCGCAACTTGCGGAAAACGGACTTGGCGTCTTCGATCGGGTTTCCCTGACTATGCTGATAAACCGAAGCCTTAATTTCAGCGTCGCAGTCCAACGCCACCGCCTTGACCGTAGTGCTGCCGAAATCGCACCCGACATAATATGTCTCGGCCACAACGGGCTGGGGCATCTGGATCACTGGTTGCGTAAAATCCTCCAGGAACCGGACGAGTTCACCGTTCCGGGCCAAGGCCTCTTGCCCGGTCTTGGCCTTTTCACCGTGTTGGCCTGTTTCCACCCACCATTTCAGGCCATCCGTGCCGGAATAGGCCCGGGATACATTTTGTTCCCGACGAGATATCTCGACGCAACCAAGGCTTGCATAGTACAAGGCATCGCCGGGAACCAGGATTGCATCGGTGACGCTCTGTCCTGCTTCCAATACGACATTGCGCTCGTCCCAGAGCGCGGCCAAATGGCTTGCCCAAGCCTGCTGAAGACCTTGAAAGAACATGTTCGGCCCACCCAGCAAAAGCACTGATGGTGTGGGGGTGTTGCCTTTTGTCAAAGTCGCCAGGTTCTGCCGCACGACTGCGTCAAACAAGCTTGCGATGATTTCGGTCTTGGGAACTCCGGCCTTGACCAGACTGTTTGCGTCCGTCTCTGCAAAGATCCCACATTTGGCGCTGATCCGATGAAGGGTTTGTCCATCGAATGGCAGAGTGGTCAGCTCGTCCGGGGAGATGTTCAGTTTTCGTGCGGACTTTTCGATAAAGGTGCCCGTACCGCCGCTGCACGCTGATTGCATATAGACCTGCTTGGCCTTGCCTGCGGTAGTTGGTGTGAAGAACAACGTCTTCATGTCTTCACCGCCAATTTCAGACACGAAATGCACATCCGGATGCAACGCTTCGACGGCGGCGGCGACGGCGACAACCTCCTGGATTTGCCGCGCGTTCACATGATCTGCCAGTGTCCCTGCCCCGGATCCTGTAAACGTGACGACATCGCGACCGGCGGTCAGGCCGGCCTCCAGCTCCATCTGCGACAGCAGTTCAAGGGTTTTCTCGGCCTGGCGTGTTTTGTGACGACCATAGGCTTTCCAGATGACTTCGCCATCTTCCACCACGACGCCTTTTACAGTTGTCGATCCAATATCTACCCCAGCGAATTTCACAACGTGGTATTTCCCAGCTCAAGCACGACATTGGATGCCGTACCCACGGCGCCGCGATGGGGAACTTTCCAAAATGGCGTGTTGACCTTGGGATGCTCTTTGGCACGCTTTCTGGCCTCGTCCGCAGTCAACCCGGCGGCGGCAAGAGCAGATTCAAATTCCTCATGCGCGCGGATCTTGGCGTCTGCCAGCACCATCTGGCACCGCGACAAAGCGTGTACGTCGCTGTCCCCTTTTACCTCGATTGGGGCATAGAGCATGTCCGGATACCGGCCCTGTACGGCCGCCATTGCGCCGATGCTCATTGTGTTGGGAAGGCAGCCATAGGGCGACAGCTCGCAAATCATATGTGCCTTTCGCTGGGTATGCGCCCAGATCGCCTTGGCGATCAGCAAATCACCCTCACCCCCGTTGATCATGTTGTCAAAAAACGGAGCCGCCAATTTGCCCAGCTTGTCCTGATCGGGCATCGGACGCGGAACACTCCCCAGCATCCGGCGCATCTGATCGTATTTGAACCTGAAAAAGCGCTGCCCAAGTTTCAACAGAACATAATTCTGACGCGCTTTTTCTTTTATCCCGAAACCCAGCTCCAGCTTTTGTCCGCCATACCGCATCAGGTAGTCGAACCATACGACCATCGGCGCCGGCTGAACTTCGGCGCCTTCGCCTTCAAGCCAGTTATGCATATTGTAGTTTTGCACCCCTTCGGCGGTGGCCAGATAGAACTCGCCGGTAATCTTGACCATCGGCTTGACCCTCAAGCGATCAAGCTGGATGTCTTCAAAATGGCCGCGCGCACGCCTCATGGCCTTCAGAAAGCGTCTGGTCGTCGCATGCCACAGGACTGATCCCCATTTCGGCATGTGTTTCGGCCTGCTCAACATGACGTCGTATATCTCGGAAACCGCCTTCTGAGCCGCCCGGTTGGTCGCTCCTTGCTCTAGCTCATAGGGTCGCAGCTGGTATTCCAGATCCTGAATGGCATCCGCAGCCATCATGCCCAAGGCCGTGCTCAGCAGCAGGTGAATGTCAGTCTGCAAACCGGCGTCTTTGCCTTTCGACTGATCGATTTCATGCTGCTGAACCAGGAACATCCTGAACGCCTCGAGCCCCAGGTTCTTCAGCGCAAGCTCATAGCTTTGGTGATATTGACCGAAACGGCAGGCTCCGCAGGCCCCGGCGGTCACATAAACATATTTTTCGGCCACTTCGTCAGCCCCGATGGCCTCGGCTTCGTTTCTGAGGAAACTCGACAAGTTGCCCGTCGTGAAAGCTGTGGGGCAGCACTGTCCGACATCCGCCAGTTCACGTCCCAGGTACAAGTCTTCAACTGTCACATCAGGCAGGCGCTGCGCATTGTAGCCCGCGCTTTTGAACAGGCCTTCCAGCAGTTTTTCGGCGCGCCACGTAACCCCACCAAACAACAGGGTGACATCCTTGCGCTGATCCGCAGTAAAAGGACGAGGTTCGTAAGCCCTATAAGACTCTTCCAAAATACGACTCATAAAAATACCCCCCAACCAACATAACATGTATTTACAATGCACAATATATTATTCAGAGATCGCCTCAGGTATTGGGAGTCCGTGTGAAACAGGACCATCGGAAATTCAGGTTGTCATGGACGCCGGTCAGGCACTCTCAGCCTGGAAATCCATCAAATACCCAGGAATTTTTTTGCATTTCCTTCAAAGAAGTTAGGTGCACAAGGACTGATCTGTGGATCGCTGAAGAACTTGTCAAATTCGATCAGGTATTCACGGGTTCTGCCGACCATCAGGGGCATCGCCCAATCCGTTCCAAAACACACTTTGTCCCGGAAATGGTGCGGTGCGTTCTTGGTTCTCTTGGCCACTAGTACTGATTTCAATCGCTGAAATATCTTTGGCTTGAGCTTTGAATCCAGAATTCCCAAAAAATGACCCAAGCCAAGATAGACATTGTCGAATTCCTCAACCAAGCGAATAGCACGATAGGCAAATGTTTGGTCAAAATTGTTGGTTGCTGCCCATCCCATCCAATCTACTTCTTTTGCGCCACCACCATGAGCCAGGAACAACCAAAGGTCCTGGGCATTGTGGGTCTCCATCGCGTGCTTCCACAACTCTGGATCGGAATAGACGCCGTAACCTTTCTCCACCTCAAACCCCATCGGGCTGCAATGGGCAAACAAACGCAGGTTGTGGCTGGAGAAATGGCGAATGATGTCACCCATCTTGGCCTGTGCCATCGGGTAGGGCGCAGGGTTCTGCGCTTTTTCTTTGTACTTGTCCAGACTTCGCCCAGGGGCGACCGGGGTCTGGTAGCCGCGCATATCGATCGGCCGGATCCCCAAGGGCGGATAGATTTTGTATCCCGTTATCCCTAGTGCAACGCCTGAATCGACAATCTGTTTCCAGTTCCCGCCTCGAAACGGGTCAACTGCCCCAAAATTGATCAATTCATTCGGGTTCTCAGCTGCGAGTGACTGCATCCGGTCCATTTGTTCGGTGAAGTCAAAATACGGCGGTAGGAATCCGGGCATCCAAAATTCCTTGAGCTTGTCGAAGGCACGGCGCATATCCAGCAGGATACCCACGAAAAGGCTGGCTTCCGGGTCGCTCGGCTGACCATCCTTCTTGAAATCCCTCTTGAGCGCTTTGAACCGGTTTCGCTCGGACAAGGTCATGATGACAAAGAATTCAAGAAACTGAAAGATAATGCCGATTTGACCGATTGGAATGCGGACGGCACGAAAGCCGGCATCAGATCCAGGTTTGTACAACTCACCCGGCTGCATGTGTTCAGCTTCATGAAAGAAATCTCTTTCTGCCGCTTTTTGACCAGCGGTCCTGAAGGCCTCGGCCAGAAAACGGTCCAGCAAATCAGGGTCCGTGCCACTGTCTCCAAAGACGGACCTTTCAGAAATTCTGTCGCCGCCCACAAGCTGAACACCTATTGGGAGGTCACCCGCCCTTGAATAGTTGATATCACGGTCAATATCGTTCAGGGCTCGGATCAGCTCCTCTGTGTCCTTCCAATCTTGGTGGCTGGGGTTGGGTGTCGATTGATACTCTCTGATCTTCTCGCGAACTGGATGTGCAATGGCCCGCATAAGCCGGTCCACATCGTGATCGAGCAACGCGTCGATCAAATCGTCCTGGTCAGGTTCTTCCGTCGCGAGTTTGCTGAAGTCACTCATGCGGGTCAAACGAACCGCCAGAAAGGCCAACCCAAGCGAAAACCAATACAGTGAAGTGAACGAGTAGAAGATACTGTGCAACGGTAAATATCGCGCCGTGAACAGGTGGGTGTGCATGTCAATAAAGGTGTTTTTGTCAGTCATATTTTTGGCTCCACGAAATAAAATTCAGCCGGGAATTTTCTGTTTTCGTATGACTTTGCTGTCAGAAACCGGACATGGCTTTTGGCCTTAATCTGCTGAGTTTAAGGTTTTTCGAAAATTTTTGCAATTTTCAGCCCCGGCAACCCGCTTCACCAAATCCAAGTTGAGCAGGGCATTTTGCGGTCAGTCCATGTGAGGTGTTGGCAGAGTTCTCAACACCTTTACCGCATCCGGCCATCGCCGATTGGTCCGCTATCGCATGGGAGATGTAGAAGCGTTCGAGATCGCGCGTCTTCAGGAGGTGGTTGCAAATGACTGGTAACTGGAAGCCCATCGAATTTGCGACCATTGCTGCACTGGCCCGGATCAATCTGCAAGTTTTACTGGCCGACTGGTTGCCAGATGGCCGGATCATTGGGCGCGAATGGGTGGCGCCGAATCCCACCCGCGCAGATCGGTCGCGGGGTTCGTTTCGGATCAATCTCGACAGCGGACTGTGGGCAGACTTTGCGACGGGTGAAAAAGGCGGGGATGCCATCAGCCTTTTTGCCTATCTGAACGAGGTGCAGCAAGGTAGACCACACGTGCGCTGGCTCGGCGCCTAGCCTTTGTTGCACATTCACCACAGGACGACTCCGCTCCTGATGCTTCCACAGTGCTTCCAGCGGGGTTGGCACAAATTGCAACACCGCCTTGAGGCGGTGCGTAACATACTGTTTTATGTAGGTAATATTGG
>NZ_JBQFPQ010000008.1:0-173096 GCF_056536445.1 Ruegeria sp. CL7
GTCGGTCAGCCAAAACAGATCAGACATGTTCACCGCCCGTTTTTCGAACCGTGAGTCACGCAACCCCGCTGAAATCAATGGGTCCTGACCCCAATGGACAGGATGACGACCAAGGTTTCGTTAAATCCTCACTATGCGATGAAACCTCCTGAAGTTTTATAGAACAAACTTGCAATCGTGACCTCAAGCGTAGTCACTTAAGAGTGACTGCTGGAGGAAACCGATGAAGTCATGGACTATAGTTCTTTGTGCCTGCTGCACGCTTGTTCTCGTCGCTTGCGCTCCTAAAGTTCGCATTTATGAAAAAACGGTAACGACTTCGTTACCCGCTGCCACAACCACTGAATTGGCTCTAGCAGCCAATCGGCTGGGAGATCCCAAAGACGGCCGTTCAGGCGTCAAATTAATCAGTGACGGTGAGCAAGCTCTGGTGTCACGACTTTTGTTGGCTGCTGCGGCTGAGCGAACGATTGACGCTCAATACTACCTTTTGCACAACGACCCGACAGGTCACCTTTTTGCGGCTAGCCTTTTGCAGGCTGCGGATCGAGGCGTGCGGGTGCGGCTGCTGTTGGATGACATAGATACATCCGGTTATGACGCGATGACAGCCGCGTTGGATCACCATGAGAATATTGAAATCCGCCTGTTCAATCCTTTCTGGCGTGACCAAGGCCTAGTCGTTGCCGGACTAACGGATTTCAAACGCATCAATCGCAGAATGCATAACAAGTCGATGACCGCAGACAACGTGTTCACGATTGTAGGCGGTCGCAATATCGGGGCCGAATACTTTCTGGCACGGGAAGAAATGAACTATGCAGATTTGGACGTATTAGCCGTCGGTCCCGTCGTGAATGAAGTATCGCAGAGCTTTGACGCATACTGGAACAGTGAATTCGCTGTTCCGGCCCGCGTGGTTGTCGGGGAACCCGAAGACTTCACACTTAGCGAAGCGAGAAACAGGTTGAGTGAATTGGTAGAGGAAGCAAAACAAACCCGGTACGGCGCGGCCCTGAGAAAATCGGCGAGGGAAAACTTTGCAGGCGGCGCGCTGTCACTAGATTGGGTGCCCGCAAAACTCTACGTCGATCCACCTTCCAAGGCCGCGGGGCTTGAGAACTCAGGTCCAATTCTTGCGTCGCAACTGTTGCCGTATTTCGAAAGCGCTGAAAGTGAGGTGAATATCGTTTCTGCTTACTTCGTGCCACGCAACAATGGCGTGAGGTGGTTGAACGAACTAGAAAACCGCGGTGTCGACGTCAAAGTCGTAACCAACTCACTGGCTTCAAACGATGTCGCACCAGTCTACGCGCACTACGCAAAGAAACGCCGAGCATTGCTGCGTAGCGGGGTTGAGCTTTATGAATTGCGGCCGGACGCCTATCAGGTCCAACGTCGTGGTATTAACTGGGCTCAGTCTCGGTCTGGCCTGCATTCTAAAGCGTTTGCTGTGGACGACCGGTATCTGTTCATCGGTTCGTTCAATTGGGACCCTCGCTCGGTCAACATCAATACAGAAATGGGCATTTTGATCGACTCGCCAGCTCTGACCATTCAAACCTTAGGCGCTTTGGACGAAGCACTGTCGGCATATACCTATCGCGTGACGCTGGAGGAGGCAGGGCAGCTAAAATGGAGCACACGGGACGCAGATGGCAAAGTCCTCGAATATAGCTCAGAACCGACGGGTTCTGCCTGGGATCACATAGTCGCCGGCTTTCTAGGTATTCTGCCCATCGGTTCTCAGCTTTAGAGTTTTTGAAGAGGGCTTGGGACACACATCAAACTTGTTCTGGCCTTTTCCAATGTGCACTCGGTGCAAATCCTCGCGCGTATTCACGACGATGATAAATCTGAACTGGAAGCGCAGAGGGAAATGACCCATCACACATCGGATTGATCGCTCACCTGATACCTTTCATAAGATGAACGCGTTTTGGAATTCTCAGTGTTCAATGCGCCTTGTTCTGCCCGTAACCAATAGTGGCATAGGTCGCTAAACCATTTATGGTCCGTCCAGTTAAGGGAATTGTCCGCGCGCAGTCTTTGGCATGCATTGGCTTCCCAATCGACGCAAAATAGGATCGCCAATGAACACACAAACAGTCACTCCCATCTGTGCGTTTGATATAGTAGCGGGCCAAGCAGTCCCTGTCTCTTCAGATTGGCCAGAACCCTTCGCAAGGCAGCAAAACGGCTACCGCTGGATTCATTTCGACCTCGCCGACAGCGGCTTGAGGCAATGGGCATCCGAACAACTGCCAAACATAGCCGCGCAAGCATTGCTTCAATCCGAAACGCGACCACGATGTGATCTGCACGAGGATGGCATCATCCTGAACCTACGCGGCGTTAACTTGAACCCTGACGCGTCTCCGGAGGATATGGTTTCACTAAGGCTCTGGGCCACAGAAAGAACTATCGTATCTGCCCGTGTGCGCAAAGTCTGGGCAGCAGACAATTTTCGTCTAAGAGCCGAAAACGGTTCGGGGCCGGAAAGTGTCGGTGCATTTTTGGCAGAACTTGCTGCGGGGCTCACAAAGCGGATTGAGGCTGTTTCCCTTGAACTTGAAGACGAGACGGACTCTCTCGAAGAGGTTGGACTTTCAGGAAATGAAATCAAACCAGAGAGCATTGCGCGATTGCGGCAAACGGTGATCAAACTTCGGCGCTATATCAGCCCGCAACGCGATGCGCTCGACGCTTTGTCCTCATTGAAAAGTAGCGTAATTCACAGCGACGCATCCGTATTGGTCAATGAAACCGCGAACCGCACTCGCCGTACACTTGAGGAACTGGACGCAAGTCGGGATCGCTTGACTGCCCTTCAGGAGCAAATGGACGCCGAACACGCGAATGCGCTTGCTCGAAACGGCTATCTCTTGTCTGTCGTGGCCGCGATCTTTCTGCCACTTGGATTTCTGACTGGTCTATTTGGCGTGAATGTTGCTGGCATGCCCGGCTTGAGTGCGCCCTTTGCGTTTTGGGCGCTGACACTGGCGTCGGTTGCCATCGGAATTGCACTTTACGTCGTATTCAAACTCTCGAAGTGGTTGTAGCGAAAGTAGATTGCCAAAGGTTGACCAAACTGCTGTACAGAAAGCCTTGATCACCTTCGCCAAATCGCTATTGCGAGCAAAATAGCTTCTCATTTCTCAGTTTGACATTAGGCTGGACCCGATGTTCCGACAGCTCTTACCGATATCAGCGTTACTTCTTGGTTCGGGGCTTCTTCTGTTCGCAGGTGGTGTCCATGGTCTGATACTTCCCGTTCGTGGCTCTTTCGAGGGTTTTTCCGCCAGCTCTCTGGGCCTTTTGGGAACGGGGTGGGCAGTTGGCTATGTCGCAGGATGCCTTGTTGCACCAAGGCTTGTTGGAGCAGTAGGACATATTCGAACCTTCGGCGTAATGTGTGCTCTTGCCGCCGTAACGATCCTTTTCCAGGCTGTGGTAGTAGAATCGTGGGCTTGGATACCGTCGCGCGCAGTTTCAGGATTTTGTTTTGCTGGCGCGGCAATGATCGTCGAGTCCTGGCTCAACGATAAGGTTGAACCCAATACGCGTGGTACAGTCTTTGGCGTCTACACGATGGTTAACCTGGGTGCGGTGACAGCCGGTCAGATGGCTATCTCACTGGGAGATGCAACAGGTTTCATCTTCTTTGCCATTGGTGCGATGGTCTATTGTTTGGCGCTTATACCAACAGCCCTGTCAACCTCTGAGTCGCCCGCACCCCTGACATCTGTGCGTCTCGACCTGCCGGCGTTGTGGCGAAACTCACCAGTTGCGGTTGCCGCGGTCTTTCTTGTTGGCATTTCAAATGCAGCATTTGGGACGCTTGCTGCGGTGTATGCGGATCGCGTCGGGCTATCACTTACTGCAATTGCTTTGTTCGCGAGTATTCCGGTTTTAGCCGGAGCCTTTGCGCAAGTCCCGATTGGTTTTGCAAGTGATCGAATGGACCGGCGTAAAGTCTTGCTGTTTACAGCGGGTGTGGCTCTCGCTTCGGACCTGGCTTTCGTCCTTCTTGCGCCGGAGTCGCGCGTCATGAACCTTGCTTTGGTCGGGATGTTCGGCGCTGCAATTTTTGCGATGTATCCAATCATCGTTGCGCACGCGAACGACCATGCTACGCCGGGCACCTCGATTCAGGTTTCAGGTGGGTTGCTGATGGTCTACGGGCTGGGATCGATTGTCGGGCCGCTGATAGCAGGTGTAGCAATGACTGGATTAGGGCCACAGGGCCTGTTCATGACAACTGTGGCAGCGCATTGCCTGATGATTGTATTTACGTTCTGGCGGATTATGGCCAAGTCAGCCGTACCTGAAAGTGACAAGACCGCATTTCGCGTCAGCGCTCCGGCAAGGGTGGTTACGCCTGAAACTGCCGTCCTTGCTGTCGGTGAAGATGAGGCAATTTCGCTTGCTGACGCCGAGAGCGGGCTGGGCGCCAGCCCCGATGTGAAGGATAGTCTGGCGCCAAGAACTAATTCTGAAGACAGCCCTTCCTAGTCGTCCCCAATGTGTTCGCGGCGCGCTAGGCTGGTCAACTACCGGCGCGAAGGTGAGAATTGAACATCACCTTAATCAAAAATGGTTTTCGCGCGGGGCTCTGTGAATGTTCCTGTCATTCATCCACAACACGAAACTCGCCGGAAGGCGCATCAGTCGGTGGTTCTTCAAACTCATTGGAAATCAGACCGCGACGGATGAGTTCTCGAATGGCGGCCGCTCTGGAGGGCAGTCTGTTCTCGAACCGCCAATCATCGATGACTTTAAGCTCTTCGAGGTCGAGCATCAGTTGCAGTTTTTCGGTGCGCTTTGGTGGTCGATTTTGATCAGACACTGGCATGACCTCAGTAGCATACGTCAGTTACTCCAAGCATGTATGGCATTGGGCCTGCGTGTCTACATCAATATTGGCATGTGGGGCAGGATACCCAGGATCATGAAGCACCCCATGATGCGTCGGATACCCATAATAAGTACATGTTTTTATTTGTAATTTTTTGTGTCCCCCTTAGTTTTTACTCCATAAGCAACGAAACGGAGTGAATATGATACAGCAAGTATTGAAGTCTGAAGTTCAGGAAGAAACGAACGATACAGGCATCGACAAAAATGCGTGGATCGCCAACGCGGTGACGGAAATACTGGCCGATACAATGATCCTGATGGTGAAAACCCAAGGCACACATTGGAACGTTGTGGGCTCACTATTCCTGCCGATCCATGAGCTGACAGAGCGTCAGTATCGTGACCTGTTCGAGGCCGCTGATGAATTGGCCGAGCGTGTGCGCGCGTTGGGTCAGGTGGCACCGATTTCGTTCACTGACATGGTTAGTCAGGCAAAATTGACCGAAGAAGAGACGGTCAAAGATGCGGAGGGCATGATCAAACAATTGGTTGCAGACCACGAAGCGATTGCCCGGAACCTGCGTGAGACTGCCGCGACCGCCGCCCGTTATGGCGATGGGGCTACAGAGGATCTGATGAACGCCAGGATGGCGAAGCATGAAGAAGCAGTCTGGATGCTCAAGGCGATTGTTGCGGCCTAGTGGGCGGCTCCCGTCGATCTGAACCACAGTTTGCGAAGAAAGGAAAAACGATGACACGCGTTGGGTACGAGAAAAAGGCACAGCTGCAACTGGATAGTTGGAATGCCCAGATTGATGTTCTTGAAGCCAAGCTGAAAGTGGCGGAAGCGGATGCCAAGATCGAGCTCGAGGAACAACTCAGCATGCTCTGCAAGGTAAGGTCTGACGCAGAAGCTCAGCTGAAAGAGTTGAAGTCGACCAGCGACGAGGCCTGGGAAGATGTCAAAGAGGGCTACGAGGCTGCATGGAATGACATGCAGAGTGCTTTGAAAAAAGCGGCCGACCGGTTCGCGTAAAGCAGGGTTCGTCAAGAAAGCGCGTGTTGTGAATGGGGACTGGAATGCAAACACCCAGAGAATTAGTGAGATACTTTCGCGGGTTCCTAACCATCCCTGCTGCCATAAGTCTTTCAGGGCTTTTGGTGGCTGGGATTGTCTTCAAGACCGAGCAAGCGCTCGTACGTTGGGGTTGGTCCGCTTCCGATTGGCTCAGCGTTTCCAATCGCACTGCGAGCGATGTACTGAGCGCAATCTCGGCAGCATCCATGTCCGCGTTGGTCATGGTCTATTCCATTGTTCTGCTGGTCTACACTTTGGCAGCAGGATCTATTGGCCCCAGGCTCTTGCAGCGTTTTGGCGAAGACAGGGTAAACCAGGTTGCAGTTGGTTCACTTGGAGCAACGTTTTTATACAGCTTGATGATCTTGTGGTTGGTACGCGATGACACATCAGTGAACCTAGCCGTGGTGGTTGGCATAATCTATTCGATCGTCTCAGTTCTATTGCTGCTGCTCTTCGTCCATACAGTATCGACGCGCGTAACCATTGATCAGGAGGCGGCGCGGATTTCTGAAGCCTTGGATCGCCAAGTGAGCACCGCGATCGAAAACAGTGCAGATATTCCATCCTCAGAGGCAATTCCTGAGGAGGGAGACAAGCGCCCGGTCCCGGCTTCGGGCACCGGATATGTGAACTCGATCAACACCGAAGAACTGGTGCATGCGGCCAAACAAGCAGGAGCAGTCGTCGTTTTTGATGTGCAGCCTGGTGACTTTATGGTTCCATCGGACATTTTGGCCAATGTTTATGGTGATATTGATGAGAATCTCAATGATCTGGTGCCGGCGGCAGCTCCGTTGATCCCCGCGCGAGACCCTAACGGAGATATCCGTTTTTCTGTCCATCTTCTCGTTGAAATCGCACTTCGGGCATTGTCGCCGGGTGTCAACGACACGTTCACCGCAATAGTCTGCATCGACCGTCTGTCGGCCTCTCTGGCCCGTGCGTGGTCGTCCAAGCTCTGCACGGGTGTGTATCGAGATGACGACGGAGCCGTGCGGGTGGTTTACCCATCCATCACGGCAGAGTCGTTGTTTAACGACTCGATGCCAGCTCTAAGACGCGCCGCTCGGGGCAATGGCCTCGTGACGGCCGCCCTTATTCGAGCTTTGGTGCGCATTGCTGAAGCGGCTCCAGAAAAGAAAGCGCGGGCTGTTGTAGATGAACTATCCGCAGTCAGAGATGAGACCCGAGAAAGCGATATGCTGGAGCGCGATATTGATAAGTTTTGTGGTCAAATCGAAACTGCAATTAAAAGGGTTTAGTCAACCGTCCTGGACATTTGCAGTCCAGCTCGGCTCTTTCGCAAACACTGTTCCCACCTGTCAGATCAAGCGTCGTTTTGGTAGCGCGTGCTCAAAATGACAGGAGCAAACCATGACGATCTCATTCAAGGGCGCGCATTTTCCGAAAGAGGGGATTTTGTATGCTGTTTTCTTCTATCTCTGATACGGTGTTCATACCGGGATCTGGAAGAAATCATGGCGGAACGTGGCGTTGAACTGGATCACGCACCTCTGAACCGATGGGTGAACCAATATGCCGGTCTTGTAGCGGATGCGTCGCGGTACAAAAAGCGCCGCTGATCGTTCATGGCGCATGGATGAAACCTATGTGAAAGCGAAGGGTGAGTGGGTTTATCTCTATCGGGCCATCAACAAACACGGCAAGACCCTGGACCTCATGCTATCTAAGCGCCGCAATAAGACCGCTGCGACAGAGTTTTTCTCTTGGGCGCTTGAGGTGAACGGTTTGCCACGGAAGATTGTCATCGACAAAAGCCGGCCAACACTGCCGGTCTCAAAGCAATTAACAAAATGCTGAAAAGGTTTTGGCTGCCCGATCCCAATCGAGATGATCAGGCGGAAGTGTTTGAATAACATCTTGGAACAGGACCATCGAGTCATCAAACGTCGCATCAGGCCCATGTTGGGTTTCAGGTCTTTCTCTTCAGCTGCATCTGCCCTAGCCGGCATCGAACTGGTTAACATGATCCGCAAGGATCAATTCACGCCCGGAACCTGCCCGGTTCAGCAGGTTGCTCAGCTGGTGGGCTTAACGGATCGTTATTCCCATCCAGGCGGATTTAAAAGAATTTTGCGAGAGTCCCGTATCCCGGATAGAATGCGCGTCACTTTGAGTGGGGCTGAATGCGGTATCTGTTGTTGCAAGTATTGGCGATTGTCGCTTTTGCAGGCGCGCTTTGTGCAGAAAAGAGCGATTATATCGAACTTGCACAGAGAGGATGGGGGTATGAGCTGCGGTCCACGATGCTGGGACGCGACATGGCGATCCCTGTTCACATCAATGGCCGCGATCAGGCCGGTGCAGCCCTGTGCCTGGTTGGCGAAAAACCGCATCCGCAAACGCTTGTCGTTCTTGATACTTTTCGGGCGTTGCTGAAACACAGCTTCGGCCACCCGACACCCATGCGCTACGCAGGCCCATCTGCGCGCGATTGTGGAACCGGTCGAACCGTGGTTTTGCGATTGTATTCCGGGCACCCTCCCAATCGGGACCTTTCGTCAGATATCGACTGGCTCAGTGAACTCCACCAGCTTGGTTTGCCTGCGGGTCGAAACTATGTGGTGACATCACCGGCGATGGCACAGACCTTTTTTGGTTATCGGGGGCAGGGGACCCATATTGTGGTCAAACAACCGGCGCATGATCAAACCAGCAAGCTGGAAAGGGATTTTCACAAATCGATCCTGCTGGAAGAGCTGTTTCAGTCCTTCACCTTTGGCATGGACATCCTGCTATATGACAAATCGTCAGGGTTCTTGTCGAAATTGCAGGAAACGCCGGTAAACTTGCAGCGCCTGCCTTGGAGTTCGCACGACTTCATGCGCGCATTGTTGGATTCGAACCCAAGCGGTCTTTGTGCGTTTGACATCTTCATGATGCATGCTGTCGCGCAATCCCCGGTGGATCAAACCATAGACCCCGGCTTTATCGAATACATTGATGCCCAATATGACCGGCTATGGGCGCAGGCGGACGAAACCCTGGCCAATCCCAGATTTGCAGCCCTTTTTGATGAAGGCTGCACCAATTCGGTTCGTGTGCCCAGGTAATACCATCTGACGTGTTTTATCGGGCGGGTGACTCCGGGTAGCCTGAGCGCAGGCAATGCGCCCTCAGAGGCTATGGGAGGACATATGGATACGAGGCCTGAAAACCCGCCACGCGCCATTGCGGGATTGTCCGCGTATCTGTCGCAGGGGCTTATCGGTCACGCGCATCTGGTGGACTCTCTTTTGATCGCGCTGCTGGAAGGTGGTCATCTTCTTGTAGAAGGTCCGCCCGGGCTGGCGAAGACACGGGCGGTCAAATGGCTGTCAAACGCTGTCGAGGGCGGCTTTGCCCGTATTCAATGCACACCTGACCTGATGCCCTCTGATCTGACCGGAACACCGGTTTACCAGCCTCAGGAAGGCCGCTTTGAGTTTGTTCCGGGGCCGGTGTTTCACACTCTGGTGCTGGTTGACGAGATCAACCGCGCGCCGCCAAAGGTGCAGTCTGCCTTGTTGGAGGCCATGGCAGAACACCAGGTTACGGTTGGCAATGAAACATACGCTCTGCCGGATCCCTTTCTGGTCGTGGCGACCCAGAACCCCATTGAACATGACGGGACCTTTCCCTTGCCCGAGGCGCAATTGGACAGGTTTCTGCTGCATGTCGTACTGACATTGCCGGATCTGGAAACGGAACGTGAGATTCTTGATCTGGTCATCGCCGAAACCCGGAATGGGCCTCCGGACGCGCAGCGGATGACGCTTGAAGAGCTGAAGATTGCCCGCACCGAAGCGCAGTCGGTTCACGTCGCGCCAGAATTGCGGGACTATATCGTACGGCTTGTGCTTGCCACCCGTGAAGGTCCGTTTTCCGAATATATTGAACACGCAGTCTCGCCGCGCGGGTCATTGGCCCTGGCCTCGGCATCGCGCGCGCGCGCCTATCTGCGGGGCCGGGATTTCGCCCTGCCTGAAGATGTCGCCGCTGTTGCGCCCGATGCGCTGGCCCACCGCATGGTGCTGACCTGGAGAGCCGTTGCAGATGGGAAAAAGCCGCGCGAGTTGGTGGCCGACATTCTGAATGCGGTCGAGCCGCTGTGACGGGCGTGCTGGCACATGCGGGGGTTCGCCTGACGACCGAGGCCTTGATTGCATTGCGTCATATCGCATTGACCGACCGCGGCAACCCGACAATGGCGGCCCTGCCCGGAGGATTTCTGACCCGAAAGCGCGGGCAGGGCGTCGAGGTTGCTGATGTACGCGAATATGTGGACGGGGATGACATTCGTCATTTGGATCGCGGAACGACCGCCCGCACGGGGCGTATGCATATCCGGCAGTTTCAGGAGGAACAGGACCGCGTCGCCCTGTTGGTTGCGGATTTTCGTGCACCGATGTTCTGGGGCATCCAGCGGGCGTTTCTGTCAGTCGCTGCCGCCGAAGCCTTGACCCTGATCGGATGGTTCATAGTTGAAAGCGGCGGGCGTGTCGGTCTATTGGCGCTTACCCCCGGCGCACCCGTCATCGTCCCGTTGCGAGGGAAAACGCGCGGAATGCTGGATGTGATCGGTGGCCTGGTTCAGGCTCATGCGCGCAGTCTGACCGCGCTGCAAAAAGGTGAGGATGAAAGCTGGACGCTGGAACAGGCACTTGCCGGCGTTGAGCGCCTGACGGCGACGGGCGCCGAGATTATCATCGCGTCTGGCTTTGATCAGCAGGGAGAGGGCTTTTCGGACGTGCTGGACCGGCTCAATCATCGCCGCACCCCCAGACTGCTGCTTGTGACTGAAAGCAAAGCGCATGAGATGCCAAGAGGCTGGTATCCGATCCGCCTTTCAGATGGGCGGCAAAAGCGGGTCTATCTGGCCCGGGCAGAGCCTGCCGGCGAACTTGCGTTTCAGAAGGTGGCAACACATCCTGCGCTTGTCCTGAATGCCAGTGACCCGGTCGAACAAACCTCTCGTCGCATTTCGTCGGTTTTCGCGGCAAGATATGTGGCATGAGTGAGAAAGCACTCTCTGAAGCCACGATGCTGGCCAGCCTGCGGGATATCCATTTGCCCGCCGAGGCCGCAGGTGGGGCGGTTGCGGAATTCGCGGCTGTTCTTGGTATCGCGGCGCTGGCTTCGGTCGGCTGTGTCGCCATCTTGCGGTTGCTGAGTGTTAAGACCGCAGCAAACAGGCGGCCGGATCCACCGGATCGATCTGTTGAACCACCGGGGTGGTCCGTGGATCGCCGCAGGGTGGCTCTATTGCACAAACTGCGCGCTCAGAATCCGACGCGTTATGCAGAGTTGACGGGTGATCTTTATCGACCCGGTGGTGAACCGGATCTGGCGACCCTGCAAAAGGAGGTCGCTAGTCGTGTTTGAGCTTGCTGACCCCTGGATCTTGTTGGCGCTGCCATTGCCTCTTGTCATCACACGTTTGGTCAAGCCGCGGCCGGTTTTCGAGCGGGGGTTCCCAGTTCCGGACCGCATAGGCGGAATGCTTATGGCGGCCAGCCCACAGGCTCAGGCCAGGACCCGGACTTTGGCGGACCTCCTGATTTTGTGGATCATTTGGGGGCTCATGATTTTTGCACTGTCCGGTCCGCGCCAACTGCAACCCGTCAGCGCCCTGAAAGTGTCCGGACGGGACCTTGCGATTGTTCTGGATCTTTCGGGATCGATGGTGCGGGAGGATTTTTATCTCGATGGGCGCCAGATCACCCGTTTGCAGGCGGTGACACGCGTTGGATCCGAGTTCGCCCGACGCCGCGCCGGCGACCGGGTGGCCTTGATTGTTTTCGGGTCCGAAGCCTATTTCGCCACGCCTTTCACTTTCGATACCGAGGCTGTCGCGCGACGGATCCAAGAGGCCACGATCGGTATCTCGGGCCGTGCGACAAACATATCCGATGGTCTGGGCCTTGCTTTGAAGCGCCTGGCCAACAGCCAGGCGGCGTCGCGGGTCGTCATTCTGTTGTCGGATGGAGTGAACAACGCGGGCGCCACGAACCCCGGTGGCGTGGCCGAACTGGCGGCCGAGATGGGGGTGCGGGTCCATACGATTGCTCTAAGCCCGAAAGACCTGCAAAGCGCCGAACCTGGTGAGCGCGGCGTCGTCGATGCGACAACCCTGCGCGCCATTGCCGAAATTTCAGGCGGCGAAGCGTTTCGCGTCAAAACCACCGATGATCTTGTCGACGTGACTCAGGCCTTGGATCGGCTGGAAGCGACGGACAGCGCGGGCCTTACGGCCGAGGTCTACCGATCATTCTGGACCTGGCCCGCAGCAATGGCGGCCGCACTTGCCCTGTTGGCGGCGTGGAGGCAAGCGTGATGATTGAGCTGGATGTCACTTTACTCAGACCGGTCTGGGGGCTTTTGCTGCCTGTCATCTGCGGGGCAGGGTGGTGGTTGCTTTCCCGTGCCGGAGGGTTCGGAGCCTGGGACAAGATCACCGACCCGCAGCTTGTCCAGGCGATGGCCGCGATCGGCCGGATCGAAGGCGGCTCCTTCCCGCTCAAACCCGCCGCCTTGCTTCTGACCGCCGGGATCGTCGCGATTGCCCTGACCGGCCCGGCAATCGAACGGCGCGACGCGCAGACTTATCGCAATCTGGATGGCGTATTGTTCCTTGTGGATGCATCTGACAGCGTGGCGGAAGGCGACCGCTGGCCGCAACTGCTGAGCATGGGGCGTTTGGGTGTCAGTGCGCTTGGGTCCCGCCCCGGCGGCATCATCGTTTACGCGGGCGATGCGTATGTCGCCACGGATATGACCACCGATCACCGCCAATTGGGTCAAACGCTGTCGCTCATCGATGGACAGACCGTTCCGGACAAGGGATCGCGACCCGAACGCGCGCTGGCTTTGGCTTTGCAGCGGATGGAAGGGGCGGGCATCCTGGCCGGGGACGTCGTCCTGTTCACTGACGGGGACGGGCTGGGATCACCCTCATTGCAGCGGGTCGCATTGCTTGCCGCACGAGGGGTGCGCGTGTCCTTGGTGTCGGCTCACCGCACGACTGCGCAAATCCAAACCCACGCCGCGCTCGGCGGTGGCGCTGTCTTCACTTTGGACCAGTCAGATGATCTGGCCAATTGGCTGGCAGATGATGCCGCAACCCGCTTGATACGGGCGGACTATCCGGTGCTGTTCTGGCATGATCTGGGGCGGTACTTGCTGTATTTCGCATTGCTCCCCCTGCTGTTTTTGTTCTGGAGGGAAGGGGCATGAGGTGGTTCGCGATTGCAGGTGCCACTTGTATTGCCGTTGCCTTTGCGCTGGGCGGCGCTGCCCCTTTTGGCCGCGTCGCATTGGCAATCGGTCTGTATCCAATGGCTGCAAAGCTGTTTTCCGACCCTGACTGGCAAGGTGTTGCCTTCTACCGTGCGGGCGTTTTTGACAAAGCAGCCAGTGCTTTCGAGCACGCCGGGAACCAATACAACCTCGGCAATGCTTACGCCCGGACCGGCCAATTGGCCGCTGCGCTGGAAGCCTATGATCAGGCCATGGCCAGGGGAAACCTGGATGCCCAGGCGAATTTCGATGTGCTGGCCGCCTATTACGCAGGGCAGCAGATCACCCCAGAGGCGTTGAGCCTTTTCCCCGAACGGAAATCCGGCCCCAAGGCCGACAGTTTTGTCGCGCGCGGGAATGCGCGGGCGGCGGGAACCGGCAGTGAGGTCACGAACGCGAACACGATGCTGGGACTGGCGGAATTGGACAGTCGCGGGCAACTGGGCGTGCGCCGCATCTTTGATGACAAGTTCATGGTTGCCGATCTGCGCTGGCTCAATCAGCTTTCCGATGTTCCGGGTGAATTCATGGCGGCCCGGATCGCACACGAACACAAACGCCGGGAAAAGCTTGGTCTTTCGCCTCCGGAAACGGAGAACCCGGAATGAAGTGGCTGTTTCTGCTTCTTGTTGCATTTCCGATGCAGGTTTTGGCGCAGTCGAAAACAGTGCTGCCCTCCGAGGCGTTGATCGAAGTTGCCATCGAAGACAATGCCCCGGTTCCGTTCACCCAAGAGATGGTGCTGTTGACGATCCGCGGTGTCTATCGTCGGCACATCACGCGCGAAGAACTTATCCAACCCCGCCTGGATGGGTTCAGCTGGGCGCAACTGGGTCCGGACAGCTGGTCGGAACAAAGGATCAATGGCCGGAAATACAAAGTGTTCATCCGACGGATGGCGATCTATCCTGTCGAGGCAGGCAAGCTTACAATTGGTCCGTTTGTGCACAGGTTGACCCTGACAGACGAAAATGACGACTGGTTCGAACACGAGATTCAATCAGAGCCGCTGACCATTCAGGTGGCGCAAGCCCCGGCCACCAAGGAGTGGTGGTTTCCGGTTCGCAAATTGCAGATTTCGGATCAGTGGTCGAATGCGCCGGATCAACTTGCACCGGGTGAGGGGGTCTTGCGCGTCATTCGACTGGAAGCTCTGGGCGCGACGCCCGAGATGATCCCGCCCATGCCCGAGTTGACTTCGCCTTCGGCCCTGATCTTCCCGCATCCTGAGAAACGGCTTGTCGAACTGACCCCGGAAGGGCCGGTCACCCATGCGTTCTGGCGCTGGACCATACGCCCTTCAAACGACACATCCGGCATCGTTGAACCCTTGCAATTCAGTTACTTTGATACCGTGGCCCGTGAAACCCGAGAGGTTGTCATCTCACCGCAACGCATTGCCTATGGCACGGCCATCGAAGACGTAAACCTTGGCGGCGCAGAGGCAGATGCGCCACCAGCAACGCTGTTGGGTTGGCCAATGGCCACAACCGCCATTGTAGTTTTTTTGGCCGGTTTGGGGTTTGGAATGTCCGGTCACAAACTGGCCGTTTCAAGGGCACTGCGTCGCTTTGGGGTTATTGATCCGTTGGCCCGGGAATTGCGACGCAGTGCCAGGGCTGGCCGCGCAGACAGGCTGCGGCAAGCGGCTTCTGCCATCCTGCGCCGCGACGGCCCTTCATCCAGTCGACTCAAACACATGCAAGACTTTGACAGGCAGTATTTTGATCCCAATGCTGCGGCGCCCGATTTGAAGGCGTTTGCCAGGGTCTTCCTCGGGAACCAGACCGGCTGAGTCATCAAGCATTTGTTATCTATGGTATCTTTCGCGTGTCTCAAAATGAAACAGTTGAACTGATCGGGAAATGCTGTACCTTTCCTGTCGGAGGAGAAGCAATGCACATTGCGGGATGCCCTAAACCGGTGGACCAGGTGTCCAGCGTGCTTATCGTGGATGATCATCCGCTGTTCAGCGATGCGTTAGCCGCGGCGTTGCAGCTGAGCTTCGAAAACTGCCGAATTGAAAAAGCCAACACGCTGAAGCAGACACTTGAAATACTTGGCGCAGGCTTCAAGCCCGATCTGATCATGTTCGATCTGAAATTGCCGGACGTAACGGGTATCTCGGGTTTTCAGCAGCTACGGCAGCGCTGTCCGAATGCGCCGGTTCTGGTGATATCGTCACTGGCATCCGGAGAGTTGGTAAGATCTTTGCTGGACCACGGTGCGATGGGATTTCTGCCGAAAGATACGCCGGCGCAAACCCTGAAACACGCCATTCAGGAGATCACCTCTGGGCGGAGATACGTACCCACCGAATACAACCGCGTCGAAGAGCTGAAGCCCTCCGAAAGCACCGTCTACCAATCCAGCCCCGAGCTTTCATCACTGACGCCGCAGCAGGTTAAAATTCTCAAGCTTATCTGCGTGGGCCAATCCAACAAACAGATTGCATATGAGCTGTCGTTGGCCGAGGCGACGGTCAAGGCACATATCACCGCTTTGCTGCGCCGCCTTGGGGTGCGCAACCGGACCCAGGCCGCTGTTCTGGTCGACTCGGTTGTCGCCAGACAGTCGCGACACGAACCGGAGGTCAAATCCTTTCTTCAACACTAGGGGGGACACATGCGGGATCTGGAGCATGAACCAAATTTCATTGCGATTGGCCGTTCCGATGATTTGGACCCGACGACTGCCGTTGAAGAAGCCTGCGCGGAAATCGACAGTCTGTCGTCCTGCTTTGTCCTGGCCTTTATTCCCAGCACTCTTGACCCGGCAGAGGTGTCACGTTGCCTGAACAGAAGACTTGCGGGTGTTCCAGTATTTGGCTGCACTACCGCAGGTCAAATCACGCGATCGGGTTATGAATCCCATGCGCTTTTGCTGTTGGCCTTTCCAAAGTCCAACTTTCGGTGTTCGTCCATTTTGTTCGAGTCGCTCAGGCCGCTCAATTCAATGGAGATCGCTGCCGCAGCGCAGCGACTGGCCGAAAGATTCCGCCACACGGCGGGGTGGAACAGGCTGGCGCTGGTGTTTACGGATGGATTGTCCAAGCAGGAAGACTTGCTGGTTTCAACGCTGGAAACCGTTCTGGATGGATTGCCGATATTTGGCGGCTCTGCCGGGGATGGCCTTCAATATGAAGAGACGTTCGTTTTTCACGGTGGCAGCGCGCACAACAATGCTGCCGTCCTGTTGTTGATTGAAACCAACCTTGGTTTTCAGGGTATCGGTTTTGATCATTTCCTGCCCATCGGGTCAGAGATCATCATCACCGACGCCAACCCGGAAGAACGGGTGGTGTATGAAATCAACGGGGCGCCGGCAGCGCAGGAATATGCACGATTGGTCGGGTGTTCGGCCGAAGATCTTTCGCCGCTGGTATTCGCGGAAAACCCGCTGCTTCTCAGACAGAACCTCAATTACTATGTACGTGCCATTCGTGAACCGATGGAGGGGGGATCCCTGTCTTTTCTAGCGGCGATCGATGACGGCCTTATCATGACACTGGGGCGCGGGAAGGAGATTATTGAAACGCTCGAAGCTGGGTTGAATGTGCGCGACAACACCGGGACGGCCCCGGATTTCATTCTTGGATTCGACTGTATTCTGCGGAAACTCGAAATCGAACAGAAGCAGTTGAGCAAACAGGTTTCGGATGTTTTGCAATCCCACCGGGTGGTTGGCTTCAACACCTACGGCGAACAGCAATCCGGCGTTCACATGAACCAGACCTTTGTAGGGGTCGCTTTCTTTGAACCCGAAAAGCGGGAACTGAGCTGATCATGCTTAATCCTGACGACCCGCCAGAGATCCAGATATCCAAACAGGCCAAGATCATTGATGCGCTGATGCGGCGCGCCAACCGTCAGAAAGATGTAGGCCCGTCCGCCTTTCTGGCGTTTCAATCGGCGATAGAGTTGCAGCAGCAGGTGATGAAGCAGAGTCGCGATCTGGAACGCGCGACCACCGAACTTGAAAGCGCCAGATACGAACGCGAACAAACCCGCAAGAGCCTCGTCAAGGCCCTGTCTTCCATGGAAGAAGGGTTTGCGCTGTTCACGGATGGTGATTTGAACCTGTGCAACGAGCTGTTTCAGGCGATCTTCCCGGATATGTCTGATGTTGTCGGGCCCGGCCTCAGCCTGGGTCGGTTTTTTCTGTTGGTGCAGAACAGTCCTGAATTCGTATCGTCCGATAATGGCATATCGAAAATGCTGGATGCGCTTGAGCGCAATTGCCATACCGGGATGGTGTCCAGCGACGTGATCGAACTGCGTGGGGATCGTTGGTATCAACTCAGCGCACAATACACGTCGCCTCAGAATGTGGTCATTCTGTTGACCGATATCACATCCGTTGTTCGCAGAAACCGTGATGAGAAAGAAACCCTTATTGACCGTCAGGAGGACTACCTTAAGGCGGTTTTCCAAAACATGAGCTCAGGCGTTTGCACGTTTTCGTCAGATACGAAGATCATGATGCACAATGCGCGGTTCCGGGAAATACTGAACCTGCCGCTATCCGTCTTGCAGGCAAATATGCCAGTGCAAACGCTTTTGGATCTGATGCGGGCGCGTGGGCTGATCAAGGCTGATGATGAACTCAGGATCGGCAAGTGGCAACACGAGCTGAAAAGCCGTGGCTGGTTGCGCAAACGTGTGCGCGACGGATCAGACCGCGTATTGGACATTCAGGTCAACCAGCTACCGGATGGTGGTTTTCTGGTCGAGCTGAAAGACGTAACGTTCGAAGCACGCGCGACCGAAACCCTGGAAAACCGGGTTATGGAACGCACGGCAGAGTTGACCCATGCCAACGCCAAGCTGGTTCAGGAATACGAAGAAAAAGCGCGGGTGGAAGAGGCGCTGCGGATCGCAAAGGAACGCGCCGAAGCTGCGGTTTCTTCCAAGACACGATTTCTTGCGGCCGCCAGCCACGACCTGCTTCAACCGATCAATGCCGCAAAACTCATGATCTCGACCCTGCTGGAGATCACGCGTGAGACAGAGCTTCATGAGATGATGGAGCGGTTGGACGGTGCGTTTGGATCTGCTGAACAACTGTTGCACTCATTGCTGGATATATCGCGGCTTGAAACCGCTGACCCGGACACGGTCTCACCCACAGAAGTTAGCCTTGCTACGATGATTGCAGGGATACAGGGCGACCAAACGCTGGTGGCCGAGAGCAAGAATGTGACGCTTGATGTGGTTCCGTGTTCGGAAATCGTGAAATCCGACCCGGTCTATCTGTTGCGCTCAATCCAGAATTTGGTCGTGAATGCCATCCAGTATACCGAACCGGGTGGTCGGGTTCTGGTGGGGTGCCGCAGGCGCGGCGACAAGGTCATTTTGCAGGTCTGGGATACGGGTATCGGTATCGCACGCAAAGACCAGGAACGCGTGTTCGAGGAATTCACTCGGGCCGAAAACGTGCCATTGGGGTCCGGCATGGGGCTGGGTTTGTCCGTCGTGGACCGCGCCTGCCGGCTGTTGGGTCACAAGCTGTCGCTGCGGTCCAAACCTGGCATTGGTTCAGTGTTCAGCATAGAAATGGACAGGGTCGAAAGTGGGCCAAGCACCATCGAACCCTTGGATCTTCTGGCCAATACGGGCGACTTGCCGTTGGATTTCATCATTCTGGTGATTGAAAACGACCGCGATGTTCTTTTTGGAACAACCCAGTGGCTGGAACAGAACGGCGCCAGTGTTCTGCCGGCTCGGTCGCCGAAGGAAGCGCTGCAATTCATAAAAGACATAGGAATGCCCCCGGATATCATTCTGGCCGACTATCAATTGGATGATGGGGAAACTGGCGTGATGGCCATTCACCGGATCCGAGAGATGACGCAGACTCAAGTTCCGGCGATTCTGATCACGGCTGATCGCAGCGAAGCGTTGCGCAAAGACGGATTGCGGCATGAAATTTCGGTTATGGCGAAACCGGTCAAGCTGCCTCGGCTGCGGTCCTTGATCTTTTGGAAGATACAGAATGCCCTGCACGCGCAAACGCTCAACACCGACAAAAGTCGGCGATGACATGGGGCGATTTGCCCATACTCTCATCCTTGGGAGGGCCAGGATATGAGAAGGCTTCTT
Source organism: Ruegeria sp. CL7 (assembly GCF_056536445.1). Classification (NCBI taxonomy): domain Bacteria; kingdom Pseudomonadati; phylum Pseudomonadota; class Alphaproteobacteria; order Rhodobacterales; family Roseobacteraceae; genus Ruegeria; species Ruegeria sp. CL7. The sequence continues at coordinate 19,342 of NZ_JBQFPQ010000008.1, forward strand.
TGCGGCATCGCCGTTTTGTTTCTGAGTTTGAAAGCCGTTTCCGCGGCATCGGTTGATGCCGAGCAAGCCTATGATTTGCTGTTCCAAAATGGCGTTCTGGACACAATCGAACGTGACAAGGAATTGATCTATCAGCGTACCGTCACAAACCGGCTAAGACCCGATGCGGCGGAACGCGATACCGGTCTTATCTCTCTCAGTTTTTTGGATGACGGGAACGAGATGGCCCATCTGGAATTTCGCCAAGATGACAAACACCGCGCCATGGGTGTTTTTCCGGCCAGCGTCGGCAATCCGATGATCATGGTTTTCTATGAAAGCGCCATCCGGGATATGGCCGAGTCCGCCGGAGGCAGCCCGTTTTACATCCGAAACCGTATCAAGGATGCGCTGGTTCAACCTGCCGAGATCGTCGAAGGCGAGGCGGCGATTGGTGGCAGAACCATCCCCGTTCGGACCATTTTCATGCGTCCTTTCGCCGAGGATCCGAACCGCGACCGGATGCAAGGGTTCGGAGACCTGGTTCTTCGCGTCACGGTGTCAGAAGAGGTTCCGGGCTGGTATCTGAGCCTTGTGGCGGAAGCTGTTTCCGAACGTGACGGCACGGCCGTTTATCGATCGGAAATGCGGTTTGAAGGAATGCAGGAGGGTCGCGAATGAAAACGTCAGGCCAAATTCGGGAACGCAGCCGCATCACCTTTACGGCCCTGGTCGCGGGCATTCTGGCCGCGCCCATTGCAGCGTCAGCACAAAGCGTTGCGGATCGGCTCAATGACTACCCGACCGCGGCGCGCGCGGATTACGTGTTTGCATGTATGGTCACCAACGGTCAAACCCGCGAGATGCTGGATAGGTGTTCATGCTCGATCGATTTGATCGCTTCGATCCTGCCGTATGAGCATTATGAACAGGCGGAAACTGTTCTGTCTATGCGTCGGGTCGGGGGAGAGCGTATGGCGTTTTTCAAAAGCGCGGTACTGGCCGAAAACATGGTGGCTGACCTGCGCCGGGCGCAGGCAGAAGCCGAGGTTGTCTGTTTCCGATAAACGCAGGCTCGTCCGTCAGCTGGCCGCGGCTTTGGGCAGGTCTTTTTCGAACGTGTTGCCCTCGGTATCCGTTGCCTTGACCGTCAACATGGTCGAGCCGTTGTCATTGTAGGCAAAACGGAAAGCCGGGTTTTCCGAGATCGAGATGCCGCCATCCATCGTGAACAGCAACTCATCGCCCTGCCAGACTTCGATATGGTCGATGAAATGCGCGGGGATGAACAGTTGCGTGACCTGATCGCGTTGCAGGCCGGAATAGTTCGGATGGCGGATCATGATCTGAGCTTCTCGGCGTGATGTGGAAATCTGCGCCTCTTCCCCAAAGCTGCGCAGCTTCATCTTGCCCATGGACGCCAATGCGACCTCTGGGTCTTTGCTGGCCGGTGCCGAACAGCCGCCCGATGCTTTGACAAACCGGCCTGTCATATGAAGCCCGTCCGGCGTTTCAGCGATCACGCGGACATTCGAATATTGGTTCACGCGAACGCGCATCTCGAAATCCAACTGACCCATGGCCGGTGAAAAGCTGAAGACGCCGGCGATCGGGGCCGGGTTTTCGTCGATCACGACGGTGGCAGCAGAAATCCGGGCATCGGGATCAAGCTGTTTCAAAACGATCGGCACCGTTGCGGCATCATGCGCCCGGTATGGGGCGTCCAGCGAAAGCAGCGTGTCCGCGTTCCCGATCTGGGCGTCGCCCACGACATCGTATTGCAGGTCCTTCCAGGTTTCGCTGTCGACCAGCGGATTTTTGATCGGCTGCTGTGCCCATGCAGGCAGGGACAGCGCAAGAGAAAGGATCGCTGCGGGTGCTAGTGCTCTGGCCATGGTGTCTCCTCCGGCAACCGGTGGCCAAGAATGTGCCACAAAATGCGGGGAAAATACATGCCGACGAAAGGCGCGGTGGTTCGGGCAGAGATCTGTGCCAATGTTCCGGTCGGAGGGCTGCCATGTTTGAAGCCGTAATTTTGCTATGCGCGCAGGTCGCGGCAGAGCCTTGCAGAGAACAACTTTTGCCGGGTTACGAAGCCCGATCCCAGGCTGAATGCGAGCAGAAGCTGAAATCAACTCCTCCTCCGCTGTCCGATCGGCGCAGCGGCGCGCCTTATTGCCAACCCATTGGCCAGGCTCTGGAATTTGAAGAAGCTGCGCCGGGTCTGTTCGTGCATCGCGGCTTGATAGCGGAACCCGACGCGGACAATCTGGGCGACGTGTCCAATATCGGGTTTGTCATTGGCCAGGAGAGTGTCGCAGTGATTGACACGGGAACGGCACCATGGATAGGCGAGGCTGTCTGGCGGGCCATTCGGGCCGAGACGGACAAGCCAGTCAGTCACGTAATTTTGACTCACATGCATCCCGATCACACATTGGGTACAGAGCCTTTGGCCCTTTCAGGTGCGCAGGTTGTTGGCCATGTGGGGCTGGAGAGAGCGTTGCTGGACCGGTTGGGCAACTATGTCGAAAGCCTGAGCGCCGCGATCGGCGAAAGCGCCTATGTGGGCATCGGGCCGATTTCCGTCGACATCGCCGTCGAAACCACGCACGAGATTGATCTGGGTGGGCGCAAACTGATCCTGCGGGCCTGGCCCCGGGCACATACCGGGAATGACTTGACCGTGATGGATGCAAACACCGGCGTCATGTTCACCGGCGATCTTGTATTTCACCGGCACACCCCGGCATTGGATGGTCAACTGATAGGCTGGCAACGCGTCTTGAAACAGATGACCGGGCTTGAGGTCACCCAAATCGTACCGGGCCATGGTGGGCCGATCCTGGCGTGGCCTGAAGGGGCCGAGGATATGATGCGCTATTTGAACGTGCTGGAAAGCGACACACGCAAAGCAATCGACAGTGGCCAGCGGTTGGGGGATGCGGTTGAAACGATCGCTCAGGAAGAAGCAGTGCACTGGGACTTGTTTGACACCTACAACCCGCGCAATGCAACGGTCGCATTCACCGAACTCGAATGGGAATAGCCCGGTCAGCGAATGGCCCGATCCACGTTTTTCGCTTCGTTCAGATTGGCCTGATCTGCGCCCTGAACAGCAGTCAGCCGCGTCGCCGTCAAATCGGCGTTCGTAAAATCGGCACCGGACAAAGTGGCCCCTGTCAGGTCAGCCCCGCCCAATGTAGCCATCGACAAATCGGCATTGGTGAAATTGGCGTTAGGCAATTTGGCAAATTCCAGATCGGCGCGGGACATTTGCGCATCAGTGAAATCCACGTCCGATCCACGAGCCGAGGACAGAACACCGCGCATAAGCCCCATGGATTGGTTGCGCATGTCGGCCGAAAAATCCGCCCCTTTGAATACTGCCCGGTTCAGATTGGCCTTGGTGAAATCGGCGGCTGTTCTGGCATTTGTGAAATCCGTATCGCTCAGATCCGCCCGGCTGAGCTGGGTCTGGAACAGCTCGGCCCCGACAAGCGATGCGCCTGAAAGGTTGGCGCCGATCATCCAGGATTGGCTGAGAATCGCGCCGTCCAGAGTGGATCCCGACAAATTGGTGCCGTTCAATGACGTCGCCCGCAGGATTGCGTTGCTGAAATCCAACCCGGACAAGTCGAGATTGTTCAGCCAGACCCGGGTGAAATCGGCAGGGGCGTCGGCCGTTGCAGCCGCAAGCTGGGCCACGACATCGGCGCGGGTCATTTGCGCTTGGGTCATTTTGGGCAGGGTCATGTCAACGCCGCTGAGCGGGGACTGGCCCAGGGCCGAGAGGGGCGACAGCGTCAGAAAGATGATCAATACGTGTTTCATGTGTCCCTTCTTGCCCCCGAGGGCGCTGCGTCAACCCTGGTCTGAGGTCAATTGTTGCAGCATTTGCGAAATCGCGAACAGGCGCCGCTCGATGATTTGCGGCGTTTCACACAGATAGGTGATCGAGCGTTGACGGTCAGAATAGATAAGCTGATCCCAATCCAATTGCTCTTCCAGGGCGTCAACGCGGTCATGGTCGGGCGGGTCGGAAGACAGGGCTTGGTCCATTTCCACCCTGGCCAGATCAATCTTTTCGGCCAGATCGATCTGCTTCAGCGAAAACTCTCCGATCCCCGCGATGATGTGCTTGCGCCTTTTGGACAAGGTGTCAAAGACGCGCTGGAACACCTGACCCAGAATATCCGGATCCCCATTGTACCGCGCGGCGAACTCTGCAACCTGGGGCCGAAGGTCTTCCAGTTCGATCCGCCTCAGGGCCAACAGCCCGGCGATTTCGTCGATGTCGGCAGTGTTTTTAGCGGTTTCGCCGTCAACAACCTGATACGGCCACATGAGGCCCAGCGACAGGTCCTCGACCTTGCGCTGAATGCACGGCCATGTTGGATCGGAGAAATCCGCAGCCAAGCCAGGGCCAGCCGCACCCAGACAGGCCAGCGCCAAAACAATCAGCTTGCCGTTTGACATCACAGCTTTCCTCCACGCGGACATCATGCATGAAATGTGCGCGCGAAGTCCATTCAACCCAATACACACCATTGTCTTAATTGTTTGCACGTGGTGCTCGCCCCCATACTCGACCCAAGCTGCCGGACTGCGGTTGATTCCGGTGCCATGGGAGGACAGACGGAGATGAGAACACGCGCGGCGGTTGCTGTGGCGGCAGGCCAACCTCTGGAAATCATGGAGGTTGAGCTGGACGGCCCGAAAGCAGGTGAAGTCCTGATCGAGGTCAAGGCGACCGGTCTATGTCATACGGATGAGTTTACCCGTTCCGGAGATGACCCCGAAGGGATTTTCCCTGCAATTTTGGGCCATGAGGGTGCCGGGGTTGTTCTGGAGATCGGGGAAGGCGTTACCAGCTTAGCCGTCGGCGATCACGTGATACCGCTGTACACACCCGAGTGCCGCGAATGCGAATATTGCCTGAACCCCAAGACAAACCTGTGTCAGAAAGTGCGGGCGACTCAGGGTGCCGGTCTGTTGCCGGATGGAACGACCCGGTTCAGCATGTTGGATGGCACACCGATCCACCACTACATGGGCTGTTCGACTTTTGCCAATCACACCGTGGTGCCCGAGATTGCACTGGCCAAGGTGCGCAAGGATGCGCCGTTTGACAAGATTTGTTACATCGGCTGCGGCGTGACCACCGGCATCGGGGCCGTTATCAACACCGCCAAGGTCGAAATTGGTTCGCGTTGCGTGGTCTTTGGTCTGGGCGGGATCGGCCTGAACGTCATTCAGGGCTGTCGCATGGCGGGCTGTGATCAGATCGTTGGTGTCGACCTGAATGACGGCAAGGCCGAAATGGCGACTCATTTCGGTATGACCGATTTCGTGAACCCCTCGAACGTCAGCGGTGATATCGTGGCGCATCTGGTCGAACTGACCGGCGGCGGTGCGGATTATACCTTTGATGCGACTGGCAATGTCGGCGTGATGCGGACCGCTTTGGAATGCGCACACAAAGGTTGGGGTGAAAGCATCATCATCGGTGTGGCACCCGCTGGCGCCGAGATTTCAACGCGTCCGTTCCAGCTGGTCACCGGCCGGTCATGGCGCGGAACCGCGTTCGGCGGTGCCAAGGGCCGGACGGATGTTCCGAAGATCGTGGATTGGTACATGGCCGGGAAGATCGAGATCGACCCCATGATCACGCACAAGCTGACGCTTGATGAAATCAACCACGGCTTTGACCTGATGCACCAGGGTAAATCGATCCGCGCGGTCGTGGAGTACTGACATGGGTTTGAAAACCATCTCGCAAAACCGCAGTTTCGGAGGGGAGCAGACCGTGTACTCCCACGCGTCCGAGACCTGTGATTGCGAGATGACCTTTGCCGTCTACCTGCCGCCTCAGGCCAAATCCGGCCCGGTGCCGGTGTTGTGGTACTTGTCCGGCCTGACCTGCACCCATGAAAACGCGATGACCAAAGGCGGATTTCAGGAGGCGGCCGCGGATTACGGTGTTGCGGTTGTGTTTCCCGATACGTCCCCGCGTGGTGACAATGTTGCCGATGATGACGCCTATGATCTGGGGCAGGGGGCCGGGTTTTACGTGAACGCCACCCGGGACCCGTGGCGGGCCCATTTCAGGATGTATGACTACATCGTCGACGAACTGCGCGACATCGTACTAAAGAATTTCCCTGTGCAGGATCGTCACGGGATCACGGGCCATTCCATGGGTGGGCACGGTGCGATTACGATCGCGATACGCAACTCCGACAAATTCGGGTCTCTTTCGGCATTTGCGCCGATTGCGCACCCGACGCGGTCGGATTGGGGCCGTAAACAGCTCAGCAGCTATCTGGGTGACGACGAAAACACCTGGGTCGCGCATGACGCCACCCTGCTGCTGGAAGAGCACGGCTGGAAAGGTGACCTGCTGATTGATCAGGGCGCGGATGATCAGTTCCTTGATCTGCTCAAACCCGAAGCGTTGGCCAACATGATGGCAAAGCGCCGCCAGCCCGGACAGATCAGAATTCAGGAAGGGTATGACCATTCGTATTTCTTCGTGAACAGTTTTGCGCGCGACCATGTCGAATGGCACGCGGAACGTCTCAGCCAATGAAAATAGCAAGGAAAGATTGATAGTGATCAGAACGGTATTCGCAGCAACCTGCCTCATGCTTTCCCCCGCCTTCGCAAGTGCCGAAGGCGACCCCGAAGCGGGTGAGAAAGTCTTTCGCAAGTGCAAGGCCTGCCATGCGGTGGGCGAGGGGGCTGAAAACAAGGTGGGGCCGATGCTGAACGGCATTGTTGGACGTCAGGCCGCAACCGTAGAAGGATTTGGCTATTCACCGGTGTTGATTTCGCTGTCCGAAGAAGGGCTGGTTTGGACACCCGAAGAACTGGACGCGTTTCTGACGAAACCGCGCGACTACGCGAAGGGGATCAAGATGACCTTCGCCGGGCTGCGAAAAGAGGACGATCGGGCCAACATCATAGCATATCTTGCGACCTTTGAGGACAGCGGGTCGTAGGAGATCGCATTGCTCTCCCACCTAAGCGACCGGAAAACCGTCGGTCGGGGCGAGCATCAACAGACACCGTAATCCGACCTGGGTGAGGTGTTGCAATGCAGAGAGAGATCGCTGCACGAAAGGGAGGAGATTGAATGAAAAATCTATCGCTTTGGACCTCCGGGATTGCCATTGCACTGGCCACCACGGCCTATGCAAATGACGACCTGGTTGCCCAGATGGAGAACGCAAAACAATGGGCGATCCAGACGGGTGACTACAAAAATCAGCGCTATTCCGAACTGGATCAGATCAACGCAGACAATGTAGGTGATCTGCAAGTGGCGTGGACCTTCTCGACCGGTGTTCTGCGCGGGCACGAGGGTTCACCGCTGGTGATTGGTGACATGATGTATGTCCACACGCCGTTCCCGAACATTGTCTATGCTTTGGATCTGGCAAATGAGGGCAAAATCGTCTGGAAGTATGAGCCCAAGCAGGATCCGGACGTGATTCCGGTCATGTGCTGTGACACGGTGAACCGCGGTGTGGCTTATGCGGATGGCAAGATCTTCCTGCATCAGGCCGACACCAAGGTTGTGGCGCTTGATGCCAAATCCGGCGATGTCGTCTGGGAAGTCCAGAATGGCGACCCGGCGATTGGTGAAACCAACACGGCCACGGTGTTGCCAATCAAGGACAAGGTCATCGTCGGTATCTCGGGTGGCGAATTCGGTGTGCGCGGGTCTGTTACGGCCTATGACATGAACTCGGGCGAGCAGGTCTGGCGGGCCTATTCCATGGGGCCGGATTCGGACATTCTTGTTGATCCGGAAAAGACCACCCATCTGGGTAAGCCGGTTGGCGCGGACTCGGGTACAAACACCTGGGAAGGCGATCAGTGGAAGATCGGCGGCGGCACCACATGGGGCTGGTATTCCGCGGATCTGGACGAGAACCTGATGTACTATGGCACCGGGAACCCGTCGACCTGGAACCCGGCGCAGCGTCCGGGCGACAACCGCTGGTCCATGACCATCATGGCGCGTGACATCGACACCGGCGTGGCAAGATGGTTCTACCAGATGACGCCGCATGACGAATGGGACTATGACGGCATCAATGAAATGATCCTTACGGAACAGGAAATTGATGGCGAGCAGCGCAAACTGCTGACCCATTTCGACCGCAACGGTCTTGGTTACACCATGGACCGCGTGACGGGCGAGCTGCTGGTGGCCGAAAAATTCGACCCGGTTGTGAACTGGACAACTGGCGTCGACATGGATCCCAACAGCGAAACCTATGGCCGCCCGGCCGTGGTTGCGCAGTATTCGACGGAACAGAACGGCGAGGACGTGAACTCGACCGGTATCTGCCCGGCGGCTTTGGGCACCAAGGACCAACAGCCTGCGGCCTATTCGCCGAAGACTCAGTTGATGTATGTGCCAACCAACCATGTCTGCATGGATTATGAGCCGTTCCGCGTGTCCTATACCGCTGGTCAGCCCTATGTGGGTGCAACTCTGGCGATGTATCCGGCACCAGACAGCCATGGTGGCATGGGCAACTTCATTGCCTGGGACAACACTGATGGAAGCATCAAGTGGTCACTGCCAGAGCAGTTCTCGGTCTGGTCGGGTGCGCTGGCGACAGCGGGTGACGTTGTCTTCTATGGAACGCTCGAAGGGTATCTGAAGGCTGTTCATGCAGAAACAGGTGAAGAACTGTACAAGTTCAAAACGCCCTCTGGCATCATCGGCAACGTGATGACGTACGAGCAAGGTGGCAAGCAGTATATCGGCATCCTGTCCGGTGTCGGTGGCTGGGCCGGTATCGGTCTGGCGGCTGGTTTGACCAACCCGAATGACGGTCTGGGCGCCGTGGGTGGCTATGCCGCACTCAGCGACTATACCGCGCTGGGCGGTCAGCTCACCGTGTTCGCATTGCCGAACTAAGCCAAAGATCTGGCCGGCGCGGTTCAATAGGGCCGCGCCGGTATTCACTTGAAAAGAAACGAGCGTTCCATGAACCATTCTGTACGTCTTCTGGCATCAATTCTTGCATTGTGCCTTCCTGTTGCCGCGATCGCTGACAATCTGGCAGTCGCGTATTCCGAAGATGGACGGTATTACACCGAAGACGATATCCCGACATTCAACGTGGCCGAGGATGGAACCGTAGACTGGATGACATTTTCGGGCTTCCGGCGCTATCACGCGGAATGCCATGTCTGTCACGGCCCGGATGGCGAGGGCTCGACCTATGCGCCGGCTCTGAAAGAGTCTGCGCTGGAAATGGATTATTACGACTTCGTTGATGTCGTCACCAATGGCCGCCAGGTGGTGAACGCCGCTGAAAACTCGGTAATGCCGGGATTTGGCGACAACCCGAATGTGATGTGCTTTCTGGATGACATCTATGTATACTTGAAGGCTCATGGATCGGGCGCGATCCCGCGTGGCCGCCCGCCCAAGAAAGAGGCGAAATCCGACGTGATCCGCGAGGATGAAGATGCGTGTATGGGCTAAGGCCTACCTGCCGATTTTCGGACTTTGCGTCTGGCTTTGTCAGGCAGTGCCCGTGTCGGCGCAGACGTCTGACCTGGTTTCAAGAACGGCTTTTCGCGTCTGTGCGGATCCAGCCAACTATCCCATGTCATCCGAGGATGGATCGGGATTTGAAAACAAACTGGCCGAATTGATTGCCGCAAAGCTGGAATTGCCCGTGCAATATGTCTGGTTTCCGCAGGCAACGGGCTTCATACGGAACACGCTGGCCGCCAAACGTTGCGATGTGGTGATCGGTTATGCGCAAGGTCATGAGCTGGTGCAGAACACCAACCACTACTACACGTCCGCCTATGCGCTGATCGTGCCGATGGACAGTGATCTGGCCCAGGTGGACAGGCTGAAAGATCCCCTGCTCAAAGGGAAACGGATCGGGATCGTGGCGGGTACACCACCCGCGGCTCATATGGCGCGGAACGGGCTGATCGGGCAAGCCAAGCCTTATAACCTCTTCGTTGACCGACGTGTGGAAAGCCCGGCCATCGACATGCTGGATGACCTGCAAACAGGTGAGATCGATGCGGCCATTCTTTGGGGTCCGCTGGGCGGACCACTGGTCAAGGCAGACTATCCTGATTTCAAGGTGATCCCGCTGGTCAAGGAAGAGCTGCCACCGCGCCTGTTCTATCGCATCACCATGGGCGTGCGGCAGGGTGAGAAGGTATGGCAAAGACAGCTGAATTCCCTGATCCGGCGTAACCAGGGCGGGATCAATTCGTTATTGGCCGAGGCCGGTGTTCCCTTGGTGAATGATCTGGGGACAGAGGTTCTGGACCTGTCGCAATGATGCGGGCAACGGTGGCAATTGCGTTGATCTCGACTGCCGCAATAGCGCAGACAGTACCCGAACCAAGTGATTATCGCATGGACCACTACCGCGCGCCGGTGCCGGATCAGATAACCGGCGGGACGGTCATCGGCCCGGAAGAGGCGTACGGCCTATGGCAGGAACAAAGCGTCGCGTTCATCGACGTTTTGCCGCAGCCTCCCAAACCGGCCAATCTGCCTGAAGGCACGATCTGGCGCGACAAGCCGCGCGACAGCATTCCGGGATCACTGTGGTTGCCCAATGTCGGCTACGGCGCAATTGCCGATGTTACGACAGACTATTTTCGTACCGGTCTAGAGGCCAGCACCGATGGCGATATCAACCACGGTCTCGTGTTCTTTTGTCTAGAAGATTGCTGGATGAGCTGGAATGCCGCCCGACGCGCAATCGAATGGGGATACACCAAAGTCTATTGGTTCCCGGAAGGTACCGACGGCTGGGCCTTGTGGGGCTATCCGCTGGAACGGGTAAAGCCAGCCCCGGGCCAGCCCGTTGCCGGAGGCGGCTGATCTAAAAACCCGCCAGTTTTTTGTGTAAGTGACTGACCGTGCCGTCCGTATCCGTCATGGTCACGTCAACCGCTTGCGCCCTGCTTGGAACGGAAATGCCGACCCTTGGGTTTTCGGACAGTGAAATCGACCCCGTCATCTGGACATACCCCGCGCCATCAAGATCGATATCCACGGTCTCTACATATCGCATCGGGATGAACAGCAGGGAAATCTGATCCATCTGCATTCCGGAATGCGACGGGTGATCAATGTTCAGATCCATCTTGTTGGCCCGGTTCGCCCCCAGGCTGGACAATCGTGCCCGCGTGTTCAACGCAGGGACGCGGCCCACCAGTTCGGCCTCCATCGTTCCAAGGTTTGCCAACGCCAGTTCCGGATCAGTTCCGGGAGGTGCCGCGCAAGCGCCAAGGCCCGAGGTTTTGACGAAAGTTTCCGATACCCAAAGGCGGCCATCCGTGGTTTCGGCGATGACATGCATCGGGGTCGGGCCGTTCACGCGCATGGTCACGTCGAAGTAGAAACCCGGCAATGGTTCTTCCAACTCGAACACGGCAGAAACCGGCATCGGGTTTTCGTCCAGCACCAACGTCACCTTGGCCACTTTCGTTCCCCGAGGGGCCGCAACCTGAGCCGCCAGTTGAGCCCGCGCATCATCGGGCGTGCGATAGGGGGCATCAATCGCGATGAACGCATCTCCGTTTTGCATCAGTCGGTCGCCATACAACATCGCTCGGACATTTTCCCATGCCTCGTTGGATGCCCAAACCGGAGCCGCCAGCACACAGAACAGGACTGTAATCAGATGAGAAACTTTCATGGTCGTCCTCCTTGCAGGAACCTGCCAAAGGCACGGGGCCCATCACAGGTTTCCATAGTTTCTACCACCGACAGTGCCTGCGGGTCCACGATGCTGACGGTGTTGTCGAACCAGTTTGCGATGACCAGAAGATCTTCGCCCGCCGTCGCATCAATGCCTTCGGGGTATTCTCCAACATCAACCACGCCCTCATGTTCGAGCGTCTCCAGAGATATGACGCTGAGCGTATTGGCATATTGGTTCGTGACGAACGCCCGGCCGTGGGCGAAGGCGATGCTGTAAGGGCGTTCCCCGACCGGGACCGTTGCGAGAACGGCGCCAGTTTCCGCATCGACCACGCTGACATCATTGTTGCCGACATTGCCGACGAACAGACGCCCATCCGGGTCAAAACGCAGCCCGAAGGGGCGTGATCCAACCGGGCTGCGGTGCAGAGGCTGAAGAGTGTCGGCATCGAAAACCGACACCTGGTCCGCGTCCTTGTCGGCCGACGCCAGAAAACGCCCGTCTTTCGACATCGCAATACCCGCCGGGGCGGCTCCAGTGGGCAACTCGGATTGAACTTTCAGAGTTTCACTGTCCAGCACCCACAGTCGGGCGTTGTACCAGTCCGAGACGAAAACCCGCCCGCGATCCTGATCCAGTGCGATTCCAATCGGCCCCCCTTCAAGCGTAACTTGTGCGATCGTTTCACCGGTCTCGGCAGACAAACGCCTGACCATCTTGCTGTCCGGGGACACGGTGAACAGCGTCTCATCCAGACCAACCGCCACACCCGCAGGCTTGCCAGGAAGGGGCCAGCGGGCCGTTTCCTGCATCCGCGCAAGATCCATCCGGCTTAGTTCCTCACCGTTCTGACAGGTGATGAATGCTGTCTGTGCCAGTGTCGGGCTGCCAGAGAGCGCCAAAAACAACATCAGCAGTTGGCTAACTTGCCGCACCGAACCGCTCGATCAACGCGTCGAGACCCGCCTGATAGACGCCGGTCACGGCGGCAATGGCGGCTTCGTCATTCAACTCGGCCGGAGGATCGTTGTTTGGATACCCGCGATAGAAGGCACCGCGCCATTCGATGATCGAACCACCTCCGTCGCGCGGTTTTACCGTCAGATGCGACGAATAGTTGGTGACAGGCAGCACCTCTACCGCGACCTCGGTGATCCGGTAGGAGTAGCTCATTTTTTCCGCGCTGTACTTGTACAGAATTTCATTGATCGTCGGACCGCCTTCCTGGCCAAGTGTCAGCAATCGGGTCGCATCGACCTCGTTGCCGCCGTTTCCTTCGGTCGCAAACACAGCCGGATGCCACGACATGTCATCAAAGTTCCCGACAACGGCCCAGACTTCCTCTGGTGAGGCTGCGACCTCGGCAGTCAGCGTGACTTTCTGCCGGGTCGGCCCGTGGGCCCAAACCAGACCCGGAACCAGCAGAGCGGCGGTTGCGGCAAGAAGAAATCGTCGATGCATTCCATGTCCTCCCTGAATGCGCAGAGCGTTGGCAGACGCTGCGCGCTCTCGGCGTTTCTTCTGTCAGACCTGACGGCCGGGCGCACCTCGCCAGTCACCCGTCACATCCCCTGAAAAATCGGCGGGTGTCGCGGGAAACCGCAGCAAGATCAACCATATACGCGCATTCTTATAAAATAAGAATCGAGCTCAATGATGAAGCTGATAGGCTTTGTTTTACAACACGGCCAAAAGTATCGGTTCCGTTTTTCGGGGCGCTATGCTCCGGGTGTTTCAATCTGAACTCTGACTTTCAGGCAACGGGAGGACATCTTGAATACTCGCCTGCTGCCGCTGCTTGCGGCGCTTCTTTGGTGTGCATCCGCGATGACCGCCGCGGCGCTGGATGTGAAGGCTGCGGTGCTGCGGATCGACTATCCGTCGCTTCTGCCGATCTCGCGATATGATCTGAAACCGGACGACCTGGGGTTTGCCGGCGCCGCGCTTGGGGATGAGGATAACGGAACCACGGGCGGATTTCTGGGACATACCTACGAGACCATCACGATGGCCGTTCCGCCGGAAGAAGCTGATGCCGCAATGGACCAGATCCTTGCCGGAGGCGTGCGCCTGATCGTCCTTTTGGCCAAAGCGCCTGACATGTTGCGCCTGACAGACAAGGCGGCAGAGTCCGGGGCGCTTGTTTTCAACGTGTCTGCACCTGATGTCGATCTTCGCGACGCAAACTGCCGGGGCAACCTGCTTCATATCGCCCCGTCCCGCGCCATGAAGGCCGATGCGGTTGCACAGTTTGCCGTCTGGAAGAAATGGGGCGACTGGTTCCTGTTGGCGGGATCCAACCCCGAGGATGTCCAGCTTGCAGACGCGTATCGCCGCGCAGCCAAAAAGTTCGGCGCGAAGATTGCAGAAGATCGAACCTTTGCGGATACCGGTGGGTCTCGTAGAACGGATTCCGGTCACGTCCTTGTTCAGCGCCAATTGCCATTGGACACGCAGGATGCGCGAGACCATGACGTTGTGATTGCCGCAGACGAAACTGATTATTTCGCGCGCTATCTGTCCTATCACCTTTGGACTCCGCGCCCGGTGATGGGGTCAGGCGGCTTGCGTCCGACGACGTTTCACGGCGCGCATGAGGCATGGGGCGCGACCCAGTTCCAGACCCGTTTCGAGGATCTGACAGGCCGTTATGTCCGCCCCGAAGACTACAACACCTGGCTTGCACTGCGCGTGATCGGCGAGGCCGTGACCCGCGCCAGTACGGCAGAGCCCGAAGGTGTTCGGGATTATGCTCTGTCGGACGAGTTTGAGCTTGCCGCATTCAAAGGACAGAAAGTGACATTCCGCGAATGGAACGGGCAGTTGCGTCAGCCGATCCTTCTGTATGACGGGTCGATCACTGTCAGCGTCAGTCCGCAAGAGGGGTTTCTGCACCAGGTCTCACCGCTCGATACGATGGGATTGGATCGGGCGGAATCCAGCTGCCGCGCATTTGAGTAACCGGAGGTATTGATGAAACGACTTTTGTTGACTGTTGCCTGTGCTGCGCTGACCGCGGGTCCCGTGTTTGCGGGCAAGGCTTTTGTCTCGAACGAGCGGGGCAATACGATTACCGTGGTTGATACCGAAACCTGGGAGGTGATCACCGAATTTCCAGGCGGCAACCGACCGCGCGGGATCACCGTCAGTCCGGATGGCGGCACGCTGTATGTCTGTGCCTCGGATGACAATATCATCCGGGTATTTGATACAGAGACCTATGAAGAACTTCCCAGTTTGCCCTCTGGTCCGGACCCCGAACTTTTCATTCTCGAACCCTCGGGCAAGCGGCTCTATATCGCCAATGAGGACGACAATCTGGTGACGGTCACCGACACTGAAACCCGCACCATTCTGGCCGAGGTTCCGGTCGGCGTCGAGCCCGAGGGCATGGGGATCAGCCCCGACGCCAAGTTCGTGGTCAACACGTCCGAGACCACCAACATGGCGCATTTCATTTCCACCGAGGATTATTCCATCAAGCATAATGTCCTGGTCGACCAGCGCCCGCGCTATGCCCAGTATACAGCGGATGGAAAGCGCCTGTTCGTGACATCGGAAATCGGCGGAACCGTCACGGTCATGGATATTGCAGAAGACGGAACGCCGACGGTTGTCGGCAAGATCAGCTTCGAAGTAGCGGGCGTGCAGCCGGAATGGTTGCAGCCTGTCGGTGCTAAGGTGACATCGGATGGCAAACGCCTGTTCGTTGCTTTGGGGCCCGCAAACCGGGTTGCAGTCGTTGACGCGCAAAGTCTTGAAGTGCTGGACTATATCTTGGTGGGGCAGCGGGTCTGGCAGTTGGACTTCACACCGGACGAAAAATATCTGCTGACCACGAATGGCAATTCAAACGACATCACCATCATCGATGTCGCCTCTGAAAAGGCGATCAAATCGGTGCAGGTCGGGCAACAGCCCTGGGGTGTGGTGACCATTGACTGAAGTTCTGGGAGGGACAGGAATGAAGAAACTTATGATCGCGGCAATGGTCGCGGCGCTCGGTGGGCCGATATCGGCGGCACCTCTTTGCGATGATCTGGGATTTGCCGGGCTTCTGGCGAAATGCAACCGCGGGGAAACCATCAAGCTGACGCTTGCTTCGGGGCAACCGTTGGGTGAGGACGTGGTTCTGCAATCCGGCGCGTATTACAAGCTTGAGATCACCGCTGACGGTTCGGCGGAATTGGCCATCGAGGGGCCGTCTTTCTTTCGCGCGATCTGGATGAATGAGATCGTGATCAACAAGATCGAGATCCGTCCTATGGCGGTGGACAGCATCGAGTTTGACAAGGCCGGCGTCGCCGAATTGTCGTTTATCGCGATCAAACCCGGCAGTCATGAAATTCGCATCCCCGGTTCCACCGGTGACACGCAACGCATTACGGTGAGTATTCAGTAACGGAGAGATAACGTCATGAAAAGATTTGGAATGTTGATAACCGTCGGGCTTCTGGCGGCCCCGGCTTTCGCCGACGACATTGACGCCGAAACGGTGGCAAAGATCGAGGCCTATCTTGTCTCTGTCGAGTGTCAGATGGACCCGGATGACATCGAGGTTGAAGATGATGGTTACGATCTGGACGATGTCATCTGCAAGGGCGGCAACCAGTTCGACATCAAACTGGACAAAGACTTGAATGAAATCAGCCGAAAGGCGGAATAGCGATTAAACGGGATCGGGTCATGTTCAAACTTCTTGCCGCGTGCCTTGCATTTGCACTCAGTTCGGGGGCTTTGGCCGCCGAAACCCTGCCGACCATTCGCGCGGCCGTACTCAAGATCGGAACGGTGAATTGGGAGCTTGAGACCATTCGCCGGAACGGTCTGGATCGGAAACATGGCTTTGTCCTTGATGTTCAACCGTTTGCCGACAATGGCGCAACGCGTATCGCGGTGGAGGGGGATGAGGCTGATTTGGCGGTTGCCGACTGGATTTGGGTTGCGCGTCAAAGGGCTGCCGGCAAGGACTATGTGTTCATCCCTTATTCCAAAGCCGTGGGCGGGGTGGTTGTGCCCGCTGACAGCCCGGCAACCAGTTTGAAGGACCTGTCGGGCGGCAAGATCGGCATCGCGGGTGGACCGCTGGATAAATCCTGGCTGATCCTGCGCGCATTTGCAGCAAAGGAATACGGGATGGACTTGAAAGCCGACACCGAACAGGTGTTCGGTGCGCCGCCTCTGATCTTCAAATCTGCTTTGAACGGCGATTATGCCGGGGCGATCAATTTCTGGCATTTCCTGGCCAAGATGAAAGCGTCCGGCATGAAAGAGCTGATCTCGGTTGAGGATGCCGGGCAGGCCTTGGGGCTCGACACCAATACGCCCTTGCTGGGCTATTACCTGAAAGAGAGTTTTCTGAACGAACACCCCGACCTTGCGCAAAGCCTGTTTGCCGCCAGCCGCGACGCCAAGGACCTGCTGGCCAATTCGCCCGAGGCATGGGAGGCGATCAGACCGCGGATGAACGTCAAGTCCGATGCACAATTTGAACAACTCAAGCTCGATTGGATCGCCGGTATTCCCGATCGCCGCCCGGTAGATGCGGTCGCGGCCAACAGGATGCTGGAACTTATGACCGAATTGGGCGGGGCTGAACTGGTGGGCGCTGCGACGACTGTGCCGCAGGGTCTTTTTGCTGACGTGGAATAGGATCAGATGCAAAATGCGCGCCTCACGCCGCTTTTGTCTATCGCAGGCCTTGTGGCCTTGTGGATTGTTGCGGCGTCGCTGACCGCAGACCCTCAGATACTGCCGCAACCCTGGGACCTGATCCCCAGGTTGCATCAAGAGCTTGCGTCAGGAGAGTTGCTGCGCAGCCTTGGCGCGACCCTGTCACGCGTGATCTGGGCGTTCGTGCTGGCAATGACATTGGGAACGATCATTGGCCTGGCCATGGGGCGGTCGGATGCGCTGAACCGCTGGCTTGATCCATGGCTGGTTGTCTTCCTGAACCTGCCCGCGCTGGTTCTGATCGTGCTGTGCTACCTCTGGATCGGATTGACCGAGGCTGCGGCGATCACGGCGGTTACGCTGAACAAAATCCCCAATGTCGCAACGATCCTCCGAGAGGGCGGCCGGGCGCTGAGCCCGGATCTGGATGCGTTGGCACGGGTCTACCGGATGCCGTGGCAAAGGCGACAGCGCCATGTGATCCTGCCGCAGCTTGCCCCGTTTATCGCAGCTGCCGCACGGTCCGGGCTTTCTCTGATCTGGAAAATCGTCCTCGTGGTCGAGTTTCTTGGGCGCTCATCCGGTGTCGGGTTTCAGATCCATTTGTATTTTCAGCTGTTCGATGTGGCAATGGTGCTGGTCTACGCGTTTTCGTTCATTGCTGTCATGCTGGTTGTCGAATGGCTGGTTCTTCAACCTTTGGAGCGCAATGCTCGACGGTGGAGAACTGCATGATCCGAATTGACATCCAAAGGAAGCGCTTTGAACACCACGCCGTTCTGGGCCCCATTGCATTTGACATCGCCGCTGGGGAAACGGTCGCGCTGACCGGACCATCGGGCATCGGAAAGACGACGCTGCTGCGATTGGTGGCAGGCATTGACCCGGATTTCGAAGGCCAAATCGTGCGGCCGGATCGGCTTGCCATTGTGTTTCAGGAACCCACTTTGCTGCCATGGCGTTCGGCTTTCGATAATCTCGCCCTGATCCATGGTGACCTGTCGAAGGCTGACATTGACGCCGCGCTGTCAGACGTCGGCCTGGACGGAAAGGGGGATTTGTTTCCCGGTCAATTGTCATTGGGTCAGCAGCGCCGGCTTTCTCTGGCGCGCGCCTTTGCCGGGCAGCCTGAATTTCTGATTATGGACGAGCCTTTTGTATCACTGGATACCGAAACGGCCGAGACGATGCTGACTCTGACCGAGGACCTCATCACGCGGCATCGCCCGGCGACCCTGTTCGTGACGCATTCCAAACCCGAAGCACGGCGGCTTTCCGACCGGATCCTGACCCTGGTACCCGGGCCCAGCGGTGCGGTTCTTGGTTAGGGTCATTCCGCAGGCTCTCTCGCCGCACCGGGTGCGGTACGATATGTGAAGGGTGCATCCGATTTGGCGGCATGTTCGTTTGCCTGGTTTTGCAGGGTCTGATGGTGGGGTGATTTGATGCAAACCGGATCAGTGGCGCTTGCGTCTCCGATAACGGCCATGGCCTGACAGCGGCAGCCACCAAAATCAATGGTTTTGCGTTCGCAGGTTTTGCACGGGTCCGACATCCAATCCGTTCCGCGATAGGCATTGAACGCGCTGCCATGGAACCAGATATCCGCAAGCGGTTTGTCCTGTACCCGGTCAAATGTCAGATGCGGGATGGACTGTGCCGCATGGCAGGGCAGAACCTGACCGTCTGGCGCCACGTTCAGCCCGGTTGTCCCCCAACCGCCCATGCATCGCTTGGGGTAGTCGTCGTGATAGTCTGCTGGAACATAATCGATGACCAGTTGCCCCTTGAGGTCTTTCCTGGCCTCGGCCACCTGTCGCGTCACCTGTTGCGCCTGTTCCCGCGTCGGCATCAACGCATCCCTGTTCCGCAAGGCCCAGCCGTGGAACTGCACTGTTGCAACTTCGATCCGCCGGGCACCCATCTCCTGTGCCAGTTCCAGCGCCCGCGGCAGTTGGTAGGCATTGTGACGGTGCAGCACGAAGTTCAGGGTCAGCGGAAACCCGATCTTCTTGATCCATTCGACCGTTTTCATCTTGCGGTCAAACCCGCCGCGATAGCCGCCTACCTTATCCGCCATCGCGGCGTCGGTGCCCTGAAGAGAAAGCTGGATATGGTCCAGGCCGACTTCGTCCAGCTCATACAGGCGTCGCTCGGACAGGCCGATCGCAGACGTGATCAGGTTGGTGTACAACCCGGCCTCACGCGCGGCATTGACCAGCGCAACCAGATCGCGGCGGGATGCGGGTTCGCCACCGGAAAGATGCAATTGCAAGACACCAAGTGCCGCCGCTTCTCTGAAAACACGTGCCCAGCTTTCGGTATCCATTTCATTGTCGAGTTTGGCCATTTCGACTGGGTTGGAGCAATAGGGGCAGGACAACGGACATCTGTGCGTCAGCTCGGCCAGCATGGCAATGGGGGGAGGGGGTTTTACCTGCATCAGATGACATCCAGAAAGCGACGGGCCCGAAGGGCATCCAGAAACCCCGAGCTGTCTTCGACAATCTGTTCTTCCGGGGCGTTGTATTGCCTGGACAGTCTCGCGGTGATCTGACCAAAGCTGCGTTGGCCGTCAACTTCGCTCAGAATCGCATGTCCGATCTGATCCAACGTCACGGCCCGTTCAGGTGCCAGCAGAACCCATTGTTCTCGCACGGAATCGAAATGGATGCGGACACCACGCGGTAGCAAGGGGACCTCCTGCGCCAACATTACGACGCCTGCCGCATCCGTAAACCGGTGTCCGGCTTCCATGCCCCAGGAGGAATTCGTGCAGGTTCGACATAGGCGCCCCACAGGGCATCCAGCTGCGACCAGAGGACATCGGTCTTGAAAATCAGTGCCTTGGCTGCCGCGTCCTGTTTTTCAGCGGTGTCGGCATGATCCAATACCCATGCCAGACCAAAGGCCACATCCTTCGGGGCTTCTTTCAGGCGGTTGCGGAAATAGGCAAGCGAGCTGTCATCCGCAAAATCGTAATGCCGAAGCAGGCCTTCGATCCTGTTGGCATGAATCTTGGGAGCAAACAATTCAGTGAGTGAGGCCGCAACCGCTTCCAGCAACGACTTTTCGCGGACGTATCGCACGTAAGCGTCCACCGCAAATCTGGTGGCAGGCAATACGCCGTCGCATGAGGCGACATAGTCCGGATCCAGACCGACGGCTTCGGCCAGTCGCAACCAGCGCCGGATACCACCTTCGTTGTCTTCCGTGCCGTCATGATCTTCGATCCGCGACCGCCAGGCTCGGCGCAGCGCAGGATCTTCTACACGCGACATGAAGGCGGCGTCCTTCATCGGGATGGAATGCTGATAATAGTAGCGGTTGATCACCCAAGCCCGCACTTCGTCAGGCGTGCATTGACCACCGTGCAGGCGATGATGAAACGGATGAAGGTCGTGGTAACGCTCGGCTCCGATCTGACGAAGTCGGGCCTCGAACTCTTTGTGGCTTTGGGTCATAGCGTTATCTCCATGCCATCCTGGCCTATCGTCCAGCCTTTCGCCCTTGCCCGGGCGTTCTCGGCGCTGTCGGGGCGCAGAACCGGATTGGTGTTGTTCATGTGGATGAACACTTTCCGGCCGATTTTCATATCGGCGAAACCAGCGATCGATCCATCGGGGCCGTCCATCGACATATGGCCCATGCGCTTGCCCGTTTTCTGACCCAACCCGGCCTGCACCATTTCCGTGTCGTGCCAAAGCGTGCCGTCGAAAAACAAAAGATCGGCCTCGTCAAGTCGGGCGCGCAGCTCGGGCGTCAATGCGGCACAGCCCGGTATGTAATATGCCGTCTTCCCCTGCGCGCTCAGCGCCACTCCGACGGTTTGTTCGCCAACCAATTCGGTTTCGACATGTTCCCCTTCCAGATACAGAGGCACTTTGCCGGGCACCGAAAACAATGTTGCCTGCAAGCCGGGAACCAGATCGAACGTCTGATTCAACGAGATAGGCGCGCGAGTCACGACCGAGGCGTTCAAGGCGTCGAAAATCGGGTTCTGCGCGATGACGTCCTGAATGCTCTGGGTTGCAAACAGCGTGAATGACTGCATCTCGCGCAGCGTCAGCAAGCCGGCCACATGGTCGATGTCACCATTTGTCACCAGCACCGATTGAATCGGCACCTCTCGCAACCCGGACGGATACAGGACAGGCGTATTGCCGATCTGCGTTCGAATATCCGGAGACGCGTTCAGGATGGCCCAGTTCTGGCCATCGGGTGAGACCGCGAGTGATGATTGCGTCTGCGCCGGGATATGTCCGCTTCGGGCCAGATTGCAGTTTTCACATCCGCAATTCCATTGCGGAAGGCCGCCGCCAGCAGCGGCCCCAAGTATTATTGCGCGCAACGTCATTTAATGTTGGCGCTTGCAGCTGATCAAATCAGGCCGCCACCGCGCTCATCGTCGTGATCGGGGCCGTACATGTTGATTTCCATGCCGCATTCGATTTCGCGAATAACAGGTCTGTTCCAAGCCATATCAGGGTCCTCCTCCTAGAATGTGCTTGCGAGCAATGTGGCAGGTCTCATGCGCCCGTGCGACTCTTAATTCATAAGAAGGATTTAGACTTTGGTCGGTACTCAGGCGTCATCTGACAGTGGAGCAGTTCCCTGAAGGCAGAAGCCTTGATTGCGTATGGTTTTGATTTCAAATCCAAAATCATCCGACCCCAATTTCTTTCTCAGATATCCGATGTAGACGTCCACCACGTTTTCGTTACTGGACCCGTCCTGTGACCAGAGCGTGTCAAACAGTTCTCCTCGGGATATTGGCGATCCGGCCTTGCTGTTGAGCAGTGTGAGCAGTTCGAATTCACGTTCGGTGAGCGCAATGCGTGTCTCGCGGATCGAAAGTGTTCTGTCCCGCGACGACAGGCGCGCGGGGTCCGGGCGCTGAGACAGCACGCGTTGTTCCTGTACCTGCAACCGGGCGACAAGCTCATCAAAGCTGAACGGCTTAATGACGTAATCATCGGCCCCGGCTTCAAGCCCGGCGGCACGATGATCGACATCGGAAAGGGCAGACAACATCAATATCGGGATTCCGACCCCGGCAAGACGCGCGGCCCGGACCAGTTCGATACCACTGTCGGTTCCCAGCATGACATCGACAATCGCGCCCGAGAATACACCGCTTTTCAACCGCTCCAACCCTTGGTCGGCGCGGTTTTCAGCCTCGGCTGAGTAGCCGTGCAGCGACAGGCCCCGGACAAGGGCCGACGTGATTCTGGGGTCGTCATCTATGATCAGCAGTCTGGAGACCATTTTTCTATGCCTCCGCCAGTGGTAGTCGAATGCAGACATTTGTACCGGCATTTGATCCCAAGGCGTCTTCACGCGGAACCGGGCTTGCCACCGAAATGGTTCCTTCATGGGCCTCTATAACCCACCTGGCCAGTGCCAGCCCGACACCGAAACCCTGACTGTTTGCTGCCCCTCCTTGTACAAACCGCTCGAAGATCCGGGTTTGGGCGCCGTCGGGAATTCCGGGGCCGTTATCGGTCAGCTGTATTTGAACGCCACCATCAACCGATTGACCGGACAGCAACAACGCCTTCCCGTCCCGCGCATGTCGGATCGCATTGCGTATCAGACTGAGCAGGACCTGACGAATCCAGTTCAGGTCACAGTGCAACGAACAATCCGGGAAGTCGCCCGTTTCAAGCTGCATGTCGGCGCCGTCGATTTCAGGTTGAATGTCGCTCACAACTGTTTGCATCAGATCGCATAGTGCAACGTTGGTTGGTTCCAGAGCCAGCTCACCGGTTTCGGAACGGGCGACGCGCAGCAAATCATCGATTCTCTGGTTCAGTTTTGCCGCGCTGCTTTCGATTGTTGCCAACGCCTCTGGCGCGTTCTGGTTATCCCTCTGGCCTATCTGAGCTTCCATCATGATGACCGTCAGCGGTGTGCGCAGTTCGTGACTGACATCAGCAAAAAAGCGGCGCCGGTTTTCGTCGATCTTGGACAGGGACTCATTTGCAGCGCTCAGTTCGCAGGTTCGCTGGGCAATGGTCTCGTTCAACCGGGCCCATTCTGCGTCAACCTCGGCCTGGCGTTTTCTCAATGCAGCGGCCATGCGGTTGGTCTCGCCATATAACTGGCCGATCTCATCATTGCGGGTTTGAGGCAGCGAAATTGCGAATTCGGATCGGCCGACCTGAACCGCCGCGTTGCGCAGCCGATCCAGACGAGAGAACTGCGGTCGCACCAGGCCAAAATAGAACCACGCCGTGCTGAGCAAGGCGAACAGTGCCAGTGCCAGTGCCGCCCAGGTCAGAACCCAGCGGGTCCTTTCGATTCCCGCCATGACGGAGTTTCGAAACAGTACCTCGGTATTCACCGCCTGGCTGAGAAGGGGATCAAACGCCGACGCAAACGAGTCGACATAGGCGCGGAGCTGGGCCTGATCGGCGTCTGCGTCGGCTAGCCCTTCCAGCGTGCTGGCCAGCAGCGCCTCCATTCTGGCCAGACCCAGGGATTGGGTTCCGTATCGCGATTGTTCGTCCAGCCCCAGGGATTGAACCGCGGCAACGGCATCTTCCACATCGGAACGAAGGTTCAGAAACGTTGCCCCAATTTGGTCTTGGATCGGCGAAAGGCGATCGAGTCGAGACTCGACCGTTTGGCCGGTCTGTATCGACTCGGTTGCGATCACAAGAAATGTGGCCGCCTGGGTCGACAGAGCAGCATATCGTGCCATGCGGGTTTCCGATGCCAGTGCCGTTTCCAGGCGGCTGGCGACGGTCTGCATCCCGAAGTAAAGGATTGCGGCCGCCAGCAGGGTGCCTGATCCCAGCACGACGGCCCCAAGGCCCAAGCGTGTTTTCAGAAGCAGACTCCGCTTTGCGGTTTGTGGCGCGGCCGTCATGATTTCCGCCTCATCAGGCCCCGGGCCGGATCGTACCCCCAAACGGCGATCGCGCTCAGTATCGCGGTTGACGCCAGAACCCACAGCAGGGCCCCCCAGTTGATCTGCAAGTAAAGCAGAAACCGGATCAACTCGACCACATGCGTGAAAGGATTGAGCGCACAGATATCCCGCAGCAATGGCGAGCTTTCAGCCATTTTCCACAGCGGATAAAGGGCGGAGGACAGGAAGAACATCGGGAAGATGACAAAGTTCATCACCCCGGCAAAATTCTCCAGCTGCTTGATGAAACTGGACAGCACCAGCCCCAGCGCGCCCAGCATCAGACCACCCAGAACCAGCCCCGGCAAAACCGCGACATATCCGGGTAGGGGCAGGACAATGCCGAACACAGCGGCCAATGCGAGAAACGTATAGACTTGCAGGATGGATATCACCGTTGATCCCAGCAGACGGCAGAACAAAAGCCACCAGCGCGGGAACGAGCTGGTCAGCAGAAGGCGCATCGAGCCCATCTCGCGGTCGTAGACAAGGCTGAGCGAGCTTTGCATCCCATTGAACAACAGAACCATCGCACACAGGCCGGGGACGATATAGGTCTCGTAAGTGATATAGGTCTGGTAGGGTGGAATGATCGACAGACCGAGGGCCGCGCGAAACCCTGCTGCGAAGATCAAAAGCCAAACCATTGGCCGGACCAGAGCTGCCAGAAATCGTTCGCGTTGATGGATGAAACGCAGAAACTCGCGTCCGATGATGGCGCGGGCGACTCCCAGGAATCCGTTCATGTCGGGACCTCGGTTCGGGACAGGAACCAATCGGACAGTGTTTGATCCCCCCGCAGGCGGCCCACCTGCCCACTGGCAAGAATCTGACCGCGATGAAGAACCAGCAGCTGGTCGTCGTCGCGCATTTCATCTGTCAGATGCGTGGCCCACAAGACGCACAGCCCCTGTTCCGCCAGGTCGTGCACATGGTCGGTTATCGCGTGCCGAGCCGCGGCATCAAGCCCAACGGTCGGTTCGTCCAACAGCAACACCGAAGGTTCGTGCAGCAGGGCACGAGCCAGTTCCATACGGCGGCGATGACCGCCATTGAGATCGCGCACTCGTTCCCCGGCGCGGTCGCGCATGTTCAGCCGATCCAGCGCCGCATCGATACGGCCAGGGACTTCGGATCGCGACAACCCATGCAGAGCTGCGAAATAGGCCATGTTCTGGCGCACCGTCAAACCCAGATCCAGTGTCGGTTGCTGAAAGACCACGCCAAGCTTTGCCAGCGCCTTGCGTGGGGATTGGCGCAGATCATGGCCCGCGACCGTGATTTCACCGTCCGGCGCCACAAGCAATCGCGTGAGCAGCGACACCAGTGTAGATTTTCCGGCCCCATTCGGACCGAGCAGACCGCAGAACATCCCCGCCGACACGTCAAAAGAGACAGCATCCAAAGCCGCCTTGGCGCCATAATGAAAGCTCAGGTCGCGTACGGCGAGACCAGGATCGGTTTCCGCCGAGGGGCGCGCGTCTGACATTCTTCCTCCGTCCCGAACCATGGTTCTTGACAGCAGCTTGCATCGTCGGGGCGCGTTTCTCAACCTTCCAGTCCGAGGCCGGACCACGACTTAAGTATGTGAAGCTTCACGGATTTGATGGTATCGCCCGAAGGATTCGTCGCCAAATTTGGCCAGCCGAGACTGTCAGGGGAAGGCGGGCCTGATCGGCGCGAACACCCCGTTTTGCGGGCACCGCTTTTCAGTTTGCGTTCAGCAAAAACGATCTGAACTCTTTAAATACGGGGGATCTGCTGAAAGAGGGTGTGAATTTGGCCACCATTGCGCGAGGAAGCTTCAACGAGGCCGAAAACGGGCGAACCAGATCGCCATTGTCCAGCAAGTTCTGAACCAGAACTTCGTGCGCCATCAACACGCCACCGCCATGACGCGCCTCTTCCAGCGCGACGGAATACAACGAGTGCACGGTTCCCGTCTTCGGTACACGTGCGCCATCTGGTTGGCTGTTCAGCCAATTGTCCCAATCATTTGCCCATGCCCCGTCATGGAGAAGGGTTTCCTGCGAAAGATCTGAAACAGATTTCAATCGATCCGCGACCGAGGGGGCGCAAACCGGGAAAATCACATCTTCGGCTATTTTGATTTCGTTGATTCCGATCGGTTCACCGGAAAAGAACAAAGTCATGTCAAATGGTTCACGCGTAAGGTTTGGCGGCGTTTCAAGGGCCACAACAGACACGGACAAATCCGGGGCAATTTGTCTGAGCGTTCCAAGTCTGGGCGCCAGCCACAATTGCGCGATCGACGGCAGCGCGGCGACCTTGACCTTGCGCGGCAGGGCCTTGGTTCGAAGTTCCTGCACGGCCATTCCCAATTGATCAAACGCCTGGGTGAACCCGGGCAAAAGCTCTTCGGCAAGCGCCGTCATCTCGACCCCGCGGGCATTTCGGACAAAAAGTTGGGTGCCGGCCCAGGCTTCAAGGGCCTTGACGTGCTGAGTTATCGCGCCCGGAGTAACGGATAGCTCGTCTGCCGCTGCGGCAAAACTTCCAAGCCGAGCCGCCGCTTCGAATGCTCGTAAAGCATTGAGATGTGGGCCTTTCGGGCGACGAGGGGAAAGTGACATCCATTTAAGCCTTAGTTTTTCTGCGGCAAATAAATAGCAATACTGATTTGCTTCGGCCAGTGGAACTCTGGAATTTTGGAGAAAACGCAATCGCATCGGAGGAGCCCGGATGTCGCGGCACTTTGAAAACCCAGTTGGGATGACCGACCCCGTCGTCGCAGAAGCTCTTGCAAACGAGAAAAAGCGCCAGCAGGACCAAATTGAGCTGATCGCGTCCGAAAATATCGTCAGCCGCGCGGTGCTGGATGCTCTCGGGCATGAGATGACCAACAAGACGCTTGAAGGGTATCCGGGAAACCGGTTCCACGGGGGCGGTCAGTTTGTCGACGTCGTCGAGCAGGCGGCAATCGACCGCGCCAGGGAACTGTTCGGATGCGACTATGCCAATGTTCAGCCCCATTCCGGCAGCCAGGCGAACCTTGCTGTTTTCTTTCTGCTGCTTAAGCCTGGCGACAGGGTTTTGTCGCTGGATCTGGCTGCCGGCGGTCATCTGAGTCACGGCCTGAAGGCCAACCTGTCGGGTCGCTGGTTCGAACCGCATCATTATGGTGTCGATGCCGAATCCGAGGTCATTGACTGCGATGCGCTGGAAAAACTGGCCGAGGAAATCCGGCCAAAGCTGCTGATCGCGGGTGGGTCTGCCTATCCACGGGAAATCGACTTCGGGCGCATGGGGCAAATCGCCAGGAAGGTTGGTGCGCATTTTCATGTGGACATGGCCCATATTGCCGGGCTGGTCGCCGCGGGCGTGCATCCTTCGCCTTTTCCGCATGCGGACATTGTGACGTGCACCACGACAAAAACACTGCGTGGTCCTCGTGGCGGGCTGATCCTCACCAACAACGAGGACTGGTTCAAGAGGCTGCAATCTGCGGTTTTCCCCGGCGTTCAGGGTTCGATCCACAGCCAGGTTCTGGCGGCCAAAGCGGTTTGCCTTGCCGAAGCGCTTACGGATGAGTTCAAGGACTACGGAGCGCAGGTCAAAGCCAACGCCGCCAAACTTGCAGAAACCTTGCAGTCCCGGGGGTTGCGTATCGTGTCCGGTGGTACTGACACGCATCTGGTGCTCGTGGATCTCAGCCCCAAGGGTATCACAGGCAAACGCGCCGAGGCCGTTCTGGAAAAGGCCAATATCACGACCAACAAAAACGCGATCCCCAATGACAGCACGCGACCGTCAGAATGGGTTGGATTGCGCCTGGGCGTGAGCGCGGCAACGACCCGCGGCATGAAAGAGGCCGCGTTCGACCAGTTGGCAAACGTGATTGCGGATTTGATCGAAGCTGAGGCCACGGGTGATACCGACGCGACAATTCCGCGCTGCAAAGCCTCGGTCGCAACGTTGTGCAAATCGTTCCCCATCTATCCAGCGTAGTCACTGCGTGCCCGGTGGCAGGGTCCATTGACCGCTCTTGACCATTGGTGTGAGCGCGTCACCGCTGCGCCATGGCAACGCATGCCTGATTGGGTGTTTGGGCTGTACCATGTTTGCAAATTTTGGCATATTCGTGCAGTCCAAAACCAAAGGGCCGGCCAATGCTCGCACCTGAACGCCACGCCATCATACTGGAAGAAGTCTCGCGCCAGCCAGCGGTCTCGATCCGTTCGCTGACGGAACGGCTTGGTGTGTCACGGGAAACCGTGCGCAAGGATATTGAACAGTTGGCACTGGAGAACAAGCTTCATCAGGTGCGGGGCGGCGCGACCAGTGTTCGCAGGCGGGAACCTCCGATGGCCGACCGGGCTCAAACCAACCCGCAAGGCAAGGAACGGATTGGAGTCTATGTGGCAAGCGTGATTCCGGACGGGGCCAGCGTGATAATCGACAGCGGGTCAACGA
This sequence comes from Ruegeria sp. CL7, assembly GCF_056536445.1. Taxonomy (NCBI): domain Bacteria; kingdom Pseudomonadati; phylum Pseudomonadota; class Alphaproteobacteria; order Rhodobacterales; family Roseobacteraceae; genus Ruegeria; species Ruegeria sp. CL7. The sequence continues at coordinate 48,061 of NZ_JBQFPQ010000008.1, forward strand.
CAGTGGCGGCGGCGCAGGCTCTGGCTGCTGTGCGACAAAACCTTACAATATATACCAATGATTTGACGATTGCATCTGTGCTGGCGTCGGCGGCCGCCGAAGTCACGCTGCTGGGCGGACGGCTGGATTTTTCAGAGAATGTCACATTGGGTTTGGACACGCTCGACCACCTGTCGCGATACAATACGGAATATGCGTTGATCGGGGTCGGCGGTGTGAGCTCTCGGGCATTGTTTACGGATTTCTCACTGGAAGGCGCCAACCTGCGTCATATGATGATGCAACGGGCGCAGCGGCCGCTGATCCTGGCTGATAGCAGCAAGTTCGACGTGGTTGGTCCGATTGTGATGAAACCTCTGCCGGTGAAAGCGACTCTGGTTGTGGATGAGGAGTTGCCAAACAGCATAGCTGGCGCGCTGCAAAGCCAACCCGTGGATATTGTGAAAGCATAACGCAAATACAGGAAAGCAATTGCCAAATTTTGCAAAGTACAAATAGGGTGAAGGGAAATCCGAATCCCTGAGTACGGAGCGACCCGATGGCTGACACCAAACTTTCGCACAGCGCAGCATGTTATTGTCGGAGGCATCATCATTGGCTGCACGGTTGCGTATCATCTGACCGGAAAGTGGCAACGTGAAGTGGTGCTTATTGAGCAGGGGCAACCAAGCCGTGGCACCACATGGCATGTGGCTGGTCTGGTTGGTCCGTTGTGCAACCAACCCGCGATGACCAACCTGATCCGCCCCTCGCCGGGGTCGCATTGCCCAGCGGGATTGAGCCCCCTAAACCGTTGCTGCCGCGATACAGATCAAGATTTGGTCAAGTCACTGCATGCGCGCGCAAACAAGAGCGCTGAAAGTCGAAATCTGACGCAAGACAAATATTCAGCTCATATCGTCGGGCCACAATGACACTACAGGCAGTTCTCATCGTATTGACCGCAGCCGTGTTGCACGCGCTCTGGAATGCGGTTGTCAAAGGCGCGCCCGACAAAGCGGTTGTTTTGGGGTTGGTGGCGCTTGGCCACGCCGTGCCTGCGCTGATTGCGTTGCCTTTTATCGGCTTGCCGGTTTGGGCGGCGTTCCCCTTCATCATCGGTTCGACCCTGATCCACTGGGGGTACTATTGGTTTCTCAACACCGCGTACAAACATGGGGATCTGTCGGTGGTGTACCCGATCTCACGCGGGATGACGCCAATCCTGGTCACGGTGGGTGCCATTCTTTTCGCGGGTGAGTTTCTGCCGCCGATCGCGTGGGTCGGCATTGTCTGCATCTCGGCTGGGATTGGGTGCCTGTCCCTGGTCGGGCTGGGCCGAAACACAAGCTGGGTCGCCGTGGCGGCGTCGTTTGGCACGGGCCTGATGATAGCGTCCTATTCGATTGTGGACGGCATTGGTATCCGGCTGTCCGGGAATATACTGGGATACATTGCGGCATTGTTCGTTGCGGAAATTTTTGTCGCCGGATTTATCTTCGCAACCAGATGGCAGCGTTTCGTCGCACTGCCCAGGCGTTATGTGTGGGCGGGTCTGACAGGCGGCGTCATCTCTGGCGTGGCGTATGGGCTGGTGCTGTATGCGAAGACGGTCGCGCCCTTGGGCGTTGTATCCGCGCTTAGGGAAAGTTCGGTTATCTTTGCATCGCTTATTGGTGTGATGTGGTTCGGCGAAGGGCCGAAATCCAACAGGCTTCTTGCAGCGACTATTGTCGCGATCGGGATCGGACTCCTTGCGATGACACGTTGAGCGTTCTTGCGCCGCCGCGGGAAAGTTTTGAGAATTAAGCTCCTTTGACATGCCTTGATGATCTGTTGATCGTCATGGCCAGTTCCGCGCTGATCTTCCGGGGCGAGCGGATTTCATCTATAGGAGATGCTTATGACATCGAAGATATAATCGATTTTTATTGGCGTTTTTATCTGTCAAACTGCTGTCAAACAATCGGTGCACAATAATCGAGTTCTAACGCCGCGCAAGAATGGCGAAAACAACATAATTACCAACAGAGGATCACAATGAAACACAAAGCATCACTTCTCGCAGCTCTGACTATCGGTGCGCTGACGGCGACGGCGGCGGCATCGGAAACGGAACTTACAGTTTATACCGCAGTCGAGGCGGAAGACTTGGCCCGGTATGCCGAGACGTTCAATCAAAGCCACCCTGATATCAAGATCAATTGGGTTCGCGACTCGACCGGGATCATTACGGCGAAATTGCTGGCAGAACGTGATAATCCGCAGGCAGACGTTGTTTGGGGCCTGGCCGCCACGTCGCTGCTGCTGCTGAAATCAGAAGGTATGTTGGAGCCTTATGCGCCGGCCGGTGTGGAAAAGCTGGACAAAAAATTTGTTGATGGCGACAACCCCCCTGCCTGGGTCGGCATGGACGCCTGGGTTGCATCCGTCTGCTACAATACCGTCGAGGCCGAAAAGGCCGGGTTGACCCCGCCGACATCCTGGAAGGATCTCACCGATCCGATGTACAAAGATCAGGTGATCATGCCCAATCCGAACTCATCGGGCACCGGTTTCCTTGACGTGTCCAGCTGGTTGCAGATGTTCGGTGAAGAAGGTGGTTGGGAATACATGGATGCGCTGCACGAGAATATCGCGCGGTACACCCATTCAGGTTCAAAACCCTGCAAACTGGCCGCAGCAGGCGAAATCCCGATTGGCATTTCCTTTGCGTTCCGCGGGGCAAAGTCCAAAGCCGACGGCGCGCCGCTTGAGATCATCGTGCCTTCCGAGGGCGTCGGATGGGACATGGAAGCCACCGCAATTGTTGCTGGCACCGCCAATTTGGAGGCCGCGCAAAAGCTGGTGGATTTCACCGTCACCAAGGAAGCCAACGAGATGTACAACACCGGCTATGCAGTTGTCGCCTATCCGGGCGTTGCAAAACCGGTTGAGCACTTCCCAGAGGGTCTTCTGGATGCAATGATCGAAAATGATTTTGAGTTTGCCGCCAACAATCGCGCGGCAATCCTGAAGGAATGGCAGTCTCGCTATGACGGAAAGTCGGAAGCGAAGTAACCCCATTGGCAGGAGAGGTTTTCGTGCCTCTCCTGCACACCAGTCTCTTGTTCCCCGAAAAACAACTTACTCACCCGGTTTCAACCGGCCAGGACCGGCCGCGCCCGAGGTGCAGATGTGAGGACTTCTCCCGTGCTTCAGAAAACACCACCCGGTGAACTGTATCTCAGCATCCAGAATTTGTGGAAAGCGTTCGGAAGCTTTCTGGCGCTCAAGGACATCTCTTTGGAAATCAACGAGGGCGAGTTTGTCTGTTTCCTCGGCCCGTCCGGGTGCGGCAAGACCACTCTTTTGCGGGCAATCGCCGGATTGGATTTGCAGACCAAGGGTACGGTCATGCAGGATGGCAAGGACGTGTCCAATCTGCCCCCGTCCGAGCGTGATTTCGGGATCGTGTTTCAGTCCTACGCGTTGTTCCCAAATCTGACGATTGAAAAGAACATCGCTTTTGGCCTTGAAAACACCGGCCGCAGCAAATCGGATATCGCTATTCGCGTAAACGAACTCTTGACCCTGGTTGGTCTGCCGGATCAGGGCAAGAAATATCCGGCGCAATTGTCAGGTGGTCAGCAGCAACGAATTGCGCTGGCGCGTGCCATTGCGACCAACCCCGGACTTTTGCTGCTGGACGAACCCCTGTCGGCGCTGGACGCCAAAGTGCGTGTTCATCTGCGGCACGAGATCAAGGAGTTGCAGCGCAAGCTGGGTGTGACCACCGTGATGGTGACTCACGATCAGGAAGAAGCGCTGGCGATGGCAGACCGCATCGTGGTCATGAATCATGGTGTGATCGAACAGGTGGGGCCCCCTACCGAAATCTACCGGGATCCGGCCAATCTGTTCGTTGCCGACTTTATCGGTGAAATGAACCAGATCCGGTCGCAGGTCACCAAAGGCGGACGTCTGAGCGTCGGGGAAAAGACCTTTGCCTGCCTCAGCCACAAGTTCAACGATGGAACTCCGATCATCGCGGCCATTCGACCCGAAGACATCATCCCTCATGAAGCTGGTTATCTCGACACGGGCGGCAATCGGAACTGCATAGAGGTGACGCTGGATGAGATGGAGTTCCTGGGTTCGTTCTGGCGCTGCCGCTTGAACAACGAGAAGTTCGGATCATCGGAACTGATCGCGGATTTCTCGATCAATGCCGTGCGTCGTCTGGAACTGGAAGAGGGGCGCAGCGTGGTGATTGAGCTTCCCGAGAACCGCCTTATGGCGTTTGAAGCGCCGGAGGCCAAGGCATGAGCTCGGTTTCTACCAATCAGGACAGCCTGCCTGTCGGGCCGGACATCAAGCCCAAGCTCAGCCGTGATGATATCCTGATGCGCGGCAGCATGATGGTGATCGCGCTGTATCTGGTCGTGACATTGGCGTTGCCGCTTTACACGATGCTGTCCAAGTCGTTTTCGACCTATCGGGTCGAGCTGTCCCAGTACGAGTTTCAGGTAAGTGACGACGCAGGCGTCTTCGACGGAACGATTCTGTCGGCAGACGAGTTGAACAGGCAATTGGGGGTCTATTCCGACTCTGACCTGGTGACGGGTTCGGACGGGCGCTTGCCGGTAACCGGATTTTTTCCTGATTTCAGCTTTCGCAGCCCGGTGATGTACAAGATCCGCAACACGACGGATACCGGGCGCTTTCTGGTCGGATCGACATTGAATGAAGGCGCCGATTGGGTCGAGCTTGATTCCAACACGTTCCGCCGGGTGCAAATGCGGCCGGTCCAGTCGCGAGGGTTGGACAATTTCATCAACTACTTCTCGACACCGGCACTGTTCAATTCGATCAAGAACTCGCTTTGGATCTCGGTCGTCAGCACCATTGTGACGGTGACACTGGCGTTTTGGTTCGCCTATGCGCTGAACCGAAGCTGCATGCGGTTCAAGGGTGTTTTTCGCCTTATCGCGATGGCACCGATCCTGGTTCCGTCGCTCTTGCCGGGCATCGCGTTGGTCTATCTGTTCGGCAATCAGGGCATGATCAAGGAGTTGCTGTTCGGTGCCAGCATTTACGGCCCCATAGGCATCGTGATCGGATCGGTTTTCTTTACCTTTCCGCACGCGTTTCTGATCATATCGACCGCGCTCGCGATATCTGACGCGCGCCTGTATGAAGCTGCGGCCAGCTTGCGGTCGACGCCATGGCGGACCTTCTGGACCGTAACCATCCCCGGGGCCCGCTATGGCCTGATCTCGGCGGCCTTTGTCGTGTTCAACCTGGTGATCACTGATTTCGGATTGCCAAAGGTCATCGGTGGTCAATTCAACGTGCTTGCTGTGGATATCTACAAACAGGTGATCGGCCAGCAGAACTTTGAAATGGGCGCCGTGGTCTCTGTGGTTCTGGTCATTCCGGCCATTCTGGCTTTTGCCATTGACCGGATGGTTCAGTCCAAGCAGGTTGCGCTGCTTTCGGCGCGTTCCGTGCCATATCAGGCGACGCCAAACCCGAAAGCTGACCGCATATTCCTGATCTATTGCAGCCTGATCGGCCTGTTCATCGTTGGTCTTCTGGCTGTGTGTCAGTTTGCGGCGCTGATCAAGTTCTGGCCCTACGACCTGAGTCTGAGCTTCAAGAACTATCAGTTCAACAGAATGGACGGCGGCGGCTGGGGGTCGTATTTCAACTCGATCAAACTGGCGTTGCTGACGGCAGTCATCGGCACGACGGTTGTGTTCTTCGGGGCCTATCTGGTTGAAAAATCAAACGGGTTCAGAACCGGCCGGTCGATTTTCCAGATGTTCGCGATGCTACCCATGGCGATCCCGGGAATGGTATTGGGGCTGTCCTACATCTTCTTCTTCAACAACCCGTCCAATCCGCTGAACGGGATTTACGGCACGATGGCGATTTTGGTGATTTGCACTGTGACGCATTTCTACACCGTATCGCACCTGACGGCCGTCACCGCGCTCAAGCAAATGGACAGAGAATTTGAGTCAGTGTCTGCCTCGCTCAAACAGCCGACAATGAAGCTGTTTGCACGGGTAACGGTTCCGGTTTGTCTGCCAGCGGTGTTGGACATCTCAATCTATCTGTTCGTCAATGCGATGACGACCGTGTCGGCAGTGGTATTCCTCTATTCTCCCAAAACGACGCTTGCGTCCATCGCGGTGCTGAACATGGATGATGCCGGGGATATCGCGCCTGCGGCGGCGATGGGCATGATGATCTTTTACACCAACGCCGCTGCCCGGATCGTTCACCTGATTGCTTCAAAAGGCATCCTGAAGCGCACTCAGGCTTGGCGAAGCCGGTAGCCAAAGGAACCGTGCCCCCGCCGGTCAGGTATCGGCGGGGGGGCTTTTTTCTTCCAGCGCGCGCTGGGCAAAGTCCATGAAGGCCCGGATGATCTTTACGTTGCGCCGTTGCGACAGCGAAATCATGCTTTCACCCATTTGCAACTTCACGTCCTTGAGCTTGATTTGTCGCAACCGATCATCATGCCCATACTCTGCCTGAGAGACAAACCCGATGCCTGCCCCCGAGGCCACAAGCTCGCGCACGGCCTCGCGTCCTTCCGCAACGATTGCAGGATTCAACGTGATACCGCGCCTTTCGGCTTCTTCTTCCAACTTCTGACGTGTTTTTGACCCGTGCTCTCTGAAAACCAGCGGCAGATCGGCCAGTTCTTCCAAAGAAAGCGAAGGTTTGGATGCCAAAAGAACGCCTTGGGCGGCAAAGGCCACGATTTCAGTGGACCCAAGGTTCAACACATCCATGTCCTTGCCGGGGGACAGGCTGCCGACAACACCAATCTCGGCATTGTACGACCGAAGTTCTTCCAAAATTTCTTCGGTGTTTCCGGACCGCACGGTGATGGTGATTTTGGGGTACTTCTTTTGAAACGACCCCAGGAAAGACGTCATGTGATGCGCTGAATCGGCGATGATCCGCAATTCCCCGTCGATTGCGGCCTTGGTTTCCGAAAGGTAGTCCTCGATCTGATCTTCGATCTCAAAATACTGCTTTGTGAACCGGTAAAGCTGTTCGCCTTCGGGGGTGAGGTTCACGCGTTTTCGTTCGCGCTGAAACAACAACAGATCGTGATCCTGTTCCAGCTTTCGAACCTGTTCGGAAATTGCCGGCTGCGTCAGAAAAAGCGCCTCGGCCGCGCGGGAAAACCCGCCATGTTTGGCCACGTAATGAAAGGCTTTGAGCTGGCTGTGCCGCATCACCGGTCCCCAATGATTTGTGCATAGGCTGCACTTATAATTAGATTGATATTTGCAATTTCACATATAGCAACCGTTGCTGCAATGGTGTTTGTGAAAACGCTGTTCTGGAGCCCGGTAATGACGCCATCCCATCCAAAAATCGAGCAACCGCGCCTCGGCGAACCATACCTTTTGACACCCGGTCCTTTGACAACGTCCTATGCCGTGAAAGAGGCCATGCTGAAGGACTGGGGCAGCTGGGACGACGACTTTCGCGCCATGACAAAAGAGCTGCGGTCAAGCCTGCTGGACCTGCTTGGTGAAGGAGCCGACGCCTTCGATTGTGTGCCAATGCAAGGCAGCGGCTCCTTCTCGGTCGAAGCAATGCTGGCGTCTTTTATTCCGCCGGAAGGAAAGGCGCTGGTACTGGCCAATGGCGCCTATGGGCAACGTTCTGCGCAGACGCTACAGTATCTGGGCCGGGACCATATCGTGCTGGACAAGGGCGATTACCTGCCGCCACGGGGCGACGAGGTTGCGCGCATTCTCGCGGATGACCCGGCCATCACGCATGTTGTTGCCATTCACTGCGAAACCAGTTCGGGTATCTTGAACCCCGTCGAGGAAATATCCGAGGCCACATATGCAGCCGGTCGCAAGCTTTTGATCGACTCGATGTCTGCCTTTGGCGCGATCGAGCTCAGGCCCTCGGATATTCGCTATGAAGCCATGGTGTCTTCGGCCAACAAGTGCATCGAGGGCGTTCCTGGCTTTGGCTTCATTGTGGCGCGCAAGAACGAGCTGGAAGCCGCAAAGGGTAACAGTCATTCCCTGTCTCTGGATGTGCACGCCCAATGGGCGCACATGAACAAGACCGGTCAGTGGCGCTTTACCCCGCCGACGCACGTGGTCGCCGCCTTCATCGAAGCGCTTCGGGCGCATGCAGCTGAAGGCGGTGTTGCCGGCCGCGGCGCACGTTACACCCGCAACCGGGACGTCATGGTTGCGGGCATGCGTGAACTGGGTTTCGAAACGCTGCTGGACAATCGTTGGCTCAGCCCGATCATCGTCACGTTCTTCTGCCCCGCCGATGAGAAATTCGTATTCGATCAGTTCTACAACCTGATGAAGGACAAAGGGTTCATTATCTACCCGGGCAAGCTGACCGTCGTCGACAGTTTCCGCGTCGGATGCATCGGTCAGATGGACGAAGACGTCATGCGCAATGTCGTGCGCGCAGCAAAGGAATCCCTGGAAGAAATGGGCGTGACAAACGCCGCTCCTCCTCTTCGGGCACTGGAAGAACGCGCCAAGCTGGCCGCTTAAACATCAAGGAAAATACAGATGACCATTCAAACCCCTGTCGAAGCAAATGAGCGCGTCTATCCGACGCCGAAGGTGCCTGCCATTGCCATCTGCCTTGATGGATGCGAGCCCGAATATCTTGATGTCGCGATTGCGAAAGGGCTGATGCCCAATCTCAAGCGGATACGCGAAGAGGGCACGGACCGACTGGCCCATTCCGTTATCCCGTCCTTCACCAACCCCAACAATCTTTCGATTGCCACCGGGCGCCCTCCGATCGTGCATGGCATCTGCGGCAACTACCTCATCGACCCCGACAGCGGTGAGGAAGTGATGATGAATGATGTCCGCTTCCTGCGTGCGCCGACCATTTTTTCCCAATTCTACGACGCAGGTTTCCGCGTGGCGATGGTAACCGCCAAGGACAAGCTGCGCGCGCTGTTGGGGGCCGGGCTGAAATTTGACGAGGGCAGGGCGGTTGCGTTTTCTTCCGAACGGTCGGGTGAAACGACGCTGGCGGAACATGGCATCGACAACGCCAGCGAATGGCTGGGCATGGACGTTCCCGAGGTCTACTCGGCAGAGCTTTCCGAATTTGTCTTTGCCGCTGGCGTCAAGCTGCTGAAAGAGTTCAAGCCCGACGTGATGTATTTGTCGACGACCGACTATATCCAGCACAAGTTTGCACCCGATCAAAAAGGCGCACTCGATTTCTATGCCATGTTCGACCGGTATCTTGGCGAGTTGGATGAATTGGGTGCGGCCATCGTGGTGACCGCGGATCACGGCATGAAGCCAAAGCATTTGGCGGATGGATCCCCCTCGGTGGTGTACGTGCAAGACCTGATGGACGAATGGCTGGGCAAGGATGCGGCGCGGGTCATTCTTCCGATTACCGATCCATACGTCGTGCATCATGGCGCGTTGGGGTCTTTTGCAACCGCTTATTTGCCTGACGGAGCAGACCAGGACGACATCATCAGCAAGCTCAAGGCGACCAGCGGCATCACTCATGTGCTGACCAAGGCCGAGGCGATCGAGCAATTCGAATTGCCGGGCGACCGCATTGGCGACATCGTGATGGTTTCCGGTGAAAACATCTGCATCGGCACGTCCGAGCATCGCCACGATCTGGCAGCACTCAAAGAGCCGTTGCGCAGCCATGGTGGTTTGACCGAGCAGGAAGTTCCCTTCATCGTGAACCGTGTCATCGACCTGCCAAACCAACCCGTGCTGCGCAATTTCGATGCCTTCTTCTACGCAACAACAGCGGCGGCACAGTAAGCTATGAAAGATCAGACCATGTCGAAAATCGAAGTACGCAACGAGGGAATGCGGATCGGCGGCGAAATAGTCTTTACCGATGACACCGTTCCCGTTCTCTACCCGTACACAAACGAGGTTGTGGGTCACGTACCAGCCGGTACAGCCGAACATGCGCGCCGGGCGTTTGAGATCGCGGCGAATTACAAACCCAAGCTGACCCGATACGAGCGCAGCCAGATCCTGCAACGGGCAGGCGAGCTGATCGGCGAAAAGCGCGACTATCTTGCGAAATGGCTGACGCTGGAGTTGGGGATCTGTCACCAGCATGCGATCTACGAAACCAAGCGCGCGCAGGACGTGTATCAATTCGCGGCGGCCGAGGCACTGAAGGATGATGGTGAGATCTTCTCCTGCGACCTGACCCACAATGGCAAGGCCCGCAAGATTTTCACCACCCGAGAACCGGTGAAAGCAATCAGCGCGATCACGCCGTTCAACCACCCGCTGAACATGGTCAGCCACAAGATCGCGCCGTCGATTGCCACCAACAATTGCATGGTTTGCAAACCGACCGAGCTGACGCCGCTGACTGCATTGACACTGGCGGACATTCTCTACGAGGCCGGCTTGCCGCCCGAGATGTTCCAGGTCGTGACAGGTTGGCCCGCCGACATTGGCGACGAAATGATCACCAATGAGCACATCGATATCATCACCTTCACCGGCGGTGTGCCCGTCGGCAAGATGATCGCCGAAAAGGGCGTCTACAAGCGTCAGGCGCTGGAACTTGGCGGCAACGACCCTCTGATCGTTCTGAATGACCTGAGTGAGGCCGATCTGGACAAGGCGGCAGCCATTGCGGTGGCGGGGGCTACCGGAAATTCCGGCCAGCGTTGCACGGCGGTCAAGCGCATTCTCGTGCAGGAAAGTGTGGCCGATACATTCGTGCCGCTGGTTCTTGAAAAGGCCAAGAAGATCAAGTTCGGCGATCCGCAAGACCCGGAAACCGAATTGGGATGCGTGATCCATGACAAGGCCGCCGAAATTTTTGAAAACCGCGTTTTTCAGGCGGAAAAAGAGGGTGCTGAAATTCTGTACCACCCCGGTCGTCAGGGGGCGCTGCTGCCGCCAATCGTCGTCGACAAGGTTCCCCATGACAGCGAGCTGGTGATGGAGGAAACCTTTGGTCCCATCGTGCCGATCGTTCGTGTGCCGGACAACGACGAAGAGGTGATGGCAATTTCAAACGGAACCGAGTTCGGCCTGTCTTCGGGTGTCTGCACCAATGATCTGAACCGGGCGATTGCCTTCATCAACGGGTTGAACGTCGGCACCTGCAACATCTGGGAACAGCCGGGTTACCGCATTGAAATGTCGCCCTTTGGCGGCATCAAGGACAGTGGAAACGGGGTGAAGGAAGGCGTCATCGAAGCGATGAAGTTTTTCACCAACGTCAAAACCTATTCGCTGCCGTGGCCTAACTGAGTCTGTTGCCCTTACTCCTTTTGCGGAAAGGGCAACACAGTTCCTCCCTGGTACTGGCGGGCCTTGCGGGGTCCGCATCTTTTGATGACGGCAAAGAGGAGCGGCGATGCCACAAATTGTCCACACTGAAGGGGAATCAAACACGTCCGAGGCGCGCAAGGCGTGGCTGCAAAAATCGACGGGGCCGAAATCATCGCCATTGCTCAAACGCGATGCGAACGTTTTCCTGCATCAATCTCTGTCCTCACCCTGCGTCAGCACCATTGCAAAGGCCGAAGGGCTCTGGATCGAAGATATCGAGGGCCGCCGGTACATGGATTTCCACGGCAACTCGGTACACCACATCGGGTATGGCCATCCCCGCTTGGTAGCCGCCATAAAGGCACAGCTTGACGATCTGCCCTTTGCGCCCCGCCGCTTTACCAATGATCCGGCGGTGGAGCTGGCTGAAAAACTGGCAGAGATCGTGCCTGGTGATCTGGGCAAAATGCTCTTTACCACTGGCGGATCCGACGCCAACGAGGTTGCCCTCAGGATCGCGCGTGCCGCCACCGGTCGTTTCAAAACAATCAGCTTCTGGGATGCCTTCCATGGCGCGGGTTTCGGCGCCGCAAGTGTCGGCGGAGAGGCGACCTTTCGCAGTCACATTGCGGGGCCCCTTTTGTCCGGTACCGAACATGTCGCCCCTTTTGCCTGCTATCGATGCCCGTACAATCATGCGGGCCCCGAAACCTGCGGGCTGGCTTGTGCGAAAATGGTCGAATATGTCCTCGAGCGCGAAGGAGATGTGGCGGCAGTCATTGCGGAACCGATGCGTGCCGTGCCCTATGTCCCTCCGCCGGGGTTCTGGAAGACGGTGCGCGAGGCATGCAACCGTCACGGGGCGCTGTTGATCATGGATGAAATCCCGACGGGTCTTGGCAAGACGGGCAGGATGTTCGCCTTTGAACATGACGAGATCATCCCGGACATCGTGACACTTGGGAAGGCGCTTGGCGGCGGCATCCTGCCTATTGCCGCCTGTGTCGCCCGTAAGCAACTAGATGTCTGCGGAGATTTTGCCATCGGGCATTACACGCACGAAAAAAACCCGGTCACCGCCCGTGCCGCTTTGACGACAATTCAGATCATCGAAGACGAAGGCCTGGTTCGCCGGTCAGCCGAACTGGGTGAACATGCCATTGGTCGCTTGATGGATGAACTTCAGAACGTTCCGATTGTCGGAGACATCCGGGGAAGGGGCCTGATGTTCGGGATCGAAATCGTCGATGATCGCGCCGACAAAACACCGGGGAACGCGTGCGCCGAACGGATCTATTATGCCTGTCTCGAGGCCGGTCTGAGCTATAAGATCAGCCAGGGGTGCGTTCTGACACTGTCACCGCCGCTGACGATCTCGCGTTTGGAACTGGACCGCGCAATCGATATCGTAATTGCTGCAATCAAGGCCGAGAGTTGACGCCCCTTACCGATCTCGTGTCACAATAGGATCAGGGGCCGCGCCCTTCCGGGGGCCCTTGGCCAAGTTCATAAGTGACGGATGTTCCGTCAAAGCGCGGTCAAGTGCTTGCGGTGAAGCTCACAGGAGTTTACGCCTTGTAGGCCAAAATGGGATGTATCCCTTCCCGATCGCGGCCGGTAACATGAATAATTCAATGCGCCGCGACAAGCTGGGCCAAAAAGAATAACGGGGTAGAGTATGGCAATTGTCAGCTTCCTTATCAGCCTTGCCGGGGCGACGATGCTGCTGCTTTACGCGGTTCGTATGGTGCGAACCGGGATCGAGCGCAGCTATGGGGCGTCTTTCCAGCGGGTAATGACCCAACAACGCAGCTACCTTCAGGCCTCGGTGGTTGGGTTGACGATGGCGGTCGTGTTGCAAAGCTCGGCGGCTGTTGCTCTGTTGACCTCGGGGTTTGCGGCCAGTGGAATGCTCAGTTTTCCTGCCGGCCTTGCGATTGTGCTTGGCGGCGATCTGGGGTCGGCGCTGATCATCCAGATTCTTTCGTTCCGGCTGGACTGGCTTGTTCCGATGCTGTTGGCGGTTGGGGGGTATCTGTTCGTAAAGACCGACGCCAAAAAAACCCGGCAAATGGGGCGCATCCTGATGGGCGTGGCCTTTATCCTGATCTCGCTTCGGTTCCTTCGCGAGGCAATGGATCCCATTCGGGACAGCGCGTTTCTGCCCGCGGTGGCGGATTATCTGGCGCGCGATTATATCACCGCGTTTCTGGTCGGGGGCGCCTTGGCTTTCATCATGCATTCTTCGGTGGCGGCCATCCTCATGTGTGTCACCCTTGTGCAGATCGGAGCGATCCCGTTCGCCGCCGGGATGTCTTTGGTGTTTGGCGCGAATTTCGGCTCTGCCTTCATTCCGGTCTGGCTCACCCGCGCCATGCCAGTCCAGGCCCGGCGCATTCCATATGCCAACCTGGCATTGCGTGGCAGTTGGGCTTTGGTGAGTTTGTTTGCCGCCAACATGGCTTTGCGGACCGGGTTGTTAGGAGACCCGCAAGGCGGGCAGATGCTGGTCAATGTGCATGTTTTGTTCAACCTGTCACTGCTGCTTCTGGCCTTGCCATTTTGCGGGAGATTGAATGTTCTGTTCGAAAGGTTTTTGCCGGATCAGAAGAAGGAACTGGTTCCACAACCGGCACGACCGGCCAGCGCATTGGACATTGGCAATGTGGCAAATCCCAGCCAGGCCCTGCCAAGCCTCAAACGTGAGCTGCTGCGGATGAGCGACCTAGTCGAAACCATGTTCCGGCCTTGCCTGGAATTGTATCGCAGTGGCGACAAACAACAGATTCGAGCGGTACAGGCCATCGACGAGGACGTGAACAATTGCCTGTCCGGGATCAGGGCATTCGTTTCGGCGATTCCACCGGATGTATATGAAAAAAAAGATGAAAAATCCGCACGCGACCTGATGGAATTCGCTATCCGGCTGGAGACGGCCGGTGATGTCGTGGCCAAGCGCTTGACCGTGTTGGCGGGTGAAATGCGGGCCAAAGGCTCGAGTTTCTCGCAGGAAGGCTGGTCGGAACTTGTTCAGATGCACGAGGGCATTCTGGCCAACATGAAGCTGGCATCAAACGTGCTTATTTCAGACGATCTGGAAAGCGCGCGCCTGCTGAGCCTTGAGAAGACCGAAATCAAACGGGTGGAACGTGAAAGCCGAAAACGACATCTGCGCCGATTGCAGCACGGGTCACGGGAAAGCTTCGAAACCAGTGATATTCATCTTGAGACGTTGCGGGCGTTCCGGGAGTTCAACAGCCATATCGCATCTATTGCTTACCCGGTGCTGTACCAGAATGGCCAGCTCCTCGAGACGCGGCTGATCGACGAAATTGCGAAATAGTCGTAAGGTTCTCTGATAAAAATCTGAAAAAGCAAAGGAACGATGCTACACTCGGGATGACGGCAGCGAACAGGAGCCGGACTCGATGCAAGCACGGGAAAAGAAAACAGGAAAATCGAAACGCGAAGCAAAAAAATGGCTTCAGTTTCGAAATTCGCTTTTGCGGCTGTTCGGCGTCGATGGAAGCTTCCGCCCAGAGGGCGGCGCAGAAGGCGGAATCCAAAAGGTTGCGGTCGAAAAGGCAACCACGTTTTACCTGCCTTGAAGCTGAATTGCGCGACGGTTTTTGGGGGCGCTCCCAGACCTGATGCGTGAAAAATTCTATGAACATCAATTCCGTGGAGTTTGGCGGGCCAAATCGTAGCTTGGGAACGGGTTCGAGTGGATCTTTCGCTTGGTGCGTTCAAAGCTTTGCAACAAAGCCGATACCAGCCGGAAAGCCCCACCCGGGAACCGATCTCAACAGGAAGGAATGGGCAGGGCGTTGCTGCGTTTGATTTCGCGCAGAACGACATTTGTTTGCGCGCTTTCCACCGCCGGCAGGCGAAACAGGAATTCTTCAAGAAAAACGTTGTAAGCCCCGATATCCTTGCAGATCACCCGCATGTGGTAATCTGCCTGCCCGGTCGTTGCGTAGCATTCCATGACTTCCGGGCGCTTCTCGATCGCGGCAATGAAGCGTTCAAGATGTTCCGGATTGTGCCGGGTCAGATGAACATGCACCAGGGCCTGAAACGAAAGCCCGGCGTGTTCAGGCGACAATTCGGCACGGTACTGCGAAATCAGGCCGGCCTCTTCAAACACACGGACTCGACGCCAGCAAGCAGAGGATGACATGCCCACCCGTTCAGCAAGGTCAGCGTTTGAGATGCGACAGTCCTTTTGAAGCAGCGCGAGAAGTTGGCAGTCACGTGAGTCGAGAAGCATCCGGGAAAAATACCGCAAATTGCGACAAAAGAAGAGAGGATTTTTCAAGAATACCCGGAAATGACGGGAAGGTTGAACATATTTCTCAAAAGATTCCGGTAAAATGCCCAGAAAAGGCGAGGTGTCCATGACTGACCAGTCCCTGAAATTCGATACTTACGCCCTGTCGGACCGATACAAAGCCTCAAAGGGTCGAGTTTTCCTGACGGGAACGCAAGCTCTGGTGCGCATCATGTTAGACCAGGCCCGCAGGGACGCAGCAGCAGGAAACAACACGGCCGGGTTCATTTCCGGATATCGGGGGTCTCCTCTTGGTGGGTTGGATCTGGAGCTGTGGCGAGCGAAAGAGGAAACCGAGGCGGCCAGGATCACATTCATGCCGGCCGTAAACGAAGACCTCGGCGCAACAGCGGTTCTTGGTGCCCAGCAGGCCTCGCTTGATCCCGATTGTGAGGTCGAGGGCGTGTTTTCGATGTGGTACGGGAAGGGCCCCGGAGTTGACCGTTCAGGGGACGCGTTGCGCCATGGCAATGCCTATGGCTCGTCGCCGAAGGGCGGGGTACTGGTTGTCGCGGGTGACGATCATGGCTGCGTGTCTTCTTCAATGCCGCATCAGTCCGACGTCGCCTTCATGACCTGGTTCATGCCAACGCTGAACCCGGCCAACGTGGCTGAATACCTGGAGTTCGGTGAATACGGGATCGCGCTGAGCCGATACTCGGGCACCTGGGTCGGGTTCAAGGCGATTTCGGAAACCGTGGAAAGCGGGCAATCCGTGCGGTTGAAGCCGGACCGTAAATTTACCTTGCCGGAAATAGATCTGCCGCCGGGCGGCTTGCACGTGCGCAGCGCCGATTTGCCAAGCCCGGCCATCGAGACGCGGATCGAACACAAGTTGCGGGCAGTCGAGGCTTTTGTCGAGGCGAACCCGATCGACCGGCGCATCTATGACATCAAGGATGCCCCATTCGGGATTGTCACAACGGGCAAAAGCCATCTGGACCTGATGGAAGTGCTGCGCCTTCTGGGGCTCGACGAAAGCGGATGCCGCCGTTTGGGCATCGACATCTACAAGGTCGGGATGGTTTGGCCTTTGGCGCGGCGCGATGCGCTGTCTTTCGTCCGTGGTAAAAAAGAGGTGCTGGTCGTCGAGGAAAAACGCGGGATCATCGAAAGCCAGTTCAAGGAATATTTCTATGACTGGCCGGGGGACAAACCCGAAAAGATGGTCGGAAAACACCGCGCAGCGGGCGATCCGTTGATTCCCTGGACCGGAGAGTTGAGCCCGTTGAACCTGATCCCAGTCGTTGCAGAGCGACTCGACCGTTTTTTCCCGGAAGAGAGTTTCCTTGAAAAGGCGAAGGCGCTGACGGACGAACCGCCATCCGTTCTGAATGTTCCGGGTGCGGTCAGGGCTCCGTATTTTTGCTCGGGTTGTCCCCACAACACATCCACCAAAGTCCCCGATGGAAGCATGGCTGCGTCAGGCATCGGCTGTCACGTGATGGCAAGTTGGATGAACCGCAACACGGTCGGTTATGCGCAGATGGGTGGGGAAGGTGTGCCGCATGTTGTTGCCTCGAAATTCAATGGCAACAAACATATCTTTCAAAACCTTGGCGAGGGCACTTGGTATCATTCCGGGTCGCTTGCCATTCGCCAGGCCGTGGCGGCGGGTACGAACATCACCTACAAGATCCTTTACAATGACGCAGTGGCAATGACGGGGGGGCAGCCTGTTGATGGCCCTATCAGCGTTTCCGGGATCGCCCAGTCCTGTCGCGCAGAAGGTGTGGACCGGATCGCGTTGGTTTCAGACGACATTACGAAATTCAATTCCAGCGATTTTCCGGCACGAACGAGCTTTCACCCCCGGGAAGAGATGGATGCGGTGCAGCGTGAGTTGCGTGACATCCAAGGTGTGACGGTTTTAATCTACGAGCAGACCTGCGCCACCGAGAAACGTCGTCGCCGCAAGCGTGGCAAAACAGAAGACCCCAAGCGGTTTGCTTTCATCAACCCCGCGGTGTGCGAAGGCTGCGGCGATTGCTCGGTCGAGAGCAACTGTCTGAGTATTGAACCATTGGAAACCCCATTGGGCCGCAAGCGAAAGGTCAACCTGAACTCGTGCAACAAGGACTTTTCCTGCCTGAACGGGTTTTGCCCCAGTTTCATTACGGTGGAAGGGGCGGTGCGGCGAAAGGAACCCAGGCAGAAACTGGATATCCCGTCGCTTCTTGCCAAGGTTCCCGACCCGCAGCTTCCTGACCTGCACGCGCCGTACGATCTTTTGGTCGGTGGGGTCGGCGGCACCGGTGTCGTAACGGTGGGCGCCGTTCTGACGATGGCGGCGCATTTGGAAGGCAAAGGCGCCAGCGTGCTGGATTTCACCGGGTTCGCCCAGAAATTCGGTACGGTTGTCGGCTATGTTCGCATTGCCCGCACGCCCGAAGAAATCAATCAGGTCCGAATTGAGGCCAATAGCGCCGACGCCGTCATCGGGTGTGACGTGGTCGTGTCTTCGGCGCCCAAAGCCTCGGTTCACTATCGCAAGGGCACAAAGGTCGTACTGAACCGTGCGGAAATGCCAACAGGCGACCTTGTTTTGCACCGCGATGCCCAGCTCAAGGTCGACGAAAGAGAAGCATTGATACGCCGGACCGTTGGCGCAGAAAATGTCTTCGCGTTGGATGCAAACCAGTTGGCTGTGGATTTGCTGGGGGATTCGGTCTTTGCCAATACCTTGCTGTTTGGTGTCGCGTGGCAGCTGGGGAACATTCCAATCAGTGAGGTTGCAATCAAACAGGCGATCAAGCTCAATGGAACCGCGATCGAGGCCAACATAATGGCCTTTGATCTGGGGCGGGTGATCGCTGCAAACCCGCAGATGCTGAATGCGAGGGAAAAGAGCTTTTCGCAAGAAACATCGCAGCAGATAATCGATTACCGGTCCGATGAATTGGCGACCTATCACGATGACGGTTATGCGCAAAAGTACCGGGATCGCCTGGCCCGTCTGTCCGCAGCACTGCCTGACCAGATACGCGAGGAAGCGCTTTCGCTTGCGGCAAAATCCCTGTTTCGCCTCATGGCAATCAAGGACGAATACGAGGTTGCTCGGTTGCTGACATCGCAACAATTCGAGAAACAACTGCGGTCCGAGTTCGAAGGGGATTTTCGGATCAAATACCACCTCGCGCCACCGGTTCTGAGCGGTCGCAAGGATGAACGCGGGCGACCGCGCAAGCGAAGCTTTGGTGGTTGGATGACCCCCGTTCTGAGGCTCCTTTCGCGTGCACGCAGGCTTCGCGGCGGCTGGCTTGATCCATTCCGGTTTTCAAGGGACCGCAAGCTTGAAAACGAAACCCTGGCCTGGTTTCTGGCTGTCTTGGATCGCATTGAAAAAGTCAGCCCCGAGCTGGAGGCGGAAACCTGCCTGAAAATCCTGTCAGCCCCGCTGGATATCCGCGGTTTTGGCCCGGTGCGCGAAGCGGCAACACAAGCCGTACGTGCAGATGTAGATGCCATGCTGAACGTGATCGGAGAACAGCGAAGGGATGCGCAGGGCGCCGCTTTTCACAAGGTTTGATTGTTCTTTCCGGAACCTGTCTGGAAACGCGGATTGTACACGGGGCTGAACGGATCTGAACCCCCTTACACTCCGGTGTAATGGACTTCTATCTGAAACGGTCCGGTTTGCGTTCGGGCGTCACCAGCAGCGGCGCGACGCGGCCACCGGACAGACGGATGTGGGTAACACTTCGTCACGGGCATTGCGTTGGCAGAGGCCGTCTTGCTCTGGGTTGACGAGCAAGGGACTTGTAAGTGCTTTTCACCCAGCCGGCTTTCATTGTTTCCGACCCCTGCGATCAGACCCTTGCTTTTTCAAAGGCGGCCCAGGCGGTTTCGAATGCTTCGAAATCAAACGCGGGCTCGCGGGCTGCGTCCAGAACAATACGTTCTGTCGCCAAAAGTTTTTGGATGGCACCTTCCAATTGATCAACGACATCATTCGGTATGACCAATGCACCATGACGATCGGCGTGAACCAGATCACCGGGGTCAACTGTCAGACCAAAAATCGAAACCTGAGTGTCAATCTCGCGGACGTGGACGAAACCATGGCTCGGGCCGATGGAACCAGCGACAACCGGGAACCCTGAAGGCAAATCCCCGAGATCCCGCATGACACCGTTGGTCAGAGCGCCAGACATGCCGAAACCCTTGTGAACCGTCGTATTGATCTCACCCCAATATGCGCCGATGCAATCGGGATAATCCAGATCCTCGATCACGGCGATTGAAGGGCCGGGTGCCTCGGCCATGTACCTGTAATAGGCCATACGTCGGGCTTTGATGACTTCGGGCGGCTCGGTCGGGGGATTGACCGCAGCAATTTTGGCGGTGCGCGCATAGCCGACGATGGCACGCCCTTCGGGGGCCGAGCTTAGCATGGTGCCACGTGTGAACCTGTCGAACCCGCGCCTGCCCTGTGCCACCTCGATGGCATTGCAGACAGTTGGCGTATCGACTTTGCGAAGCAAAGACAAAAGGGACGGTGTCATGTGTCCTCCAGCCAGCGGGACAGCGCCGCTGTTGTTTTTTCAGGTTGTTCCAATGTCGGGAGATGGCCCGCGTCGCCGATGATCTCAAGCGCGCTTCGTGGCAACAGGTCATGCATAAGTCGGTGGCGTTCAACTGGGCAAAGCCGGTCTTCATGCCCGCACAAAACCAGAGCCCTTCCGGCATAGGCCGTCAGTGTCTCGCTTTGGTCCGGTCGGTTCATAAGTGCCTTGGACTGACGTATGAAAACGTCTGGGCCCAGGTCGGTGGCCATTGCCATGCACAGATCCAGGATCGCCCCCCGGTTCGGTCCGTCAGCCAGATACCCGGGCTTCATCTCGTCACGCATCACGGTCCTCAGCTGACCCTTGCGAACGGCGGACATCTGCGGCGTACGACGCGCTTTTACCTCTGGCTTTTCCGCCAGTGGATTAGTGTCAAGCAAGGCCAGACGCGAAACACGTTCGGGGGCTTGGCGCGTGACCTCCATCGCCACGATACCCCCCATGGACAGCCCGGCCAGCGCGAAGACCGGCGGCGCATTTCCAAGGATATCCTGGGCCATGGCCTCTATGCTGTCGTGATGAGACAACGGAAAGGTCATTACGGGCATTCTGCCCGACAGAGCATTGATCTGGGGGCCAAAAAGCCGGGCATCACACATCATGCCCGGCAACAAGATCAGAGGTTTCATGCCGAAGCCAGCTTTGCCCCTTCGGACAACGCCGCCAGTTTGGCATAGGCGATCTGGGGATCGACGGCGCCAAAACCCGCAAAAGTGCCAAAGCCGCAATCGCTGCCCGCGATCACCCGGTCCGGTCCCACGATTTCCGTGAACCGGTCAATCCGTTGGGCCACAAGTTCGGGATGTTCGACGAAATTGGTCGTGGTATCGACCACGCCGGGCACCAGAACCTTGTCATCGGGAATCTCGGCCTTGCGGTCCCGGAAGACAGTCCATTCATGGGCATGCCGCGGATTGGACGTTTCGAACAGGACATAGCGCGACTTGGTTGCCATCAGGGTGCTGAAGACCTTGTCCATGGCGATGTCGCAGCAATGAGGGCCTTCGTAGTTGCCCCAGCAAATATGTACCCGTACCCGATCCTGCGGGACGTTCTGAAGCGCGTGGTTCAGGGCCTCGACATGCATGTCGGCAATCTTGATGAACGCCTCATCCGACAGGTCGGTGAACAGCATGTGGCGTGACAGGGCAAGATCGGGGCAATCCAGCTGCAGGTCCAACCCGGCGGCGACGATGGTTTCGTATTCGTCCTTCATCGCGTCGGCCAACGCTGCCAGATAAGCCTCACGCGTCGGGTAGAAATCATTCTGCAAAAACAACGAGATCACTCCGGGAGACGCGGCATTCATGAAGCCGCGCTCGGCCCCGTGTCGAGCCATGGCCGCCTTGAGATTGGCGATGTCCTTTTGCAACTCGCCTTGCCCTTTTGATCGCACCTCACCCGTGCACATCGGCCTTGCGTATTGTGGCGTACCGCCGTCATCGGCCAGTCTTTGCAGAAAGCCGGGGAACATCTTCAAGTCTGCCGGCGCGTTACGAGGGCTGTCGCCCGAAAACCCGGTGTAGCGATCTTTGACATAGGTCGCATAGGAGATTTTCGAAGTTTCGCCGTCGCTGACGATATCAACACCGGCTTCGACCTGTTTGCGCACCGTTTCGGCCACGGCGTTGGCCATGCAGGTATCAAAGGCGCCTGTGTCATAAGGTTCGCCGTTTTCGCGGGCAAAAATAAAATCCACGACGTCCTGCGTTCGGGGCAGAGAGCCAACATGTGTTGTTTTTACGGTCATGGGGACCTCCTTAAATTTTTCGTGCCATCAGGATCGTGTGGCTTTGGGCTTCTGGGTCTTCGGCCAGGTATCCGGTCATTTGCAGCCCGTTTTTCTCAAGACACCCGGCGTAACCGGCCGGGGACAGCGACGCGTGGTAGACAAGCTCTGATCCCACTGTGCCGCTGACCTCTCCGGCACGAGGTCCGACGGTCAGCATGAGCATTCCGTTGGGTCGCAAATGGCGCGCCATCCGGGCGATACAGTCTTTCTGCTCGTCCGCCGTAAGGTGGAAAAAGCTGTTCCAGGCAATGATGCCGTCGAACTGCTGATCCAGTTCAAAATTCCGCATATCCGCGTTGCGCCAGTCGCCATCGGGCCAACGGTCGCGGGCTATGGCAAGCATGGCGTCGGAAAAATCGATACCCGTGACGTCAAACCCTTCGGCCATGAACCAACGGGCAATCGGGTCGCCCGAGCCACAGCCCAGGTCCAATACGCGGTCACCCGGCTTCAGGCTGGCCGTGAAGCGCGCCAACCAGCGCGCTTCGAACAGGGCCTTGGAACGGCGCCTGTCATACTCGGTCGCCTGCCGTTCATAAACGGCGTGGGTGTCATTCGGGTCCGCGTTCATCCTGTCCAGGTCGCTCCTGCCGGGTCATCGGTTGCGGTGATCCGGTACAGGCCCGCCTGTCCGGTCATCGAAGGCTGAACACCATAGGTTTCGCCAGGAAGAACCAAGGTCGTGTCGCCTACCGAGATCGTGGTCTCGTACCCGTCGATCGAAACACGCCAGTGACCGCTGGCCGGCATCAGAACCACTGGTTTCTCGGCAGCGATCGGTTGGGTCACTGCGGATCCGCGCCCCAGAAAATCGACCTCGAATCCGGGTTTGTCCTTGATCAACGCGTTTTCGCCAATCACCTTTGCGGGCTTATTGGCCGACAACGCCATCAGATCCCAATACCGCGCAACGTATTTGCCGACCACATCCTCGACAGGAACTTCGGGATAGCTTTTCAGCTGTTTTTCGGTCAGCACAGGCATCGGGCGGACATTGTGGGGCAGTTCCTGGCCCAGTTTGGAGTCGTACAGAACGCCATTGTCGCCCAGCATCAGACCGTGTGCCTGCGCATCTTCGATCACCTGAGGAGCCCAGGTGACGCCGCCACCCGCATCGTCTCCGCCCAGGATCGACATGATCATTCCGTAATCCTGGCCGACATTCTCAAAGCCCCGGAAAATACCCGTTGGAATGTTGAAGATGTCTCCTTCCTCGGCGATGAATTCCCCGGCCGTACCATAGCGGCCCCAGAAAAACCGCCAACGACCCTTGGCAACGAAAAAGACCTCGGCGGTGGTGTGGCTGTGCAGTGAGTTGCGGCATTTCGGCGGCTGCCCTGCCGCTCCGATGTTGAAGCCGATCTTGTCCGTGATGTGGACATGCTGGTCCGGAGATTCCGAGACGCCGCCGCCGATTATCGTGAAGTTCTCTTTCTGATCGCTGCCGGGAGTATGGGCATCGATAAAAGCGGTTTTACAGGGTTGAAGCTCGCCATAGCGGACGATGCGGGAAGGGATGGATGATTTTGTCATGACGTACGATCCGATTCAGCGTTTTTGGAAAGAAAGCTCGTGTGCCCAAGTAGGACAGGCCCTTACTTTCCGGGCGGGCGCAGGTTCAGTCGCCGCGCCCTCAGGCTTTGACGGTACATATGGAAAAGCCGAACGGTCCGGGGCTCGGACAGACCGCCCGACAGGATGCGATATGAGACCGGGCGGCCCACTCAGACCTCGCCGTTCTGCAACAGGATCTGCTTCCAGACCGAGGTTTCATCGAACAGGGTGTATTCACGGCGCAACTGCGGCTGCCCCGCAACAAGTGCGCCGAATTCAGCGTGGCTGATCCCGAGGACATAAACCTGCGCACCAGTCGGCGCGCCAAACACGCCCCAGCCGTCATGCTTGCCCCAAAGGCTCCAGCGAATTGCCGCACGCGGAGGCATATCAGGGTCATCTCGCCCGATCTGATGCTCGATCTTGAATTCCGCATTTGGAAAACTCGCCCGCAGTCCCATCCAGAAGCGGTCGATGGCCTGCCAGCCATGCCCGGTTACACCACCCACATATTCTGACTGAACAGCGCGGTCATATTCTGAACCGATCACGCCCATATCTGCGTTCATGATCCGCGTCAGAATGTCGGCGTAGCGCTGCCCCCATTCATTGTCATTCCCATGGCCTTTGTATGGTCCAGGCTGATCAATTTCGGGTGTCAGAGGTTTGACGCAGTTCTCTTTGCAGCCTTCCCGGGCAATCAGATCAGCGGCGTATTCCTTAGGGTCCCAGCCCATCTGGCGCACAATCGCGCCCTGATCGCGGATCAGCCATTCATCGTTGATCTGATTGTCGATGGCGTGACAATCCGCAAGAATCCGGTAACGCAGCTTGGTGCCGGTGGGCTTGCCATAGACACCCTCGGCCAAATGCGTGGCCGTTGAAATGATCCGATGAGAGCTCAACATGCCCTCTTCCGGTGTGCCGGACCAGATCACGTCTTCGCCTAGCAGCTGCCGGTCCGGAAACTCGGCCAGCGTTGCCATGGTAGCGCCGATCACATTCTGATTGCCCAACACCACCGAACCGGGTGAGCGTACCACAATGTCTTCGCTGTAATACTCATGCAGCGTGGCGATACCCCGATCTTCCCAGATCTCTTTGGTGATACCGATGATATAGTCGGGGAAATCCCGGAACTTGGGATCGAAACCTTTCATGAATTCATCCTTTGAGGTGTCCAGCCTTTGGGCAGACGTGCCGATGTGCGCACGATCAGCGGCCCATCAATGGCGACTTTGCGTGCCGAAGCAGCTGTCGGGTTTTCGATATGATCCAGCAGGGCATCAACGGTCTCAGCAACCATCAAATTTGCCCGCTGGCGAATGGTCGTAAGGTTGTAGGCAAGCCATCCGGCCTGAGGGACGTCATCGTAACCAACGACAGACACGTCTTCGGGCACGCGCAATCCCAACTCGAACCGAATGACGTCCATGACCGCAAGCGCCATGTGATCATTGGCGACAAACACGGCGTCAGGTCGTTTCTGCGGTTCGACATCAAACATCCGGCGGGCAGCTAAACGCGCTTTCTCGGTGTGAAAATCTCCGATGTCGTGCGCATACAATTCCTGGCCCGCATCGTTGAGCGCGGCGCGGAATCCGGCCTCGCGGTCCCGCTGGGTTGAGGCACCCGGCCAACCGGCAATGTAGGCGATATGACTGTGCCCGGCGGTGATCAGAAATTCCGCAACTTTGCGACCACCGGCATAGTTGTCAGAAGTAACAGATGTGATCCCGTCGAGGTCCTGGCTGCGGTTGAACAAAACCACCGGCACACCCGCCTGCTGGCACCGGGTGGCAATGTCTGAAGACATCGCAACGGATGCCAGAACGACGCCATCGACTTGATAATCAAGGATTTCCTCCATCACATCGTCTATGTTTCCAGCGGTTCTGGAGGCCATGAAAATCAGAACGTGATAGCCCTGTTCCTGCAAGGCATTGGACAGTTTCTCGAGCGCCTCGGGGTAGAAGTAATTGTCCAGATAGGCGACCACCAAACCGATGATCCTGCTTTTGCCGGACACCATCGCGCGTGCCAGCACGTTGGGGCGATAGCCCAGTTCAGACGCAGCCTTGCGCACTTTTTCTTCGGTCTTTTTGCTGACCGAGGCACCGGGCGTGAAGACGCGGCTAACGGCAGACTGGCTAACGCCGGCCAATTGGGCAACCTGGAGGGATGTTACTTTCTCAGCCATCAGTCTGCCGTCCAACCTCCGTCAATCAACATTGAGGTGCCGGTAACCAGTGCCGAGGCGTCCGAGGCGATGTAGCGTACCGCGCCCATGATGTCTTCGACTTCGCCCACGCGATCCAGTTTGATCTTCTCCATGATCCACGCGGCACGTTCAGGATTGTCGAATGTGGACTGGGTCAACGGCGTTCGGATGAAAGTCGGACAGACCGTATTGATCCGAATGCCCTGTTTGCCCCATTCGATGGCCATGGATTTGACCATGCCTTCCAACCCATGCTTGGTCGCGCAATAAAGCGCCCGATCAACCCCGCCAACATGCCCCATCTGGCTGGATATATGGATGATCGAACCCGGCTTTCCTGCCTTGATCAAAGCGCGGGCGGCGTAGGCCGACAAGAAGTAGGCCGAACGCAAATTGACGTCGGTGACAACATCAAAGTCATCGGGTGTTGTCTCGATAGCCGGGCTGTGGCGCGCCACGCCCGCCGAATTCACCACGATATCGAAGGCGCGGTGATCGAAAAGCTGTTTCAGGGCGTCCAAATCACCCTGATCCATCACAAGCGCTTCGGCTGACCATCCCTTCTCTTTCAGAGCGGAAACTGTCTCATTCAACCGATCCGCTCCTCTGGCCGCGCAAACTACATGTGCACCCGCCTCGGCCAGCGCTACCGCGCATCCTTGCCCGATACCAGAGGAGGCTCCGGTCACAAGGGCGGTTTTTCCACTCAGAGAAAATGAAGGGGTGCGCGGCAGTTTAGTCATCAGCTCATTCCATCCGGTATTTCAATACGACCCATATTTCGGGCTTTATTGAATTCACGCAGACGGGCAAAGACGTCAACGTCAAGCTGACGGTACGCATCCAGCAAATCAACGAGCACCCAGTTTTCCCGGATCCTGCCGTTTTCCAAACGCCAGAAATCGAGGCTGCGCATGGTGATCTTCTTGCCTGACGGAGCGATGCCCATCCAACCATCGTCTGTGACGGTCTGGATCATGTTGGGCCAGCCCGTCACAGCTGCATATTCCCCGTCACCGAAGAAGTGATAGGTGATGTCGTCCACGAACTGCCCGCGATCCGGCATACCGTTCAGGAACGGGATCTGATGCCAGTTGCGGA
The DNA here is from genome assembly GCF_056536445.1 of Ruegeria sp. CL7. Lineage (NCBI taxonomy): Bacteria > Pseudomonadati > Pseudomonadota > Alphaproteobacteria > Rhodobacterales > Roseobacteraceae > Ruegeria > Ruegeria sp. CL7. The sequence continues at coordinate 74,906 of NZ_JBQFPQ010000008.1, forward strand.
ACCCCGCAAACCCGCGCCCGGTGCCGATGCCCGAAGGACCGTACCAGTTCATGCGCGGGTGCCAGAACCGTTCCATCTCCATCACTTCGGGGCCGCCTTGAGACGGGTGTTTCTTGAGATGATCAAGCATGTCGATGATATGCTGGCAGGTCTGTTTGCCTTTGGCTTCATCATAAGGGCCGGGGACAAACCCGTCCTGGGTGGCGGGGCCGGGGACGTGCCATTCTCGGCCCAGACTTGGCGCCATCGGCCAGGCATTCGCCTGCATCATGACTTCGGGGATGTCCCACAGGGCCTGCATCTCGACGATCTTGCCGTATTCGAAGCGGTAGAATTCATGAAACCGCATCGTGACCTGATGACCCGTCGGCGGGATGTCCAGCCAGGGGCCGGTGAAAACACCGGTGTAATAGCCGCCACACCCGACCCAATCTGCGCCGAACTCATCCGGGCCGGCCATGACGATATAGTCCCGCCGTTCAAGATCGGGCCAGGCCGCCAGCAAGTCTTTGTAGCCAGTGTCATAGAAAACACCACTACCGACGCTGTCCCCAAAGGGATGACACAGACGGAACACGGCATCCGGTGACGTGACCTCCGCCAAAGCCCGGCGTACGCCGGCCTCATCGAAATCGTACATCGCAGCCCTGAGCGGTTCGATCAGGGCCTTGTGATGTGTGTGTTTGTCACTCATTCAGCAGCGTCCCGGTAAGGGGCGGGCGCACCGTAGGGCACATTGATTCCGCCATATCGGCGCACGCGAACGTTGCACTGTTCCGCGTGGCCAACGAACCCTTCGAGCATGCACAGGCGCGAGCCATACTCGCCGATCAGCGTCGCGGCCTCATCCGTCAGAACTTTTTGATAGCTGTGCGTCTTCAGGTATTTACCAACCCAAAGACCACCCGTGTAACGCCCGGCCTTCTTGGTGGGCAGCGTGTGGTTTGTGCCAATCACCTTGTCCCCGTTCGAAACATTGGTGCGCGGCCCAAGGAACAACGCCCCATAGCAGGTCATGTTCTCAAGGAACCAGTCGTCGCGGTCAGTCATCACCTGCACATGTTCCGAGGCAATGTCATCGGCAACCTGCAACATCTCGTCATAGGTGTCGCAAACGATCACCTCACCATATTCGTCCCACGACACCTTCGCGGTATCCGCGGTTGGCAGGATGCCCAGCAGCCGGTCGACCTCGGCCAGGGTGTCATTGGCCAGATTGCGTGAGTTGGTCAGCAGAACGCAGGGGCTGTTGTATCCATGCTCGGCCTGCCCCAGCAGATCGGTTGCGCACAGCTCCGCATCTGCGGCGGTCTCGTCGGCAATGACCATCGTTTCGGTCGGCCCTGCAAAAAGATCGATCCCGACACGACCGAACAACTGACGTTTGGCTTCCGCGACAAAGGCGTTTCCGGGGCCAACAAGCATGTGAACCGGATCGATTGTTTCGGTGCCCAATGCCATGGCCCCGATGGCCTGAATGCCGCCCATGACATAGATCTCATGCGCGCCACCCAAGTGCATGGCGGCAATTACCGCTGCATTGGGTTTGCCCTGAAACGGGGGCGTGCAGGCGATGATGCGCGGAACACCGGCGACCGAAGCGGTCGCCACCGACATATGCGCCGAGGCGACCATCGGGAATTTGCCGCCCGGAACATAGCAACCCACGGATTGCACCGGGATGTTCTTATGCCCCAGGATGACACCGGGCAGGGTTTCGACCTCGATGTCCAGCATTGAATCCCGCTGCGCCTGCGCAAAGTTGCGCACCTGTTCCTGCGCGAATTTGATATCGGCCAGCTCACGATCGGACAATTGCCCGATCAGGTCATCAATTTCCTGCTGGCTCAGGCGGAACGAGGCAGGTGAGTAGTTGTCGAACTTCTCACTCAACTCTCGCACCGCGGCATCCCCACGGGTTTCGATGTCTTTCAGCGTCGCTTCAACCACGGCGCGGGTCTTGGCATCATCTTCCGCCCGATCCGCATCGGATTTGCCGCGTTTAAGATACTCGATTGCCATCTTTCCAATCCTCAGTTTTCCGGCCGTGGCGGAGTCTTCTCGCCGCGGTCAAATGCTTCCCAGCCTTCGCCGTTGAACAGGTCCACGCCCAGCTGAGCCGCAACGTGGGCAAAGTCGACATTCACCCAGTTGTCGACAATTTTGCCGTCGACCACTTTCCAGAAGTCCATGTACCTGATTTCGACACGCTTGCCTGTGGGGGCAATGCCCAGAAATTCGCCGGAATGCGTGGCTTCCTGGCGGCCGAAGGCGGCGGCCCATTCACCCATGTAAAGGCGCGCTTCGTCAACGCAGACCTTATCCGAAAACGCGGCTTGAAACGGGCGCTGCCAGTTATCCTGAAATTCCTGCAGGCCGGTCTTGGTGCCGCAGCCCTGATTGCCCATCCAGCGAAAACCTTCGGCGAAGAATTCACCGATGTCATCAATGCGGTGATCATTCAGACCATCAACCATCGTTTCGATCACGCGGCGCGTGTCTTCCGTCTTGCTCATGTCCGTTTCGCGGGTCAGAACCGCTTGTTCGGGACGGGAACCTTTCATTTTTCTATCCTTTGAGGTTGCCGAAGGGAGGGATTGGGACGTGCGGCCCCAATGCTCAGAAAGTCCCTCGGCATCCTGTTCAGCGCCGGGTGGCGCGACATGGCGTTATGTCGGGCGTTCTTGCTCATCAGCCTTTCACTGCCCCGGCTGTCAGACCGCTGACAATCTGGCGCTGGAAAATCAGCACAAGGAAGATCAGAGGCGCGGTGATCGACACGGCAGCGGCAACCGCAACGACCTGATCGGTTGTCGTCGTCTCGCGATTGAACATGCCGACGATGGCGGGAACCATGGTCTGGTTCTGCGCATCAAGCAGCAGCGCGGTGACCAGAAAATCGTTGTACGCCAGCAAGAAGCTGAACAGCCCCGTGGTGATCACACCTGGCCACATCACCGGCATGATGACACGGCGGAAGGCCTGAAAGTGGCTACACCCATCCACGCGGGCGGCCTCATCCAGCTCGGCCGGGATGTTCTGGAAGAACGAGCGCAACATCCAGATCGTGAAGGGTTGATTGATCGCAACCAGAACAGCGATCACCGCAAAAGGCTTGCCGTACAAGGTTGGTGCGTTCTCACCCAAGATTGGGCTGAGCCATTCGGCCGAGTTGATGAACACCGGCAGATAGCCTGCTACCAGAACCGAATGGGGCAATGCCCGAAACACCAGTGCGACGATCAGGATCCAGAAGGCCAAAGTTGATCCTGACCGCGCCAGACCGTAGCCCGCCAATGTGCCCACGGTCAGCGACACCGTCACCACGCCCGTCGTTACGATCAGCGAGTTCTTGAAGTTGTTTGAAAAGCCCCGGTCGATCCAGACGGTTTTGTAATGCTCGGTCGTCAGACCAAGCACATCCCGTCCCAGTGGGCCAAACAGCGGGTTCAACACGTTCAGGATTGCAGGCAGGACCACGAAGAACACCAGCAGGAAACCCACCAGCAAGACCAGAACACCGATCAGCCAGCCGAACCATTCCTGACCGGGCTTGGTGTAGGACTTTATCATCGATGGCAGTGTTTTGGTGGCAGCGAAGATCGTGCCCCAGATAACCGCGATGCCCAGAATGATATCCAGCAGCGACAAGCCCTTTCCGACGCTCAGCGTGGCCGGCCCGAAGATCACGTTCAGCGCGTTGCTGTCGAACGCATCGACGGGTGACTTGAAGCTCATGACCACGATCCAGAAGATCGGAAAGGCCGCGATCAGGCACCAGAGCGCAAGGAAGATGTTCGAGGTCAACCGCAGGCTGAAGGGCTGGCGAAGCGCACGCGAGGACATGTCAGTGACCTCCTTTATGGTCGCGCCACGTACGGCGCAGCGGCAGGATAAGCAGGATGACGACACCGATCATGGTCAGCATCGAGTTGGCGGACGCCCGGCTGATCGACCGGTTGCCGGCCTGATCAGGCGTCAGATAATCGAAGGTCAGCCACTGTAGCGAGATGACGTAGCCCTGGCTCGAAAAACCAACGATCTCTTCGAACACGCGGTAGCTGTCCATCAGGTGGATCATCGACACGAAAATGATCAGCGGCATCAGGTGTGGAATGACGATGTATTTCAGGCGCTGCCAACGGGTCGCACCGTCAATCACGGCACTTTCAAGACTGTCCTGATTGACCGTTTGCAGCCCGGCGTAGAAGACGATTGCGGCAAAGGGTGCCACGTGCCAGACGCGGTAGAGCATCATCAGTATTTCGATGGTCCAGGCTTGGGCGAACAGGGCGATGTCCCGGTTCAGCCACCATTCCATCATTGCGGTCAGGATGCCGTCGCCCCGGAACAGCCAGTTGATCGACAGTACTCCGATCACCGGTGTGATGATGAAGGGCAGCAGGGACACAAAGATCACCGGGCCGCGGATGGACCGCGCCGCGTTGTTGATCAGTATTGCGATCCCAAGCCCGCACCCGACCACAAGCGGCAGAGTGATCAATGTGAAGGTCAGGGTGAACCGAAGCGCCTTCCAGAAGTTGATCGTAGACAGCACATGCCAACTGCCGTCGCTTATGGCGCGCCATGCGCGTTCAGGCTCCATTACGTTGCGATAGCTTTGCAAGCCGACATATTGGGTTTGGGTAATGACCTCGCCATGTTCGTCGAGCTTTGGCTGCGAAACCATCTCGGTCACGCAGGTCTGCGTCAGGAAACCGGGCGTGCAGGTTTCCTTTTCGACCGTCTCATAGATCGGCTGTGTCACGTAAAAACTCTGCTTGAACACGCTGACCAGAGGAAACGCGATAAAGAGAAGCATCATAAAGACAGAGGGGCCGACAAATGCGGCAAATGTCCGGAAATTCATGGCTCTGCCTTTCTCATGACTCTCGAGGGGAAGGGGCGGGAGGGCCGTAGCCCTCCCACGGGAGGATCAGTTGCTGATCAGACCGGCTTCTTTCGCGGCAGTGATGTAATCTGCCTCGATATCCGCCAGCGTCGTCTGAGCATCCTTGGCGCCGGTCAGGTAGTCGGCCAGACCGTTGCCCAGGGCGGTGTGCATGATGCCCATCGGACCAGATGCCGGGTACGCCTTTGCGCCCGCTTCAGCCGAAGCGGCTGCTCCTGCCGCCAAAGCACCCGCTGAATAGGCAGGGCTCAGCCAAACAGCGACGTCGTTGTTTGCGCTGACCATTTCGCCGTCCATGCCCTCAAGCGCGACACGGAATGCGGCGTCGGCCTCTTCGTCGCTCATGTTCGAAGCAAGAACGATGCCATCCCACCAGATAGTGGTTGCCGGTGCTGCCGAACCCATAGGAGCGGCTGCCATGGTGACTTTGCCGACGACCTGGCTTTCGGCCTCATCATTCATCGCGGCGGCACGGCTGGCCCAAAGGTTTGCCATGGCGATCTTGCCCTGCTGGAATTGTTGCTGAACGTATGTCGAGTCGGAAACCAGATATTCCGGATCCATGTAATCGGTCATGGCTTTCAGTGTTTCCAGCGCAGCGACGCCCTGCTCGTTGTTGATCGTTGGAACGTTGCCGTCGCCAAAGAACGAGCCGCCTTCGCCAAGGTACATGTTGACGAATTCCTGGCCGAGGTTCCAACCGGTCTTGAACGTTCCCCCGATCGGATAATCCATGACACCGGCTTCTTTGATCTTGGCGGCCGCTGCCAGGACGTCATCATAGGTTTTCGGTTCTTCGATGCCCAGTTCAGCCAGAACATCATCGCGATACATCAGGTGCTGTGCATTCACCATCATCGCAATGGCCATGGTCTTGCCATCAACCTTGATCAACTGGTTGGGCAGCAGGTCCTGGCCGTATTTTTCGACCAGATCATCCAGCGGACGGATCGTGCCTGCGTTCAGCAACGGCACCAGGGTCGCGTTTGAAACACCGCCGATCTGATAAAGCGCGGGATCCGCAGCAAATGCTTCGGGCTGCTTTTCGCGGAATTCCTGATCCAGCGATGCGCTGAAATTGCCGCATTCTGCCATCGCATCGGTGACCGCCTTCCAGGCTTCAAAACCGGCGGACAGTGATTTTAGCGGCACTTCGTTTTCAAAGGCGCAATCTGCCCACGCGCCGCTGGCGGCGATGGACATGGCACCGGCCATGAGGATCGTCTTGAGTTTCATAGGTTTCTCCCTGTCAGGATCGGTCCGTCGTCGACGTCCGGACCGGTGTTATGCCCTTGCGGGCCGTTTGTGGGGTTAGCCCCCGATCCGCGCACCGCTTCCAGCTTCGAAGAGGTGACAGATTTCCGTCGGCACCGAGAACGAGACCATTTCGCCAATCTCGGCGCGGAATGCTTTGTCTGCTTTCACCGAAACCAGAGCTCCGCCGACCCGAACCGAGATCATGGTCGCGTCGCCCAGCAGTTCCAGCGTATAGATCGGAGCGGTGATCTGACCTTTGCCATCGGCAAGGCTGGCATCTTCGGCCCTGAAACCCAGTGTCATTGGGCCATCCGGTGCATCCACCGCAATTTCGACATGTTCGGCGCGGAATATTCCGCCCGCCACGTCGCCGTCCATCAAATTCATGGCAGGTGAACCGATGAAACTGGCGACGAACGTATTCGCGGGACGGTCATAAATTTCGGTCGGGCTTCCGACCTGCTGAACCACGCCCTGTTTCATCACGACAACGCGGTCGGCAAGGGTCATGGCCTCGATCTGGTCGTGGGTGACGTAAATGGTGGTGACGGCCAGCTCATGGCTTAGGTTCTTGATCTGGGCCCGGGTGGAAACCCGCAGCTTGGCGTCAAGATTGGACAACGGCTCGTCCATCAGGAACACGTTGGGTTCGCGCACGATGGCACGTGCCAGTGCCACACGCTGTCTCTGACCACCCGACAACTCGGCTGGCTTGCGATGCAGGAAATCGTCCAGTTCCACCATGGCGCTGGCGCGGCGCACCTTTTCGTCGTGCGTCGCCGGGTCGATACCACGCACTTTCAGCGGAAAGCGGATGTTCTCGTAAACGTTCATGTTGGGATACAGAGCGTAGCTCTGGAACACCATCGCCACGTCGCGGTCCTTGGGTTCCAGATCATTGACCACTTTGCCGTCGACAAGGATTTCGCCTTCCGTCACGTCTTCGAGGCCGGCGATCATGCGCATGGTGGTTGTCTTGCCGCAGCCTGATGGGCCGAGCAGCACCAGAAACTCACGATCTGCAATCGTCAGGTCAAAATTGTGAACCCCAACGAATGAGCCCCATCGCTTGCCGACGTTCCGCAATTGAATTTCCGCCATGGTGCCCCCTGCAAGGAATCGTTTTGCATACGTTTGCAAAACTGTAATTCGCATGTATCAAATCAGGCAAGACTTTTTTGCATACGTATGCAAAAATTGCGGAGAAATCCGACTCAACCTGGCTTCGCGCCGCTCGCAAAACTTTGACTACAATGGTAAATACCGTGAACTTTCAGACAGAAAAAAAACTGGTCTCTGCGTTTCACACCGCATTGGACTCCGCCGCAGTGACGGAAACTCCGAAGGTGATGAGCCAATTCTGCGCTTCGGATTCGAGGTGGCGCGGCTTTCACCCGTTCAACGAAATCAACGGCGCCGAACAGGTTGCCCGGCAATTCTGGCAGCCGCTGAAGGGCAGCCTTGCTCATTTGCAGAACCGAGTGGATATTCTGTTTGCGGGGCAAAACGCGTTGCAGAAAGAAACCGACGTTTGGGTTGTCGCCATGGGCCATCTGATGGGGCTGTTCGACCGACCGTGGTTGGGTATTCGCCCGACCGGCAAGATGGCGTTCCTGCGATATTGCGCGTTCTACAAGGTGGCCGGTGACAGAATTGTCGAAACGGCGATGTATTTCGACATCCCGCACCTGATGGTTCAGGCTGGCCAGAATCCGTTCCCCCCGCAGACTGCGGCACATCTGGTGCAGCCCGGACCAAGGTTTCATGATGGATTGCTGCATGATGAGCAGCCCGCACACGAAGGCGAAAAAACGCTGGCGGTCATCAATGCGATGATCGCGGATCTGGGCCGTTGGGACAGCGGGCTGTCGCTGGAAGAAGAATTGGCGCGCACGTGGCACCAGGACATGATCTGGTGGGGCCCCGAAGGAATTGGCGCGACCTACACGATCGAACGTTATGCCAGGCAACACTCCGGACCGTTTCGCGCTGCCTTCACGGACCGGTCAAAGACCAATCATGTCTGCCGTCTGGCCGAAGGGCATTACGGTGGCTTCTTTGGATGGCCCAACTTTACTGCCACGCCCACAGGTGGTTTTATGGGGATGCCAGCCACCGGAAAACCCGGCGAATTCAGGGTGATCGATATCTATCGCCGCGTCGAAGACAAGCTGGCCGAAAACTGGATCTTCATCGACTTGCTGCATTTCTGGAAAGGACAGGGTGTGGATATTCTGGCGCGCACCACCGGGATTGAAGCATCATGAGGATAGATGCGCATCACCACCTGTGGGACCTTTCGGCCGTGCACTACCCCTGGCTTACAGAGAAAGGTATCGTTCGGTTTTTCGGCGATCCGTCTTCCATCCAGCGGGACTATTTGCTCCCGGAGTTTCGCGCGGACGCCGAAGCCATGGGGTTCGGCGCTTCGGTTCACATTCAGGTCGGCGCCGCTGACCCCTGGGCCGAGGCGCGGTGGGTACACTCCGTTGCCGACCAGTTCCCTGACTGGCCGTTGGTGCAGGTGGCATTCTGCGATCTGACCTCGGATGATCTGGATGCACAGCTCGACCGTCTTCAAACCCTGCCTTCGGTTCGCGGCGTTCGCCAGATTATTGGCCGCGCTCCGGGTGAAGACGCCTCAACTGGCACGAACGCGTTACTTGAAGACCCAAAGTTCTTGGCTGGTCTGAAGCAACTGGGCGCGCGTGGTCTTTCCTTTGATCTTCAGCTGCTGCCAGAGCTGATGGGGCAAGCAGCGAATGTCCTTGCACAGGCGCCGGAGACCCGGATCGCTCTTTGCCACGCAGGTTCGCCATACGACCGGACCCCGCAAGGGTTGCGACGGTGGGCAGATGAATTGACGGCCTTGTCAAACCTGCCACATGTCTTTTGCAAACTCTCCGGCCTGGGAATGTTCGACCACGATTGGAATGCTGAAAGCGTCTCGCCGATCGTTTCAACCTGCCTGTCCCAATTTGGTGCCGATCGCTGCATGTTCGGATCGAATTTCCCGGTCGACAGCCTTACCTCGACCTACAAGGAAACCGTTTCCCGGCATGCGTCGCTCATCCCGGGGTCGATGCTGGACGACGTCTTTCGCGGCACGTCAGAACGTTTCTATCGCATTGAATAGCGCCGGACACGACAAACCGGACTACCTGCACCGGTTTTCTGAAACGGCTTGGCAGCCTCGGCGCGCCGGCTCTGAGGCTGACCGGTGGGCCCACAGGTTCATGTCACCTGTTTCCTTTGATCAACCATTCCCATCGAACACAGAATCGGGCTGTTTCCTTGGCGAGACTGAAATGTCGACTTGTCCGACAGCCCGGACCAATTGGTCAGAATCAGGCTTTGCGCGACGGCACCGCCCAGCGTGGTGCCAGGACCCGTAACAATGAAAAGATCCGGTGCGAACTCATGCGCGGCCTGTGCGATGGCATGGGTGAAATCATAAGTTTCGGTCACTTGATGGCCCAGAGTGTAATCCCAAAGTGCATTCGGGTCGCAAGCTCCGGGCCACCATATCCGGCCACGCCCGTCGATCAGGGGCAGGTCCGGTTGTCGAAACAGGCCAGCGCTCAGTTTCGTGCGGCCCTGCGCCGAGACCGGAGCCTGAAGATGCGAATGGAACCCGGCATGGTTGGCCAATCGCATGGGAAAACGTTCCTGAACCACCGGTACTGCCTTTTCGAACGCGGCCAAACCGGCGTCGTCGCCTGCAAGCACCAACATGCCACCCAGATCAATCGACAGGGTCAACGTTGCATCGGTTCGGTCAATGTCATCCACCAAGGCAAGCAGCTCTGCCTTGCGGGTCTGGTCAGGATGCCAGTCGGAATCCATGAAAGGATAGATCAGTTGTCCACCGATCATGTGTTCCTGCATCAGAGTGCCCATGGTGTTGACCACCTCGAACCCTCCTTCGGCGGACAGCGCACCGCCGCAGGCCAGCGCCGAATACCAGCCCATCGAATTTCCCGTCACCGCAACCACTTCGATTTTGTCAGGATTGATGGCGCGGAAATCACCCAAAGTCGCTGCATAGATCAAAGCAGATGCATTGTCGCCGCGGGTGTGCTTGGCAATGGAATATCGGGCCGCACCGTCCAGTTCGCTGAGCGTTTCTTGCCCCTGCGCGCGCCGCATGTCATCAAAGCGTCGCAACACGGTCTTGTCGCTGAATTGCCGGCCCAGGACACCCAGTTCGGGTTTGTTGTAAGTACCGCGGCCAGGGCAGATGACGACGGCAGTCTGTTTGGCGGAACTCATGTGCCGGCCTCCATCAAGGATCGCGCGGCGGCTTCGATACTGTCCTTCGATGGCATGGTCGCAGCATAGGCCGGGCCCGTGGCGATAAAGCTGTCTTCTGCGGTGATACGGGCCAGCGGCACATCGCATGTTTCATGAAAATGCGCCATCAGAGCTTCGGCCACGCCGCCATGGTGGCGAGTTTCGTCGACGATCAGGATGCGTTTGGCCCTGGTCACGGCCTGTGTCAGTGCCGCTTTGGGCAAAGGGGACAACCAGCGCATATCGATGATCCGTGTCCTGATCCCGTCGGCCTGCAAGACCGTGCGCGCCTGATGGCTGAGATAGACGCCATTTCCAAAGGTGACGATGGCCAGATCGTCGCCGTCACCGTCCACGCCCACCTCGCCGAAGCCGATCTTTTCAGAAGGGTCGGGATAGGTTTGCATCCAGCCGCCGTCTCCGGCCTCGTGCAGGTCCCGCATCGGGTAGAGGGCGATGGGTTCGAGGAAAACGACCAGCCGCTGTTCTTCACGCGCGAGGCGCACGCATTCACGCAGCATCCGCGCGGCGTCGGCACCGTTCGACGGGCAGGCCAGGATTAGGCCCGGAATGTCGCGCAATACAGCAACCGAGTTGTCATTGTGGAAGTGTCCGCCGAACCCTTTTTGATACCCCAGTCCGGCAATGCGCACGACCATCGGGTTGGTGTATTGACCGTTCGAGAAAAAGGGCAGGGTGGCGGCCTCACCTCGCAGCTGGTCCTCGGCATTGTGAAGATAGGCCAGAAACTGGATTTCCGGCATTGGCGTGAACCCGTTCTGGGCCATGCCGATCGCCAGGCCCAGGATCGACTGTTCGTCCAGCAACGTGTCGATCATCCGGTCAGGGCCAAACCGTGTTTGCAGCTTTTGGGTCACGCCGTAAACGCCACCTTTGCGCCCGACATCTTCGCCCATCATGACGATCTCGCCATGTTCCAGCATCAGATCGGTCAGTGCCCAGTTGATCAATCGCGACATGATCTGCGGTTCGGAATGGGCCTTGAGATCGCCGCCGAAAATCTCGGCCCGACGCTCGGGTGTTGGGCCATTGGTCGGCGCGCAGGGGCGTGCGGGCGGGATCAGGCTGGCCATCACCTCTGTTGCGTTTTGCAGGCGAGGGCGCGTGATGGCCTGTTCGGCCACGCGGGCGACCCGGGCGCAGGTATCATTGTAGACGCTCAGCGCCTGTTCCGGGCTCATCGCGCCGCACTGATCCAACAGGCGCACGGAATGCAGCAGCGGGTCGTTGGCTTCTTCGGCCTCAACCTCGGCTTTTGGCATATAGGTGGTTGGCATATCGGCCCCGGCGTGACCGTACAGGCGAACAGTCCGAACATGTAGGAAAGCAGGTTTCCTGCGGCTGCGCACATAGTCGGCCGCCTGTTGCGCAACGCGATAGGTGTCGAACAGATCCAACCCGTCGCACGAGAAATACTTCAGGCCCGGACGGTTGGCGAAAGTGGCCGCGATCCAGCCTTTCGGCGTTTTGGTCGAGATACCGATCCCGTTGTCTTCGCAGCAGAACAGAAGGGGCAGAGGCACAGATTGAAAGGACGTCCACTGCGCCGTGTTGAACGCGCCCTGTGCGGTGGAATGGTTGGCCGAGGCATCCCCGAACGAGCAATAGACGATGGCATCCTCGGGCATGTCTGCATGTTCAGGGCGATGACGCCGTGCAGCGGCGACGGCATATGCCGCGCCGACCGCCTTCGGCAGATGGCTGGCGATGGTCGAGGTCTGCGGCGGAATGCACAGCGCTTTCGATCCCAGAACCTTGTGACGCCCGCCACTGATCGGGTCCTCGGAAGACGAGGCAAAGGACAGCAGAATATCCCATGTCGGGCTTTGGCCCGGCACCTGATCCGCGCGGGCAATCTGAAAGGCCGCATCGCGGTAGTGCAGAAACGCCGGATCGGTCGGGCGCAGGGCCGCGGCAACGGCCGCCATGCCCTCATGCCCGGATGACCCGATCGTATAGAACCCCTGACCCGCCTTCTGCATCGCGCGGCTTTGCCGGTCCAGCGCCCGGCTCAGGCATTGCGCCCTGTAAAGTGCGACGGCTTCATGACCGCTCAGCGGTCCGGCCGGTGCGGGCCCTTCGGGAAAGTCCCGCGCCGCAACACGGCGCAGGAAATTGTCATGCACGATTGCGGCGCGATCCATGTCAGATGTCCTTAGGCGAAGGCTTGCAGGCCTGTCTGCGCACGGCCCAGGATCAGGGCATGCACATCATGGGTGCCTTCATAGGTGTTGACGGTTTCAAGGTTCACCATGTGCCGGATCACGTGGAAGTCCTGACTGATCCCGTTGCCACCATGCATGTCGCGGGCATGGCGGGCGATCTCAAGCGCCTTGCCGCAATTGTTCCGTTTGATCAGGCTGACCATCTCGGGCGCGGCGCGGGCTTCGTCCATCAGGCGACCCACGCGCAGCGCGGCTTGCAGGCCCAGCGTGATTTCGGTCTGCATGTTGGCAAGCTTCAGCTGGAACAGTTGTGTCTGCGCCAGCGGACGACCAAACTGTTTGCGGTCCAGCCCATATTGCCGGGCCGCGTGCCAGCACGCCTCGGCGGCGCCCATCGATCCCCAGGCAATGCCGTAACGCGCACGGTTCAGACAGCCGAACGGGCCTTTCAAACCTTCGACATTGGGCAGCAGGGCGTCCTCGCCGACCTCGACATTGTTCATCACGATCTCACCGGTGATCGAGGCGCGCAGAGACAGCTTGCCTTCGATCTTGGGGGCCGACAGTCCAGCCGTTCCCTTGTCCAGGACAAAGCCTTTGATCTTGCCGCCATGCGCTTCGGATTTGGCCCAAACGACGAACACATCGGCGATCGGGGCGTTCGAGATCCACATTTTCGACCCGTTCAGCACATAGCCGCCCTCGGTTTTCTTCGCGACAGTCTTCATCGAGCCGGGGTCCGAACCGGCATCGGGTTCCGTCAGCCCGAAGCAGCCGATAAATTCGCCGGTTGCCAGTTTGGGCAGGTATTTCTGGCGCTGCTCTTCGGTGCCGTATGCGTAGATCGGATACATCACCAGGCTGGACTGCACCGACATCATCGAACGATAGCCGCTGTCCACACGCTCGACCTCGCGCGCGACCAGACCATAGGTCACATAGCTGGACCCAATACCGCCGTATTCCTCGGGAATGGTTGTTCCCAGCAAACCCATCTCACCCATCTCGCGAAAGATGGCCGGGTCGGTTTCTTCATTGGCAAACGCGGCAGTTACCCGAGACAGCAGTTTGTCCTGCGCGTAGGCATGTGCGGCATCACGAACCATGCGTTCGTCTTCGGCCAGCTGGTCTTCCAGCAGGAACGGATCGTCCCAGGTGAAGGGGCCAAGGTGCGGGGCGGATTGAGGTTTCATGCAAGTTTCCTTTCCACAGCGGTTTTGAGACGCGCAAGGCCCGCTGCAATTGTATCTTCAGCATAAGCGAACGACAGGCGAAGATGGCCCGGCATCCCAAAGGCACGGCCGGGCACCAGGGCAACGCCGGCATCTTCCAGCAACCACGTGCAGAATTCCGCGTCACTGTCAAATGGCCCGCCTTGTTCTTTCAGCAGGCCAGTGCAGGACGGAAAGGCATAAAACGCCCCGTCCGGGGTGGAACAGTGCAGCCCGGGTACTGCGTTCAACCCGTGGACGACCAGATCGCGGCGCGCGGCAAAGAGGGCGCGACGCTCCTCCAGCAACTCGGGGTCGCAAGTGATCGCGGCCAGCGACGCCCATTGCGAGATCGAGCATGCCCCCGATGTGACCTGACCCTGAACAGCGACCATGGCGCTTATCAGATCGGACGGCCCGATCCCCCAGCCGATGCGCCATCCGGTCATCGACCAAGCCTTGGCCACACCGTTGACGATCAGCATGCGGTTGGTCAGTGCCGGGGCGGCCTCGGCCGCGGACGTGAAAGGTGCAAAGCTGAGATGTCGATAAATCTCATCGGCCAGAACCCAGACCTGCGAGTGGCGCTCCAGCACTTCTGCCAGCCCCGCAAGTTCTGCCTTAGCGTAAATCGCGCCCGACGGGTTCGAGGGTGAATTCAGCATCAGCCAGCGCGTGCGCGGTGTGATGGCGGCCTGCAATTGTTCAGGCAGCAGTTTGAAGCCCTGTTCCATCGGGCAGGGCAGAACAACCGGCACCCCACCTGCCATCCGGACAATATCGGAATAGCTGGTCCAATAGGGGGCGGGCATGATGACCTCGTCGCCGGGGTTCAGGCTGGCCAGCATCGCATTTGCGATCACCTGTTTCGCGCCTGTTGATACGATGACCTGGGTCATCTCGGCACCTGCTTGTCGGGCAATTTCCGCGCGTAGTTCAGGCACACCGGCAGTGGGCGGGTACTTGGTTTTGCCCTCCAGTGCCGCTGAATGCGCAGCTTCGACCACACGGGGCGGCGTCGGCAGGTCCGGTTCGCCGGTTGACAGCGCCAGAATATTACGCCCTTGGGCGCGCAGGCGGGCGGCGGCCTCTGAGATCTGGACGATTTCCGACAATTCGATACCGTTCAACCGGTCAGCGCGCTGGAACACCATGAACCTTCCTCTGCAATCAAGTTCGGTTTTAGCCACAAAGTTACTTGAGAAAAATACGCCAATGAGTATCTTTTCAGTGACTAAAACTCATGAGTTCCATGCCCCGGATCAACTCACTGCCATCTCTGGCCCTAATGCGCAGTTTCGAAGCCGCCGCGCGCCATGAAAGCTATACCATGGCGGCCGAAGAGCTTGGCGTGACGCAAAGCGCGATCAGCCGTCAGGTCCGAGAGCTTGAGGCCGCGATTGGCGTTACGTTGTTTCGGCGGGTTGGACGCGCAGTGCGCCTTTCCAAAGCGGGGCGGGCCTTGCGGGACGAGCTGGCAGGTGATCTTGAACGTCTCAGCGGCACGATCAACCGTGCGATTGCAGCCGGAGACGGTGCGTCGCTTTTGACCCTGGCCGTCCTGCCCACCTTTGCGACACGGTGGCTGGTGCCGCGCCTGCCGGATTTCAAAACGCGCCATCCCGGAATCGAACTGGATCTGCACTCTTACACGACGCCTTTCAGCCTTGAAGAACGACGTATGGATCTGGCCATCCATTTCGGGCAGGAGGATTGGCCGGGCGCGCAATTGCGCAGGTTGTTCCCCGAGCATCTGGTGGTCACGGCAGCACCTGCGCTGCTGAGACGTCACAGGCTGGACACCCGTGCGCAAACCTTTGAACTGCCGCTTTTGCATCTGACCTCGCGCCCCGAGCTGTGGTCTACCTATCACTCTCAACTCGGGCTGGATCCGGGGGCGGTTTTTCCGGGGATGCGGTTTGACCAGTTCTCGATGCTGATCGAGGCCGCCGTCGTCGGTTTGGGTGCCGCCATTCTGCCCTCGTATTTGATTGAAGAAGAGCTGGCGTCCGGCGTTCTGACCGAAATCGGCCAGATCGCCAACACGTCGAACAGCGCCTATTATATCGCAACGCCAACAGGTCAGAAGAACGACGCCGTTCAAGTTTTTGCAAACTGGATCAGCAAGCAGACGCGGGCACGCGCGTAACTGGCAAAAACACAAGATCGAACTCACTGCCCGCAGGCACATCTCAAGCGAAAATCTGTTTGAGCCAGGTTTCAAACATCTGTTTGGCAGCAGAGTTCGCGTTTGATCTCTGACCATCGACAAGGAAATGGCTCTGTTCGATTGGAATGGCGTCCCCGACTATCGCGATGGACCTTCCGGCCTTGATTGCGGTTCTGGCAAAGCGCTCAAGGATTACCGCGTATCCTCCACCTTCCGCCACGATGTCCACGGCGGCAATTGTCGTGTCCACGGTGAAGCAAGACGCCGCAGGAGAATACTCTGTGCCGAAAGCGGAAAAATACCGGTGCCACATGTCCTGAAATCCCAAAATCTGTATCTGGGGTTTGACCAGCAGTTGTTCCGTCGAAGGCCATTTCCGATCTCGTGATCCGGCTGCAACCGGAACGATACGTTCGTCCGAGATCTTGCTGAACGGCCCGTCGTTCCATTCCCCGTTTCCCAACCGCAGCTCGACATCGACGTTTTCCCTGCCCGCGGATTCTGCCCAGATATTTGAAACCAACCTGATCGATACACCCGGGTGTGCGCGTGAAAACTCAGGCAATCTGCCGGCAAGGAACAAGCTGGCCGTGGAAATCGGCACACGCACGACCAGCTCATGCTTGTGGCTGGAGCCAAACAGGCTTGCGGTTGACAGGTCGATATCGCCCAAGGCGCGCCGAACTGAAAACGCATACGCCTGCCCGACCTCTGTCAGGCTGAGGTTGCGCGCGGCACGAAAGAACAAAGGGCAGCCCAGCTGTGCTTCCAATGAGCGGACGTGCAGGCTCAAGGCCGTCTGGGTGATGCCAAGCTCTTCTGCCGCAGCAGTAAAGCTCATATGCCGTGCGGCACAGTCAAAAGACCGCAGCCAGACCAGATTGGGCGTTTTTGACATTTCCAGCACCAAAAAATTTTATGGATACCGGCGATATTTATTCGTTTTACACGCTGCATTCAACGCCCGTAGATTTCATCAGGGAAAAACAGCGCTGGTCCTCTGATTGGCCACCGGAAAGGGAACGCAGGTATGAAAGTTGGATTTATCGGCCTTGGAAATGTCGGCGGGAAACTCAGCGGCAGTTTACTGCGCAATGGCGTTGATCTGACCGTACATGATCTGAACTCTGACCTGGTGTCAGGTTTCGTCGACCGCGGGGCAAAGGCCGCCGAGAATCCGGCACAACTGATGCGGGATTGTGATGCGGTGATCACCTGCCTGCCTTCTCCGGCGGCTTCGGACGCTGTGATGCAGGACATGCTGCCCGAAGTGACCGGGGGCAAAATCTGGATGGAGATGTCCACCACGGATGAAGCTGAGGTCAAGCGTCTAGGTGCGATGGTGAAGGAACGCGGTGGCGCTGCCGTCGATTGTCCGGTCTCGGGCGGGTGTCATCGGGCGGATACCGGCAACATTTCGATTTTTGCCGGATGTGATCGCGCCACGTTCGAACGTATTCTGCCCTTTCTGACCACGATGGGGCGTCGCATCCTTCATACCGGTGAACTGGGATCTGCTTCGGTACTGAAAGTGCTGACCAACTATCTGGCCACTGCAAACCTGATCACCTGTTCAGAGGCGCTTGTGGTCGCCAAGGCCGCCGGAATGGATTTGAATACGGCGTATGAGGCAATGAAGATCAGTTCGGGAACATCCTTCGTGCATGAAACCGAAAGTCAGGTCATCCTAAACGGATCTCGTGATATCTCGTTCACGATGGACCTGGTGTTGAAGGATATCGGCCTGTTTCAGGAGGTGGCGGATCGCGCCGGGGTGCCGCTGGAGATCAATCCGCTGATGATCGAGATTTTCAAGGACGGGATCGAGAAATACGGCCCTCGTGAGTTTTCCCCCAACATCATCCGCCGGCTCGAAGACAAAACCGGGCTGGATATCCGCGCGCCGGGGTTCCCATCGGAAATGCTGGACGATGAACCCGAAGAGCCCGGTTACGAAGTGATCCCGCAAGGATCTGACCTGAAGGCCGCCGAATAGGGCGGTGCGCGGCGGGCAGGAAACGGATCTATGTCATGGCGGATCATCAATCTTGCGCCGATACGTTCGCCGACATGGGCGGATCCTGCATCACGCCTGAAGCAAATCGGCTGAAACGTCTGGCCGATTTTCGTGCCCCCAAGAAACCAGATCGGCGGGGCAGGTCGCGCAATGTGCACGATAACCGCCGCCCGTTCCTCGAATAGGTCACATCATGTATCGCCGGCCGTCCCGCAAATATCCTTACGAGCCGCCTCCGGCTTGGTCCTGAAAAAGGTGACTTTATTCAGGAAAGGACAATCACGTGACGATTCAAGATGCGAACCCTCAGGACACCACCAACGCACCGCCCGAGCCCGGCCCCATGAGCCGCGAATGGCATTGGCACCCGGACTTGCCGGTGAAATACGCCCCGTACTGGAACTGGCCGCCGAAAATCGGCGTCCTGGCGAAATGGGTTTGGCAGAACTGGCTTCAGTTCTCGGACCGCTCGATCTTTCTGGCCTTGGCCTTCCTTGTGGCCTTTTGGGTACAGCCCGTCGATGCCGGGCAGGCTTCGTTTGCCCCGGGCTGGATGTCATGGGTGTTCATTCGGAACTGGGTGCTGCTGTTGATCGTCGCCGGTGGTCTGCACATGTGGTTCTACGGGGTCGACGGGCAGGGAAAGCTGCTGAAATACGACCCACGGCCTTACATGAAGCGCAAGAATGCTTTGTATAAGTTCGGCTATCAGACCTGGGACAACATCTACCATTCGATGGTCTTTGGCGCGACGATCCTATCGATGCTGGAGTGTTTTCTGCGCTGGATGTACGCCAACAATTATATCGCCACGCTCAGCTTCACGGCGCATCCGGTCTGGTTCGTGCTGCTGTTTCCGATCCTGGCGATCTGGCAGAGCTTTCATTTCTACGTCGTGCATCTGTTTCTGCACCAGCCATTCATCTACAGACATGTTCACGCCGTACATCACCGCAACGTCAACACCGGCCCATGGTCGGGCATGTCGATGCATCCGGTCGAGGCCTTGGGGTATCTCAGTGCCATCCTGATCGTGCTGGTACTGCCCAGCAACCCGGTGCACATGATCTTTCTGGGGTATTGGCTGATGTTGGGCGCCGCCTCGTCTCATTCCGGGTACGAGGCGATCTGGGCGCGCGACCGTCAGGCGTTGTTGATCGGGGCGTTTTTCCACCAGTTGCATCACCGGTATTACGAATGCAATTACGGCAACGCAGAAATGCCCTGGGACAAGTGGTTCGGAACCTATCATGATGGCTCGGACGAGGCCACGAAACGGACTCGCAACCGCAAACGTGACATGCATTCCAAATAGAGCGGCACGCAACGCGGGCCGCGCGCAGCTGGCGCTGCCTCGGCCGATCATTTGTCTTGCCCGATAACGCTTGACTGAACCGATCCCGTTGCCGAAATCCTGGCCCTGTACGAAACCGGGCGCGCGGGGCCGGATGGCAATTCCCTCGGGCCTGATTATACTGTCCAAATGAAAGATACCGCTCCAGACTGGTTTGAAACCTGTGTCAGCCGGCTGACCACGACAAGCACCCAGCGGGTGTGGTCTGTTCTGGTCACGATTTTCGGCGATCTGGCGCAGGATGGATCAGATCAGATCAGTGGATCACTGATCACCGCGCTTACGCGTCTGGCGGGGATCAGGGCCGAGGCCACGCGTGTTGCGTTGCATCGGTTGCGCAAGGAAGGCTGGATTGAAAGCACGCGGGTTGGTCGGAACAGTGTGCACAGGCTGACCAGCTTTGGCCGCCGTCAAAGCGTTGCAGCCGCACCGCGTATCTATTCCCGCGACCCGAACATGCCGGATATCTGGCATGTCCTCATCGCCAGCAACTCGGAAAGTTCCCGAAAGGAATTGTCGGACCTGATGCTGACGGGGGATTACTTCTCGCTGAATGCGTCCACGGCCATGGCGCCCGGGCCGATGCCGGATGATCTTGAAGAGCTTCTGGGTTTCGAGAGCGACACGATGTCCGTCCCGAACTGGCTTCGCGACCTGTGCGGGCCGGAGCCATTGAAAACCGCCTATGATCAATTCTGGGATGCCATTCAGGTTGTTGAGCGGCTTTTGCCCGCAGAGGGGGCGGGCGATCCGATGCGTTCGGCAGTTCTGCGCGTACTGGTGGTGCATGCCTGGCGACGTATCGTTCTGCGCCACCCAAGCCTGCCACCGGTTTTCCTGCCGGACGACTGGAAAGGCGCGGCGTGCAGAGAAGCTGTCTCGCACTTGTTGGACAGGCTGCCGCGCCCCTCGCTATCGAGCTTGGAAGCCGAGCTGATGGACTGACCCACAGCGGGGCAAAGTTCGGGTGAGCTGCTGGATGTCCTGCCATTGTTAAGAAGGGCTGCGTCGTCTTTTTTGCAGTCAAGAAAACCTCTTTGGTCAGTAGTCACATTTAATGTTACAAGATGTACGGCACACAAGAAGATTGAGTAACATAAGACTTGCATCGAATCAGGGGAGGAATTATTAACCGACCAGACGGTTGATATTGTTCCATGGGAACAGGAGTACTCTAAGATGGACGCTTTCATTTGTGACGCGACGCGCACTCCGATCGGACGCTACGGAGGAGCGCTTTCGACGGTCCGCACAGATGATCTGGCTGCTCTGCCGTTGGCGGCATTGAAGGCGCGCAACCCTCAGGTCGACTGGGCCAGTGTTGACGACGTGATCTATGGCGATGCCAATCAGGCGGGCGAGAGCAACCGAAACGTTGCGCGTATGGCGGCGCTGTTGGCGGGTTTGCCGATTGATGTGCCGGGAACGACGGTGAACCGTCTGTGTGCCAGTGGCATGGATGCCGTGGGAATGGCGGCGCGCGGCATCAAGGCGGGCGACTATGATTTGGCCATTGCGGGTGGCGTGGAAAGCATGTCCCGTGCGCCGTTCGTGATGCCCAAGGCAAGTTCGGCGTTCACCCGCAGCAACGCGGTGTACGACACCACGATCGGATGGCGTTTCGTGAACCCGAAGATGAAGCAGGCATACGGCGTCGATTCCATGCCGCAAACGGCCGACAATGTCGCCGAAGATTATGGTATCAGCCGGGAAGACCAGGATGCCTTTGCCGCGCGCAGCCAGTCCCGCTGGGCCGCCGCGCATGCGGCTGGGGTGTTCAAGGACGAAATCACCCCGGTTTCGGTTCCCCAGCGCAAGGGTGATCCGATTGTCGTTGATACGGACGAGCACCCGCGCCCGGGAACTACGGCAGAAAACCTCGCGGGTCTGAAAGGTGTGAACGGGCCCGACAAAACCGTGACGGCGGGAAATGCGTCCGGTGTGAATGATGGCGCGGCGGCGATCCTGATGGCGAATGAGGCCGCAGCAGCCAAGAACGGCCTGACCCCGATGGCCCGTGTGGTTGGCATGTCGGT
The DNA here is from genome assembly GCF_056536445.1 of Ruegeria sp. CL7. NCBI lineage: Bacteria > Pseudomonadati > Pseudomonadota > Alphaproteobacteria > Rhodobacterales > Roseobacteraceae > Ruegeria > Ruegeria sp. CL7. The sequence continues at coordinate 96,342 of NZ_JBQFPQ010000008.1, forward strand.
TGCGGGTGTTGCACCTCGTGTGATGGGCATCGGCCCGGTGCCGGCCAGCCGCAAGGTGTTGGCCCGCGCAGGGCTGAGCGTGGATCAGATGGACGTGATCGAACTGAACGAGGCGTTTGCGTCTCAGGGCCTTGCCACCTTGCGCGAGCTGGGTCTTCCCGACGACGCGCCCCACGTGAACCCCAACGGTGGCGCAATAGCGCTGGGCCATCCCCTTGGCATGAGCGGTGCGCGTCTTGTGCTGACCGCGGCCTATCAATTGAAACGTACCGGCGGGCGCTATGCCCTGTGCACCATGTGTGTGGGTGTCGGGCAGGGTGCGGCCCTTATACTTGAACGCGTGTAACGGAGGAGACGGGACATGTATGCTCAGATGGTAGAATCCGAAGCGTCGAATGAAGATCCGGACAAGCTTGCTGAATTCCAGGCGCGGATCGACGCGGACATCAAGATCGAGCCAAAGGACTGGATGCCGCACGGGTATCGCAAGACGCTGATCCGTCAGATTGGACAGCACGCTCATTCCGAGATTGTGGGCCAATTGCCGGAAGGCAACTGGATCACGCGCGCGCCGACGCTGGAGCGGAAGGCGATCCTTCTCGCCAAGGTGCAGGACGAGGCCGGGCACGGTCTTTACCTGTATTGTGCCGCCGAAACGTTGGGTGTCAGCCGCGATGAACTGACCGAGATGCTGCTGGATGGCCGCATGAAATATTCGTCGATTTTCAATTACCCGACCTTGAACTGGGCCGATATCGGTGCCGTCGGGTGGCTGGTTGACGGGGCGGCGATCATGAACCAGGTGCCGCTGCAAAGAACGTCCTACGGGCCGTATTCGCGAGCTATGATCCGCATCTGCAAGGAAGAGAGCTTTCACCAGCGTCAGGGTTACGATGCCATTCGCAAGATGGCCGAAGGTACGCCCGAGCAACGCAAGATGGCGCAGGATGCGATGAACCGCTTCTGGTACCCGTCACTGATGATGTTCGGTCCGTCCGACAAGGACTCGGTGCATTCGGCCCAGTCGATGGCGTGGAAGATCAAGATCAACACCAATGACGAGCTGCGCCAGAAATTCGTCGACCAGACCGTGCCGCAGGCTGAATATCTGGGTCTGACAATCCCTGATCCGGATCTGAAGTGGAACGAAGAGCGGGGGCATTACGACTTTACGGAACCCGACTGGTCGGAATTCTTTGACGTGATCAAGGGCAACGGCCCGTGCAACGTGGATCGGCTGGCCGCGCGCAACAAGGCATGGGACGACGGCAAGTGGGTCCGTGACGGGCTGTTGGCCCACGCCCGCAAGAAACAGGCCGGCAATCTGGCTGCTGAATAAGCTTACCCTGAGGAGGATACCCGATGAATACCGAATGGCCCCTGTGGGAAATCTTCATCCGCGGTCAGCATGGGATGAGCCACCGACATGTCGGTTCGCTACATGCCCCTGACGCGGAAATGGCAATCAAGAACGCGCGCGATGTTTACACCCGCCGTAACGAAGGCGTCTCGATCTGGGTGGTCGAAGCCAACAACATCTCGGCTTCGTCGCCCAGCGACAAAGGCCCGCTGTACGAACCAAGCCAAAGCAAAGTGTACCGCCACCCGACTTTCTTCGACATTCCCGATGAAGTGGGGGCAATGTGATGACCCGGGACGAGGCATTTCTGCAATTCCTGCTGCGGATGGGGGACAACACCCTGATCCTCGGCCATCGTGTCAGTGAGTGGTGCGGCCATGCGCCGGTTCTGGAAGAAGACATAGCGCTGGCCAACACCGCGCTGGACCTGATTGGTCAGACCCAGATGTGGCTGGGCCTTGCCGGAGAGGCCGATGGTGGCAAAAGCGCCGACGATCTGGCCTTCCTGCGCGACGCCTGGGATTTCCGCAACGTGTTGCTGGTCGAGGTGCCGAACGGCGATTTCGGCCGTACGCTGATGCGTCAATTCCTGTTCGATGCGTGGCACTCGATCATGCTGGGGCGGCTGATGGCTTCCTCGGACGAGCGGGTCGCGGCAATCGCCGCCAAGGCCAGCAAGGAAGTGACCTACCATCTGGAACGTTCGGGCGACACGGTTGTCGGGCTTGGCGACGGAACCGAGGAAAGTCATGCACGGATGCAGGACGCACTGGATTACCTGTGGCCCTATGTGGGCGAGATGTTTGCCAGCGACGAGGTGGACGCCCAGATGGTCGCCGCAGGGATCGCGCCGAACCCGGCGGATTTGCGAGAGGAATACGACGCTCTGGTTGAGCGGGTCCTCAATCAGGCGACGCTGACCATTCCGGAAAGCCGTTTTGCCCATAAAGGCGGCCGCAACGGGCGCATGCATACCGAACATCTGGGCCATCTGCTGACGCAGATGCAATGGCTGCAACGCGCCTATCCCGGAGCAAAGTGGTAAAAGCGGATGCGGGTCTCGACTGACCAGATATGGAGCTGGCTGGATGCCGTGCCCGATCCCGAAATCCCGGTGATTTCCGTCGTGGATTTGGGCATTGTGCGCGATGTGCGCTGGGACGCTGATACGCTGGTCGTAACCGTCACGCCAACGTATTCCGGTTGCCCGGCGACATCCATCATCAGTATGGATATCGAAACCGCCCTGCGCGATCACGGCATCGGGGATCTGCGCATAGAAACCAGCATTTCACCCGCCTGGACCACCGATTGGCTCAGCGAAAAAGGCCGCGCCAAGCTGGAAGATTATGGAATTGCGCCGCCGCAACCCGCGGGCGGCCCGGATCGCTGCCCCCATTGCGGCAGTAAAGCAGTCGAAAAGGTCAGCCAGTTCGGCTCGACCCCGTGCAAGGCCCATTGGCGCTGCGCGGACTGTCTGGAACCCTTTGACTATTTCAAGTGCATCTGAGGAGGAGCACCGGATGGCACGTTTTCACGACTTGAAAGTCACCGACATCCACAAAACCATCCGCGATGCGGTTGTCGTTACGCTTGAACCTGTTAACGGCGCAGCGGAACAGTTCGACTTCGCCGCCGGCCAGTACCTGACGTTCCGGCGCGAATTCGACGGTGAAGAACTGCGCCGCTCCTACTCCATCTGTGCCGGCAAGGATGACGGTGTTCTTCAGGTTGGCATAAAACGCGTCGAGGGTGGCGCGTTCTCAAGCTGGGCAAATGAAGAGCTCAACATAGGTGACGTCGTGCAGGCGATGCCGCCCATGGGCAATTTTCACGTGCCCATCGAAGCGGATGCGGAAAAACAATACCTTGGCTTCGCCGGCGGATCGGGGATCACGCCTGTTTTGTCGATCCTCAAAACCACGTTGGCACGCGAACCCAAATCCCGATTTACGCTGATCTATGCCAACAAGGGCATCAACACGATCATGTTCCGCGAGGAACTGGAGGATCTGAAAAACCTCTATATGGGCCGGCTGAACGTCATCCACATTCTGGAAACCGACGCGCAGGAGATTGATCTGTTCACCGGTCTGGTGACGCAGGAAAAATGCCGAGAGCTGTTCAAGCACTGGATCGATGTCAAGAATGCAGACACCGCATTCATCTGCGGACCAGAGCCGATGATGCTGGGTATTGCCGCCGCTCTGCGGGAACACGGTCTTGAGGACAGCCAGATCAAGTTCGAACTCTTCGCCAGCGCCCAGCCGGGTCGGGCCAGACGCAAGGCAGACGCGGCCGACGCAGGCACGCAGGCAAACCAGACCAGTGCTTCGATCACACTGGACGGCGCGACGCAGACCGTCACCTTGCCGAAGGATCAGTCCATTCTGGATGCCGCCCTGGAAAATGCCATGGACGCACCTTACGCCTGCAAGGCCGGGGTCTGTTCAACCTGCCGCTGCCGTGTTCTTGAGGGCGAAGTCGAGATGCTCGCCAACCACGCGCTGGAAGATTACGAGGTCGAAAAAGGTTACGTGCTGAGTTGTCAGGCTTACCCGGTGACCGACCGCGTGGTCGTGGACTACGACCAGTAAAGGGAGAGGATCAATGACCGACGCCATGACACTTGACAGCTATCTGGCCGCAGGCGGAGTGCTGACCAATCCGACCAACGTACCCCCGCGTTACCGCGCCGAGCTGATGAAACTGATGGCTACGTTTGTGGACAGCGAACTCGCAGGTGCCGCAGGCTTTGCTGATGTCATCAACCAGGGCCCCGGCATAAAGGAACGCATCGCGGCGGCGAAGATCGTGCTGGAAAAGACGGACCATGCGGACCGGGTTCTGAAAATCATGGGTGAGTTCGGTGCCGACACGGATCGTTATGCCACGCATCACCCGTGGACTGCCCGGTTGGATCGAAAAGCGGATATCGGCGCAACCCGCAGCGAACATGACATGCGGCTTGCGGTGTTCAATTATCCGATTTCCGGTTGGACTGATGCCGTCGTCATGAACCTGCTGATGAGCCGTGCCGTGGCAGAGCAACTGGCCGAGTTCTCGACGGTCTCTTACCAGCCACTGGCCGAGGCTTTCCGGCAGATCGCACCGATCGAGGCACATCACGGCGAACTGGCGTTGGAAGGCGCCGTGAAGCTGGTTGAAAACGGAGAGTCGCAAGACATGCAAGACGCAGTGGACTATTGGTGGCCACGCGTAGCGGTGTCTTTCGGGAAGGATGACCCGAAACGATTTGAGCATCTGAGATCACTTGGCCTGCGCCACAGCACCAACGCTGCCCTACGGGAACGGTGGACGCGGGCCGCGGAGGCAGCCCTGAAAAGGTTGGGTTTGAAATCACCTTCCTGAAAGAACTTCTCAAGGCGCGAGACCAATCAGTTTCCGAGGCGATCCGACAAGCACGTTGGTGATTGCGACGTGTTCCTGAAGGTTTGTTTGGTTGCAACACGCTTGGTCGAAGAGGCGGCAGTGCCCGGTTTCTCTGGCACCGCCGTTGAGCATGAAGAGGTTGCCGTTTTTTTCGGTCGCCGAGTTGATCCGCCCCGTCTCCTGAAAGGTTGAACCCGGCCAGTTTCTCAACCTGAGCCGGGTTTGCAACAGGGCTAGAGACACTCGGCCAAGGTTCTCGCCATGTTGAGAATGACTTGCGGGTAGAGATCGGCTCCGGGTTCCAGATCAGAGCCCAGCGGATCGATTACGCCCGTTTTCGCCTCGGTCCCGTCTAGCACGGTTTTGACGACACCCGGGTTGAATTGCGGCTCAGCGAGAACGCAGTTGATACCTTCTTCGCGGATACGGCTTTGAATCTCGGCGATACGAGCCGGGCTCGGGTCCGCGGCGTCGGCGATGGAAATCGCACCTGCGGCCGGAAAGTCAAATGCATCCTCGAAATACTGGTAGGCGTCGTGGAATACGACGAAGCTTCCTCCGCGAACCGGTCCAAGCGTCTCGGCCACTTGTTCAGACAGCGCGGCCATTTCAGCGCGCGCGGCTGTGGCATTGGAAAAATATGCACCAGCATTGTCCGGGTCGGCAGACGACAGCTGCGCGGCGATCAGGTTCAGCCAGGTTTCTGCATTCGCCGGTGAAAGCCACGCATGTGGGTCGTGCGCGCCATGCGCGTGATCATGATGCTCATCATGCTTTTCGTGATCTGCATGTTCTTCGTGACCGTGATCATCATCCTTGGCGTGGTCGTCGTGATCATGCTCGTGGTCATCATCCTTTGCATGGTCGTCGTGACCATGTTCATGATCATCGTGATCGTGCCCGTCGTCTTCGATGTGCTCATCATCATGATCATGTTCGTCTTCGCCGCCATGATCGTGTGCCTCGAAAACAGCGCTTTCGCGGAACTCCAGAAGAACCGTACCATCCGCGTCAAGAAGGGACGTGACCGTCGCACTGTCGGCAAGGGTTTCGATGGCACTTTCCATCCAAGGTGTCAGGTCTTCTCCTACCCAGAACACCAGATCGGCATCCTGCAATGCGGCCGCCTCGGACGGGCGCAGGTTGTATTCATGGGGCGAGGCACCGGGTGCGACGATCAGGGCCGGTGTTCCGACGCCGTCCATAACCCGGGAAACGAGCGAGTGGATCGGTGCGATATCGACCGCGACGTTCGGAACGTCCGCGATGGCCGTTCCTCCCATCAATGCAACCGTGATCGAAACTGGAAGAAGCTTTCTGGACATCAGACCCTCTGTGTGATTTTATAACGTTACGAGTGGCGATACATGATATGAAATAACATGACAAGCGATACGAATCCTGTCTCTGTCGATGAGGCGGCCCCGGTCGGGTTTCAGGAACATGACCATCAGAGTTGCGTCAAAACTGCGTTGGTATCCGCCGAGGCGCGCTGCAAGGGCGAGGGGCTGCGCCTGACGCCGGTTCGTCGCAAGGTCTTGGAAATGCTGCTGCAAGAGCATCGGGCCCTTGGTGCCTATGCAATTCTTGACCGCCTGCGAGAGGAAGGGTTCGGGTCTCAACCTCCGGTCGCCTATCGGGCGCTTGATTTCCTTGTTCAAAACGGGTTCGTTCACAAGATCGAGCGGCTGAATGCATTTGTTGCCTGCTCTCATCCCGGCGCGTCGCATTCGCCGGCATTCATGATTTGCAGAAAATGCGATGCTGTTGCCGAGGCGCAGTCCACGCCGGCCAAAGGTGTTCTGGGTGCCGCTGCGCGCGCAGCGGGTTTCGAGATCGAGCGAACGGTTGTAGAAGCCGAGGGACTTTGCCCCGACTGCACCGAAAAGGCCTGAAAATGACGCTCGTCTCAGTCGAGAATCTCAGTGTTCGCTATGGTTCAAACACTGTTCTCAGCCATGTGGACATGGCTGTCGAACCCGGCGAGATCGTCACCATCGTCGGGCCGAACGGGTCGGGCAAAACCAGCCTGTTGCGCGCCATCATCGGTGCGACCAGGCCAAGTGCCGGGCATGTATCGCTGAAACCCGGATTGAAGATCGGGTACGTGCCGCAGAAACTGCACGTGGATCCCACGTTGCCAATCTCGGTCGAGAGATTCATGCGACTGACCGACCGTGTCTCCGGCCGTCAGTGCGTCGAGGCATTGGAAAAAGCGGGCGTCCCGGATCTGTTGAAACGTCAGATGTCGCAACTGTCCGGCGGGCAGTTTCAGCGTGTGTTGCTGGCGCGGGCGTTGATCAACCAGCCTGACCTCCTGCTGCTGGATGAGGCAACCCAGGGGCTGGACCAGCGCGGATCGGCGAGTTTCTATCAGCAGATTGAGGCCGTGCGCCGCGAAACCGGATGTGCAATCCTGATGATCAGTCACGAATTGCACGTGGTCATGAGCGCCTCGGACCGGGTGATTTGTCTGAACGGCCATGTGTGCTGTGAAGGATCGCCGGCGGTGGTCGCTTCGGCACCCGAATACCGGGCCTTGTTCGGAACGGGAACAGGCGGTGCGCTTGCCCTGTACCGGCACGAGCATGATCACCACCACGACCATGATGCAGATCCTCAGGAAGCGGCGGAATGATGCTTGACGATTTCATGATGCGTGCAACGCTTGCAGGTATTGGCGTTGCGTTTGCGGCGGCACCTCTTGGATGTTTCGTAGTGTGGCGCCGCATGGCGTATTTCGGTGATGCAACCGCACATGCCGCGATTCTGGGCGTGGCCCTGTCACTGACCTTTCAGATGTCGATCTTCACCGGTGCGCTGGCTGTTGCGTTGATTATGGCGCTGACGGTCACTTTGTTGGCGGGTCGTGGCTATGCGATGGACACGCTGCTGGGGGTTATGGCGCATTCCGCCTTGGCTTTCGGTCTGGTCGCCGTTTCGTTTTTGTCCGGCGTCCGCATTGATTTGATGGCATATCTGTTCGGCGATATTCTTGCGGTATCCCGTTCGGATCTGCTTGTGATCTGGGGCGGCGCGGCGCTTGTCGTGGCGCTGATCGCTTGGCGATGGGCTCAGCTTTTGACGGCCACATTGAATGAGGAACTGGCCTATGCCAGTGGGTTCGACCCGAGGCGGGAACAGTTGATTCTGACTCTGTCTCTGGCGGTAACCGTGGCTGTTGCGATCAAGGTCGTGGGGGTATTGCTGATTGCGGCGATGCTGATCATTCCCGCGGGAGCGGCACGAAATCTGGCCCGATCGCCCGAATCAATGGCGTTGATAGCGGCAGCAATAGGCGCGATTTCCTCAGTTGCGGGGTTACGGGCAGCTTATGTGTTCGATACTCCGGCGGGGCCATCGATTGTCTGCGTCGCCGCAGTCTTGTTTGCCTGTCTCAGCGTGGTGGGGTGGCGAAGGCAGGGCAGGGCGTGATGGATCTGAGCTCGATTGCGCTGACGAGGTAAACTCATTCGTTGTTCGGCACTTCAGGTGCGCACAGCACAAAAAAGGGCCCGCACACGGATTGCGGGCCCTTTCCGTTCCTTAACGATACAGCTTACTGCGGAATTTCGCCTTCCAGCCCTTCGACATAGAAGTTCATGCCTGCCAGCGTGCCGTCGTCAGCGGTTTCGCCTTCAGCCAGCCAGTCGCTGCCGTCCTGCTTCTTCAGCGGACCGGTGAACGCGTGATAGCTGCCATCTGCAAGCGCCGCCTTCAGGGCCAGCGCCTCTTCCTTGACATCTGCGGGAACCGCGTCCGAAATCTCACCGATTTCAACCATTCCTGCTCCGATACCGTCCCAGGTGTTGGAAGACGTCCAGGTCCCGTCCATTACCGCTTTTGTCCGCGCGATGTAATAGGGGGCCCAGTTGTCGATGATCGATGACACACGCGGAAGCGGTGCGTACTCGCTCATGTCCGACGCCTGACCGAAGGTGATCACATTGCCGGCTTCTTGCGCTGCTGCCTGCGGCGCTGTCGAATCGGTGTGTTGCAGGATTACGTCCGCGCCCTGTTCGATCAAAACAGTGGCGGCGTCAGCTTCTTTCGCCGGGTCGAACCATGTGTAGGCCCAGACGATCTTGAACTCGACATCCGGGTTCACCTTCTTGGCGTGGATATAGGCCGAGTTGATGCCGCGGATCACCTCGGGGATCGGGTAGGAGCCGATATAGCCGATGATGTTCGACTTGGTCATTTTACCGGCGATGTGGCCCTGAACCGCGCGACCTTCGTAGAAACGGGCCGAGTAGACCGAGACGTTGTCGGCGGTTTTATAGCCGGTTGCGTGCTCGAACTTCACGTCCGGGAATTTCTTGGCCACGTTGATGGTCGGGTCCATGTAGCCAAACGAGGTGGTAAAGATCAGATCCGCGCCTTCCAGCGCCATCTGGGTCATCACACGCTCGGCATCCGGGCCTTCGGGAACGGATTCAACGAATACGGTTTCAACCTTGTCGCCGAACTCTTTTTCAACGGCCTGCCGGCCCTTGTCATGTTCATAGGTCCAGCCGCCATCGCCGACCGGGCCGACATAGACGAAACCGACCTTGGTCTTGTCTTCGGCCATGGCCCCCGAGGCCAGACCCAGCGCCATGGCGGCGCTCGTCAGAAGTGCAGTGAATTTCATGTGTTACTCCCCAAGTTGGTACTGTTGGCCCCTAGTGTGAGGCATGGAAGGTCCGGCCCAGCGAGGCAGGTGCGCTGCTCTTGTCGGCCGAAAGGATCACAAGCACAAGGATCGTGATGATATAGGGCGACATTGCCAGATACTCGACGGGAATGGCAACGCCTGCCGCCTGCAAATTAAGCTGCAACACGGTAATGCCGCCGAACAAATAGGCACCCAGCAGGACACGCCACGGCTTCCAGCTTGCAAAGACAACAAGGGCCAATGCGATCCAGCCGACACCGGCGGTCATGCCCTCGGTCCACTGCGGCACGCGGATCAGGCTGATATAGGCCCCGCCCAGACCAGCGCAGGCGCCGCCAAACATGATGGCCAGAATGCGGATCTTGATCACCTTGTAGCCCAGCGCATGCGCGGCATCGTGGTTTTCACCGACTGCCCGCAGGATCAGGCCAAGACGGGTGTATTTAAGCACCGCCCAGACGGCTGCCGTGATTGCGATGCCCACGTACAGGATCGGGTCATGTTGAAACAGGATCGGACCGACAACCGGAATATCGCTGATCAGCGGAATATGGATGTCGCCCATACTGGGGGGTTTGATCCCCACATAGCTTTGCCCCATCAACGCGCTGAACCCCAGACCAAACAGGGTCAGTGCCAGACCACTGGCCACCTGATTGGCCAGCGCAAACTGCGTGAGCAAGACGAACAGCAGCGATAGAACAGCGCCGCCGATCGCAGCAGCAACAAAGCCCAGCCAGGGCGAGCCCGTCTCGACCGAAATCGCGAAGCCACTGATCGCACCGACAATCATCATGCCTTCGACGCCGAGGTTCAGAACGCCTGCTTTCTCAACGACCAGCTCTCCGATCGCGGCAAGCAGCAAGGGGGTCGCGGCCACCATCAGTGAAGCGACCAGAAGTACGGGATTGATTTCACCAAGGTCCATGGGTCACGCCACCTCGTTACGGGCCGCACGGATGCGGTAGTTGGTCAATAGGTCGAAGGCCAGCAGGAAGAACAGCAGCATGCCCTGGAACACCTGAATGGCAGCGGCAGGCAGGCCCAGCTGAGACTGCGCGATTTCACCACCGATATAGGTCAGCGCCATCAGTCCACCGGCCAGCAGAATGCCCACAGGGTGCAGACGGCCCAAAAAGGCCACGATGATAGCAGTGAAACCGTAGCCCACGTTGAAATCGATGCTGACCACGCCTGAAGGGCCGGAAACCTCGAACATGCCTGCAAGTCCTGCAAGCGCGCCGGACAAACCCAGACAGAACAGGATCAACCGGGCCGGGTTCACACCCGCAAATTTCGCGGCGCGCGGTGCTTCGCCGGTCAGGCGGATGTGAAAGCCCAGCATGTGCCGGTTCAGCAGGACATAGGCAAAGATCACTGCGATCAACGCGGTCACAACACCCCAGTGCATGCCGGATCCAGCGATCAGTTCTGCATTGTGCGCACTGTCATAGGATTGCAGATTGCGGGACCCCGGAAAGCCGAACCCTTCGGGGTTTTTCAGCAAACCCAGAGAAACCGAGGCCAGCATCTGCTCGGCCACGTAGACCAGCATCAACGAGACGAGAATTTCGTTGGTGCCGAAACGCACCTTCAGGAAGGCGGGGATCATCGCCCACAACCAGCCGCCGAAGGCGCCGGCAATCACCATGATCGGAAAGATATAGAAGGCGTCCAAAGGGTAAAAGGCCAGCCCGGCACCCGCCCCGAAGATGGCGCCCATGATATACTGTCCCTCGGCCCCGATGTTCCAGATGCCTGCACGAAAGCCCAGCGACAGACCGATGGCGATAAGCACCAGCGGAGCGCCTTTCACCAGCAGCTGCGGGCGGTAATAAAAGGCAAATTCACCAAAAAGAGGTTCCCAGAAGATGGTGCCGATGGCTTCAACCGGATTCTTGCCCAGTATGGCGAACAGTACTCCGCCAAAAAACATCGTCGCCAAAACTGCAATCAACGGCGTCGCATAAGACCAGACCCTGGAAGGCTGAGGACGTTTCTCCAGCACAATCATCAGCTCGTTCCCCTGACTTCTTCATCTTTTCTCAAATACTCTCGCCGAAGGCGGCCCAACAGATCACACATGCGCCACCTCCATTCCGTGGGCACCGCCCATCATCAGCCCGATTTCGTCTACTGTCAGTCCGGTTGTCGGACGTGGTGCACTCAGGCGGCCCTCGTTCAGCGCAGCAAAGCTGTCCGAGATTTCCATCAACTCATCCAGATCCTGAGAGATGCAGACAACCGCCGTTCCCTTTGCCGCCAGGTCGAGAATGGCTTGCCGGATGGCCGCCGCCGCTGCGGCATCCACGCCCCAGGTTGGCTGGTTCACCACCAGCACATCCGGGTTTTGCAGCACTTCGCGTCCGATCACGAATTTCTGTAGGTTCCCCCCGGACAAGGACCGCGCCGCGTTGTCCGGGCCGGGTGTCCGGACGTCAAAAATCTCGATGATCTTCTCCGCAAAGCTCTTGGTCTCGGCCCATTTCAGAAAGCCGTTGCTTTCCAGACCCTCTCGAACCGACCCGGTCAACAGGGCGTTTTCGGTCAGGCTCATGTTCGGGGCGGCGGCATGGCCCAGCCGCTCTTCGGGCGCGGTCAACACGCCAAGTTTGCGTCGCGCAGTCGGACCCAGCTTGCCGATCGCCTGACCGTTGAACTTGATCGCGTCGGCAGATGTCAGGATTTCGCCGGACAGAACGCCCAGCAATTCATCCTGCCCGTTGCCCGCAACGCCGCCAATGCCCAGAACCTCGCCCTTGCGGACGGTCAAATGCACGTTGCGCAATGCGGTACCGAATTCTGACGGAGAAGGCACCGACAGCCCGCTGACATCCAGCGTCACTGCGCCAAAATCACGCCCCGAACGTTCCGGGGTTTGCAGGGCCGTTCCCACCATCAGCTCGGCCATGTCGCGGGCCGAGGTCTCAGCGGGGACACACTCGCCCACATTCTTGCCCAGACGCAGGATCGTGGCGTGATCACACAGGGTCCGTATCTCTTCCAGCTTGTGCGAGATATACAGGATCGACGTGCCTTCGGACCGCAACTTGTTCAGCGTCTCGAACAGGATCTCGACCTCCTGCGGGGTCAACACCGAGGTCGGTTCGTCCATGATCAGCAGTTTCGGGTCTTGCAGGAGGCAACGGATAATTTCAACACGCTGGCGTTCCCCGGCGGACAGATCGCCGACAGTGCGGAACGGATCCAGCGGCAGGCCATAGGTTTCGGACACTTCGCGGATGCGCGAGGCCAGATCACCCATGGCCGGCGGGTTTTCCATCCCCAAGGCGATGTTCTCGGCCACGTTCAGCGCGTCAAACAGCGAAAAATGCTGGAACACCATCGCAATTCCGTCAGCCCGCGCGGCGCGGGGTTCAGGCGGCGCAAAGGGCTGACCGCGTAACAGCATGGTGCCACTGTCAGGTTTCACCAGCCCATAGATCATCTTGACCAACGTGGATTTCCCGGCCCCGTTTTCCCCCAACAAGGCGTGAACTTCGCCCTCACCGATATCAAAGGACACCTGGTCATTGGCCACGACACCGGGATAGGCTTTGGTCAACCCTTGCAGGCTCAGCAATGGAGTGGTCACGCGCTCAGGTCCTTCTTCAACTCATTCTGCCGGGCCGGGCGCAGCAGTTGCGCTGCGACGCCCACGGCGATCATCTGCGGGTGTTTGCCCAGCGACGGGTCACCAATCGGGCAGGTAATCCGGCTTATCCGGTCGGGCGGATGCCCAAGAGCCGCCAGCCGCGATCTGAACCGCGCCCATTTGGTAGCCGAGCCGATCAGTCCCGCAAAGCGGAAATCGTGCAAAAGCAGCCTGTTGCACAGTTCTAAATCCAGATTGTGTGAATAAGTCAGCACAAGGTGCTCGGCATTGGGCGGTGCATGTCGCACAAGTTCGGCCGGTTTCGTCGCTGGCAGATCGGTCACGCCTGCAGGAATCACGTCTGGAAAGCGCTCGGGGCCGGTATCGACCCAAGTGATCGCAAGATCGGGCAGGGGGGACAGAACATCCACCAGCGCCCGTCCGACGTGACCTGCGCCCCAGATCCACAGGTTTCGTGCCGGTTTATGCACCGGTTCGATCATCCAGCCGTCGGTCAGGCGTGTTTCAGGTGCAATACCCTGACTGCGTGCTGCCGCCAGCACTCGCTTGACCGAAAGAGGCACGGCGCCACCGGATGCTGATCGTGCAATGATCGTATCATCCAGCGTTTCAACCTTCTTGAGATCATAGACTTCGCTGAACAACGAGACCGCTCCGCCGCAACATTGGCCCATGTCCGGTCCCAGCGTGTGATGCGTCAGGCGCGTGGCGACTGTTTGCGATCGTGCGGCCTCTGCGGCCTGGTATTCCAGCGTACCACCACCGATGGTTCCGCTTTGCCCGTCCTTCCAGACCAGCATCGCAGCACCCACCTCGCGCGGGGACGACCCTTTGATCCCGGCGATGACCACCCGAACCACTTTCCCGTGGGTTTTGACCGCCTCCCTCAAAGCCTCAAGGTCAAATCCCATCAGGTGCCTCCTTTCATCCTCTGGACCCCGCGCCAAACCTCTTCGGCCGTGGCCGGAGCGTTCAGGGCCGGGTATCTGTCTCCGCAGGCGGCAACCGCGTTCGACAGCGCCAGCCAGGCCGAGATCCCCAGCATGAAAGGCGGCTCGCCCACAGCTTTCGAACGATAGATGGTGTCCTCGCGGTTTTCGCCATCCCAAAGCCTGACGTTGAAGATGTCCGGCCGGTCCGAGCAGGCCGGAATCTTGTAGGTCGAGGGCGCGTGCGTGCGCAGGTTGCCCGTGTCATCCCAGACCAGCTCTTCGGTCGTCAGCCACCCTGCACCCTGTACATAGCCGCCCTCAACCTGACCTATGTCCAAAGCCGGATTCAGCGACGCGCCCGCGTCATGCAGGATATCCGTTCGCAGAATTCGGTTTTCACCGGTCAGAGTGTCCACCGCCACCTCGGTAACGGAAGCGCCGTAGGCAAAGTAAAAGAAAGGGCGACCGCGCCCGGCGATCCTGTCCCATTCGATCTTGGGCGTCTTGTAGAACCCGGTCGTCGACAGGCTGACGCGCCCCTGATAGGCCAGTGCGGTGGCTTCGGCGAAGGTGTAGCGTTCTTCTGAGACCGAGACATGCCCATCCGAGAACGTGACCGTTGATGGATCGGCCTGATGACGTTCCGCAAGATAGGCGGCCATCCGGTCGCGGATCGTGTCGCATGCGGCCTTCACCGCCATACCGTTCAGGTCACTTCCCGAAGATGCCGCCGTCGCAGACGTGTTCGGTACTTTCGCCGTGTCGGTTGCGGTGATTTTCACCATCTCCAACGGTATGCCAAAGCGCGACGCTGCGACCTGTGCGACCTTCTGGAACAGGCCCTGGCCCATCTCGGTGCCACCGTGATTCAGGTGGACTGATCCGTCCTGATAGACATGCACCAGCGCACCCGCCTGATTGAGGTGGGTCAGCGTGAACGAGATACCAAACTTGACCGGGGAAAAGGCGATGCCCTTTTTGATTACACTGTTCTCGGCATTCCATTTCGCGACAGCGGCCTTGCGCGCGGCATAGTCGCTGGATTTCAGCAACGCCTCGGTCATGCCGTGCAGTTCGAAATCGCTGACCTCCATCCCATAGGGTGTGGTGTTGCCGCCGGCAGGCAGAGGACGCACCGGTGCGTCACCCATTTCAACGGCGCCGCGGCTGGTCAGGTCTTCGTGCGGATCGGGATGCCCCAGTGGTTTTTCTGTCGGTGTGCTTTCGGCCACGGCGTGCGCGGGTGCATAGTAATTCCGGCGGCGCAGTTCGACGGGATCCAAACCCAGCGTATGCGCGGCATGGTCCATGACCCGTTCGATGCCGACCATGCCTTGCGGGCCGCCGAACCCGCGATAGGCGGTGGCAGATTGGGTGTTGGTCTTCAAGCGGTGGCTTTCGATCCGGGCGTTCGGCAAAAGGTAGGCGTTGTCCGAGTGCAGCATCGCCCGGTCGGCCACGGGCAACGACAGGTCCTGCGCCCAGCCGCAGATCGCATAGTGGTGGAATGAGACGCCCTGAATATGGCCATGCTCATCGAACCCGGCCTTGTACGAAATGCGGAAAGCGTGGCGCTTGCCGGTGATGATCATGTCATCGTCACGGTCATAGCGCATCTTGCAGGCCTTGCCGGTTGCGCGGGCGGCCACGGCGCAGGCCACTGCCAAAGCGTTGCCCTGACTTTCCTTGCCGCCAAACCCTCCGCCCATGCGGCGGGTCTCGACCCGGACGGCGTGCATCGGAACACCCAGTGCGTCGGCCACCTTGTGCTGAATCTCGGTCGGGTGCTGGGTCGAGGAATGCACCAGCATATCCGCACCTTCATTCGGAACGGCCAGCGCGGCCTGACCTTCCAGATAGAAATGCTCCTGCCCGCCCAATTCGAACGAACCTTCGATCACATGCGGCGCACTGGCAATGGCCGCATCCGCATCACCCTTGGCATAGATGCGTGGACCGTCTTCAAACCGGCTGTCGGCGGCCAAGGCGTCCGCGATCGTCAGGATCGGCGTTTCCTCGGCATAGTCGACCTTGCCCAATCGCGCCGCTTTGCGGGCGGCCAGATGGCTGGTGGCGACAACCAGGAACACGGGCTGGCCTATGTAGTGCACCGTGCCGTCCGACAGCAGCGGCTCATCGTGGATCGAGGGCGAGACATCGTTGGCGAAAGGCAGGTCCTCTGCCGTCATAACCATCACGACACCCTCGGCGTTTTTGACAGCCGACAGATCCATTGCGGTGATCTTGCCCTTGGCGATCGGGCTCAGGCCAAAGGCCAGGTGCAGCGTGCCCTTGGGTGTCGGGATGTCATCCACGTACCGCGCCGCGCCCGAAACGTGCAAAGGGGCGGCGTCGTGGGGCAGGGCTTGCGTCACACTCATGCTGACACCTCCAGCACATTGGTGATCTCGCCCTGATCTTCCAGGAAATAGCGTTGCAGCATCGCCTTGGCGGTTTCCAGTCGATACAGGGCCGAGGCGCGCATATCCGTGAGTGGCGAAAAGTCGTCGGCAAACGATGGCAGCGCGGCGTCAACGGTCTTGCGCGTCCACGGTTTGCCGACCAAAGCGGCCTCGACATGGGTTGCCCGTTTCGGAATAGCAGCCATGCCACCATAGGCGATGCGCGCCTGTGTGACGCTGCCCTCCGAAACGGTTATGTTGAAACAGCCGCAGACGGCCGAAATATCCTGATCGAACCGTTTGCTGAGCTTATAAACCTTCAGGCGATCTGGTCGGCGCGGGAAGCTGACGGCTTCCACAAACTCGCCCGGAACCCGATCCTGTTTGCCGTAGTCGATGAAGAACTCTTCCAGCGGGATCGACCGCCGCTCGTCGCCCTTGCGCAGATGCAGCGTCGCCCCCAGCGCGATCAGCGCGGGCGGGTTGTCCCCGATGGGCGAACCGTTTGCGATATTGCCGCCCACGGTGGCCGCATGGCGCACTTGCACGCTGGCATAGCGGCGGATCATCTCGGCATAGGACGGATGCAGATCGGCCATCGCCGTGCCCATGCGATTCATGTCGACCATTGCGCCAAAGCGGACTTCTTCACCGCTGAGCGTGATCTTCTTCAAATCATCACAGCGGTTGAGGAAGATCACCGGGTCCAGTTCGCGCAGTTGCTTGGTAACCCAAAGGCCCACATCGGTCGCACCAGCGATCAGAGTCGCATTCGGGTTCTCGGCATACACGGCGGCCAATTCGTCGGATGAGGTTGGCAGCATGCGCGAAGCGGCAATCGTTGCAGGTGGTTTATCTTTGACCCAAACCGGAACGGGCTGTTCCTCGGCCGCTTTCGCTGCGCGAATGATCGGCGCATAGCCGGTGCAGCGGCACAGGTTGCCTGCTAGCAAAGTGTCATGGTCCGTTGCACCGTTCGTGTGCCCGGCCACCATCGACATGACGAAACCGGGTGTGCAGAAGCCGCATTGCGAACCGTGCAGATCAACCATTGCCTGCTGAACCGGGTGCGCTTCGCCATTCGGGCCGCTGGCGCCTTCAACCGTGCGCACCGCTTTGCCGTGCAGCTGCGGCAGAAACAGAATGCACGAGTTCAGTGCCTTGGCGCCTTCGTCATCCGTCACCATCACGGTGCAAGCCCCGCAATCGCCTTCGTTGCAGCCTTCCTTGGTGCCGGTCAGGCCGCGATCTTCGCGCAGCCAATCCAGCAGGGTGGCTGTCGGATCGATATCAGCCAACTCCACTGTCTCTCCGTTCAGAAGAAACGTGATGTTCATTCGAGAAACCCGTCGCCTTACCCGGTTGCGCCCTTGTGGCCCTCCTTCGATGCGACGTAGAAAGAGTGGCGGGCGAATTGCTTGCCATGAGATGTTAGAAACAGCGCGGCTTGTCTGGCAAGAAAAACCGCCTCTGTTATACACCATTAGACTTATACGGCCTGAGACCGCCTTTTCTGATTAATGGGCAGCCACTTGTAAATAAAGCGGTTTTTGATTGCGACGCCCAGTCAATCCCGAAGCACCTTCTGAAAAAGCCGAATAATCAATGGCGATTTTTTTGCGGCAAACGTAACGCGGTTCAGTCTTTTGCCGCGCAGCCGGCTGGGGTAGCTTGGGCGTCATGAGCAGTTCTCCACGATTCATCCACCTCCGCGTTCACACTGAATATTCCCTTCTGGAAGGCGCCGTGCGGCTGAAAAAGCTGCCGGGCCTGTGCGAGAAGATGGAAATGCCGGCGGTCGCCGTGACGGATACCAATTCGATGTTTTCGGCGCTGGAATTCGCGGTCACCGCAAGCGGCGCTGGGGTACAGCCGATCATGGGGTGCCAGGTCGATCTGACCTATGTCCAGGCCCAGCCGGGCGAGAAGCCGAAGATGCCCGCGCCTCTGGTGCTGCTGGCGCAGTCCGAGACCGGGTACGAAAACCTGATGAAACTCAGCACGTGTCTCTACGTGGACAAGGGCGGGCAACTGCCTCAGGTCACTTTGGAAGAACTGGCCGACCGATCTGAAGGGTTGATCTGCCTGTCCGGTGGACCTGACGGCCCGGTGGGAATGCTGCTGCAACAGGGTCAGCGCCCGGCGGCCGAAGCGTTGGTCGATCGGCTGGCGGCAATGTTCCCCAACCGGTTTTATATCGAGCTTCAGCGCCATCCGGGTGAAGATGGCCAACCCGAGGCCGAACGCCTGACAGAACGCGGCCATGTCGAGATGGCCTATGCCAAGAACCTGCCGCTGGTCGCCACGAATGACGTCTATTTCCCGACGCCGGACATGTACGAAGCGCATGACGCGCTGATCTGCATATCGGAAGGGGCCTATGTCGACCAGCAGGAAGGCCGCCGTCGTCTGACGGCGCAGCACTACTTCAAGTCACAACAAGAGATGGCGACCCTGTTCGCCGACTTGCCCGAGGCCATCGAAAACACCGTCGAGATCGCCAGACGCTGCGCGTTCATGGCCTATCGACGCGACCCGATCCTGCCGAAATTCGCGGATGACGAGGTGGCCGAGCTGCGGCGCATCGCCAATGAGGGCTTGCAGAAACGTCTGGCCGTGATCCCGCATGCGGTGACGCCCGAGGAATACCAGGAACGTCTGGATTTCGAACTGGGCATCATCGAAAGCATGGGTTTCCCCGGCTACTTTCTGATCGTCGCGGATTTCATCCAATGGGCCAAGGATCACGACATTCCGGTCGGGCCGGGGCGGGGCTCGGGCGCGGGCTCGCTGGTGGCCTATGCGCTGACGATCACCGACCTTGACCCGCTGCGCTACAGCCTGCTGTTCGAACGCTTCCTGAACCCCGAACGGGTCTCGATGCCCGACTTCGACATCGACTTCTGCATGGATCGCCGCGAAGAGGTGATCCGTTACGTGCAGCAGAAATACGGCCGCGACAAAGTGGGTCAGATCATCACCTTCGGCGCGCTCTTGTCCAAGGCCGCAGTGCGCGACATCGGGCGGGTGCTTCAAATGCCATATGGGCAGGTGGACCGCCTGTCCAAGATGATCCCGGTTGAGGGGGTGAAACCTGTTTCCATCGAAAAGGCGCTGAAAGACGAACCCCGCCTGCGCGAGGCCGCGCGCGAGGAAGAGGTGGTCGACCGCCTGCTGACCTATGGCCAGCAGGTCGAGGGGCTGTTGCGGAATGCTTCGACCCACGCGGCAGGCGTGGTGATCGGCGACCGTCCTCTGGATGCGCTGGTGCCGATCTATCAGGACCCGCGTTCGGACATGCCCGCGACCCAGTTCAACATGAAATGGGTGGAACAGGCCGGGCTGGTAAAGTTCGACTTTCTGGGTCTGAAGACCCTGACCGTTATCCAGAACGCGATGGACCTGATTTTCAAATCCGGGCGCCCATTGCACATCGCCGCCGATGGCACCGAACTTTATGAGCCCGCCGAGGGGGCTGAAAACCAGATCAACGCCATCCCGCTGGATGATGAGGCGACGTACAAGCTTTATTCCGCGGCCAAGACCGTGGCGGTGTTCCAAGTGGAAAGCTCGGGCATGATGGACGCGCTCAAGCGCATGAAACCCACCTGCATCGAGGATATCGTGGCGCTTGTGGCGCTCTACCGCCCCGGCCCGATGGAAAACATCCCCACCTATTGCGAGGTCAAGAACGGCCAGCGCGAGATCACCTCGGTCCACCCGCTGATCGATCATATCCTGGAAGAAACGCAGGGCATCATCGTCTATCAGGAGCAGGTGATGCAGATCGCGCAGGTCATGGCGGGATACAGCCTTGGCGGCGCCGACCTGCTGCGCCGCGCGATGGGCAAGAAGATCAAAGAGGCGATGGACGCCGAACGCCCGAAATTCGAGGCCGGCGCGGCCAAGAACGGCGTGGACGCCAAGAAGGCCTCCGAGGTGTTCGACCTCTTGGAGAAATTCGCCAACTACGGCTTCAACAAGTCCCACGCGGCGGCCTATGCGGTGGTCAGCTATCAGACCGGCTGGCTCAAGGCGAACCACCCGGTCGAGTTCATGGCCGGGGTCATGAACTGCGATATCCACCTGACCGACAAGCTGGCGGTGTATTTCGAAGAGGTCCGCAAGGGGCTGGGCCTGCCCTACGTGCCGCCCTGCGTGAACCGCTCGCTGGCGACCTTCGACGTGGTGGATGGCCAACTGGTCTATGCGCTGGGCGCGCTGAAAAACGTGGGCGTCGAGGCGATGAATCTGGTGGTGCAGGGCAGGGGAGACAAACCGTTCGTCAACCTCTTTGACTTCGCCCGCCGGGTCGACCTGAAGAAGGTCGGCAAACGTCCGCTGGAAATGCTGGCGCGTGCCGGCGCTTTTGATGAGCTCGACAAGAACCGTCGCCGCGTGTTCGAAAGCCTTGACCGTCTGGTGCAGTATTCGGCGGCGATCCATGAACAGAAAAACTCCAATCAGGTGTCTCTGTTCGGCGAGGCAGGCGACGACCTGCCCGAACCGCGCCTGTCGCCGACGCCGGACTGGCTGCCGGCCGAACGCCTCAGCGAAGAATTCAAGGCCATCGGCTTCTATCTCTCGGGGCATCCGCTGGACGATTACATGCCCGCGCTGAAGCGCAAACAGGTGATGACGCTGGACGAGGTGACGGAAAAGGCCCGGTCTGGTCCGTTCATCGCCAAGATGGCCGGGGTTGTCGCCGGGCGGCAGGAGCGGAAATCGGCCAAGGGCAACCGCTTTGCTTTCGTTCAAATGTCTGATCCCACCGGCGCCTATGAGGTCACGCTGTTTTCGGACACGTTGGAGAAGTGCCGCGAGTTTCTGGAAACCGGCGCGCAGGTGGTTCTGACCGCCGAGGCGACGATGGAAGCCGATCAGCTCAAGCTGCTGGGCCGCTCGGTTGGTCCTGCGGATTCCCTTGTGGCCGAAGCCGGAGCAACCGGGTTGCGCATCTTTGTTGACGAAGCGCAGGTCGTACCAACGGTCGCCAAGGTGCTCGAGGACGCCGCCGGGGCGGCGCGCGGGGCCTCGAAGGGGCCGATCCAGCTCTGCCTGATGGCGCCGGGGCTGCCGGGCGATGTCGAGATGGATCTGGGCCAGGACTTTCCGATCAACCCGCAGATCAAGGGCGCGATCAAGTCGCTGGACGGGGTGCTGTCGGTCGAGGAACTGTAGCAGGAAGACGGGGCTTCGCTTTCAGTCGCCGGGATGGCGGCTTGCGGACACCTCTGGCTGGCCGAAAAATCTTGCAATGCGTGTCTGTCGGGCAATACGCTTTAGCCACGATAGACACGACCATTATATAGACACGACCATTATTCAGTCGTTTGTCTTCCGATGTATTTGAGAGGGTATTCCTGATGTCACGTTTGCTGAATCTTGTCTGGCTGGCGGGTTTTGCCATGTCAACCAGCGGCGCGACCGCGCAGGAGGCCGCCGACACGATCTATACTGGCGGACCGATCCTCACGATCAACGATGCGCAGCCGACCGCCGAGGCCGTCGCGGTCAAGAACGGGCGTATCCTCGCCGTCGGCGCGCTTGCGGATATCATGGCGCACCGGGGCGACGCGACGGAATTGTTCGATCTTGACGGCCGGGCGATGCTGCCGGGCTTTGTCGACAGTCACGGGCACGTGGTTTTCGGTGGCCTGCAAGCCTTGTCGGCGAACCTTCTTTCGCCGCCGGACGGCGGGGTCACGGACATTGCCAGCCTGCAACAGGCGCTGCGCGACTGGATCGATGCAAACAGGGATGCGGTCGAGAAGGCCGGAGTGATCATCGGCTTCGGCTATGACAACGCCCAGCTAGCCGAGAAGCGCCACCCGACCCGCGAAGACCTTGACGCGATCTCGCAGGAGCTTCCCATCGTGATTGTCCACCAGTCCGGCCATCTCGGCGTGGCGAACTCGAAGACGCTTGAGATTGTCGGCTACGATGCATCGACGCAGGACCCGGCCGGTGGCAAGATTCGGCGGGAAGCCGATGGCGCGCCGAACGGGGTTCTCGAGGAATACGCGTTTTTCGGGACGCTCGTCCCCGTCCTGAAGCAACTCGGTCCGGACGCCTTCGCGGAATTCGCGGTTGCCGGGTCCAAACTCTGGGCGCGTTTTGGCTACACCACGGGGCAGGACGGCCGGTCCTCGGGGTTTGCCGTCGAGTCGCTGAAGGCCATGGCGGCCGACGGCAGGATACCGATTGACGTCGTGGCCTATCCCGATGTGTTGGAAGCCAGGGATTATATTGGCGACAATGTTTCGAAAGAATATGAAAACGGTATTCGCGTGGGCGGTTGCAAGTTGACGATCGACGGCTCGCCGCAAGGCTTTACCGCGCTCCGCGACCGTCCCTATTATGACCCGGTTGGCGACTATCCTGCAGGCTACAAGGGGTACTCGGCGGTGACCATCGAGCAGGTGCAGGATGCCGTGAACTGGTGTTACGAGAATGGCATCCAGATCATCACCCATTCCAATGGCGAAGGCGCGTCGGACATGCTCATTGCTGCGCTTCAGGCTGCGCAGGACAAGTATGGCGATCCGGGCAACCGCCCCGCACTGATACACGGCCAGTTCCTGCGCGAGGACCAGGTCGACGCCTACAAGCGGCTGGGCGTGTTCATGTCCCTTTTCCCGATGCACACCTTCTATTGGGGCGACTGGCACCGCGACCACACCGTGGGCCCGGTCAATGCCGAGAACATTTCGCCCACTGGTTGGCTGCTCGAGCGGGGCATGATGTTCGGCTCGCATCACGACGCGCCGGTCGCCTTGCCTGACAGCATGCGCATACTGGATGCCACCGTGACCCGGCGCACGCGATCGGGTGACATTCTTGGCCCCCGTCACCGGGTCGACGTCGCGACCGCGCTCAAGGCGCTGACGATCTGGCCCGCCTGGCAGCATTTCGAGGAGAACGACAAGGGGTCGATCGAGGCGGGCAAGCTTGCCGATTTCGTGCTCCTCTCCGAAGATCCCACCGCCATCGACCCCGAGACGCTGGACGCCGTCAGGATCATGGCGACGATCAAGGAAGACACGGTGATCTACGAGGCGCGCGACGAGGTGAAGAAGGGCGAAATCCGCTCTTCGCCCTTCATGAGCGACCCGGTGTCAGCGCACAACTTTCTTCACGCGATGTATCAGGCAACCGGTGTGGAGAGGCCGTGGCTTCAGCAGCTGATGTTCCGGTTGGAATGAATTCGGGAATCGAGCTGGACCGGGTGTAGTCGGTCGAGGATCCGTAGCGAGAAGCGGGGGCTTTGCCTTCAATCGCCGGGATGGCAGCTATGAGCCCATTGTGCGCATGCGTATTTTGTGCAGCATCAGCGCGAAGGGCGGACATCGGCTGTTCACGGCGCTCGGATCATAGGTCCCGAATGCGGAAAACGGCCTCGATCCGCTGAGACTTGACAACGTCCATTTTCTTACGTTTTTCAATATGGGCGAGCGGCTTCAAAGCGTCTCTCCAAGCCACTCGCCCCCTCCTTTCAGCGATCCATTTTTCTCATTCCGAACCAAGATGCTCTTCTAGGAACACAGCGACGCGGCGAACAGCTTCAGCGGATTCCGGTGTCTCGGAATGACCGTGGAAGCAGTGTTGCATGGCGTCGTGAACATCCAGAATTGCCTCGTGGCCCGCACTACGCAGGACTCCGTACATGCGTATGCCGTCGCTCATCTGAATTTCCTTAGACCCAGTCTGTACCATCGTCGGAGGGAAATCTCGCCCCTCGAAATTGTCGTACACAGTAGAGTAGCGCGGATCTTGTGCTTTCTCTTCAGTAATTCCCAGCATCGGCCAGACTGAGTCGATCAAGTGATCTACGTTAGTGCGTGGATCGTCGTACCGCAGCGTCCATGTCGAATCGCTATTGAACGAGAAATCAGTCTGCGGGCTTTGCATTACGGCCGCACCAGGCAGCGCTCCTCCGCGATGCGACATGGCATTTGTCGCCATCGCCACCAATCCGCCGCCCGCGGAACAACCGTAAATTCCGACGTTCTCTGGTTTATAGCCACCGCCCTCTCCGGTCAGTGCATCAAAAACGGCGATCACCTGATCCCGCTGGTCCAAAATGTCCCAGTCGGGGGCTGGCATCAATTTGTAATCGACGGAGGCAATGTCGATGCCCATATGATTGGCAAGTGGTGCTGTCCGGTCAAACGTTGTTTCCGGAGTGTTTCCGTAAAAGGCACCACCATGTGCATGAATGAGTATCTTTCCCGGATGGCGGTTTTCGCTCGGACTGATAATGACCGTTCTAACACCACCTATCTCACGTTCCTCGGTCGACAAGTTGTAAGTCTTTAAAAGTTGTTTGCCGGCGGCCTCCATCGGATCGATCAATTCATCGTGCAACGACTGCCATGCACCGTAGTCCGTTGGGTCTGGGTAGCCTTCCCAACTGCTGGTGAGCCAATTGGGCGTCCAGTTAACCATCACCTCACGCATCTCCGGGCTGACAAAATCGGGAATATGCGTTGGAAATGTCTTGTTTCGATTTGGATCATTGGGGTCAGCGTTGAAGGTCGCAATGGAAAGAAGACGCCGTACATCTTCGTGACATGGCGCGTTCTGACTTTTCACTTCCAACTTATCGCACGCCTCTTTCAGCGCGGACAATTCTTCGTTCAAGCGCTCGACGGCAATGGTGCCTTCCTCAGATTTCAGAATCTCGCCGACGCGAGCATAAGCGTCAGACATCAAATTCCAGTGCGATCCGTGGTCTGCTGCTTCAGAAGCGGCAACCGTAGCAAGTCCCGCCAATGCAGCTGAAGCCAGAAACGGAGATGTCCAAGTTTTCATTTGATATCCCTTTCTTTGGATCATTTCGAGTTTTCATAAGACGTGACCAATACCTTCATGCCGGGGCGCAATAGGAATTCAGGATTGGGGAATTCGGCGATGCTGTAGCCAATCCCTGTCTCCGGATCGAATTCAAACGGCGTTGAGATAAGGCGTCCGTGATGTGGAAATTCACTTCCTCCCGGCAGTTCCAGCACCAGAGTCAGGCTGCCCATTA
Organism: Ruegeria sp. CL7; assembly: GCF_056536445.1. Lineage (NCBI taxonomy): Bacteria > Pseudomonadati > Pseudomonadota > Alphaproteobacteria > Rhodobacterales > Roseobacteraceae > Ruegeria > Ruegeria sp. CL7. The sequence goes on from NZ_JBQFPQ010000008.1 coordinate 121,733, forward strand.
CACTGTCGTGGCTTTCGCCCGCGAGGATGCGTTCCTGATGCTTCTCGTACGTTCCCTCCACGCGAACGTGGATCGGATCCAGTTGATACAGGGTTCCGATTTCGGGCGAGTCGGCGACGACGTTTGCATTATCGCGAAACCGCGGCGCACTCATCTGGCCGTCGAACGGTGCGTGGATGAGCTGGAGATCTGAGATAGCCTTGGCCTTTTCCGCATTGAGCCTCTTTGTCTCAACGGTCGCTTCGGCGATTTTGACACGCGCTTCAGCTTGCGCAATCTCAACTTCAGACACAGAATTGGTGCCCAACCGCTTCTTTCTGGACAGGTCAGCCTGGGCCAACTCCAGTTCAGCCACGGCCTGCTGGTGAGCCAACTCACCGATTTTGGCATCCCATTGCTTGAAGACCTGGTCGAAAGTCACCAGTAGATCACCTTCTTTGACGAATTGACCTTCAATAAAGTGGACAGTGTCGATCTGGTTTTCGGCGGCTGCCGACACATCCCAGCTTTTGGCTGGCACAACCACTCCTTCTCCTTCCGCACTGAAAACCCCCGGACCACTGCTCTGTGCGTTCACTACGGCCGCGCAAAGCAAGGTTGTGATCAGTGTGGCTTGCAAAAGCTTTCTTGCCACGGGTCTCTTTCTCCTATGTCCGTTTTTTGGTTCCTCTAATGGTTTTTACAAACGGGCGGGATGGACGAGGTGAACCATCCCGCCCATCGCTCAGTTCAGCGTGTTCTTGTAGATCACGCCGTCCTTCATGATGATTTTTAGATTTGTGTCCGGATCCTTCATGATCTCGATGTTTTCCAGAGGATTGCCATCGACCAGCAATAGGTCTGCATAGGCGCCTTCTTGAATGACGCCCAACGGGCCTTCTGGGTATGGATTCATCTGGCCGGTCAGAGCATTCAGTTCTCCGGCTGTCGAGGTAAACGACTTTAGTGTCCGGAAGTTGCCAATAGCTTCTGAGAAAAACTCGAACTCATCTAGCGCGCGATCATCATATTCGCGACCAGTATTCCATTGGGGAATATGATCTGATGCAAGAACCACTTTCAGGTCAGGGTTGTTTTTCATCACTTCCAGCAAGTTTGCCGATGCGTCCCGAATAACGCTCCACTTTGCAAAGCTTTCTGGTGGATAAGCCTTTTCAGCTTGTTCCACTGAGATTGAAAACACTGGCGAAAACGCAGTGGACAGAAACATGCCGTTTTCAATCATCGTCTTGGCCTGCTCATCGGTCAGATAGGGTGCGTGCTCAATCGACATCACGCCATTGTCGATAGCCTGCTGAAGCGCAGCAGCGGTGTGTGCATGAGACGCGACATAGGTATCCCAGCGCTCCGCCACCTCAACGACTGCTTGGACCTCTTCATCAAGAGGGCCCGAATGAAGTGGATCAAACAAACTTGTTACACCGCCTCCGGTGAACAGTTTGAGCTGTACCGCACCGCGACGGAATGCTTCACGCGCCGCGCGCAGGGTTTCCGCCCGCCCGTCAGCGATAATCGTAACATAATCTTCGTAGAAATGTTGCCGTCCGCCAGCGATATTCGGGTGGGAGTCATTCAATTCACGGAAATCGCCATGACCGGATGTTGTGGTGATCCAGTTTTCCGTGGGATAGATGCGAGGCCCCACCATGACGCCCTCGTCGATGATTAGACGCATGAAATTTGACGGACCACCCAGATCCCGTACTGTGGTAAATCCGTTCATCAGCATCCCTTCGGCACGATCTGCGGCCAACGCACCATGAGCGTAAGGATGCAGCCCGTCGCGCGATTGCGTTTGCACGGGCCCGAAGGTCGAGATATGAACGTGCATATCCAGCATACCTGGCATCAGTGTGCGCCCGCCACCGTCAATAACCGTAGCATCCGGCGCGTCGATGGTCTCTGCCGAGACCTGCTTGATAAGGTTGGCCTCGACCAGAACGCTGGCATTCTCGATCCGCGCCTCGTTCATGCCGTCAAAGACATGAACATTGGTGAACAGGGTCCGTGGCGGCGCGTCGTCCTGCGCAAGAGCGGCAGAGCAGGTCAGCGACAAGGCCAGTACTGCTCTCAGGGAAGTCATTGTTTTGATCTTCATCACAACTCTTTCTCTTAACAATGGAAGGCAGGGCCGAAGCCCCGCCTCCCGAGGGATTATTGCAGAGTGTTCTTGTAGATCACGCCATCCTTCATGATGAGGTTGATGGTCTTGATGCCACGCGGACGCGGTTCTGCGTTAAACCATGAAGGGTTTCCGCCCAGAACAGTGATGTCCTCAAGCGGATTTCCATCGACAAGCAGAATGTCGGCGTATGCGCCTTCCTCGATGACACCAAGAGGTGCGGGGTAAGGGTTACTGCCACCGGTCAAGGCGGCAAGCTTGCCGCCAGTGGACGTCATTGCTTTCAGTGTTTCATAGTTGCCAAATGTATCTGCGAATATCCATTTCTCATGGTCCCGGTGGTGTCTTGCGGCCATGCCATTGGTACTCACGATGTCGATTGAGAACACAATGTTCGGCTTCACCTTTTTGATGACTTCAGCGAAGTTTTTTGTTCCCTCTTTCATCATAAGTGTTCTGGCGTACTCAAATGTTGAAGGATTGCCATAGACCGGATGGGTCAGGATGTCTTCGCTCATGACGGCTGCAATGTAAGGAGAAATGAAGGCACCTTTTTCCTTCATCAACATGGCCGTGTCTTCCTGTAGGAACTGTCCATGTTCAATCGACATGACACCCAAATCGAGCGCACGGCGAATGGCTTCATCAAGATAAAGGTGCGCTGCAACATAGGTTCCACGCGTTGCAGCTTCTTCTACTGCGGCGATAATTTCAGCGTCGGTGTATTGAGAGGCCTCAAAGGGACCTTTGTTGCTGGCAACACCACCGGCCATCATGATTTTCATATGGGTGGCGCCCGCATTAAAGTTCCTGCGAACGGCTGCTCGAACTTCATCAGGGCTGTTTGCAATGTGGTATATGCCATTGCGCCAGGTGCTACTCTGCTGGGGACTTGTCTGGCTTTCAAACAAGAGATCACCGTGACCAGCGCTTTGGCTGATCATCCCGGCAGCGCTGTAGATGCGAGGTCCTTCCATTAGGCCGTTGTCGATGACACGTCGCAATCCGTCGGCCATGCCCCCCATATCACGCACTGTCGTGAAGCCATCGTAGAACCACTCCAATGCGGCAGACGAGGCATGTCCCGCCATATAGTCCCACCTGGCCATTTCCATGCCCGGACGCCCGCCGTCCATAGAAAGGTTAAAATGCGTATGGCTATCAATCATGCCCGGCATCAAGGTGCGTCCCCCGCCGTCAATGACATTGGGCGACAGTTCGACTGTCTGCGTCCCTTCTTCGCCCTCGATGATGAAAGTGTAGCCACTGCTGCCGCTATGAATTTCTGAATACAATGGCCCACTCGGACCAGCTTGCACTTCCCATGTACCGGTCTCTGGAATGTCTTCGGCGACCTTGTGGATCTTGTTGCCGACAACAAGAACATTCAGGTCCAGAAGACCATCGGTGTTCCCATCAAAAACTTTCACGTTTTTGAACAAGGTGACTGATGGCGCTTCCTGCTGAGCAAATGCAGTCGAGGTGGACAGCGTCAGCGTTACAAATGTCAAGGCAGCGAAAACTCTTTTGCAATATCTTGCCATGTCAAATCCCTAGTTGCGTGATCGATGTCGACTAGTTCATTTCATTTTATGAATATGACACCTTCATTTGGAAAATGCTTGACCGTATCCTAAGGTTAGAGATTTTTCGGTTAGAATTTGGTCAGGTTATTGAACTTTTTTCTGGAAAGCACGCCGTGGCGCAGGCACGAGTCCCAGTAGAGGGAGCAAATATGTTCGGGAATCGCAAAACACCAAAAGACTCTGATCTGCCATTGGTGCGGGCAACAGTACTGGCGCCGGTCGTCGCGGCGTTACGCGCGCGGGGGCAGGATGCTGATGATGTCTTCGCACATCTGAGTTTTGACGCGGCAACTATGATCGCACCTGAGCAATTTCTGTCACATGAAACCGTATATGCAGCCTTCAATGCCGCATCTGAAGCCGAAGGAGCAGATTTTTGCACTCGGGTTGGCCAGTCTGTTGATCTCAAGCGCTTCCTTCCAAAAGGGCAGGAGCTTGCAAAGGCCTATACGCTGGGTGACTTGTTCACACGTTTCACCCAGATTGTTTCGAAGGAGTCAAATGCAGTCACTCAGTCCTTAGTCGTAGAAGACGAATATGCTTACTTTGCGGCCCGACGGCATTTTCGCTCGTCAGTGTCACCTGCCCAAGCCGATGGCTTCATGATCGGGATCTGGATTTCTTTGCTGCACCGAGTGATCGATTTCCGTTGGGATCCGCGTGAGATCGTACTGCAACTGGCCAACCCTAACGTTTTGCCCAAACAGTTTTATGGGGTCACTGGCATTCCCTGCGACGATCGAGGGTTTTCGATACGCTTCCCATCCATCTGGCTGAACCATCGCCTCTCAGAGGACATGATGGAGAACAACCCCGAGTATCACCCATCAGTCATGGAACTTGCGGCCCCGCTCGATTTTTTGGCCGGGTTCGAAGACATCGTCCGGTCTCGACTGGCTGATCCGGCGTTTACAGCGGTAGAGGCCGCGCGCACGGTCGGTTTGCATCCAAATACCCTGAATGCGCGTCTGTCGGAACGTGGCGAGACAACATCCAAGGTCATTGCACGCATGAAACGAGAGAAAGCGATTGAACTGTTGGGTGTGAAATCCTGCTCGGTCACTGACACCGCTCAGCAACTCGGGTTTTCCGACCCGACTGCATTCTCACGGGCGTTCCGGAGGTGGACTGGTCAGTCCCCACAGGCTTTCAAGCGCTCTTACACGGAACCAGAAGAATGACCTTAACGATAGTCATTGCGCTCCTGTCAGCGTTCTTCCTGCTCGCGAGCTCAATCAAACTTGCGGGTTGGCAAAGGAAGATCTTCGAAACACAGCTCGCAATGTTCGAAAGCTATGGCCTCAATCGGCAGGCCATGTTCTTGGTGGGTCTCATTGAATTGTTCGGAGCCGTCACAATCTGGTTCCAACAGTCCTGGCTGGGTCCGCTCGGAGCAGCAGCACTTTTGGCAACATCCGTCGGAGCCATCTTCTGTCACCTGATATTTGACTCCTGGAAAGACGGAATCCCCGCAATGATAACCGCGGCTGTTTCTGCATCTGTGCTTTGGCACGGTTGGAGCAGCATAAGTTCGGTCTTCACGTGAACCGCAGGGTCTATTTGGTTGTCCCAAGCAGACTGTTCGGAAGGTTTTAATGCAGAAAGCTGCCGTTCATGGATGTCCATGGAAATAGCAATTAAGCGCCGGAAGCGCCAATAGACGCCATTGGGCCGGGCGGCGGGTTTGTCCGCACTACTGACAACTGACCCATACCCGGCGCCGTTACCCAACGCGGTTTCTGTCCGAGTGTGACGGTTCGGCCCTGAGACGTTTCGTACAAAACGGACTACCAAGCCCCAAGCGCCTGTACAAAACGGAAGAAACGGCCTCCCGGCCACTCAATAATGCGGCGGGCGTTCGTCACCAAAGACAACGCCGCCTGATCCTTCCTGCGCCCGTTCTGCTTCGCGCTGCAACAGCATTTCAACCCGTTGGGTCAGCCGGTCGATTTCCGACTGTTGTCTGGTGACGACCGTGTTCAGCTCGTCCACGGTATGGGTCAGATGGGCGATCTCTTCTTCCAGATGCTGCATGGGGAACTCCTGTCTTGCGCTGGTCATAGCGACACAGTCGGCCCAAGGCCAGAGAAAGCGCGCCTTGCCCCGATGCGGACCATGGGATAGACCGCGCGCGGAACAAGGACACTCCCAAGGACGCCCCACATGGCCAAGCCCAAGAAACAGCCCCGCCCCAAGGCCGTCACGCCGAAAGGGTTCCGTGACTATTTCGGCGAGGAAGTCACGCAGCGCACCGAGATGCTGCGGACGATTGCGGGCGTGTATCATCGTTACGGGTTCGACGCACTTGAAAGCAGTGCGGTCGAGACCGTCGAGGCGCTGGGCAAGTTCCTGCCAGACGTGGACCGCCCGAACGAGGGCGTCTTTGCGTGGCAGGAGTTTGACGAGGGCGGCAACGGCGATTGGATGGCGCTGCGCTATGATCTGACAGCACCTTTGGCCCGGGTCTATGCCCAGCACCGCAACGATTTGCCCACGCCCTATCGCCGCTATGCGATGGGTCCGGTCTGGCGCAACGAAAAGCCGGGGCCAGGGCGGTATCGCCAATTCTATCAGTGTGATGCGGATACGGTGGGGACGGCCAGCATGGCTGCGGACGCCGAAATCTGCGCCATGCTGTCGGATACGCTGGAAACCGTGGGCATTCCACGCGGCGATTATCTGGTCCGGGTCAACAACCGCAAGGTTTTGAACGGCGTGCTCGAAGCGATGGGTTTGGGTGAAGACGCGGCAGCGCGGGACGACGTTCTGCGCACCATCGACAAATTCGACAAAGTTGGCGGGCATGGCGTGCGCGAGTTGCTGACCAAGGGCCGGCTGGATGCCTCGGGCGCGTTCATCGACGGTGTGGGCCTGTCCGACGATCAGGCAGAGCCGGTGATCGCCTTCCTGACCTCCAAAGCCGATGATGCCGCTGGAACGCTGGCCAACCTGCGAGCGGCCGTGGGTGACAGCAAAATCGGCGCCGAAGGCATTTCGGAATTGGAACAGATCGGCGAGTTGCTGGCCGCGGGCGGCTATGGCGCTGATCGCATCCAGATCGATCCCTCGGTCGTGCGCGGTCTGGGTTATTATACCGGGCCGGTCTATGAGGCCGAACTGTCCTTTGAGATCTTTGACGAGAAAGGCCGCAAGCGGCAGTTCGGGTCCGTATCGGGCGGCGGGCGCTATGACGATCTGGTGAAGCGTTTCACCGGACAGGAAGTGCCCGCGACCGGCGTTTCCATCGGTGTTGACCGCCTGCTGGCGGCCCTGCGCGAAAAGGGTCGGATCAGCGCCCAGGCCAAAGGCCCTGTGGTCGTCACCGTCATGGATCGCGACAGGATGGCCGATTATCAGGCGATGGTGGCCGAGCTGCGCAACGCGGGCATCCGGGCCGAGGTCTATCTGGGCAATCCCAAGAATTTCGGCAATCAGTTGAAATACGCGGACAAGCGCAACTCTCCGGTTGCGGTGATCGAAGGCGGGGACGAAAAGGCAAAAGGCATCGTGCAGATCAAGGACCTGATCCTTGGAACCAAAATCGCCGAAAGCGCCACGCTGGAGGAATGGAAAGAACGCCCCAGCCAGTTCGAAGTATCGCGCGCTGATCTGGTCGCGAAAGTGCGTGAAATTCTGGACAGTCAGGACTGACCCATGCCCAACCGTTCCCAAATACAGGCCCGTGCCGCGATGATGCGTGTTCGGTTCGAGGCTGCGGGCGCGCAGGTGGTGGATACGCCTCTGTTGCAACCCGCTGAAATGTTGCTGGACCTTTATGGCGAGGATATCCGCGCCCGTGCCTACGTCACCTCGGACGCGCTGCGGGGCGAGCAGATGCTGCGCCCGGACTTCACCCTGCCTGTTGTTCAGATGCACATGCGAGACGGGGCCGAGCCTGCACGCTATACCTATTCCGGTGAGGTGTTCCGCCGTCAGGAACACGACCCGGACCGCTCGAACGAGTATATTCAGGTGGGGTATGAGGTGTTTGACCGCGAAGATCCCGCTGGTGCCGATGCCGAAGTGTTTTCGCTGATGGCGCTGCAACTGCGCGGGCTGCCCTTGCGTGCGGCAACCGGGGATATCGGTATCCTCACCGCCGCGGTCGAAGGGCTGCGTACGACCGAGCGCCGCAAGGCCGCTCTTATGCGGCACCTGTGGAGACCGCGCCGATTCCGTATCTTGCTGGATCGGTTTGCAGGTCGCAAGGCGCCCTCGGAAGGGCGAACCGCGCTGCTGGACGCTGCCGATCCGATGGCCTTTGATGCCCCTATGATCGGCAAGCGCCGCAAGGCCGAAATCGCAGCGCGCATTGAAGCCCTGCGCGAAGACCGTGATACGCCGCCGATTTCCGACAATGAGCTGGCCGGGCTGGAAACGTTGCTGAATGTGCGCGAGACCATGCCATTTGCGCTGGAACAGCTGCGCGACGTGGCGGTGGATCTGCCGCAGGTCACGCCCGCCCTGGACCGGCTGGAGGCGCGTGTGGCTGCACTGCAAGCACGTGGAGTCGATGTCGAGCGGTTGGATTTCGAGGCCGCCTATGGTCGGACATCAATGGAATATTACGATGGTTTCGTTTTTGGGTTTTACGCGGAAGGTCGGCCTGATTTGCCTCCGATCGCCACGGGCGGGCGCTATGACGCGCTGACACGGCAATTGGGCCGTGGAGACGAAATCCCGGCTGTCGGCGGCGTGTTGCGCCCCGACCTGATGCTGGAGATCGAGGAGGGTGCTGTATGAGCCTGAAACTGGGTGTGCCCTCGAAGGGCCGGTTGATGGAAAAGACCTTCTCGTGGTTCGAAAAACGCGGCATCACCTTGTCACGCAGCGGATCGGACCGGGAATATGCGGGCAAGGTCGAAGGGATCGACGGTGTCTCTCTGATCCTGCTGTCGGCGGGGGAAATCCCGCGTGAACTGGCGGCGGGGCGGATTCATCTGGGCGTCACCGGGATCGATCTGGTGCACGAGAAACTGCCGCGCTGGGAACAGCAGGTTGAAGAGGTTTCGCAGCTTGGATTCGGCAAGGCTGATCTGATCGTCGCAATCCCGGCATGTTGGGTCGATGTCGATACGCTTGATGATCTGGACGCGGCAGCAGCCGCGTTTCGCAAAACCCATGGCCACCGGCTGCGGATTGCCACCAAGTACCACCGTCTGGTTCGGGAATTCCTGACAGAAGCGGGCGTGGCCGATTACACGCTGGTCGACAGTCAGGGCGCGACTGAAGGCACGGTGATGAATGAAACCGCTGAAGCAATTGCCGACATCACCTCGACCGGAGAGACCCTGCGCGCGAACCACCTGAAGATCCTCTCGGACGGTCTGATCCTGCAATCGCAGGCCACGCTGTGGCGTAGTCGGGTGGCCAGTTATTTGCCTGATGACAAGCGGGTGCTTGCGGAAGTAATGGACCGGGTGAGCAAAACTTAATCAGGGGCAGCGGTCACTGATTTGCTGATGTCAAAACGTTTAGACCTGCACGTCCCTTTCCATTTTTTGAACACGACATTCTTTCTCAGGTCGAATGTCATGGTGCCGGTGTTGCCGCCTCCGCAGTTCGCGCTGTCGAAGTTGAAACTGATGGATTGCTTTTTGCTGTTCCCCGAAACGCTGGCGCCGTTGATATTTTGCAGCGTTGAGGATGTGATGCCTGCAATGTTGCCGCCGGTAATTGTAACCGACACCGGGAACGGATTTTGGGACGGCACGGTCAGGCTATAGGTTCCATCCTTTGGGGCGGCGAGAACGCTTGTTCCACCTGCTACAAATACAGCCGCCAATACGATTGTTCGAAATTGTCCAATCATCATAGATTGCCCTCGTTAACTTAATAAAATCAAGTAAACATTCTATGCGATTTTGTTGGCATCCTCAAAGCATCACATTGCGGATGGTCTGGTGCCGGCCTTTATAGAACCCCGATTTCCGCCAGGGCGCGGTTCAGATCATCGGGTAGGGCATCGTCCTGCTCGCGGTTTTTCGGCAAATCGGCAGGGGTATCTTCAGGCTTGAGATAACGCCATCCCTGAAACGGGCGTTTCAGGGCGTTCTGTGTGCGGTGCAGCTTGGGGTCCAGCACAATGGCACAGCGGCGGATACCATCGTCTCCGATCACTTCATCCAGCCGCAGGATCCGTTGGCGACACTGGATTACGCCCTTGATGACCCAATAGATCGATCCGCCGTTCAGAATTTCGGCTTCGCGCTTGGGCCACATGCGGGTGACGTGGCGTGGCAGACCATCTGCGAACCGCTGGCGATAGCTGTCCTGCCAGGCCATCAGCGTGTCGACGCTTTCCGACCCGACCGAAAGTTTTATGAGGTTTACGTAATTATCCACAGCTTTCCCACAGAGTCGTCCCTAGGATCATCTTTATATTGTAGCTCGGTTCCAGATGTCATCAAGGTGTTGTGGTGCGCATGTGATTTGAGGTAGTCTGGATACCTCTTTCAGCACAGGGAATCACCAATGAGCCGCTTTGCCGCCCCCATCGCCGAGCAGATCTGGGATATGAAGTACCGCTTTAAACAGGCGGATGGCACCCCCGTCGATCAGACGGTTGAAGACAGTTGGCGGCGCATCGCCCGTGATCTGGCGCGGGTGGAAAACGACCCGGGGCACTGGGAAGAGCAATTCTATGAGGCGCTGGAAGATTTCAAATACCTGCCTGCCGGGCGGATCACAGCAGGTGCCGGCACCGCGCGTCAGGTGACCCTGTTCAACTGTTTTGTCATGGGTACGGTGCCCGACAGCATGGGCGGCATTTTCGACATGCTTAAAGAGGCCGCGCTGACCATGCAGCAGGGCGGGGGGATCGGCTATGATTTCTCGACCATCCGCCCGCGTGGTGCTGACGTGAAAGGCGTTGCGGCGGATGCGTCGGGGCCGTTGAGCTTTATGGATGTCTGGGACGCCATGTGCCGCACGATCATGTCGGCGGGCTCGCGTCGGGGCGCTATGATGGCGACCATGCGCTGTGACCACCCGGACATAGAACAGTTCATCACCGCCAAATCCGACCCGGCCCGCCTGCGCATGTTCAACATGTCGGTTCTGGTGACCGATCCGTTCATGGAAGCGGTCAAGGCCGATGCCTCATGGGATCTGATCTTTGACGGCAAGGTATATCACACGGTTCAGGCGCGTGATCTGTGGAACAAGATCATGCAGGCCACCTATGACTATGCCGAACCGGGCGTGATCTTCATCGACCGGATCAACCAGGCCAACAACCTAAGCTATGTTGAAACCATCGCGGCCACGAACCCGTGCGGCGAACAGCCATTGCCGCCCTATGGCGCCTGCCTGTTGGGTTCGATCAATCTGGCGCGTTTGGTGGTTGAACCGTTTGAGGCAAAAGCCCGTTTGAATGAAAAGGCCCTGCAAGAACTTGTCGCCACGGCTGTCCGGATGATGGACAATGTCGTTGATGTGTCAAAATTCCCATTGGCCGAACAAGAGGCTGAAGCGCAGGACAAACGCCGCATCGGGCTGGGCGTGACCGGACTGGCGGATGCGCTGTTGATGCTGGGCCTGCGTTATGGGTCCGACGAGGCGGCGCGTCAGACCGAGCGCTGGTTGCACGCGATCGCCCGCGCCGCGTATCTGGCGTCGGTCGACTTGGCCAAGGAAAAAGGGGCGTTCCCCCTGTTCGATGCCGAGAAATACCTGGCCAGCGGCACGATGCAGCAGATGGATGACGATGTCCGCGAAGCCATCCGTGCACACGGTATCCGCAACGCGCTGCTGACCTCGATCGCGCCCACTGGGACGATCTCTCTGTACGCGGGGAACGTGTCGTCGGGGATCGAGCCTGTTTTTGCCTATGCCTACACCCGCAAGGTTTTGCAGAAGGATGGCTCGCGGACCGAGGAAGAGGTGGTGGACTATGCCGTTCAGATGTGGCGCGACAAGTTCGGCGATGTCGAGCTGCCCGACTTTTTCGTGAACGCCCAGACCTTAACCCCGGCCGAGCACGTCAAGATGCAGGCCGCGGCACAGAAATGGATCGACAGCTCGATCTCGAAGACGATCAACTGCCCCGAGGACATCTCGTTCGACGCCTTCAAGGACGTGTATATGCAGGCCTGGGATCAGGGCTGCAAGGGCTGCACCACCTATCGCCCGAACGACGTGACCGGCTCGGTTCTGACCGTCTCGGAAAACGACGACAAGGTGCCGGGTGAAAGCGCGGATGCCCCGCACGAGGTGGATGGCGGCGATGTCATCTACATGTCCGAACCGCTGGATCGGCCGCAATCGCTTGAGGGTTCGACCTACAAGCTGAAATGGCCCGACAGCGAGCACGCGATCTATTTGACCATCAACGACATCGTCATCGGTGGCCGCCGCCGTCCGTTCGAGGTTTTCATCAACTCGAAGAACATGGAGCATTACGCCTGGACGCTGGCCCTGACCAGGATGATCTCGGCCGTGTTCCGGCGCGGTGGTGACGTGTCTTTCGTGGTCGAGGAACTGAAGGCCGTCTTCGACCCGCGCGGTGGGGCTTGGGTGCAGGGCAAATACATCCCCTCGATCCTGGCGGCAATCGGCGGCGTGATCGAGCAGCACATGATCGCGATCGGGTTCCTCGAAGGCGAAGGGATGGGGCTGAAATCCGACCCGCAGGCGCAGGTGGTCAACATGGACGCCCCCCGCGGCAGGGCCTGCCCGTCCTGCGGCCAGTATGACATGGTGATGATTGAGGGCTGCATGACCTGCCGCAGCTGCGGGCATTCGAAATGTGGTTGACGCTGGGGGTGGGTGCTTTGATGTTGAACCGCAAGGCAATACGAACCCATTTCGACGATTTTAGCGCCCATACACAAGGTCATTAGCGCCCACAATTCGTAACTCTTCGGTTTTGCAGGAAAAAAGGCGCCGGAATTTTGGTCACCGGCGCCTTGTTCTTTGCTAGTGCGAGATTGAAAGTGTACCCAGAAATCTCACCAGAATTGATGCCGAGAGAGGCGATCAATAGTAGCCGGAGCTAACAATCGCTAGCCAATCGGAAAACCCACTTGGAACCTCAGCGAATTTCAGGGCGTGTTGTGAGGGTTGATAGGTTTTGGGACTACTTGCTTGCCGAGGTTGTCTCTTGCGCTGGACGACAGCGTGGTGACGCAACACCATCGACAATTAAAACTCTTCAACTTCACCCACTCCAGTATAAACACTAGAAGTGCTTACCTGCACACTGTCAATGATCTGGGTTGTTAGGCTATTCTCGACTACCTCAAGTGTATGAGGTCGTCGGTTTTTACGGCGGGCGCGTCCGGTCGGGGTCGACTGGTCCGCTTTGACTTTGGTCGCATCACCAAACAGGACAATATTTTTTCCTTCACTGTTTTGCGCTGAGCGGAAGATAATTCCCTCTACCGTTCTCTCTTGTTCGTTGTGTTTGAAGCGATGCAGGTGAACCAAATACTCAGCCACCACCTGTGTCGGAATGTAATCTAAGTGCTCGTCGCCTGGCAGACATGGTTGAGAAATTTCATTCATAAACTCAGCCATGAAACCCCAAAGGCTAAGGCGCTTGTTGTAAGTTTTCGCAAAAATGTTGAGTGCTTTTGGTGGGCGTTCAAACTTTGTTGTATCCAGCACGACCACTGGTCTCACCAAATCAAACTGTGCTGCCATAACTGTCTCTCCGACCGCTGGCCTCAACTCCGCTAATGCGGTCTCCAAATCGAAAGCTCCATAGAAAGAAGGTATCCCGGATGGGTTCATCCTTCCGGGCATTCGTAGACTAGGAGGCGGGGGCCCGAGTTCTTGAGCAACGTTGGACGAAATGGCTTCCTGTGATCTCAGAGTATTGGCACGTCGGGCTCGAAAGATCGTCAACTTCCCGGGCTCAAGAGTACGGATGGCGGGCTCGTTTCGATCATCTCTGAGGAGCTGCAACCCATCAAATATTGCCGACAACATCTTCTGAGCACTGTCATTGAAGAAACGCTGTTTACTAACTATTTGACGGCGAAAGTTATCCCACATTTGCGAACGTTGTTCGTCAAATACTTCTGTAATGCGGTCATAACCATTTTCTTCTGAGAAGAAGGGGTCGCCGCCATCACTGGGCCACCAAGTTTCATTGTCGATTATTGCGTTCTGGAGTGCGGTAGCTACGTCGTGATGATCAGCGCCTGTCAGATCATAAATCAGGTCGAGCAAGGTGCTTCCAGTCGGCTCCCCAAGGTAATCGACTCCCGAGACATAGTAGTTGTTCGTTATGACCTCATCCATAATCCGCGCGACTTCTTCTATCGGCACTCCTTTCTTACTAGGATGTTGCTCACATTTACCTTCATTAAAACGTGGCCGAATTTCTTTAATACGATTTTGTAGGCTGGAGTTTTCAAAGCAGTCGGGGCATATCAGCATGGTTGTCTTTCTTAAGTCTGCCAATACAATCAACAATTCTCTCCCGAATTTAGTCACTCGAGGGAGGATTCAGTTCTCATTGAAATTGTCTTAGTCGTAGGTCTATTTCCGCCTTCCTAAGCGATTGGCCAATTTGATGGAATTAGAGCGTTGTCGCCACGCCATTCTTCGATGATGGCGTTTTCAAACCACTCATGTCGTAGGTGCGCATGGTCCAAAACGATGAGTTGAAATGGTGCGCTTATCTCTTGGCAAGCTTCATGCATCAATTCAAATAGCGATTGAACTGCGCGCCTGTCGGCATCGATCCTGATCTCATCCAGCGAGCCTTGGAGCGCATCAGGCGGATAGTAAGCTTGGGTTGGCTGATCTAGCACCAAAAAAGCTGGGACAGGTCTGCCGCGTTTTCTGAACCACCAATGAAGTGCAAGGTGTGCCAACACATGATAGCCAACCCAGTTTTCGCCACTTCCCATTCTGTTTAGCGGGATAGGACCATCTTCGGTGTTTGCAACAACTGTTAATTTCTTCGCATCTAGTCTCAGAGAGCTCCCTTGATATTCGAGGCTTAACTTTTGGGAGTATTCGGTCATCTTCTGGCCAACAAAGTCCAAAAAAGTCGTAATCTTAGATTCCGTTTCCTCGGATTTGAGCTTCGACAATACTGTTTCGATAAGTTCCTTTACACGATCAAGCTCCGCTTCATCGAAAGCATCATCCTCTTCAGGTGAAACAGTTTCGATGAAATTCGTCAGACGTCCGACATACCGAGCTCTATCAACAAGTTGTTCTTGCGCTGCCCGTGCCTGTTCGTCGGAAGATATAGCGGCTCTCAACTCTTTTGAGACCTCCCTTAGGTCGATGGTGAGTGCCTGAATCTTCTCTTCTAGAGAAGAAATGTGTGACAGCAAATGAGGGCTTTCTTTGTGTACGGACGATAGTTGGTTATCAACGATTTCGAGAGCAGCATTCACTTCTGCAAGATCAGGAGTTGGGTTTTCTTGAGGTGAGGCGCACAAGGGGCATATCGCTCTATCACCAATCTGCTCTTTATAAATTCCAATACTGCTCAGCCTAGACTTCTGCTCCGAGACTTCTCTTCCATAGTCGGTCTGAGCGGACAAAAATGCCTCGGTGGCCGCGCGATCCTTTGACAATTCATCAATACGGTTCCAGATCGCACTTCTTTCGTCTTCCAACTGAGTTATTGTTTCGCCGAAGTCTTGATAGTCAACGGCTTCTTCGACATCCGTTTTCGCTATTTGCGACAAATAGTCAAAAACGGAATCGTCGACTGCCTGATAGTCCCGGGGAATTAATCCAACTCGTTTACCATCGTTGACCAAACGTGTAACACGCGATCTGCTCACTTCTATGGCCTGTAGCTGTTTACTTTTTTGAGCTTCTAATAGTCGAGCCTGTTTTCGTAGTTCATCAAGTTCAGCCAAGTAACGGAAATGCTCTTCATCCACTGCTCCTAGGAAGTAGGGAAGTGTGTCTCGCAAAGCCAGAGCCCGAAACGTATCATCCATCCGGTTGAAAAGCTGATCTTTTCTCGCAATCACCCCTTGCGGTTGGAAACACATAAATAGAGCATGAGAAATATTCGCACTCAAAGGGTCTCGAGTGCCGGAAATCGGACGGTGTTCGTTTTCGACTATACCGCTGTATTGCGTAATGAACTTTTTGAGGCTGGTCTCAGTTGTGTTTTTCTCAATTTCCTCAATCGTGGGACGTTCTTCAAGCTTGCCCCGTTTGAAGTAAACTTTAGAACCTGTCGATGCCCCGGTTCCGGGATTATCGCGCGCCACAAACACTTCATCCCCATCGTTTTCAAGATGGAGACCGAACCACGAAACTTTCTTTCTGATAACACCCTCAGCCACATTGTAACTGCCCCTACCCAAGCAGTAATCAATAATGTCAATTATGGCCGACTTTCCAGTTTTCGACTTTCCCGTAATAATATTCAGACCGTTCGAGTTAAAAGTTATAGAGCGCACTTCTCCCGTGTGGCTGTAAACAACCATTTCGCGAATTATGAAACTCAAGGTCTTACCCCCCAGCCAGAAAGAATAGATGCCTCTGATCCAGATTTGGCAAACCATTTGGCCAAAAACCGTGTAGAAATAACGGTTTCACTAAAATCAGTCGAAGCTGATTTCAAGAACGACGGTGTGAAGTGACCTTTCTTTTGTCCTATCTTCAAGCAATGGCCTCCACTGAACTCAAGAACTTCCTGATAGATCGCGAATTTTGCACCGTCTCGAAGCAAGGGCATTAATGCACTCGTGCGACGATGGAGATCGACCAAAACGTCCTCGTTGTCCTGAATCCACTCATAAAGCGACGTCACAGTACGACTAGGGAAACGTTTTCTTGTTTGGCGATGCAGGGACAAGGCCGGAAATAGATACACCAAAGTAATTGGGCACGTCTCTTGCTTTGCCTTCGTAAACTCTCGAACGAATTCGCACATGAGAGATGATAGGTACGCAGGATTAAAGGAATATGCCTCTTCGCGAGGACGGTCCCGCCAAGCCTTATGCATTGTCTAATTCCGGTGTCGCCACGTCAACGCTGTTGTAATCCGGATGCCATCTGACCTTATTCCGATCTGCAAGGCCGTGGTACGAACCCGCTGTAATCCACTTCTCAACAACGTTTCGAAGTGGTGTTGATTCTTGGGTTGCCCAGAGGAATATGTTTCTGCCTAAGTGTACCTTTGCTTCTTCGCTATCAGCACCTTTCAACAAAACCTCCGCGTCGAATTTTCGCCGCCACGCGTCTTGGAGCTTCTCGTCATAGTTGGAGAGTTCATCTTCAAGAATAAGGTTTTCCCTGCTCCAGCGCGACCGCTGAGCATATGCACGATAGAAATCGGACGTTGCGTTTCGTACCATGCCATCGGTGATTTTAATGGCTCTCATCTGTCGGACAAAAACCCGAGCTTCATCGTCTTCACTATATTCCTTGATGTCCAGTTTAGATGGGTCATCTAAAGGCAAAGCATTTTCCGAGAACATCTTTCCGATCTCGTGAGCTTTGAGGATTAGATGATGGACTGGGATACCTTGCTTGTCTTCTCCCATCAAATGGAGGCAAATCCTACTTAGCCACCAGCCTTCAAGATACTGTGCAGCAAGTTCGGGATTTTTGGGTGCCAAGGTAAGAAAATGCGATGCGATATCCGAAAAAACATCGATCAAATTTGGATGCCTGTCTACGACTACCACACGCGAGAGCAGCAGCTTTGCTTCGCTTGATGTCATGTCCAAAAACGCGCTGCGCGCTTTTTTCGTCGTGGTGCTTGTAGATTCTTGTGCAGCAATGGTTAGCAAACCGTAAGCGGCATCGATGTTCTGCTCCGATGCACCCTCACGCAGATTGGACATTGCTGAGCCGGTCGGGCACTCTGCTGTAGTGATCAGCATATAGGTTGTTTTGATCACTTCGAAGACGCCTTTTTGGGCTCCCTCAATCCAAATGAGAAGAGTCTTCCAAACGTCTTCGCTCTTATCGCCGAGCGATTTTGGTATCACGTGGTGCTTGGCTTGAACTAAACAATCGGCGAAATTATCGGTTTCAAATGCAATGTCATCGAATTTCTCAATAGAGATTACCGCATCGGGGTTCTTTCGGATCAACTCCATGCCATGTAGCAAAGCAAGTCTGCATTGAAACAAGTATCCAGCCATTGGGCCGCTAGCGCTGTATTTTGTTAAATCTGTCAAACTAATCCCTTTTGGGTAGATCGTAGCATATGGCGTTATCAAGTAAAGGTTGAAGACGCTGCACAAATGTCGCACAAATTGAGTGTTTTCAAAGGGATCATGACTGCCAACGGGTGGCCGAGTTCCGTTGTGTCGTACCAGCGGGCGACCTGAACACCATATGAAAGGTAACATTCGCCCGGCCACCTTGGATCTGCCATCTTGAGGCCGTTAGCCGAGCAAGACGGGCTTGTTTACGCTTCGCTGCTGTCTGAGGCCGCCTAGTGCTCGCCTGCACCATCTGAAAAGAACACCACTGAAATGCGCTGTCCAATTGCGGGTTCGTGGTCGCGAGAAACATGTTCTGCTTCTTCGATGACCCGGACCATCTTTTCATGGATCTCAGCGGACGCCTGATGATCGCTTTCGAGCTTTTCCAGGATAACCTGAAGCGCGATGTACCCCTTGGGAAGATCCTCATAGGCGAAGCTGTCGCGCACTTCGTGTTTTGCTTGTTCCCAGAAGGGATCAAGCTCACGGCTCCACGCCTCGCACACCATTTCCACGGCCGGCAGTGACAGATGGCCAAACCATTCTTGATCACTGAGATCGACACCACCCTTGCGTCCCATGAACTCGGCGCAGGCTTTCATGAGGCTCTCAACGCGCGCCGGGCGCAAGTCCCACTCGGTCAGCTTGCCGATCTGCTCTGAAATCGTCTCTAGCGCTTCAGAGAGATCTTCCAGTGACATGTGGGCGTGCTCCATGCCAAGGCTTCTGGTCCGTTCGTATGCAGTCTCCAGAGATTGGACGCAGGCCAGCTGGTCGCGTTCCAATATCAGGCCTGGCGGGGTATCCTTAAGAAGCAGCAGGCGAGGCGGAAAGAAGCTATTGCTCTTGCTAAGTCCTTTGAGATGTAGCGCCGTGAATTTCTCACGAGCCGATAAGAGCGCCAACTCTGCACCCCAGGTGCCCTGGATTTTGGCCCTGTCGATGAGTTTGTAGCGGTCTTCGGGGATTGTTTGCTTGGTGCGTTCCAGCACGTCGTGAAAGTTATTGTTGCGAAGCCGCCGTGGGGATCGCAGATATTCAACAACACTATCGAGGATCAGTTCTGCGTCTTCGGTGCTTTCTTCCAAGACGGCGTCGATTAGCGCCTCCCCAGCCAAAGTTTTATAGTTCTCTATGCGCTGGGCGATTTTTTCGTCAGATGCAAACTGACCTACTGGCACATCAACAAGGTGGTAATTGACGACCCCGAACTCACTATCGATCCTGTCGATCCTACCCAGACCTTGGATGAGCTCTTTCAGGTTCGAGGTCAGGCCAAGCAACACCAGCGTGTCTGACGACTGAAGGTTGATGCCTTCAGCCATCTTGTAAGTCAAAAAAACCGATGCAGATCCTTTTGGTTCGTTCTTTCCTCCAGGTCGGAAGTAAGACTCAACGGACTTGCCCTGTTTGATACGCTTGAAGCTGTCGGGGCCATCTCCAAAGATCGCCTTCACGGCGCGATCTTCACCCTTGGTTTGGTTTCCCACGACATAGTTGGTGTGGTGGCCTCTGCGCGACAGTGCTTCTGCAAAAATCTCGAGTGTGTCCGTCCGTTCTGCGAGAAAGACGACTCTGTCTTTTTCATTTTGTATTCTCAGGCACGCCTCATACCGCTTCTCATCAAGCTCCATGAGAACACTGAGACCCAGTTTTTGGTTTAGAGCGTCGCATTTCTTTGTGGGTTCAGGCGCTTCTATTCCCAATGCTTCGAACATGTCGGACTGGTCGCGGTGGGATACCTTTTTCTTCGATTTCCCACCACGCTCGAAGTCGCGAAGCGATTTGCCAATAGCTCCATGAGACATCTCCCAATGGGCCTGGGCGGCGCTCACGCGCAGAATGTTCAAAAGGTTGCGGATGTAGAGTTGGTCTTGCGTGCTTTGTTGCGTGCTGACGTGCCCGAACCGGCTTTTCTCGACAGCGGTCACCCTACCGCCAGGCGCAAGTTCTTTACAGAGTGCCACAATCTCATCCAGGCGCGTTTGCTGAGGCTTTGTCACCTTAAGTTTCTTCGGGCGCCCGTGGTTTTCAAGTTTCGGGTAACTGTGCTTCTTGGGATCTTCGTCCTCGCCGATGCATCGCCTTTGTCTGCGTGTCAAAAACGGCGAAACAAGTTGAGCGAGTTCGGCGCGAGCCTCTCGCGTGAGCGTCGTGTCAGGCTCCGACAAAACGGCGAGTTGTGTATCCTGGTTGAAGATATCCTTGGGAACGTGGGTTTCGCGCTCGAACAATTCACCCATGGCCTGAATGAAGGCTGGGGTCATGAAAATGGACGCCCGCTTCTCCTGCATATGGGCCAACCAGTCGACATCCCGGTTCCCGAGCAGTGTTGCCGACAGGCAGACATTCCAGCTTGGCGGGGCAAGTTCGATGGCTGAGGCCATTTGAGACGCTTGTTCAAAACCCGGTGTAACTGTGTGGCTTTCATCGATTATCAGAATGCCAAACTGATCGAGCCTGAGCCCAGATTTTTCTTCATCGCCAGCGCCGCGGAGGTGTTGTTTGGCAAGTTTGCTGTTTGCGACAGGTTGGAGCGAGTTTGTCGAGTACTTGCGCCAACTGGGAATAACTTTGGGCGGGGCAATTACAGCTGCATTTTTTCGCGCAACGCCATGGACGGGGGAGCGGGGAACGACTTCTGAGAATGTTTCTGACAATGCTTCAGCCAGGTGACAGCCGATTTCTGTCTTTCCCGAACCGGTCGGCGCTTCTACGAAGGCGATGCCATGGTCATAGACGATGGAACACGCCTCATAGGTCAGCTCCTGTTGATACCCAAACAGCGTATGGCTCGTGATCTCTTTTCGGGCGCCGGTGAGCCAGGGTTCAAACCCCTTTTGTTCCGAGATAGTTCGCGCCATCGCGTCTTCAGCGGTCACCGGTTTGATAAGCTTTTCGAGTATCTCCAGCGCTTCGGTATTCCAATCGACAGACACATCCCAAGCTTGCTCAGCGGCTTCTGTGCGTTCGACCTGAAGTTCATGAGTGCCCGCATCCAGGTCATCGGCATACTCGATGTTTCTGTAGAGCCCTGAGTAGGAAAAGTTTGCGGACCCGGCGACGGCACCTTTTGGTGAGCTGACGATTTTTGAGTGTAGCTGCCGATCCCCAGATATCCCCAACTTGCGTTTGGCGAGCTCCGGATCGAAGACACGCAGATCAATTTTCCCGGTTTTGATGGCGTGTTTTGCCAGCACTGCGATGAGATCGTGATCCTCCTCCACTTGAAGCCCGGAGCGCTCCAGCCAGTAGAGTTTCATTTCTTCGGTGACTGGTTTGGGGTTGGTCAGCCTTTTGGTATTCGCTGTGTCGATCCCGAACGATATCCGGATCCGGATATCGCTGTCGTTTTCGGGATCCCTCAGCTCTGGCAATTCCTTCATCAAAATCGACAGCGAAGACAAGAAGTCCTGATACCCGGTAACAATCAGACAATCCCCGGAGGTGATATGGGGTCGATAAAGATTGATGACCGGCCGGTCGATATTGGTGCCGACCTTCGCAACCGGTTCGGCATCAAGCTCGCTTGCGGGCTTTTGTTTTGCTTCGGTGAGCTGCTTTGGCTTGGAACGCAGCCAATCAGGGAGTGAAAACAATGAACAAGACTTGGTTTTAGGACGCTTAGTCTAATAGTGATACTGCGGGCATCGTCCTTCAAGATATCACCGGAAGAAACATTCGTTTTCCTGAAACTGTCGGAAATTCGCACCGGTTTTACGTGGGCGATGACCAGGTTCTCGAACACAACATGAGCCGCTGGCCTGTTAGGCCAGCTCACTGGTGACTGAAAGTATTTTGAATTAGGGGCCTAGCGGCATACCAGGCCCTCTCTAATCAAGTCCCGGCGCTAGAGACCTCGAAATGGGTTTTCACCACACGCAACAAGTGCTCATAATCACCTTGGACGGCGTCCTCAAGGAAGCCCTGAATTCTGGCTTGTTCTGCTCCGGCTCTTTCGGCTGCGGACTGGCAGCGCGCCAGCACTTCAAAAGCGTTTGCGTTTGTCCTGGGCAGGTCAATGGTTGCAAGTTTTTTCATGTCAAATCCTCATGTAGAATACTGTGCAACCATCGCAGGTCGAACTTAATCTCACGTATAAGAATTGCTGACTTTGGCCTCATCCAACGAACTTCTCCAGATTTGACATAAGCCGCGATAATAGGCTCAGCGGCAAATGATCCCTATTAAAAGCGGCCATACGCTCAGTATGCAGCAAATGACGGTATTGAGCCCACATAGACCGATGCTGCGCGAAGCACCAATGACATCAATGCGCAGAATGCTGACTTTGCAAATTTACGAGAACGGCTCAAATGAAATTGCCTTTAACCAAGCAGCAACAAGTTGGGGGTGTCGTCTGGCAAACTTACCGTTCGCAGTATCCCAACAGAATCTCTGAGCGGAACCCGAAATTGCTTTAAGGTTGCGTAAACAACGTTGGTTCCTCACTTTGAGAAAACGTAATCCATAGCAAGATTGAAAGAGAATTAAATGAAACGCCTGTTTCCATCTCTGCCGGAGAACGCGACACTTGGAAGTGTCTATCAAGCCTTTCCAGATAAACTCTCTCCGCTTTGTGCGTACGAAAGCCTTGTGATGAGGGGCGAGAGCGACCTCTCGGTTGCTGAACGTGAACTAATCGCAGCCTATGTCTCTGGCTTGAATGCTTGTGCGTATTGTCATGGCGCGCACATCGTTTTCGCCAAAGCCTACGGTATTGAAGTCGAGACAATCGAGGCACTGATGGAAGACCGCGATACGGCGCCCGTCGAGGATCACCTCAAACCGTTACTGGCATACATTGAAAAGCTCACCATCTCGCCATCACGAATGACGGAAGCCGACGCAAATGCGGTCTACGCGGCAGGCTGGTCAGAGAGCGCGCTGTTCGATGCTATCCAGGTCTGTGGTGTCTTTAATCTCGTGAATCGCTTCATAGAAGGAACAGGTGTCCAAAGCCCTGGCACCGACCCAAGAGAAGCGGACGAAGCCACTTTAAACCGATGCCGCAGTGACAGCTTCTATACCGATTTCGGAAGAGAGAACGGTCTCGACATCCCTTGAATTGATGTTGTTCTTTCGTTGGAACGACGACAAAAAGATGGTCCGATAAAACGCCAGCTGCGTCCTTCGCTCTCGAGGTTAAATCATTCGTCGGATCAAGTCGGCGCAATCATTTATTGTTGGTGGATCCATGCCCAAGACTCAACGATCCGTCCTGCTTTTCGTAGATAACCCATTTTCTGATAAGGTTTGTAGACTTGTGGTCTTTGTAAGGGGAGCGAGTTGCTTAAGTTTGACGCTGAAACAACGAGATTACTTGAAATCGCCTATCAAGGAGCTGAATTGACGCGGCGAAGACAGGCTTCATTTGATGCGCTGCGCCCTGCTCCCGGTGAGACCATTTTGGACGTCGGTTGTGGCAACGGGATGTTAACAGCAGAGTTGGCGCGCGCAGTTGGCTCGGATGGCTATGTCATCGGGATCGACCCAAGCGAGGATATGACAGCAGCAGCAAGAGAACGGTGCAGTGACTACGCAAACGTGGAGTTTCGTGCTGGTGCCGCAAATAGTTTGCCCATTGAGGATGAGAGTGCTGACAAGGCCGTCTCGGTACAGGTCTTTGAGTACATCGAAGACGTAGACGGTGCACTGTCCGACACGCTGCGGTGCGTCAAACCCGGCGGGCGCCTCGTCATCAGCGATCTACACTTTGGGAGCTTGATTTGGTTCAGCGACGAGCCCGACAGAATGCAAAAGATGCTGACGTCCTGGAACCAGCACTTTGTGAGTGGCTCCGTCCCGGAAAGACTGCCTGCACTAATAAAGGCTCGCGGCGACCATGTGGAAGATGTCTTGTCGTTCACAATGACAGATCACCAGCTAAAGCCTGATGGCCTCGCAATCATGATGATGCACCTCATGAAGCAATACACTGTCGCAAATGACCATGTTGATCCCGCAGTTGCGCAATCGTGGTTTGATGAGCAGCTCAGCCTTGCAAGGACTGGACGCTTCTTCTTTTCGATGACCCAATTTGTCGTCGTGGTGCGCAAAAAGGGGTGATTGAGCTAAGTAAATCGGCCTAGGTTCTTTCGCGGGCTTCATGAAAGTCGCGGTTCAAGAGACCCCCATTGGTGTCACAGGCGCCCCAACAGGTGCTGCAAATCTTTTGTCCATACTTAATTGTCGTCGGTGAAGTCCCAAGGAAGTGCCAGACGTGCAGGCATTGATCAGACGTTCGAACGACCGCAGCGATAGGCGTAATGACAGAAGGTCTCGTATTGGTACTTACTCAATGGCGACAACACAGGTGCGTGGCTGTCACTTCCAGCTTGCAGCTGTATTTGGCGTGATCTAATCGCCCTGTTCGGCCGATTGTCACCAAGTGTTTTCAGAACCTTTCTGGATACAGACTCATCATGTTCTGAACGTCCAACTCACTCGAAAACGCGTCCGGATTATTCCAGATCACCTCATTTATATAGTCGCGTTCCGAGTGAAGATCATTGTCCGTAAGCCGCGATTTCTGGTTTTCAGGGAAGCCTCTCTTGGTCCTACCGAACAGTCCACCAAATACGGTCCAGATGCTGGGTGACATTGTATGAGAAGCCATCTCGTGGTCCTTTCCGAGTTACTTGCGCTGTCGCAACAACGGTAACTGTTCACTCGTTTTTCTGGTATCCGGCACAAAATTGTGCTGTTCTACAAAAATGAAGAGCGGGTTCCGAAATTGGTCGGATATTCGTGTGTTCCTCTCTGTCTTCAGAGAAGGGTCGACGCTTGCGGCCTCCAGAAAGCTAAAGGTCTCCCAACCAACGGTTGCCCGACGCATTGATGTTCTCGAAAGAGAAACAGGCTTGACGCTTTTTGAGCGCGGTACGCACGGGTTCAAACCGACCCCAGAAGCCCTTCGCCTCGTTCACCTCGCCGAAGCAATAGAGACTTCAGTCCTTGAATTTGTCGATTGCGCGAAAGAATTGACGTCGACACAACCCATCCGTATCACCGCTTATTCGGCAAATTTCTCCGCACGCATGATCGAAATCGTAAACGAGTTTTCCGCCGTCAATCAGGATGTCGCATTCGAGTTTTTGTCCAGCGTTCGGGCGCTGGACCTGATGGCGGGCGAGGCCGACATTGCTTTGCGCCTTGCAAGAACCGATCCCGATCCTGACCTGATCTGTCGTAAGATCAGCACGGCCCGCTGGTCTTTGTTCGGCAGCAGAAACTACGCGGACAAATTTGGCTTACCGGGGTCAACGAATGATCTGGCCGGGCATCAATTTGTTACCTTTCAGCGGGACGATGTGCCAAATGTATTCCACGAATGGTTGACCAATCACGTGGAGCCGGACCAGATTGTCATGTCTTTCACTGAACTGGAGCTAATGCATGCGGCGATCAGGTCAGGGCAAGGCCTTGGGATCAGCAATGTCAAGCTGGTGGAAACAGACATGTCTTTTATCCGATGTTTCGACGAAATCCCCGAACTTGCGGTGCCGCACCTAATGCTCATTTCGCCGGAAGCCTATCGTCGGCCAGAGGTTAGAGCCTTCGTTAAGTTCTTCGCACCTCGCTATGCGGCAATCTACAAGTAGTTATTTGGGCAAAAAAGGATTGAGAACACGCGAACAAGCTAGTTTGCATGTACGCCACGACCGCAATTGCGAATAGAAGCCTTATGTGGCGAGCCCAAGGATACTCTTGAAGATGACAAAGGGAGGTCGAATTGATCGCCGCGCCCAAGTCGCTGCAAACCGTCTTAACTCCGACATGCCATCACGTGGTGCATCACCAGGTTAAGAACTTCAACATTGTTCTGGTTAAATGTCTGGTATCGGAATTTGACCGTTCCCCGGTCTGGCTTCGAACGTGATGGTGCAATTGCCTCAACCGTGACGCGCACGCTGATCGTGTCACCGGAATACACCGGAGCCAGCCACCGTACCTCGTCCATACCATGTCCACCCAGATTGGTGCCGGTAAGTACACCAGTGTCGCGGAACAACCTGAAAGTAAGCGCTATTGTTTGAAATCCACTGGCTATGAGACCGCCGAAAATCGACTCTGCGGCAGCCACTTTGTTAACGTGGAAGGGCTGCGGGTCATGAACCAGTGCGAAGTTAATAATCGCTCCCTCGGTCAGCGTAACGCCGCCGGTTTCGAAGGTTTCGCCAACCGACAAATCGTCGATGTATTTTCCGCTGGCCATGGCAAAAGTATAGTTTGATGTCCACTCAACCGTCAACGCGGAGCCACGCTTGGCAGCTAATGCCGCATTGGCATTCGACCATGGTAAAGATCGTATTAGAGAACTGAGCCAGTGGTCGTTGACCTATACCGCGGCGACAAAAAGGTGCGCTTCTTGCGGTACGTGCAATACGCCTTTTTTGTCATATCTAGACAAAGCGTCTGCAACCTCTTCCACGACCTTGTTGGTGACGTCAGCACCTGCATCCCTAAGATCAGTTTCGATTGGCAGCGCCATGATTTGCGCACGAAGGTCAATAAATCTGCGCTCTAGTACCAATGGCTCGTGACGAGCTATCTTGAAGCCTGCATCGACCAACAACTTAGAAATGAGGTTCCCATCTCGAAACGAAAAAGGCGCTCTGGCCTTGATTGCGGCATTTTTTCCAACATGCCGCTCGAGAGCTTTTGCAAGTGCTCCATTGAAGGGCGACACTGCACGCCAACATGTCAAAAATAGCTGACCGTCATTGCGCAAGATCCGATGAACTTCCTGCAAAGCCGAGGATTTGTCGGGGAAGAACTGAAGCCCCTGTTGTATGAAGGCATAGTCAAACGTAGCATTTTCGAAAGGTAACTCGGTTACATCTGCTGCATACCACTCGAGCACATGACGACAATCCGGCTGATTGGATTGCGCGACCTCAATCATGGTTTCGTTCAGATCTACGCCAACAACCCGGCCTTCGCCCGTCAGTTTCCTTGCAATCTCTCGCGTCAAAGCCCCGGTGCCGCATGCAATGTCGATAACGCAAGTGCCACTTCGAAACTGAACCTTCTGCATTGTTGCTTCAGCCAATGGGCCGAACATCGCAGGCACACTATGGTTGTTGTACTTCTGCGCAGCTTTTTTGGTCAGCCGGAAATTGTCCGTCATCGAAAATATCCTCCTAGCAACGCGTCAATAATTGGACCACCCAAAGTGACCCAAAATCGTAGTCTCACGAGGTTTCAACCGGAAGGCCCTCATCGGCGCTCCACTCAGCCCATGAACCATCGTACAGGCGGGACTTTTCGAACCCCATTTGGCGCAACGCAAGGAGCCCACAAGAAGCAGCTATGCCACGGCCGCAGTAGGCGATGACCTCATCGTCAGTTTGAATTCCCTTGTCCTGATAGTGCTTGAGGAGCTTGGAATGATCCGCCAACTTGAATGAACCACGTTCCTTTAGTTTAGCTGCGCGTTCGGCAATGGGTACGTGTGCCAAATCCGGATCGATGTTCGATATCGCCGGTATGTTGACGGCACTGGGAATATGTCCCGAGCGACCTCCCCATGTGTGAACTCCGTCGCCTCGGAAGAGGTCGTTTGGAAGAAAGTCCACAATTCTGACTCCGGGCTTACCAATCGCATCCAAGACATCAGCTTTGCGGGCAATCCAATTGCTCTGCACTATTGGTTCAAAGTCACCATGCTGAACGGTTAGATCGCCAGTTTCAGTGGGCCGACCTTCGAGTTTCCATTGCTGCAAGCCGCCGTCCAAGACCTGCACGTTTTTATGGCCATAGTGCGAAAGTGCCCACCAAAGACGCGCAGACGCCAATGGAAGCCCGGAGTCATCGTAGACCACGACATGACTGTCGTTAGAAACACCCAACTCGCGCATCTTATTCCCAAAATCCTCTGGCCCGAGCATCATGTCGGGAGTGTTCTGAGTGCTGTCTGCAAGCTCCGTCGACATGCCAACATACACTGCGCCAGGAATGTGCTCGGCCTGGAACTCACTCCTATCGTCATAGGCTACGCCCTTGCCGTTTTCCTCCCTAAACTTCCAGCGAACATCAATGACGCGTAGTTTCGGGTTAGTCAGGTTATCTGCCAACCAAGCCGTATCAATGAGCGGGCGAGTTTGGGTTGTCATACCTACGTTCTCCTCTAACCGGACGCGGGTCGAGCCGTATGGAATAATCCCCAAAATTGCTTTCGGAGTCCAATTTTTGAAAATCTGGATTTAATAAAGCAAATATGGTTCAAACGGCTTTTTGATGATTTCATGAGACTTCTGAAAGAAACGGATGCTGAAATCATGGCGCCTCGTAACGTCAATTTCCTTTGACTCGTTAATGGGTAGGCATGCTCATATAGCTCACTGACGGACAGGTTTGGTACAGATAGTGGAAGGTTTGGATGCTTGAAGATCGGTACGGAAGCCCGCTAACGACCATATCACAAACTGCGCGAGACGCCTATGTTGAAGGCATCGACCGTTTTCTGGGTGCTTTTGATGATGTTGAAGAAGCTTACCGTTCTGCAATGCGGGCAGATGATGGTTTTGCTATGCCGCATGTTGGGCTTGCGCGCTACCTTGTTACTGTCGGGCGTGGACAAGATGCAAAGCGTGAAATAGCCGTCGCAAAGGAACTGTCGCATGGCGTCAGCCCGCGCGAAGCCGCCCAGATCGACATTATCAGCGATCTCATTGAGGGGCGTGCACCGCAGGCCTACAGGCGCATCCGAGATCACGTCGCAGACCATCCGCGAGATATTTTGCTTGCTCAGACATGTACCAGCGTATTTGGCTTAATAGGGTTTTCAGGTCGGGCTGGTCGCGAGGCGGAGCAGCTTGCTTACACAACCATGTTGAAGCCGCACTATGGCGACGACTGGTGGTTTCTCTGCCAGCATGCATTTGCCCAGATGGAGGCCGGACAGATCGGCCCGGCCGCGGAAAACATTGAGCGCGCACTTGAGTTGAAGCCAGACAGCGCACACAGTGCACATGTCAGGGCCCATCTCTACTATGAGAACGGGGAGACGGACGCTGGCTACGCTTATCTTCGCGAGTTCTGGCAAGACTATCCCTTCACAGCGTATCTGCACTGCCATCTCAGCTGGCACGTCGCTCTGTGGGCGCTTGAGAGCGGCGATGTGGCAGGTATGTGGAAGCTGTTCGATGATTATGTTTCCCCCGACCGACCTCCTGCGCCGCCACTTAACGTTTTGACTGATAGTGTAGCAATTGTTCACCGCGCCTTTTTGGCTGGCGAGCAAATTCCTCAGGAGCGTTGGCAACAACTCAGCGACTATGCTGTTCAGTTCTTTCCTTCGCCTGGCTTGGCTTTTGCGGATGTTCACGCTGCTCTTGCGCATGCGATGGCGGGACAAAGAGAGCATCTGGAAGCAACCATTGATGGCGCAAAGGGACCCGCAGGCCCCACCGTTGCTTCGGTAGCAGGCGCATTCCGTGCGTTGGCGGATGGAAATGCGGACGAAGCGATTGAGAAATTCGTAAGTGTCATGTCTGAGCACGAACGCCTTGGTGGTAGCCGGGCGCAACGCGACATTATTGAGTTTTCATTGGCGCATGCGCTGGCAATATCGGGACAATCGAATGAAGCTCGACGTATCCTCAACATGCATCGACCGCATACCTCTCACGACCATGCAGTTGCCACGCTAGAAGGGTAGGGTGCCCGTATTTTTGACGCCCGCAATGAGCCCAAATTACACGTTTTCAACGCCAGTTAGAACAGAAGCTGTCGCACGACCTTACCAGGCCCCAAAAGTGTTGGTTGGCGGAAAAGACCAACCTGACTGCCGACATCAGCTTTCTCAAAAGACCATCTTAGGTGTGCGAGCGGTGTTTGTGGTCTTGTCGGTGGGCTACTGTGGATGGATTGGACGGTGCGTCACGCACGTAGCCGATAAGTTGATCAGTCGCCAAGAAGAGTGCTTCGATCAAATGGGGCTCATATAAGTCGGGTCTATGCCTTGGGTCGGCTTTGATGTCGCCAGTATCGAGAAGCAGCCCATTGTGGTAACCTCCTACCTTTTATTAGGGGGTTATTGTGATGGAATACTATGATCTCGGTAGCTACAGCCGAAAGATCACAACCTCGTCGGACGAAGCCCAGCTTTGGTTTGATCGTGGTTTGGCTTGGACTTACGCGTACAACCACGAAGAAGCGATTGTATGCTTTCAGAATGCCGTGGCTGCGGATCCAAATTGCGCAATGGCGCATTGGGGCATCGCGTATTGCATTGGGCCGAACTACAACAAGCCCTGGGAAACATTCGAAGAAGACGAGAAGCCTGACTGTATCGCCTTGGCAAAAGCGTCAATCGAGGCTGCTGCGTCGTTAAAGGACAAACTGACGCCTGTTGAACGCGCGCTCATCGAAGCCATTCCGGCTCGTTATCCATCCTCATCGGATATTGAGGATTTCAGCCCGTGGAATGATGCCTTCGCTGACGCGATGCGAAAGCTGCATGCTGAATTCAAACAGGATCTCGACGTTTGCGCCCTCCTGGCCGAGGCACTCATGAATCGGACCCCTTGGCAGCTTTGGGACTTGCCGACTGGGAAACCAGCGGATGGAGCCGATACACTTGAAGCCATAGCAGTCCTCGAAACTGCATTTGATACACTCCCCGGAGCATGGGAGCACGCAGGGCTCCTTCACATGTACATTCACCTGATGGAAATGTCGCCAAATCCTGAGCGAGCCCTTCGCCATGGTGATGTGCTCAGCACGTTGGTGCCTGAAGCCGGGCACTTGCTTCACATGCCCACCCATATTGACGTCTTGTGTGGAGATTACATGAACGTTGTGTTGCGTAATCACAAAGCCATCTTGTCAGATCGAAAGTTCCTGGAACGCGAAGGTCCTGACAACTTCTATTCCGTTTACAGGTGTCACAACTACCACTTCAAAATCTACGGAGCGATGTTTTTAGGGCAGCCAACGGCGGCACTGGAAGCTGCCGATGAGCTTGTCGAAACTTTACCTTCAGAGACACTTCGACCAATGGCTGATTGGTTCGAGGCGTTCATTCCTATGAAACAACATGTATTGATCAGGTTTGGACGCTGGCAGGCTATCCTTGATCAGGATTTACCTGAAGATTCGGAGCTCTACAGCGTCACTATCGCCATGATGCGGTATGCAAGGACGGTTGCCTTGGCCAACCTACACAGGGTCGCTGAAGCCGAGAGTGAAAAAGCCAAGTTCTATGATGCTCTGGCCAGAGTTCCTGAGACCCGAATGCTGTTCAACAACACATGTCGGGACATTCTGAAGGTCGCTGAGCAAATGATGCTGGGTGAGTTGGCCTATCACACAGGAGAGCACGAAACGGCCTTTGATCACCTGCGAAAGTCAGTGGAGATCGACGATAACTTGCCATACGACGAGCCCTGGGGCTGGATGCAACCCACCCGTCATGCGCTGGGTGCTCTTCTTCTTGAACAGGGCCAGATGGAGGAAGCCGAAGCTGTTTACCGTGCAGACCTTGGCCTGGATGCAACGCTTAGCCGGGCCTGTCAGCATCCGGGCAACGTCTGGAGCCTGCATGGTTTGCACGAATGTCTCACCCGGCGCGGTGAAACGGTCGAAGCCGCCCACATTAAGCTACAATTGGACAAGGCCGCTGCCCGCGCCGAGGTGCCGATAAAGGCGTCGTGTTATTGCAGGCAGAAGGCGTTGGCCGCCGAGTAATCTCGGATCAACAGCAATGGCTGGGGCATTTGCGAGGCCCGCTTCTGCCGTTGATCGGGAATTGTTTAACTTCGTTGATGGCAACCGTCTGGGCGACCACAAGACCGGCAATCATCGCTTGGATGCCGTTTTGCGGTAAATCAGCCGCATGGTAGCATCGCGTAGGATTTGCAGTCGGGGGGCAACATGGTCTTAACATTCGCACAAATGGAAGCTCAGGAAATATCCAAAGCAAATCCAATTTCAGCAACTGACGCGCTGGCAGTACTGATCGAAGACCCCAACGCACTTGTGGTGGACGTGAGGGATAGTGCTGAAATGGCGGCCACGGGTATCAGCCCGAGAGCAATTCCGGCTCCTGGTCGCGCCGTCGCTTGGATGGCAGACCTTGAAAGTGAATACAGATCTCAAGAGTTACAGGATCGTGGAAGGCGAATTTTCACCACCTGTGGCGGCGCTCCTAGTTACCGAGGCGCGGCAGCGGCAAATGTATTGACTGCGATGGGTTTTCAAAACGTGCAGTTCATCGATGGAGGGATGGCGGCTCTGATCGCAGCTGGCTCCTCCACAAAGCAGCCTTAAGAAACGGCGAAACCAACGGTCTTGAGCAAACAGAGCAGAGGGGTAAATAGATACGTCTCAGCTTCCAGAGTTGTGTCTCGATACGACTTGCGACTGAGATTTAAGCCAGTTGACGAACACCTTAGCCTCGGGGCGCTGAAATTCTGCCTGCGTCTGGATGTAATAGACGCCGAAGAGAGGCTCAGAGAACAATTCAATCATCCGACCAGATGATAGATCGTCCTCGAAAAAAGCTCTGGCGGTATACGTGATACCGTCACCCCGGCGAACCGCAGTCATGATCAGGTTCCCCGGCATGTGATTTATGGTCAATGGTTCGGCAGGAACAACCCCGTGATAGGTGAACCAGTCAGCCGCCTCGTTGGTGCCCAGTTCCTGCAACCAGGGCAGCTTCGTCAGAGAAGCCGGGTCACGCAGATCTTGGCCTCCCACCAGTGAAGGTGCCCCGATCACGACCATGTCGGAAACAAGGACAGTATCCTCTTCTTTTCTCGGCATGCGTCTGTCGTGATACCGAATGGCGACATCGATGCCGCCTGGTCTTATCTGAACCAGTTCAGAAGTTGGGTTCAGCATCAAAGTGATCTCTGGATGTTGTTGTTGAAACTCTGCCATTCTCGGCAATAGCCACTCCACCGCGAATGCTGGTGACATTGTCACTTGAACGGGACGCTGCGCTGTGTGTTCTGCCAGTCGTTCGACACCCCTTCCAATGATTTCAAAGCCGATACCCAGTTCACGCGCAAGAATGATGCCTGGCTCTGTCAATTCAATGCTGCGCCCACGTCTAACAACGAGAGCTACTCCCAAATGCCTTTCCAACGATTTGACCTGCTGGCTGACAGCCGCTTGGGTCACGTTCAAGCGTTCAGCAGCCACGGTGTAACTCCCAGCTTCCGCAACCGCTGAGAAGGCGCGCAAAGCGTTCATTGGGGGAAGGTGCAGCCAGTCCATGCTGTAGATTTTCTAATGTTTGATTAGACTATTTGAGTCGCATAATATCGGCATTCTTGACATTATTCACAGTAAAATCTGCGCTTCTATTATAAAATATTGGAGCGGATGCTTTAGTGCTGATGTCAACCTAGCCGCATGCCAGGAGATCTTGATACGATGGAAAAACTTCAAGGTGGATGTTACTGTGGTGCTGTTCGATACCAGATCGCGACACCACCTGTCTGGTCGGGACATTGCCATTGTCGTTCATGCCAAATGGCCCTTGGTGGCGCCTTTGCAACTTGGGCTAAAGTGGCCGCCGAAGACTTCGCCGTTATCAAAGGCGAAATCCAACACATTGAGAAAACTCCGGGTATTCGCCGCGGGTTTTGTCGGGACTGTGGAACGACGTTGACCTATGCCGCCCTAAATGAAGTTGAGGGCCAAGACTGGAGCGCTGACGCTTGGTTTTCTTCTGTAACGTTGGACGACCCATCGATTGCGCAACCCAAGGCCCACATCTTCGTGTCACATCAGCAGCCATGGATAAAACTCGACGACGGGCTGCCGACGTTTCCTGAGTTCTAAGCAACTTTTCGAGCGAACGGAGGAGAAAGCGATGAACACTGTTTATTCATATGCCTGCAAGGATTGCGAGGGCATGGAGGCCTGCCCGGGCAAAGTAGTTGCTGCGACCAAGGACGAAGTCTGGAAGCTCATGGAACTGCACGCGGTGGTCGCCCATGGAGAGGACCCCAGCTCGTGGGACGCCGACACTCGAGAATATCTGGAAACACTGATAAAGCCCGCGTGATCAAATAAATTAAGCTTCAAGTTCCTGCGGATAATCGGCCAAAATTTTGGCTTGGTTTGTTTAACCGCGAAGGGCAGCTTTCCTCCGCAACCGGGAAATTGCTAGGCCCATTTGTGATTATCCGGTTTGGACTGCGGCCCACCGCCAAGGCACCTAGAAGCGCAAGGCCATCGCGAACCCAAATCGGAAACGTGTGAGATCGGTTTCCATCACAAACCAACCTGCTACTGCGAAACCCTGCTCTTATTCAGGCAAACCGGCTAGTCGCAAAGACGCACAGTCTTTCTCCAGCCTTTCTCTGTCAGAGAAAAGTTGAGTTTTCGCCCAGTCCGATATGGAAAACTGAGGGCGGTATTTCATCACATTCCGTGCTTCATCGCGAGCGGCCTCAAGGTTCCCCGTCTCTACATGGACGATTACGAGGTCGAGGTGACCAAAGCCTTCAACCCTTTGACCATATTCGGTGAATGCTTTCTTGGCTTCCTCGTATTGACCGTCGAGTCGAAGGGCTAAACCCAGAACGCCTGCATACCAACCTGGATAGTGAGGGTTCAGGGTAATGGCTTGTTGTGCGACTTGGATCGCTTCATTTGCCTGGCCATTGAAAGCTAGGGTGATTGACAGTCTGGCAGCCACGTCAGCGTGGTTTGGATTCAGCGCTAGTGCCTCGTTGAACTTCTCGATAGCCGAAACCAGCTTGCCATCGATTGCATCCGCAAAACCCGCAATAGCGTGAGCCTCTGGGTTGTAGCTGTCTATTTCCAGAGCTCGCTGAGCGCAGTCACGAGCCTCCGCTAGCGCGGCACGCCGGTCAGCAACAAATCCATGTCGTGCTTCGACAGTGCAAATGAATCCCAAAGTACAATACGGAGCCGAGTAACCCGGGTCGAGTGCAATTGCCTGTTGTGCAAATCGGCGAGCGTCGGCCTGAGCTTCCCTGGTAATTCTGCGCGAAGCCTCAACGGCCTTTAGTTGAGCAGTCCACGCGCCTAGGTTATTTGTGCCGGATCCTCTGAAACGAGCCATTTCTCCCGCCAACAGTTCGACTTGAAGCTCGGTTGCAATCCTAAGTGCGATTTCATCCTGAACTTCGAATACATCTTCAATGAGGCGATCATAGCGGTCTGCCCAAATATGCATGCCGGACTTTGCATCGATTAGCTGTGCTGTGATCCTCACCCGGTTACCGCTTTGACGGACACTTCCCTCAAGAACAAGATCGACACCCTGCTCCAGACCGACCTGTTTCACGTCAACGGAGCGACCTTTGTAGACGAATGTAGAGTTACGCGCGACGACCAGTAAATTCGGGAGTTTTGATAAAGTGGTGATGATCTCTTCGGTAATTCCATCTGCAAAAAACTCCTGATCGGGGTCAGAAGAGAGATTATCGAAAGGTAAGACGCCGATTAGCAGAGACTTTGTATGGCTAGCCGGAGTTACTCGCGGTGGGGCAGAACCTGGCGGCGACCATTGGAAAACTTCTATTGGTGACGGCGCGTTCTTAAACTGTCGCTCTCCAGCGCGATAAAATTGCTCAGCGAGGCGCTCGTCAAGGCTGCGATGGACGACATCTGAAATTAACACAGCCCCTTCGTTGGAAGCCTCTTGTAGACGTGCAGATAGATTGATGCCATCGCCGAAAATGTCATCTTCGTCGAATACGACATCTCCAAGATGCACACCCACTCGTAGTTTCAATGAGGACTGAGTTGACACCTGGCTTTGAAGATCAAGGGCGCATCGTACTGCATCAGATACCGAGTTAAACTCGACTATCCATCCATCACCCATCCTCTTAACGACATTACCTCGATGATCGCTAACCAAAGGATCAAATAACTCTCGACGTAGAACACTAAGTTCGCTGAGAGTCCTATTTTCATCTGCCTTAATCTGGCCTGAGTAGTTTACTACATCGGCCGAGAGTACTGCGGAAAGTCTGCGGTCTCCATTCATGTCTATTGGTAGCGCAAATTACGCTGCTTGGAAAAGACAACATGATTTTCTGAACGTCGCGCATGTCCTAGTGAATGGCTTAGTGCAAAACTGAAAAGCGTGACTGTGAATGTCTGCTTCGGGCTGCCATCGGTCCATCCGCACACCGCAGAGAATGATTAATTCGAGCCCAGTGCGGACGCAAAGTTAGATGGGCAGACGGGCGTGGATCTCAATCGGGGCTATCAATCCGCCTTCTATGTTTCGCACCATGTTTTGGACCTTTAGCGCTGTGTCGTCGCCCATGATCAGATGCAGGCCAAGATGTGGAGGACCATCCGCACGGCTTTGCGCAGCCGCCAAATCTTCAAAGAATTGTTTGGCAAACACGGTGCGGTCGATCCTACCGGTCAATTCGAAACCAACGGACTTCAAAGCCGCCTCATATGTCTCTGGTGGTGCAAGCGCACTCTGATCCGAAGTCGAAGCCCAAGGCGCTGGATAATCCATATTGCCCTCGCCGACTTGCATCACATCGTAAATCGCAAAAATACCCCCTGGTTTAAGCACACGCATTGCCTCCCGCGCGATGCCAACTTTGTCCGCAATGTTCATGCCGACGTGGATCATGTAAGCAGCGTCCATCGAGTCAGATTCCAACGGCAGATCAAGCACGCTGCCTTCGATGAGTTGAACCCGATCCGACATGCCCGTCCATTCTGTAAGGGCGCGTCCTGTTTCCACAAACTCGGCAGTTAAATCGATGCCGGTCACATGAGCACCAGTGGCCGCTGCGACATAGCGGGCAGGACCACCGAGGCCACATCCAAAATCGACAACCCGACTTTGGGGCGAAAGGTCTAAAGCCTGCACAAAAGGTTCGGTCGCAAGGCGTCCACCAATGTGAAACTCGTCAACCGGCGCCAAAGCGTCGCGAGAAATCGGTGGGGTCAAGTCTAGTGCTGCGCAACCATCAGAAATTCGCTTTAGCAAGTGACCGGAGTGGTAATGGTGCGCGACTTCATTGGGATCAGTCATGTTGAAGCCTCCCTAACTTATGCCGCTATGGTAGACTCGGTGATCTCGAATGTCAGCTCCGTCCGCTTATTCGGATTTGTAAAGTCCAGTTGCGAACGTTTGCCTAGGGCTGATTATCTACGGCAGGCATCTTTCGCCAAAATCATCGCTCATCTCCTTCCTGTGAGGCCTTCGCTGCTTGGTAGCATGTCCACAACCGCTCCACCTCATCTAGCGGATCGTCAGTGGTTCGCTTGTGTGAATTCAGCAGCTGTTTCATCGTTCGACGAGATGCATCATCCTGCATGATCTGGTCCGCACGCAGCACATCGACTTTTTGAACGTATTTAACCTCTGCTTCTGCCAGCAAGCGCTCCAGTAGTCCTGACGTTGAAGAAGAATCTGAATAGATCCAACCCGCCGGGCATTGGTCGATGATGCCCGAAACCTGGCTTGCAACATCCACGGCAGGTGGAGCCGTCGAAAGGTTGATTGGAGATGCGGCCAAAACCTGATGTGACCAGTTCAGGGCAGGGTAGATGCGAGATGACCAAGTGTATGGCTCGTCATCGATCACTCTCAAGACCGCGATTTCAACTGGGTAGAACTGTCCTCTTACGGCTACGATCCTCAGGTCGCAGAACAGCACACTGACAACCGGTTCCGGCAGGCCAATATCCTTATAGACGCTACCAGATCCTTCTGTGATTTTGTCTTTTTCAGTCACTTTGGCCACTTATTCTCTTTAATCCAGATGTCTGTCCATTCTGCTAGTCCGTCAGCTGGAGCAGCGTCCACGATGTGCTCTTGTACAGTCCTCAGAAGTGCCGGCCATGCATCTGAACCCTCTTTCGGTCGTGCTTTCAGCTCATAAATCAGGTCATCCAGAGGGATCGACTCCAACGGACGTCCAAAGATCTCTTCATCGGAAAACTCATTACTCATCGAAGGGATTCCAATCGCCTTGCTCCTGACAGTGCGCGCACAGGGCAGTTGCCTTGTTCTTCTTCCGTACAATATCCCCCACATGGCCACATCGTGCACATGTGCGTTTGCTGTCCAGTACGAGACGCTTGAGCGGGAGATCCAGGCATTGATCATACCGACGGAAGTTGATCTGGATCGAACAGTCTGAGCCCGTCGTAACATCCGAGATCTGCACTTGAATCGGTGTCTCACAGTTCTCTCGAACCAGATGCTCCGCCTCCGCAAGAAACCTTCCCAGCAGGACGAGCCGACCCGGCCCAATGCTTGGCCACAGTGAGGCAGTATCAGCGCTCACCAGGTCCGGGAAGCGATCTGCCACATTGAGCTCAAGATCTGTTGGCCAAATCATCTCAGCGCCTTCAAACCGACTTTGAAGGTAGTCGTTGTAGCACCAGCAGCAAAGCGTCGTTAGGTAGCCTCGAATGCTCTGCACCTGCGCGGTGTTTCCACAGGATTCACACGTCTTCTCGATCTCGTCGACACGAGTATCGAGTTCATCGAGGATATTTCGATTACACTTTCGTGTGTAGACACGAAGGCCTCCCAATTTTTGCTTGATCTGTACGATCACCGGCAACTCATCCCCAAAGATATCGGTGTGTTGAGCAACACTGCGCTTCACATCTTCCAACACTAGTGCGAGCTGATCAGCCCAGCCAGCGCGATGCTCACCAAGTGCTTTTAGAACGCTTGTTTGGATGTCATTCCAGTCGACAACAGGTTTCACATTACCCACCCTTCAGCCGCGCCAGTGCGTCAGCTTTGTTAATCGCCACACGCATGATTTCTTCGTCCGTCAGATCTTCGATACGTTCGAAATCGGCGGTGGAAATTGGGGCCACAACACTGCTTTCACTGTCGTGAACCGCAAATGTCATCTTCAGGAATCGAAGATCTTCGGTATCTGTGAAAATTGGCTCAATTGTCCGGGTCATGATCGTTACCCAATCGACGTTTGTGCGCTTTGATGTGTTCGGCTAGGTCTCCAACGAGGTTGCCAGCAGCGATGTCTTTCTCCAAAAGCTCAAGGAAAGCTTCGATGGCTGGATCTATATGCTCGTCCTCGCCCTGGTCCTCGCCATTCACTTCACTAGCGATGCGGTCATCCAGCTCGCGAATGCTCGCCCGAATCTGTGACAGCAATTCGTTGCCTTCTTCATCTACCTTGCGCGCTCTGATTTCATCTGCGGAAATCGGACCAGACAGCTTTGCCTGGCCCAATGCCAACGCCGCTTCTTGCAGTGCCAAAAGAGCTCGGGTCAATGGATCAATCTCCACGTCAGCAATGAGCGCGTCGAACTCCTCCGCGCTGCTGATCGGATCAGACAGCGGTGCTTGTCCGGTCAAAAACTCGGCCTTCTTTAGCCTCAGGAATGCGCGCGTCACCTCATCAGCCTTAGTGCGGGGCTCTCGCGCACCGGTCTTCTCCAGCCATATGGCGGCGATCTTCTCAACCAGTGCCCACACCGTCTGCCTGCGATCATGCTGCGAGATCTCGAAGCGTACTGCTTTTTCTTCGATGCCGAGAGGCTTGGACATTCGTTCGTTCACGCGAACTTCGTAGTCGCAGAGGCCACTAAGATCGTCGCTGACATTCCCAGCATGGGCCCGGGCGACTTCGCTCTCATTCACGTAGACAACGATTTTAAGCATCGTTCAGCAGCCTTTCGCCACGCACGCAGGGCAACGTCCGCGGTCATCAGATCGGTCGATCTGACCGAAATATCCACAAAATGAGCAGGTCAACCTGTCCCGAAGGGGATTTTTCCGAACGCCAAAGAATCTCTTCCTTTCAGGGTGGCGCTTGCTCGCGACATCATGCGCGCACCAGCAACAAAGTGTCTTGTACCAGCCGTCCAGAAGTTGGGTCTCGGCAGCGTTTGAGCATCGCTCACAGGTACGATTTGCTCGTGCAATGGTGGCGGTGATCATCGACTGGATGTGTCGATCATCACACCTGTGGTAGATGCGGAGCTCTCCCAGCTTCTCCTTGATCTGGAGGATGAAGGGGTAGGTGGCATCCTTCGGATCACAGTGTTCTTTGATCTCTGTGAAGAGCGTCGTGACCAAGCCTGACCAGCCTTCGGGTGTGCGTCCGAGGCACTCCTCGACCGATTGCTTGATGTCGTTGAAATCAATTGCGTTCGTAACTTTGTCCGCCATGTCGGACACCTCCTGAGGATGGTAGGAGGCGTCGGAATCGAACCGACTCGTGCACTCTAATCTGGAGCAATTACAAGGATATAAGCCTCGCCCGCATACCAATGCTGCCTCCCGCGGATTTCGCGTGGGTTATCGACCTCAGGCCGATATTCGATGGCAGTGGATGCGTGTGAACGTCATGACCGCAAGCTGAACCAGTTCGCATAACCATGTCAAGACGGAGCGTGCTGCACTTCGAAATTCACCGCGTAGTTCTGGGAACCTTCTAGCTTAGCGTGTGCCAAAAAGAATGAAGCATCCTATTTTGCGGGTCAGTACAGCGTAGAGTAGCTCTCAGACAGCGAAGCGATTCGATGCCCTGCGATCCGGATTCGAACTTAGAAACTCAATCGATAGTTCGCTCTGAATCGACGCGCGCATTTTGATCTGCGTCTGATGCGCTCTGTTCTGGAGAAATACAAATGTCTTGATCCGGCGAAACCTCAGCGGCAGCATTGACCTGAATGTTTCGAAAAATGGAGATACCGGTTGCAAAACCTTGCAAGTTTCAATCCATTTAGCGTCTCGAGTCATTTGTGATGATACGTTCCTCACCTGAATTGCTGGCAGTTTCGAGGCGTTGGTATGAAATACTCAGAACCAAGAAGAATACTGACGAGTTGCAGGATTTTCTGTCGAAGGCAGATGAACTAAGGTTCGTTGGCACAGGCGAAGGTGAGTTTTGGAGCGGGCAAGCAGTTCGCGATGGGGTTAGCGGATTTTTTGCGGAGATCCCGGCACCCGTCGTTTTCGAAGAAGTTGAAGCTGAGGCCTTCGAAAACGGAGAAACGGGATGGTCATCCTTCGTCCACAAGATTCAGTTTGTCGGCTTTGATGAAGCCGTCTTTTATCGCACCGTCCTGATTTTTGTCCTGGAGGGAGCGGCCTGGAAGATCATCAATCGCCACGCTTCAGTGCCCACTCCAAATATTGAACTCGTGGGTAAGGAACAGCTGGCCATCCAAAAACTGGTTGATACTGCGCGTGAAGATGGACCCGATCTGGTCCAAACGGAAGGTTTGGCTTCGGTACTTTTCACTGATGTGGAGGGCAGCACAACATTGGCGGAGGCGTTGGGCGATCAGCGTTGGTCGGTGCTGATCGAAAACCACTTCCAAGTGTTGGCGGCGATCATTGAAAAGTACCATGGCCAGTTCGTGAAATCCCTTGGAGACGGAACGTTGTCCGTCTTTCCGTCCGCGAAAGAAGCACTGACGGCCGCTATCAAGATCCAGGGGGCCATTGCATCGGCTTCCGAGGAGCCATCTTTCGGTGTCCGGATTGGGATTCATACTGGTGATGTCGTGCAATCTCGTGGAGATTTTTTCGGTACGGTGGTCAATAAAGCGTCACGCATAACGACCGTTGGTGCGGCGGGCGAGATACTCGTTTCAGATGCGACTCGCGCCATGGTCGGAGGACGAACCGATTTCTCTTTTTCTGAAATAGAACCCAGACTCCTGAAAGGTCTACGCGGTCACCACGTCTTGTATCGGTTGGATTGGCAAGATTAAGTCTTGGGGGCGCCGTAACTCCGGCAAATCGCCTAGTCTTCTAGGGGAGCAGCACCGCCAGTTGTTTTGAGGTTCGCAGCACACCTTACATCGCCAGTAATTCCCGATGAATTGCGACCATCGCCCAGGTGTCGCGCATGCAGCACGCAACAAGATCAGCATATACCTTAGGGCTGCAAGCGCAGTGGGAGAATTGAATTTGATGTGTCCTTGAAGTGAATTAGACTACGAGCCAACTGTTCAGATAGCTCACTAAGAGGACATCATGGCAGCTCCTTTAGTCCAAAACTGGGAACTGACTGCCGCCATCCAGGACATAGCAGATTGGCTGGTTCAACAGGGCTTAGAGAATGCGCCTGTGGAGCTCTGGCTTGAAGCATTCTGCAACCGTCTTGTTTCGGCAGGAATTCCGCTTCAAAGAGCAAACATCACTGTTCGCGCTCATCATCCCGAGATTGGGACTGTCGCTTTTCGCTGGCACAGGGATGGCGGTCATGAGCGAGAGAACTTTGTCCGAAGAACGGATGCGCCTGAGGAATACGTTCTAAGTCCAATTTATTATCTTTTGGCAAACAACGTTGAAGAGATCAGACAAGATCTTACAGTCGAAGAACCCGCGCTCAACTTTCCGATCTTCGACGAACTTCGCGAGCGCGGTGCAACTGACTACTTTGCTGTCAAACGGTTCTTCCTTGTTCAGGACAATGCTACGCCTGTTAACCCGATGCAGGCCGAAGAAGGTGCTATTATTTCGTTGGCAACCGACGCGAGCGGGGGCTTCACAAGCCAGCAACTTGACGGTTTGCGTCAACTGATATCTCCACTTTGCCTGACGCTGAAATGTGGGGCAAACCGGCTGATGGCTGAAGACATAACCGCCGCGTACTTGGGAAAAGACGCCAGTAGGCGCGTTCTTTCCGGGGACATCACCCGAGGTTCATCGGAAACTATCTCAGCGGTGATTTGGTATTTTGACCTGCAAGGATTTACCAAATTGTCAGAGGCGCTTCCGGGGAACTCAATCATAGAATTGCTAAACGACTACTTCGCCGAAGCTGTTGACGTAGTCGAACGCAATGGCGGTAATGTTCTAAAATTCATGGGGGATGGAATGCTTGCCATCTTCGATATTAATCAAGTCCCGAACGCTCGCCGCGTCGCAATTCACGCGGCAACGGAGTTGCGAGATACTTTTGAGGAACTCAACCAACGACGGCAAGCTGATGGTTTGCCAACGACCGGCTTCACTCTCTCGTTGCACGCAGGCGATGTTCTTTACGGCAATATTGGCGGTAGGTCTCGCTTGGATTTCACAGTGGTCGGCCCAGCGGTAAATACAACTTCGCGCATTTTAGGCATGTGCAGCGCTCTTGATCAGAACATTGTGGTTTCCGATAAGGTGGCGGGCGACTTGGTGGGCTCCATTCCAAGTCTTGTTTCCCTGGGGCAATACAGATTGCGCGGTGTTGCTGAAAGACAGGAGCTGTTCACGATAGACTAACTGCCGCTATTTGGAAGCCGCCGCAATGGGGTGTTGACCTGCGTCAAAGCAAAGGTAGCCGGATTGCTACT
The DNA here is from genome assembly GCF_056536445.1 of Ruegeria sp. CL7. NCBI lineage: Bacteria > Pseudomonadati > Pseudomonadota > Alphaproteobacteria > Rhodobacterales > Roseobacteraceae > Ruegeria > Ruegeria sp. CL7. The sequence goes on from NZ_JBQFPQ010000008.1 coordinate 164,848, forward strand.
AGGTTGGTTTGCACATGGAACAGAACTGTTGGATCAAGCACCCGCGCAGAGCGGCATTCTTGGTCATAGTGATTGCATTGTCAGGCTGCACGGGCAGGCACCACCAAGGCAATTGGCATGGCCACGGCTTAGAAGGTTGCTATGGACCTCACCACGACGTTGATCGCGAGGTCCATTGCCGAACGCTCGAGTGAACTTGAGCCATACGCGATGCAACCCACAAAACGTTTGGCGACCAGTGTTATTTGGATTGAGATTCAGATCTTGTATCGAAACTGCCCGTTTGATGCTCAGTCCGGTAACATTGAAAAGTTTGGCCTTGGCACAATATCTTTGTAGTCCCATGAGGAAGCGGAGAAGAGACCAATGAAACGACGCGAATTTCTATTAGCGGGTACAGCAGCAGTGTTGGCTACTCCTTCCGTCGGACAAGAAGCCCCATTCATTAAAGTCTACAAGACGCCAACCTGCGGCTGTTGTTCCGCGTGGGTAGATCACCTGATCTCCGCAGGATTTCGCGCCGATACGCTAGACATGGAACAGGAGCAGCTGTGGTCGCTTAAAGAACAAATGAAAATCCCAGATGAGCTTTCCAGTTGCCACACTGCAATTATTGGGGACTATTTTGTCGAAGGTCATGTCCCGGCAGTAGATATCTATCGACTTTTGTCCGAACATCCTGAAGGCCTCGGCCTAACAGTTCCAGGCATGCCGATGGGTTCACCCGGCATGGATTTTTCAGACGAACGAGAACCTTATGAAACCTTGCTCGTTGGTCTGGATGGAACAACTAGTGTGTTTGCTCGACATAGCTGAGAGATTGGATGAAGGGCAATCAGATTTCCCAGCTCCATGTCCAACATTAGTTTGCGCTGATTTCAAAAGGATTCAGCTGCAACCGTTGTGTTTTTTCCACATGGTTGGGTCGTGGCCTTCGGGCACATTGGAGCACGGGTCGTTCTCATACCCTCTTAGAATGCTGTATTGCTGGATTTGATCTGCGCTCAACAGCGGTGTTGTTTGCAGGTGCCGGGACAGATGAACCAGTCGTAATTCGGCCCTCGCCGTTTCTGCCGCTTTAACAAGTTTGTTTAACTCGGCTAAGTCAAGCTGGTCACCGGCAAACGCTTCACTTAACGCCGCTTCGGCCTCAATAAACCGCTCGCCTGCGACGATTGCCTGTTTGCGCATTTCAGAATGGATCGTGCCAATTCTTTCCACCTGATCCTTCGAAAGTCCAAGTTCATCTTGCAATTCGAGCAAGTGTGCTGGGCCTGGTTTGCCATTCAGCTCCGCTGGTAAAGCAAAACCCCAACCTCCGCCGCGCCGCAGCTCTTCTAGATCGGTCTCAGATAAGCTTTTGATGGTCCTGGATTGCAGACCGGCGTATGGCGTGATTTCAGCGTCGTGAGTGTGACTTTGCGCGAGTGCTAATTGAGAATATTGGATCGTACAAAGCGCCGTTACAATCAGAAACTTAGGCATAAACTTAATCATGAAGTCTCCTTTCTGGCTCACCCAAATGCCTTCTTCCATACAGTACTTCTGCCCGGCGCAGCGACATTCCTGCTCCTTTTTGACCAGTAGGTCGTTCCGGATTTACGTGTATTCTAGGCCGTTGAGACAATAACCTCTGCTTCGATTTCAATTGGGAAGTTGATTGGTAGGCCTGCCACCCCGACCGCCGTACGTGAATGGCGGCCAATCTCTTCTCCAAAGACGTCAATGATCAAATCCGTGAAACCGTTGAGAACCGCAGGCGTATCGCTGAAGCCAGATTTGCAATTTATCATCCCATGAACTCGGCACCACCCCGTTATTCGGTTTAGACTGCCAAGTTCGCGCTTTAGACTGCCGAGAATAGAAAGCCCGACTTTGCGTGCTGAGGCGTAGCCCTCTTCCACAGACACATTTTCTCCGACTGCTCCAAATGGCGCGGCCGGAGTACCGTCTATTTCTTGTGGTCCATGACCAGATACGAACGCCCGGTCGCCCCGAACGTTAATCCACGGAAATGGCAACACCATACCAACAGGCAATTTTAGCGGCGCAGGTAAAATGATGTTGTGGTCTAACAATCGCTGTTCAGCGTCGATCATGGTACTCTCCCTCGCAGCACTTGCATGGATCTTACCATAAACCATGCCCAAAGTCGGTCTCGACCACCAAACTTTGCAAGGTCCGCTTCGTCCACATTTGAGTCATCTGGCGAAACCGCGGCGAACGGCTGTTGTTGGTTAGGGCAAACCCTGGCCGCGTTCGCGGGCATGAATGACCGCTCATCGTGGTTACGGGTCATCCGGCAAAAAGTCTCAGATGGCCGAGACGGTCCCGAAGCGGCAATCTTAACTAAGAAAGTGAGGTCCTAAGCAGGAAGCTCTCCGCCAGACTGAAGCCATCGCGCGTCGACTTCCGGAAGCAACTCTGCAAGACGTTTGTGAAACGCAAGAAGGTCTTCGTCTGAAAGCTTGCCCTCCCACTTGCGACTGCTTGCGCTATCGAAGAAGGCTGACGGGTCTTTAAAGGTTGTGGACCGTTGTGTTTCTTCCTTAGCACTCGCGCGTGCATTGGCTTGCATGTTCTCGAACTGCATACTTTCCGCAATTGCGGCCAGCATTTCATCGCCAATTTTCAAACCAAGTACGGAAGCGAGCTTTCTAGTATGAGAGAGCAAATCGCGCCGCATATCGGCGTAATGGAAAATGTGTATGTTGGGATGTTGGATGTTTGACTTGAAGGACTTGAAGTGATGAACGATGGCCTCAAGGGTGATCCCATCGGCCATCTCCTCTCGAACGGTCTCACCAAGAAAAAGGGCGAATGAAGCTGTCGGCTCATCCGGGAACCTGTCTTGGATCAGGTCTTCCTTCAGGTTTGCCACATGTCGGCGCATCGAAAAATGTGCGTCGATTGGGTGTCTGAACACCGCGATGTAGGTGCAATCTGGACCGAAAGGAATGCCGTCAAAAGGCGTATGGGTCTTGATGCATCTTCTGTGGCTTTGAGCTTCGAACATTCGAGCTATGGGGAGTTGATCTCGAAACGCCGGGTCGAGCCAAACCGACAGGTCATCCATGACCTTGTCCATACCTGGCTTTTCAAACAAGAGCGACAGCACAAGGGCTTGCGTCCATGTTGTTCCGCACTTTGGCGGTGTTGCAACAATCACATCTCCTTGGCGCAGCGCGAACATGTCCCAAATCCGATTGTCGGTGAGACGTGTTCTGTACTCGAATGCCTTCCTTGAAGACGCCCGTATCGTCATTCTGATTTCCGCCAATGGACCCTTAATGAAACGATAGCAAGCATGCGGCGCTGAACCTAGAATTTTGATGGCACCCGAGTAGGAAGGCCTTTCAAAGTGCCAAGCGAAAACCTTGCATTCGCGGCTAGAAGCTCGTTTTGCCCTCAAGGCAGTCATACGCGGCACCTTGCTCCAGTGCCTGTGCTGCGGTGTAAAGTCGAAATTACAAAGTTCGGTTTTTCGAGGTCCGCTTCTGCCTAATTTACCCAAAAGCAAAAAGCTTGCGTGTCGTTATTCGGTCACTGATGTTCATTGAATATTGATCGCGATTTATGCGCGAAACCCCTAATATCCCTTTGACACTCCTTCACAATGGATACGCGGGAGGATTTTGTTTGGAGCGGTACTTGGCTGCCATACTCGTGGCTGATGTTGTTGGCTATAGCGCGCTTGTCAGTGCTAACGAGGAAGCCGCATTGCACACATATAGGGGCCACTTTAGGGCGCTGGAGCCGCATGTCGGCCTGAATGGCGGACGCCTATTCAAAAGAACCGGTGACGGTTTTCTTGCAGAGTTTTCCTCGGTTGTAGATGCGCTGGCATGTGCGGAAACGATGCAACGTCAGATGGCTGAGCGGAACGGGGCGCGCGGGCAAAGTCCGGAAATGCAATTCCGTATGGGAATTCACGCGGGCGATGTTTTTGATGACGACGGTGATGTTCTTGGTGACGGCGTCAACATCGCGGCCCGGCTGGAAAGCCTTGCTCCTCCCGGAGGGATCATCGTTTCAGGTCGGGTTTACGAAGACCTTGTGGGTAAGGTGGATGTATCGTTCACCGAATTGGGGCCGCAATATCTGAAGAATATCACACGCCCTGTAACTGCTTACTCGGTACAAACAGCATTTGCTACTGAATCCCCGATAATTCAATCTCGCCCAGACAAGCCTTCGGTGGCCGTATTGGCGTTTGACAATCTGTCGCCTGACGCTGAACAGGATTACTTTGCAGAAGGTATAGCCGAAGATATAATCACCAGCTTGTCCAGAGTGCCCTGGATATTCGTGGTCGCCCGAAACTCCTCTTTTTCTTACAAAGGGCTTTCGGTTGATGTGCGTCGTATCGGCCGAGAGCTTGGTGTCCGCTATATATTGGAAGGGTCCGTTCGCGGCGCTGGTGACCGGTTGCGTGTCACGGGTCAGCTGATTGATGCGGAAACCGGGTCTCATGTTTGGGCGGATCGATACGATGGCAAGCTCGATGATGTTTTTGAGCTTCAGGACCAGATTACCGAGGCTGTCGTTGCTTCGATTGCGCCAGGTATCCGACAAGCTGAAATAGACCGTGCTGCTCACAAGCGCCCTGACACCCTTGGAGCCTATGATCACTTCCTACGTGCGCAGTCCTTGATCTACAGGTTCAATTTCACTGAAGCAGACGACCATTTGTCAAAAGCTCTTTCACTCTCAAGTGAGTACCCATTGGCAAGCGCTCTTCGAGGCTGGATCCGCACTTTGCTATGGAACCCGGATACGCGTCCAAACGAGGCCCGATTTGATTGCGCAATTCAGCTGGCACATGAGGCTCTGGCGGCATCACATCTTGACCTAGAGGCGCAAGCATATGCCGGTTACGTACTCGCGTTTCTGTCGGAGGATACAGAGTACGGTTTGTCACTTGTGGATCAAGTCGTCGAGAGAAGCCCAAATTGCGTTTCAGCCTGGGGATCCAGTTGCGTACTGCATGGCCTGATGGGTGAAGCGCAGGTGGCACAAGCTCATGCCAGGGAGGCGCTCCGACTTAACCCGAATGACCCACTAAACTACCGGGTCCACATGGGTATCAGCCTGTCGCAAATCGCGGAAGGGAACTGGCGCGATCTAAGAGAAACTGCCCAAAAAATGCGTGCATTTCATAATACTGTGACTGTCTTTCGCCTGAACGAACTTGTGGCGGAAATGGCTCTCGGCAATGGGAGCCGAGCTAGAGAGCTCGCAGGTATTCATATGTCGCGGGAACCCGATTTTAGCGTTTCAATGTTCCGGCATATGCGCGCTCGTATCTCTATCGCAAAACCAGAAATCTATGACGCCTACTATAAAATGCTGGCAGCCGCAGGCATTCCTGATTGACGACACCAGTTGTAGACCAGCGGCAAGTCATAGCAAGTGTGCAACATGTGGAAACATATTTTTTGCCGCTGGAAGAATGCCCAATTTGGTCTGCGAACAGTCGTTGAAGTGAATAGCGGCGAGCGGCAATCGAACCTTCGCGGCGCTCGGCGTGAACGATTGCTCTGCGGACAAAGCTACCATTGCCACGTTAGGTCAGATTAATAGGTTTGCAGTTTCATGCTCTAATCAGAACAGATGCCCATTTACCTTCAAGGAAAGTTTCGAGATGGAGGTGCTGTCGCATATTAGAACTGTTGACCGCCGCGACATGGCTTCAATGGAAGTCAAGCCGATCAGTAGATCGTGAGCCGGGGACACTGGAAATCTAGAAAAAACGACCGACCGATCTGGTCTACGAGCGTTCGGTCGTTGTGCAGCCGCACTAACGTCGAATGGGCGCCCGCATTGGGCTCGATGTTGTCATTTTCTCAAACGCTAGGAATGCTCTCTTTGCGGATAAAGCAGAAATCGCTCGATCACTAAAAAACATCAGGCGGCTTAGCCAAAGGTCCCCAAGTTTCAGGGTCTGGTAGACCGACACTTGACCATGCTTCTTGCAAAACTCTGGAGTCTGAAGATCTTGTCCGCGGCAAATCATCCAAAATATCAAACCAAGGCATTTTGCTTTCTATTCCGGAGTGGACTGAAGGAGCAAAGTTTTCCGGTTGGTCGAGGCTCGAAGTATGCAGGACCAGATAGGCCGTTTCTCGTGGCTTTACGAGCTTATAAGTTAGGCTTGCCCCGCATCTGGCACAAAAGCCACGATTTGCTATCGGCGTAGTTGCGAAGTATCGAGGTTCCTCGGTGAGAAATCGAACAGCAGAAGCGGGAAAAGCCGCCCATGCATTAACTGCTGAACCAGAAAATTTTCTGCAACAACTACAATGGCAATACCCGGTGCTTATGGCAGGCGCGTTTATTTCATACCGTACTAACCCACAGATGCAGCCACCAGTTATTAAGGTTTTGGCCAATTCATCTTCATCAAAATCCAGAAAACCTCCCTCTTCTCCGGGTTCTGAAACGGTCATGTAGACATGTATTGGACTATCAGTTCTCTTGAGTCTTTTGTGACCGCAATCCGCCAGCGGAAGATCTATCTTGCCCGCTATTTGCGCCATTACTTCTCCTGAAACCGCGATTCCACCTGGTTCCGCTATTGCTTCAAGCCGTGCCGCAGTATTTACGCCGTCTCCGAGAATATCGTCGCCGTGTACAACGACATCACCGAGAGAAACGCCGACGCGTAAGATGAGAGGGTCGTCACTGTTCGACCGGCGTGCTTCGCGTGCGCAGGCTCTTTGAATGTTAATTGCACAATTGACCGCCTCAAAGACACTCGAGAACTCAGCCAAAAACCCATCGCCAGTAGACTTAAAAACACGACCCCGGTTTGCTTCCACCTGCATGCCGATGATTTCACGTTCTAGTCGAACCAACTTAGCTAATGTTCCGCTTTCATCGCGTGATACCAATCCCGCGAAACCGACTATATCGGTGGCCAGAATGGCCGCTAACTTGCGTTCCATCTCCGTTGCTCCGAGCCAACAATCTCCAATTGATGCCTGCTTACTTTAACATAAAATCGGTCGCAGCGAGCCACGGTGGCTGAGGTGTTAATTTCCAGCTTTCAAAGACCGTTCGGGGCTGCGAGCGGTCAATCATGCTCATCGCAGAAAATGGCAGCGCTGAGCCCAAAGCCGAAAGTTTCCTACTTTTGCCGAGCTCGTACCTCGGCGGCCCGACGAACTGCGAGTACCGCTGTTGCGTAATCTCCCAAAGAAATCCCTCTGAAAGCGAATGCAGCCGGTTTCTTGCTTAAAGTGGTATCGACTGCTCCCGAGACAATTTCCGTCAAGTCCCCTGTTACCCGCTGATATGGCAGCATTGGTTTGTCGCTTTCAGATTCCTGTTTTCGGTCGTCAACAATAACAGTTTTGAAAGCGGTCATACCCTCTGGAAGCCACGGAATGCAGGCATCTGTAATGGCGGCGAAGGCAGTCGGCTTTAGCCATCGGGCATCCAGAAAAGGTTCGATGGAATAGTCCAAAGTTATTGATGTCACTACCAGATCGGCATCACGCAAGGCGTCCTTGGCACTGGTGGCTGTTTGGGCCTCGAGGTCTATGTCCCGAGCCCGGCGACAAAGCTTGTCGACATTCGCTTTGCCACGTCCGAACACACGAATGCTTTTCAAGGGGAAAACTTCGGAGAACGCAAGCAAATGGGAGTGAGCTTGCACGCCGGCCCCAACAAAAGCCACTGTCTCAGCATTGGGATCAGCAAGTCGACGCGCGGCGACGACTGACAGCGCCGCTGTTCTAACAGACGTTACCCAATTTGCCCCTAAGACTGCCCGGAGAACCCCGGTTTGCCCGTCCATTACCATGATAGCGCCGTTAATCGCAGGGAGCCCTTTTGCCGGATTGTTCGGACACACCGTTACCTGTTTGGTCACGATGAACCCATCATCTCCTACTGCCAAGGTCGACATTGCGTACCGTCCATCCCCGGGCAAAATGGCTGTCTTAGGGGACGTATGAAGCTGCTTACTTGCCTTGGCTATCAGCGCAGATTCAATCGCGTCGGCAACTTCCGAAGGTTGGATCCCTAAACCTTCCAAGTCTTCGTCAGAAAGATAAGTTATTTTGCTTTCAGAAGTCATGTTGGCGCCGCTCCGCTTTGCAACCCGGCTTCCCGATTAGGCTATCAAATTGCATGTTAACATAAGCTTTGGGTGTCTAGGGTCAGGACTCATAACCAATAAATGACGGTTGCGGCGAGGGCGATGGCGGAGAGGAAGACCTTCGGGCATCTGTCGTATCTGGTCG
>NZ_JBQFPQ010000009.1:0-128625 GCF_056536445.1 Ruegeria sp. CL7
TGTAGTGGATACATGCGCCTGCCGAGTGACCGGTCGCTTTGCCGCTAGAGCAGACATTGAACCCAATACACCGAATGACCGCACCGAGCCCTAAGTAGACCTTAGGGACCAGCACAGCATTCGTCGTGAACGGGCGGAAAATGGACCTTCGCTGCAGGATGGACTAATGTCCGCTTGCGGCTACCTAAAGTGACCTGCAATTGCAGGTCTGTGTGCTTTCACCACGCATTCCAAAGATCAAAGAGGAGCCGCAGCAACTGCAGACACAGACTTCGATGAATTAATCGCTATGCCGCAGCTTAGCTGAATGCGCGAGAACGGTACTGTGTCGGCGATTGTCCAAACCAGGTGCGGAACGCGCGCCGGAAGCTGTTGACCTCGGAGAAACCAAGATAAAAGGCGATTTGAGACAGGTTCAGGTCGTTTTCACTCAAGAGCATCTTTGCCCGACTAACTTGTTCGGACAGCGCGATCTCCTTGAACGTCACATCTTCGATCCGAAGCTGACGCTGCAATGTCCGAACCCCGACCCCAAGCGCCGCCGCGACATCGTCGACCGCGGCGCTGCCGTTGTTGAGTTGCATGCGAAGCGCTTGGCGTACCGTTTCGGCATGTGTGCGGGGCGGGCGGTTCAACCGCAACCTCTCTATGCCTGCAGCCGTCATTTGCACGCGTCCGCCTTCGTCAAGGCGGGTCGGCGTCTGAAGTTGCGACATCGGAATTGCGATCCCCGGAAAATCTGCATTGGCCCGGACTTCTGTGCCGAGCAATCGTGCAAATGCAACTTTCTGAAGCCTGTGCTCAGCCGGAAGTTCGACCCAATCTGGCACCCAGCTTGTCCCAAGGTAGGGACGCACAAGAGCGATTAGGATCGAAGGAATTTCCTGCTCAAGCAATTGAGCCCCGATGCTCTTTTCAAATTGCACCCCGAAACTGAATACCAGACAATTTCCGTCGGTTCGTGTGCGAATTTGGGTCCCTCGTTGGAGAAAGGGCAGCGCCCGGGCGGCACGTTGAAGGGCGATGTCCAACCGAGAAGCCCCAAGCGCATAGCTCGAAAACGGATCAGGCCGGTTGAGAGAAGAGTAGGCAAAGTCTTTCGCCATGATCGCCCCGAGATGGCGCTCTCCAATTTTGCCGGAAATCGTTTCCAGAAGCTGTGCATGATACCGTATCGGCAGCGGAACCGGAGGGCCTTCAAGCACCGTGCGGGTTAACCCAACATCTTTGAGCGCACGTTCAACGAGCCTTGGGGACGCCATCTGGTCCAGGGCGTCGAGTGTCGGGAGTAAACCCCTTGAGTTCTGCATCGGGTCGCACACGCGCTCACTATGTCGTCGATTGATCACTTTGAGAAGTGTTTGGCCCATCCCAACGCCATTCTTGGCCGCCTACCTGAGGAATGAGCCAAACAAAGCGACCGAAATTGGAACGGTAGCGCTCTGACCCCAAAGGAGATTGAAATGAAAACGGTATCCTCTTTCCTTGCCATCGTTGCCGCCGCAGGCCTTGCCGTGCCTGCTTTTGCGGAGGCCCCGGTGACGGTGAATGTGACCAATTTTGTGCGAGCTGAGACCGACATGTATCATCAGCGCATTGTTGATCTGGGTGGCTTTGGTGGGTTGATGCATATCCGCGAACCGGTACCACTGGATGCGCAGGATGTGATCCGCATGAACCGTGATACACTTTATTCCGGCGTCGTGATCAATCTGACCGAGCCCGCCTCGATTGTGCTGCCAGACTCCGAAGGGCGCTTTATGTCCATGCTGATTCTCAACCAGGATCACTATGTGGTTGGCGTTGTACATGACGCGGGCACCTATCATTTCACTGAAGAGGAGGTCGGCACGCGTTATATGTCGGTCCTGTTCAGGACGTTCGCAGACGAGAATGACCCATCAGACATTGCCCTGGCCAACACGCTTCAGGACGCCATTGAAGTACATCAGTCTGACGCCGGAAGCTTTGAGGTACCAAACTGGGACGCCGCCTCCCGTGATTTGACACGCGAACTGCTGCTTCCGTTGGCGCAAGGGCTCAGTGGTAACACGTTTGAGGTGTTTGGGACGGCCGACGCCGTAAATCCAATCTCGCATTTGGTCGGCGCGGCGGCCGGATGGGGCGGCAACCCACCTGCGGCGGCGGTTTATGACGGCCAATATCCGGTGTTGGGCGATGGCACAATTCCCCACATCCTGACTGTCGGCGACGTCCCTGTAGACGGTTTCTGGTCGGTCACAGTCTATGATGCGAGCGGTTACATGGTGCCCAACGACGCAGGGGCCTATTCGGTCAACAACGTGACTTCCGTTCCCAACGAGGACGGCACCGTGACCATACATTTCGGGGATTGTGAGGATGGTCGGGTGAACTGTTTGCCGATCATGGACGGGTGGAACTACGTCGTGCGCCTGTATCAGCCGGGTCCAGAGATCCTTGAAGATGGCTGGGCCTTCCCGATTGCCCTGCCCATTGATCAGACATCCTGATCAACGCTTCGCGTCATTGCCTCGGTCGGCGGTTGTCCGACCGGGGCTTTATTTTGCCACCTGCCTCCCTTGGTTTGCACATCACAGGTCTGCTTCAAGACAAAAGCCCCAAGCAGACGCCCTTTTGTCGTCAAATGATCACTTTCGGCGGTCGCAAGGTGCAAGGCGCGAAATTACCTCAGGTTCATCAAAGACAAACACGGACACCTAAAACGTAGGAGATTGAAATGAAACGTCGTTCCGTTCTGAAAACTGCCCTGACCACTGCTCTTGTTGCAGCGCTTTCGGTACCGGCCTTTGCCGCTGAACCCCCTGTGAAAACCGCGGCTGATGGCTTGCCGTTGGCAGAGCGCACGGTGCCTGTCCCAGTGGGCGTATCCCCAGAATTGGCCGAGTTGATTGGCTCGCGCGAGATCGTAGGAATGCCGGCGGTTCCGGAGACACTGGAAGAGTGGCTGTCTTTCCAAGCCCAATTTGATGCAGCGTCTGCGCAAGGGGCCGAGGCGATGTTGGCCAAAACCGGAGCCAATTTCAGTGTTGGTCAGATCGCGGGTGTTACGACATATCTCGTCACGCCTGAGGAAATCGACCCGCGTTGGGCCGACACCGTTTTTGTTCATGTTCATGGCGGCGCTTTCGTGTTCAACGGCGGCAAAGCGGCAATCATGGAGGCCGCTTGGTTGGCAAATGGGCTGGGTGTAGAGGTGATCTCTGTAGATTACCGTCGCCCGCCCCTACACCCGTTTCCGGCAGCAACCGATGACGTGATTGCGGTTTGGGGCGAGATCACTCAGAACTATGATCCAGCCAAAATCGCCATGTTTGGGACATCGGCGGGCGGCAACCTGACGCTTTCTACAACTCTGCAACTGCGGGACGCAGGTCTGCCGGTGCCGGGTGCGATCATGGCTGGCACGCCCGCCACCGATCTTGCCAATGTGTCTGACAGCTGGACAACCCTCGAAGGTCTTGATCCGCTTGGCCAGCATGAGGGCGTAATCGCGGGCACTTTTGAGCTGTATGCGGGCGGCAAAAACGCCGACGATCCGTATCTCTCTCCGGTCTATGGCGACCTTGAGGGGATGCCGCCTGCAATCTTCCTTAGTGGCACGCGGGATCTGTTGCTCAGCGATACAGTGCGGATGCACCGCGCCATGCGGGATGCGGATGTAGCCGCCGAACTGCACGTCTATGACGGTCAGGCGCACGGCGACTACATCGCAGGTTTCATGGTCGATGCCCCGGAATCGCAGGATGCTTTGCGCGAGCTGAACGCCTTCTTTGACCTTCATCTGAAGTAAGCCCACGGCCCAAGGCAATCGACACAGTTGCCTTGGGCGTCCAACCCCGAATTTTTCTCAAAGGTGCGCATATGCCCAGTTTCAGCGCTCAAATTCACACTCTCAAATATCTCTTCATTGCTGTTGCCGCGATCCAACTGGTGACCGCGGCGTCCGGCACAATTGTCGCCCTGTATTTCGCGGAAACCGGTGCTTCGCAGGAAATCGCCGCGCTTGCACCGGCGGCCTACTCGCTGGGGTTCCTGATTGGCTGCTTTTACATCGCTGGTTGGATCACCAGTATTGGCCACATCCGCGCCTTTTCGGCGGCCGCCGCTATTTGTACGGCTGCGGCTTTGCTCTTTTCGGTCACAGATCACGAACCCACCCTTTTGTTTGTGCGGCTTATGACAGGCATCGCCACAGCCGGGCTGTTTGCCATCGGCGACGCTTGGATCAGCGAAACTGTGGATGGGACGTCGCGCGGGCGCCTGCTTGCGGTGTTTGCCATCATTCTGGGCCTGATGTCGGTGTTGAGCCAGGTTATCGTGATCGTGACTCCAGACGATTTGAACCAGTCTTTTGTGTTGGTGTCTTTGCTGTACTGTCTCGCTATCGTCGTGATTGCAGCCGCGCCAAGCACGCCACCGGAAGGCAAAGAGCGGGCCAATGTGCGTGTAAAAGCCCTTTTCATAGATGCCCCCACAGCTGCCTTTGGCGCGCTCGCTGTTGGCATAGTCTCCACGGTTTTCATGAATGTTGTGCCATATCGGGCGGCGACCATGGGCGTCGACGCCGTGGACGTAGCGATCGCAATGGGCGCGGTCTACGTCGGGCGTATCCTGTTTCTCTACCCGCTGGGGCTTGCCTCTGACCGGATGGACCGCCGGAAGGTCATTCTGGTCGCCTCCGCTGCGGCAACCTTCGCGCTCTTGATCTTCGCATTCTTTTCGACCGGAGACGGTGTGCAGTATGCGAGCACGGTGGGAACACCTCTTTATCGTCTGCTGTTAGCCGGTCTGGTTCTGTTGGGTGGTTCGATGCTCACGCTTTACTCGCTCTTGCTCACGCACGCGATGGACCGGACAGTACCCGTCTACGTTGCATCGAGTGCGGTGACCATGCTGTTTGTGTTCACCATTGGCGGCATTATCGGCCCACTCCTGACAAGCGTTGTCTCGGCTGTGTTTGGCGACCTGGCCATGAACTGGATGCTCGCCATCGTGATGGCCGCTTTCACAGCCTTGGTTGTTGTGCGGATCAAAACGGTCGCACCTGCAGCAAAAGCTGAACAAACCAACTTTAAGGCGGCAGAGACCACCAGTCTCAAATCTGCACCAACCCAGAAACGCTAAGGCAGGAGACCCAAAATGACTTTTTCTACTTCAAACATCCTGCGCGCGGAGAAAGCGACGGTACTGATCTGGTTGGTGTTTGTCGCATTGACCTTCGCCGGTGATCTGATCAAGCCCGCCGCCATGGGCTCTGGCATGTCCTGGCTGCTGCTGGGCGGTATCTTTGGCGTGATGTTGGCTGCGGTGTTTCGTGTGGTGCATCACGCGGAATGTCTGGCCGTCATCTTCGGTGAGCCTTATGGCACACTGATCCTGACGCTCTCGGTGATCGGCATCGAGGTGGCGCTTATCACAGCGGTTATGTTGACCGGGGACAACAACCCGACACTGGCGCGGGACACTATGTTCTCGGTGCTGATGATCGTGATGAACGGGCTGGTTGGATTGAGCCTCCTGATTGGCGGCCTGCGCCATGGGCTGCAAGTGTTCAACCTCTCGGGAGCCAATGCCTATCTCGTGGTCCTGCTTCCCGTCGCCATCGTAAGCCTTGTGCTGCCAAGCTTCACCACATCTGCACCCGGCGGTGGCCTCTCTGCCCTGCAAACAGTGTTTATGATCGGGATGTCGGTTGTGCTCTATGGCATTTTCCTCGTCTATCAGACCGCCGGCAAACCAGAAATCTTCCGCCAGCCCGCAGATGAACTGCCAACCACAGCAGGATCGGACGCGCACCATCTCGAAACCAAAAGTGTTGGCTTTCACGTGGTCTGGCTGGTTCTGGCAATGCTGCCACTGGTTCTGATGTCCAAAAAGCTCGCGCTGTTTGTCGACTTCAAACTTCTGGAATTTGGCGCGCCCGTTGCGCTTGGCGGTTTCCTCGTGGCTGCTATGATCCTGACCCCCGAAGCGCTGGCTGCTCTGGACGCAGCGCGCGCCAACAAGCTGCAACGGGCCGTCAACATCTGCCTTGGCTCAGCACTGGCCACAATCGGCCTGACAGTGCCCGCAGTTCTGATCGCTGCGCATTTTGTCGGCCTTCCGATTGAGCTCGGCTTGGGAGGCGCTGAGATCGTGCTACTGGCTCTGACCCTTGGGATCAGCATTCTGACCTTCGTAGGAACCCGCACAAATGCGCTTCAGGGCGTCGTGCATCTGGCCGCCTTTATGGCCTACGTGTTCCTGATTTTCGACGGGTCGTGACGGAGCCAAAACCTCTCTATCCATTTGGGAAGCCACGTTTCAGTGGCTTTCCAATCTCCTTCCCGCGAGCGACGCAAAAGCCGACATTGTCATTGGGTTTTGCCAACGACGGCTTTAGGCCGTATTCAACAGATTCCGGCAATCGGAATAATTTTGTAGCCTGTCAACTTCCCACGACTAAATTTGCTTTGATGCCAGGTATCGCGTGGCAGCGGAAAACAACTCGGCCTGTGAACTTACGCCGAGCTTGGAATACGCATTGTGGCGGTGCACTTTGACAGTACCTTCGGTGATCCATCAAGGCAGTACCGTTTGCTCAGAAAGCGCTGGTTGAAACGAGGCGACCCCCTCAAAGGTTGCACACAAACAAAAGAACAGGAAGAGAACAATTTGGTTAGGTTCTGTGTCGAGCCGCTGACCCGAACCGCCTGCGCTATTGGTGGGCTGCGGCGTTTCGGGTCAGCTAAAGTTTGTACAACTTGCGGCCGCGCGAAACACAAAGATCCCCAAAAAAAAGCAGATCAATACACTTAGTCAGCAAGAGCGCAAAATCGGACGTTCCGGGCCGGGATGGGTCTCCCCGTCTCCGTTGCGCCCGGTTTATACTTGCTGCTTTCCCTGGCAAACGATCAAGAAAAGCGGTGACCACGGTACGTTCACGACCGGCCTCCAATTGTGAACTATGGTTCGGGGACTACCCCATCCCGCACCGACGCGGCTCCTTCTGGCCCGGTGCAGAAACGCGACTACGGAACCCACCGGTCGACGGACGTCTTCAGACACTCGTCGAACCGGGGACCGCCGAGACCGTACGCGGTCAAAGCGGGGCAGGTGAGAAGCCTGCGGGGAAGCGGCTGGCCTCCGACAAAAGGCATCGCGCGGATACGAACCTGAAAGCGAAGGGCCTTCTCCCGCAAGACCGGGGGGAAGGAGCGGGGGCCGGATATTGTCTGGCAAGCAAGGGCGAAGATGTGTTTTTGGTAAAAACGGCCGTGGCAATCGCCTCAGCACTTCCTCTTGTATACCATTACATCTCCATGGCAGCTTTAGGTTGCAACCAGCCGCCAATGCACGGTCGCGCTGACTAAAAACCAAATAGCAACTGCGACACTAGCGTGCTGACGCTGTCCGCCTTTCCTGCAGATTGATGCGAATGTGGCGCTGTATTAAGTGTGTTACTTCTGGCTGAGCAGAGTTGAGTACGAATCGGCCTCATTGCATTTCCCCTTGTGCTCATTGATCCTTGTCAAGATTTGAGCGGGCAAGAAGTGGTACAGTCAACGGTAATTCAGGGGGGGGCTCATGGAAGAGTTGATTGAAATCGGAAGATCATTCGTCCAGGCCATGCGTGAGCGCAGGGGCCTTGGAAGTGTTGATGAGATCTATGCCGAAAACGCGCAGTCGATAGAGGCGGTTGTGCCTCCGGTTCGACAATTCCGCGTTACAAAGGGTCGAGAAGCCATCAAGGGAAAAAGAGAGGATTGGTTGGCGTCGCATGAAATCCAAGAACTAGAAGTGGATGGGCCCTACGTCCACCCACCCAACCGCTTTGGAGTACGCTTCAGAGCTGAAGTGCTTCAGAAGGCTACGGGTGAGCGTATGACCCTGCGCGAGATCGCAGTGTATTCGGTGGCGGACGGCAAGATTGTGCTGGAAGAGTTCTTCATGCTGCCGAAGTAAGAAGAGCGATCAACAACATTGTCTCTTAGTTGGTTTAATCCGTGCGCACGGCTCTCGGGCAAATTGAAATTCCGGACGGAGGTCGGGAATGCAACACAGAACAGTGGCATATTTCGTAGGAATTGATACTGACGACGCGTCGATTTTGGAATGCGCTGAAACTTCCCGTAACCAGAACAGTCACTTGAATTGCGTGTTGATCGCGGACTTACCCAACCTGCCTTACCTAAAGTATGGATCAAACAGGTTCGTTGAGGCGGGTCTTCCTTCAAACTGGTTGGATGTTCTTAACAGAAAAAATGCCGCCTTGAAGTCCCGCGCCACAGAAGTTGAAGCGCTCCTGGTCGGGCAGGGCGTATCTGCAAATGTAATTGCCTTTATGGGATCTGGAGCAGAGTTGAAGCATCTTGTGGCTGGCCAAGCCAATCGCTCTGATATCGCCTTTCTAGACGCTGAGTTGCGAAAAGATCCCGATTTGTTTCATAAGATCGCCTACGGAGTATTGTTCCATTCGCCGGTAGCCCTGATGATAAACGGAGATCCGTTTGCCCAACGCGACTGCATTTTTTTGGCATGGAATGATAGCCTGCCTGCGTCTAGGGTTGCGCATTTAGCTTTACCCATTCTTCTGGCGGCCAACGAAGTTGTGATTGGGTGTTTTGATTTGCCGTCGCCTGATGACGTAGAAGGTCAAGTGCCCGGAACTGATCTAGCTGGATGGCTTAGCCATCACGGTTGCACCGTGACCGTGTCGCAGTTCCCGTGCGGCGGGAATTCAATTGAACACTGCATTCAGGAACGCGCACGAGAACTGGGGGCCGACCTCGTTGTTATGGGCGCTTACGGGCATTCCCATTTGCGTCAGTCGGTATTTGGGGGAACGACGCAAGCA
The DNA here is from genome assembly GCF_056536445.1 of Ruegeria sp. CL7. Taxonomy (NCBI): domain Bacteria; kingdom Pseudomonadati; phylum Pseudomonadota; class Alphaproteobacteria; order Rhodobacterales; family Roseobacteraceae; genus Ruegeria; species Ruegeria sp. CL7. The sequence continues at coordinate 8,840 of NZ_JBQFPQ010000009.1, forward strand.
ATGTTGGAGCAGACAAGTTTACCAGTGCTATTCGGACACTGATGAAGAAAACTGGCGATTGTGGCTTGCTGGGATAGGTGGCTCTATGCGTTCATCGGGTAATGCGGGAACAGCCAGTTGTTATTGGGTACTCGCTTGAGGTTAAAGTCGATTTGCCCGACCGGTTCCGCCAAGAAAATCTATCACAATTGACGTCAGTTCATCCCAGTCAGTAAACTCCCGTACCCCATCTTGTGGATCGATTTTTCGACCAAGCAAGACAACGTGCTTAAGGATCTCCCTCTCAAAATACCCGTAGTTTTCCGGCTTCACGGCGCCTGCGACCAACGCCGTCGCACTTGGTTCAAAACCTGTTCGCATAAGCATTTCGTTGAGATAGTCGCGCGCTTCTTCTCGACCTGACGCGAAAGCAGCTTTTAGACCGATGGAAAGCACGAGAGACTTTCGTTTCCTTAGGGTATCTCTATTTGAGGCGACAAAAGCCTCGAATGACTCGGGGTGCCTACGCTCGTGGACAGGGGCCAGAAGAACAACCTTGACCACATCGTCAATCGATACATGGCCGGGCATTTCATCGGTATTGATCAGTTTTGTGTTGAAACCGGCATTCTTCGCGACACCGCTGATGAAGCGCGCAATCTTTTCTGTCTGGCCTTCGACTGTAGCAAAGACGATGAGTACGGTCATTCCGATCCTCCCATAAATCGGTCTGAATAGATTGCTGATTATGAATAAGTCGCGCGCGTTGCCCTTGATCTCCATCAAAGGCGCTAATTGGGAGCGTATCGGAAGAGTTGTGGTACGATTTTGCTGTCCACCCGCAGCATTATTTAAGGAAGTTAGTGACGACCTACACCTCGAAGCAAATCGACCTTTTTGGCTGACAATTTTTGAAACTGGCCTTGGCTCAATGGCTTGTGTTGCTACCTTAAAGAAAAGGCCAAGACAGCGACGAGGATTATTAAACTGATGCACCACACCGTGACCTTCACTTGTTGGCGTGCGGGCAGGTTTCTGAGCAGTCTAATCATAGTCAAACCTTTCAGACAAAATCCGGTGTGACGCGGTGCCCCGCTCAATCAGATGATCTTCGACGGTGTCCATCATAGCAGGGGGGCCGCAAAGAACGAAAAGCCAGCTTTCATATTGCTCAGACGACAAATTGCGGTCCAACAGAGGACCGTCGATTAAGCCTGTCTCTCCGGACCAATCCTTTGGCGGTTCGGATAGAACAAATACTGTGTCTTCTTTGGATAACTCCTGGCGAAAAGCAATCTGCTCCTCCACCCGGTTACCATAGACAAGCTTGAGATCGTGCTGTGTTCCACTCAGTCGAACTTGACGCATAATGCTCAACATGGGCGCGATCCCGACACCACCTGCGATCAGAACAATGCCTTTCTCAGGGCGGTGGCTGATCGACAGATTCCCGTGTGGGGCATCCAGATAGACTGGGGTTTGCGGAGCGATCTGTCCGAGACTGCATGTGAAATCCCCAAGTTCCTTTATTAGAAATGAAACTTCGGGGCCTTCGGCTGGTGCTGAACTAATCGAGAATGGGTTCTCCTGCAGCGAAAAAGCACTGTGGCCGACATTTAGCCAGGCAAACTGCCCTGCTTCGAAGGTTAGTCCGCTATGACCATCTGGCTTGATGCGCAACTCCCATTGCCTCGGTGTTAGTCGAGACACAGACGTGACGCGCCATGGCCTTTTCCTCTGACGTAAAGGCCGAACGAGATAGACATACAGCACAGTTCCAACTGCAATACTGGTCAGGGTAAGCCAGATATACGTCAAAAGTGGATGCCCACCGTAGCGCCCAGCAAAGACCGTGTGATGCAACAGCAGGAAGGCAATCACCAAGGCTCCCAGCCCGTGAAAGAGGCGCCATGTCTCGTACTTGAAATCAAGGGATTTACGCGCAATTGCCGAGGCGACCAGAATGAACAGTAAAAAATATGCGCCGATGCCCGATACCAGCGTAGAAAAGTCGGTCGAAATCGTAAGTTGGTTTGTTTCATCCCACGGTCGGCGTCCGCCAGACGGCGTACCCTGATACAGAAGCGGGTGTATCAGCGCAAAGCCGAGTGCTGTACGCGCCATCAACTGATGCACCCGCATGGTTACATCCATACCCAGACCGGAAGAGATGAACCTGAACCGCCCAGACAGCAGGAACTCGACTAAGATTATTGAAAAAGCAAGCATTCCAAGCCCGGACGCGAGCTCTTGATGAAATGATCGCGGTGGCCATCCCAGAGACCAAGAAAAACCCAAGGGTGCCAAGATCAGCAAAACGTAAATCAGCGCCAGATAAGGCCATTTCATACGGTTTTGCTCCACTGTGCTAAAGGTAGGCAACTCGGGCTCATTTAGAATAAACGCTAAGCTGACCTAGGGTTCCGATCAAGACTACTGAGATTGGTGTTAACTCCAGCACGATCTGGCAAGTCTGTTGGACGACGGTTCCCGTTTCTGTTCGTTCAACCGGTGCGAGCGATCTGGCGATGGATGAGGTTGTATGCTTGCGCAAGATCAAGGTCCTTGACCGCCTTTTCTGTCACAATGTTGCGCGCGTGAAATCAGACCAAAGGAGGAGGCTCAAAAAATGCTAGAAGACAAAAAATCCCCGCAATTTTTCACTGGAACGCATCCCCTCTCCGACAACTTTCGGCGTGAAATGGAAACCCTGATGTCGCGTTTTTTCGGGGGAGGATCACCTTTCCTACCAATGGAAACGGCTGCGCAACGCACGGGTTTTCCGTCTCTTGACATGACAGGTGCGATTTCACCGGCAATCGATGTCCAAGAAACGGATTCTGCGATTGTCCTGACGGCTGAATTGCCAGGGCTCGAAGAGGATGATGTGGAAATTGAAATCAAGGATCGCAGGCTAATCCTGCGCGGTCAGAAGAAGATTGCGCATGATGAAACGGGCGATCTACGTGTCAGCGAAAGAAGCTATGGCAGTTTTTCCAGAGCCATGTCGCTGCCAGACACTGTTGAAATCGACAAGATTTCCGCAACATTCGACAAAGGCGTTCTGCATATCGAAATGCCGAAGACTGAGCCTCAGGATCCCAGCCGTAAGATCAAGGTATCGTCGAAATAGACGGTCTGTTGGCTCGATACGGGGCTTGAAAATGCCAAAGCAGAGGGCCGATCATGGATCGGCCTTCTTTGAGCTGCGGCCTGATAGATGTTTTTTGGTTGAATCCGGGCGGACATCGCAAGTGTTTGTATAAATGCGTTTTATGTACATTCGCACCAAGCCATGGGTTTGTTGTTGCAGCGTGGTAGAATGCCCTCACGCGTTTGGATAGGGGGTCACAATGCGAAATCCAGAAGCGAGTAGCATTACATCCTCCGGGACTGGTGGTGAAGGTGAGGTGCGGGCATTTCTGGAGAGCCTGACAGGTCCATCGCGCGGAAACGTGAACTGGCTTGTCGATAAAACCCTAACTGTTTCAGTTGACGATGAAAGGGTGCTAAGCCTTCGTCCTAGGGATGACCTGCCTCCCCATAATAACGATGTTGCCACCCTACAATGGGCTGACGAAGGTTACACGGTAACCGCGTCAGCAGGGCGCAATGTGTGGGTAAACGGGCAAAATGCTTCATCGGTGTCTCTTAGGCACGGCGACATGATCGAGTTCGGCGAAAAGGGCCCTATGTCTCGATACAGGTTGTGCGATCACTCATTTCCCGCGCACCATACGGTCGAAGATATCTTTAGTGACGCATATGCCTACGCCCGAGCGAGCCGCCGACCTTTCGCTAAAAAGATGTCTGGTGCCCTGCGTGATAGTGGGCGGCGGCTTGCGTCTCAGACCACGATATTGTTCAGGATCACAGTTCTTGCGACGCTTTTTGTGATCGCGGGGTTTGGGTACCTGCTTTACCAAAACGACCGGCGCTTGGCGGATAGTATCGAACAGGAGTCCCGCAAGATCGAAGCGGTCGCGGTTATGCTCGCTCAGACGCGAAAAGATGCACTTACGCCTGATGACTTGGCTTCGTTGCGTGACGCTTTTGAGAACCAGGTTTTGTCGACTGAGCAGCGTCTTGGAACCTTGGAGCAACGGGCGGGGGCACCCACGCGGGTGATAGCTGCCTCCACTCGATCTGTAGCTTTCCTTCAGGGAGCTTATGGATTGCGCCACGTGGAAAGCGGGAAGATATTACGGCACGTTTTGGGACCTAACGGAGAAAACCTGAAGACCCCGTTTGGCCAGCCTTGGATCGAACCGGACGGGACCGGCGAACCTGCAGAATTTCAGTTCACCGGAACAGGGTTTTTGATTGCTGGGGTGCCATTGATGGCCACCAACCGCCATGTCGCTTTGCCCTGGACCTCGGTGAACCGAGAGAAAGCGCTGAGCGACGCTGGTCTTGAGCCAGAGATGTTGAGGCTGCTGGCCTATTTGCCTGATCAGACGGAACCAATAGAGGCGCGTTTGGTCCGGTTTAGTGAAGCCGCAGACTTGGCGATTTTGGCAGTTGAGCCAAGCCGCGTTCAGGACCTCGGAATTCCGTTGGCGGATGCCACGTCGCGCGTCGGTGAAGAGCTTTATCTGTTGGGATATCCAACGGGTTTGAAAGCTTTGATCGCGCAGGCTGGGCCGGGCTTTCTAGAGGAACTGGAGGCAGAAGGAACGTTGAACTTTTGGTCGATTGCGTCCCGGCTTTCTACTCAAAGCAAGATTCACCCGTTGGCAAGCCGGGGGATAATTGCGAGGACAAGTGGGAACGCCATCGTCTATGACGCTGAGACCACGACCGGTGGAAGCGGGGGGCCAGCATTGAACCGGCGGGGTGAGGTCGTTGCCATCAATGCTGCGATCCTGCCCGAGTTTGGTGGCTCAAACATCGGCGTCCCGGTTTCACATCTCAGAGCACTGCTGGCAGAGCTCGAAAACCTGTGATCATTCGCTCGTTCGGAAGCGCGATTTTTGAACAAAGAACACAGTGGCCAGTGGAACGATCACTGAGATCAGGGCCGCGGAGATCAGCAAGTACCCAAGTTGACTGTAGTCCGCGGTTGAAGTGACCTCACTGGTCTCAGGGTTGGTGATAGCGCGTGTGACGACGTATGTCTGGTTGAGGTACTTGGTGCTAAGGCTGCTGGCCGACAATGCCATGTTTGTGAATGATGCCATCACCGCAAAAAAAGTCGCTTTCAACTGAACGGGTGCATTGCGGGCGATCCAAGCCAACATCGGGACCATAGCGATCTGTCCAAGCGGCGATTCAACGGCTGTATCAAGAATGGCAATGAACCTTGCGTCGACAACTCCGCCGGTACGCGCGGCTGTCCATTCATGCACGCCGTAATAGAGGGCAAGGTTGGGCAGGGCTAGAACGCCCGCAGCGATTGTCAGCAATACGACCACATGCGCAATCGAGCGATTGGCCATAAACGGTCGGAGAACAATTAACCCCAGCAGCGCCAGCAGCGAAGTCAACAAAGCCAAGATTGCTAAGAATTGCTCATCGAACTCTAGTTCATCGATTTCAAACCAGGTCAGGCCTGCTCCCGGCAGAGGAACGGCACGGAAAACAAAAATGATTGTCGCTGTCCCAATTAAGGCTTTGGCTTGGGCTGGTTCCAACTCCTTCAGCAGACGCGACATGAGGTAAAGGATCACCGTCAGGGAAACCGCAAAAACGGTCTCTTGTGCGAATGCGAAATCTGCGGTTCCCAGCACGATGCTGAGCACAACGAATGCAAGGCCGCCGAGCAATATGGACCATTTGACTTCGGTGGCTTCATCCGGCGTATGTGGCGGGTGGCCGCGCTTAATAAGCTGACGCTGGATAAAGCTGTGAAGAACGACTCCACTAACGGACAACACCGGGATGGTCAGAGCTATCAGATATACTTGGCCATAAAGCGCAAGGCGTTCGGATTCTTGCAGTTCTTCGGTTCCAGAGAAAATCCAGATGTTTACAGCCGCAACCGCCGCAAACCCGGAAATGATCGAAACTCTGCCCAAGGTCTGCATCGTTGTGTGCTGTGCACGAGTTTCTTCCGGCGAAAATGGTGCGCCGTTCTGGTCAACCTTTGGCACCGCCTCAACCGTCATGGCGTCGGCAACGACGTCCTGAATTGCATAGCCCGAAGGCGCCAAGAGCAAGGCAACAACATACCAGTCTTCCAGCGGCATGAAACTGGACATCTGCGCAGGTGCGGTCACGAGCCCGTACATGGTGAGCAAAGACAACGTGATCAAGGACGCGCCGAACAAGATCAGCAGGGACTTCCAGCGCCAAAACAGGTCCACGACATGACCAAGCGGCATTTTGAGTATCCACGGGATACCAGCCCAAAATGCTAGCCCTGCAACGAAAGAGGCGGATAAATCGAGGTAGTCTTTTAGGAAAAAAGCACCAACGACCGAGGTCAGGCCGGACACGCCGGCCGCAAAATAGACCATCAATGGCGGCAGATAGGACCATTGCAGCTGCTGAACCAGATCCACAAACGTTCTATGCCACCAGGCCGAAAGTTTTGATCCTATGGAAGTTTGGTCAGTCGTCATATGCCATGGCAGCTCGTTGAGGCTTTTGGGTCGTTTTGTCTAGTTAGAGAAATCCAGATCCGAAAAGCAATGCACTGGTGATCACGCCAAGGATCGGTACCACAAGAGGAACGCGGAAGTGCTTGGCGGCCTCGTCCGGCTGCATCTTCAGCAGGATCAGCGAAATGTTGACAAGCACAAAGACGCCCAAAACGATCTGGGATGTGCGCTCTGCCAGAGTACCAATCGGTATAGTTTGAGTAAGCAGTACGATGATCGCCACGACCAGCAAAGTAGCAACTAATGGTGTCTGCGTTGCTTTAGGGACTATCGCCAGAACCTTCGGCAAATGGTCACGGTCAGCTAGTCCGTAGATCACCCGCGAGGCCATAATCATCTGGATCAGTACTCCATTGACTGTCGCCACAATGGCGACCGCGGAAAAGCCCTGTTTAATCACCTCAGGGGCGTTTGAAAACACAAGCGCGAGGGGTGCTGCGGACGTCGAAAGGACATCGATCGGAACAACAAGTAGAACCGTCATTGAGGTTCCTAGATACAACACGGTCGCTAGAATGAGCGTTAGCAAAATCGCTTTTGGGATGGTGCGCACAGGGTCTTTAACCTCTTCCGCGACATTGGCCATGTCCTCGAAGCCAACAAATGCAAAGAAGGCAAGAAGTGATGCAGCGAAAATGCCTTTCCACGCGTCGAGTTCAAGCGGGGGAAGCATCGAACTGATCCCGTATCCCTGCGGATCTTGGATCGACATGCCCCAGCCAATCACAAAAAGAAGACCTGCGATCTCGATGATCGTGATGACAGCCGCAACAAAGACCGATTCAGTGATCCCCCAAAGCGCGATTAGACCCATGATCAAAACAACACTGATAGTCAAAATAGGGATCGCAAAACCGGTCAAAGCGTGAAGGTATGATGCTGCGCCAATTGCAACGGCAGAAGCGGAGATAACGCCCGAGGCTGCCACCGCAAGACCAACGAAAACCGCCACCCAGTTTTTCCGAAATCCCGCCTCAACGTAGGCTGCTTCACCTGCGCTGACAGGAAATCGAGTTGCGAGTTCCGCATACGAAAGCGCGGTGAGTGATACGACGAGCGCAGCTACAACGAACGACAGCGCCGCAAACGGTCCGGCAATGTCTGCTGTTGCACCGACTAAAACGTAAATGCCCGCTCCGACCGTTACCCCAAGGCCATAAAGCGTGAGCAACGGGGTAGTAAGGGCCCGTCTGAGTTTCTGTTCGTTTGGATCAACAGAGTTCATAAGTGATTTCCGCCAACTGCCCATTCCGAACGTCGTCAGTGGCGTCCTTCTCTTTTTGTCTCGATTGGCGCAGCGGCTTAATCCTATGGTCAAAGCCGCACCGAATGCCTTGTGTCTCAACGTCTGGGCGCATTGGGCGCCAATCAACTAACTGGGGGCTCGCCATCACTCCTGCCGAGCCCCCGTGGGTGGAACTTCCACTCCTTCAAAATTCCATTCACCTTTGTGTTTACTTGGGGACAGGACGGTGAACGTAGAATATGTTGAAACATTCGAATTTCACTATGTAATTCATGTTGGTGCTTTGATCTATGTCAATCAACTCGCGGCGTCGGGTCTGCGAGTCTGAATGCAAACCAACTGTCGTTTGTCGTCGGACTTAAATGCAAAGCAAACATGTTAGGCGGTGTGAGATTTAGGGTGGAAAGCAATTCGTGATGTTCTGGAACCTGTTACCAGCCTTGGGCGGCATCGGCCTGTTCCTTGTCGGAATGCTGTTGATGACGGACGGATTGAAGGCTTTGGCAGGGGCGCGACTGCGAGATATTTTGGGCCGGTTCACGTCGACACCGTTTACCGGGGCCGTAACAGGCGCGGTCACGACAGCTGCAATCCAGTCTTCCAGTGCGACCACCGTTGCGGCCGTCGGATTTGTCGCGTCTGGTCTGCTCACGTTTCCCCAAGCGCTTGGGATCATCTTTGGGGCCAATATCGGAACGACCATGACAGGTTGGCTCGTCGCGCTCTTGGGGTTCAGGCTAGACTTGGGGCAAGTGATGTTGCCAGTTGTTTTTATTGGGGCTTTGCTGGCGCTTTCGGGAAGAAAAGCGGTTTCCGGCCTTGGGCTGGCGTTGGCCGGGTTCAGTTTGATTTTCATTGGGATCGAGCAACTCAAGTCCGGGCTTGACGCGTTTCGCGGCGTAGTTACTCCTGCCGATTTTCCGCCAGATACATTGCTAGGCAGGCTGAAGCTTGTATTGATCGGCGTCCTTATCACGATGGTGACGCAGTCTTCGAGTGCTGGTGTTGCAACGGCGTTGGCTGCGTTAAGCGCCGGTGCTGTGAACTTCCCTCAAGCGGCGGCTCTCGTCATTGGAATGGACGTGGGGACAACCGTCACCGCTGTTCTGGCCACCTTTGGCGGGGGCACGATGGCGCGCCGCACCGGTTTTGCTCATGTAATCTACAACGTGATGACAGGGGCAATGGCATTTTTCCTGCTGGGGCCGTTTACTGCGGTCTTTGTAAGCGGGACGGGGGCTGAAAACTCTCTGACTGCGCTTGTCGCGTTCCATAGTTTCTTCAACGCCATAGGCGTGGCGCTGATCCTGCCGTTCGCGAAACCCTTCGCCAGATTTGTCGAGGCGCTCGTACCCGACAGAGGGGCTGAGTTAACGAGATCTTTGGATCCTCTCGTCCTCGGGATGCCGGAAATAGCTGTGGACGCAGCAAAAGTTGCAGTCGAACACATTGTAAGGGCCGAAGTGGCGCACCTTCGGTCATGTATCGGGGCATCTCAGCCAAGCGGACCCGATTATGGACGGGACAGCATTGAGACTGCTGTATCTGAAGCGCGCTCGTACCTAGACAAGATAGAACTGCCCAGCAGGTCCGACGCAGAGATATCCAGCATCAAGGGTATGTACCATGTGCTCGATCATCTTGATCGGCTGCTTTACCGGTGTAGCCAAGATGATCGGATAGGCGAGTTGCCGAAAGACCCGCGCTTGAAACGGCTTGCTTCAGTGGCGATTGCAGCGACTGATGGCTATTTGGAAATCAACAATCCAGCGCAGTGTGAAATCACGCTGAATCGCGTTCGCCGTTTTCTGCGACGACAGAGGAAACTTCGCAGAGACTTGCTAATCTCCGACGCTGCGACTGACAGTCTGCCGGACGACGTGGTCTGGGCTCGCTTGGATGCCCTCAGATGGTTACATCGCGTGTCCTATCACCTCTGGCGAATTCGTTGGCATTTGAACGCATTGGAAGGAGTGCCGTCTAAGCGCAAGGGTGGTGAGGTCAATGACGAAGTGGCGTAGTTGGATGCCTGCCTGGATTAGATTAGGCGCGTGCTCAATCGCTATTCGACTGAAACGCCAATGTTCCCGCTGGTGCGGACAACATGAGCAAGGTCAAAGACGTTCCTTAGCTATACTGTTTAATGGGATCTTCATTTGTGGCAGCGATTTGGAGGAGAATATGCAGGTTTATCGAGGGATTTTACTGGCACTGTTAGTCACGGGGCCTGCACTAGCGCAGGAAGTCAGCGTCAGTGAGGGAAGTGATTTGTACCGGACGTATTGCTGGCAATGTCACGGCTTCGAAGCGACCGGAGACGGGCCAATGGCCGAAATGCTGGCTATTCGAACACCCGACCTTACCAAATTGGCGGGCGAAAACGACGGTGTGTTTCCGATAGTTCGCATAGCTGAACAGATTGATGGTCGTTCACAATTGCTCGCCCATGGGGGCGAAATGCCAATCTTTGGCACGGTGTTTGAGACAGACCAACAAATCGCGGTGGCTCTGCCTAATGGGCAACCTATGATGGTAGGCCTGCCGTTGGCGAATTTGCTCGCCTTTCTTGAATCGATCCAGTCTGAATAGTTACTGACCAATCTGCTCATCGGTGTCAGCCGTTCGTCTGATTGACATGAGAGTCAATGGCGGCCCCAACACCTCGAAGGCCACAGTACTGGCTAGAGTAAAGGCCATGATCGACGAGGCCCAATGTGGAAATTGCTCTCCGGCGACGAGGGCCATTCCTACCGCGACACCGGCCTGTGGTAACAAAGCTGGGCCGTACCAGCGGGTCTGACGGCTAGGCAGGCCGCCAAGTCTCGCTCCGCAATAACCCCCGACGAGGCGGGCGACGGCGCGCAAGAATAGGAAAAGAGCACCAGCCCAGCCCATCAAGCCGAAGGCTTCAATATCCAGCGTGGCGCCAGCTAGTAGGAAGAACAAAATCATGAACGGCCACTGAATGTGCTCGATCTCATGAAAAGTTCGGTCGTGATGGCGGGCAAGATTCCCAATAACTGCGCCCGCAACCATGCCTGCTACCAAGAATGAAACCTCCAGCCAAAGCGCGAGGCCCGCTGTAAGAAAGACGATACCCATTGCTTCTGCCTGCATTGGCTCTCCCGGCTTCAAGCGACCGGTGAGGTAAGCGGATGGCACGCCTAGCGCGGAACCCAACAAAATAGCCCCTCCGAAATCCCACATCGCTGTGGTCGTGATGGTGGCCCAACCGTCCGAATGACCGGCCAGAACCAATGCGACGCTGAAAACGATCAGACCCCAAGCGTCATCAATTGCGACTATGCCCTTTAATGTCTCGGTGAAGCTGTTGGACACCCCAGATTGTTTGATCACGTCTGTCATGGCGGCCGGAGCAGTAGCCGTAGAAATTGCCGCCAGCACCAACGCCAACCCGAAGGGTACGCCAATTGCGGTCAATCCAGCAGACACAATAACAAGGGTTGCAACCACGATTGAAATCGAAATCGTCAGAATGGCTCGGCCATGCCGTACCAGGTTCTCGCATGTCAAAGATCCTCCAAGAAGGAACGCGACCATCGTCAAGGCTACAATGGATATCTCGTCGAACCACATTGCAATGTCGAGTGGGATCAACCCCATTCCGGCGTTCCCGGCGATCAGACCGAGGAAAAGTAAGGTTGTAACACGAGGAAGATGCGTGGCCCGGCCAAGTTGGTCGGCCGCCAATCCGGCAAGGAAGAGGACACCAAGGGTAATCAGAAAGCCGGCAATGTGCATAGAAAACCAAGCGTTAAGTTCTTGTCTAGACTACTCTAACTCCAACACTGCCCTCTAGGAACCGATGTCGGAGAGAATGCGAGTGTCCCGTTGTAGCCTATGCCGAGGGTACTAAAAATAAGGGATATTGATCTGTATTAAGGCGAAAGCGCGCCGTAGGTGGCACAATAACTCATTCGGTAGATGAGGAGGAGTTTTCGATGTCGACAAAGAAACCCAACACAAATAACCCGACCTCACTTTTGGATGTTTTCAAGCAAATGCAGCCGCCCATGTCTGGCAATCCGGCCTTCGGTGCCCAGATCGAACAATTTTGGGACGCGCAAGAAAAATTGCTCGAAGAAACAGAGGCCTTTGCGCAGCATTGGTTCGAACGGCGTCATGAGGCGGTCCGGACGGCTCTACAAGCTGCACGCAATGTGTCTTCCGCGAACCCGTCCGATCCATCGAAAGCTCTTCAGAGCATGGCGGAATGGCAGCGCCATTCGGCTGAGCGGTTGGTTGCTGACGCGCAGGAATGGTTCGAAACCGTGTCCCGTTGTGCATCTTATGTCGCTGAAACCGAAGCTGAAGCTGTTGAGAAAACAGTTGATGATGTTGTAGCCGCTACAAAGAGCGCGGGGAAATCTTCAAAGTCTGAGCCTGTGTAGGTTTCCTGCTGCCGAGGAACCAAATTGAAGTCATCGGTGCAGTAGATAGGAGGTCAAATGTACAAGAATATCCTGATCCCGGTTGCTCTGGACCAAGAATACGACACACAAGCGTCGTTTGAGGCCGCGCGCCAATTGGCTGATGCGGACGCTGTATTTACCGTGATACACGTCCAAGAGCCAATTCCGGCTTACGTGGGGTCTCAGATTCCCAGCGAAGTACTTGCCAATACGCGGCATGAAATCCTAGAAAACCTGCATCAGACTGCTTCTGAAATTCCAGGCGCGAAGGCTCGGCTCATCTCTGGGCACGCGGGTAGGGCTATTGTCGACTTCGCAAATGAGAGCGACGCGGATTGCATCGTCTTGGCTTCGCACAAGCCTGGTTTTGAGGACATATTTTTAGGTTCCACTGCGAACAGAGTCGTGCACCACGCCAGGTGCTCGGTTCATGTAATTCGTTGATCCAAAGTTAGCGGTGTGACTTCCTTTTCGAGTGGCCCTATACTTAGTGAGCCAAATCAGATCGAGAGAATTGACAGCTGAGCCAAAGAACCCTTGGACTGTAGCTATACTTTTTGCAATTTTTGCAGCTTACCTGCGGTTTCGAATTTATTAGAACGCTGGATTACTTTATTGCGAAGAACAGTTTCTGGTTGGTCGCTGGGAGACTTTCGACACTTGGGTTGCCTCGGAGCCTCAGATTGTGCTCTTAGATGTAGTCTACTTGGCTTTTCTTCGAAGCACGGTTGTTCGATGAAGGCCAAATCCCGCTCCCGCAACCAACTTTAGCGAACAGTCGTCGGAATCAAGGCCCGCCTCATCAGCGGGTTTTGCTTTTTTGGGCATAGTGATCAAAGCGCCCTGCATGTCCAGGATGCGGTTCTTGGCTCCATGGTCGTATGAAACAACAACCCGATTCAGCAGTTCGTTCAACTCAGAAGTTCGTGCAACTCATCGCTCGTTCTGTAAGTTGCTCTGATACCCAACCTTCTGCCACTTGGGCATAGAGTCTTCCACCTTGTCTCAGCATGGCGGGCTGGTATCGCCATGTGGGTTTGCCAGCATTGCCGGTGGGATGTTCCCGATGGTGCTGTGCGGTCTTTCTTCGTTGTCGTATCTACGCCATTCCTCCATCTTTTCGCAAGCATCTGCCAGCGACAGGAACCAATGCGTGTTCAGGCATTCTGCCCTGAACTTTGAGTTGAACGCTTCGATGAAAGCATTGTCGGTCGGTTTGCCAGGGCGGGAGAAGTCGAGCGTAACACCGTTGTGGTAGGCCCATAGATCCAAAAGTCCCGAGAGATGAAATCGCTGCCGTTGTCCCCCCGTATCGTCGCTGGGAATCCGATCTGCCGACACACTCGATCCAGCGTGACAACAACGTTTTCGCCCTTTTAGCTGAACCTTGGGGCAATGACGGGTGAGACGCGCGAGAACGTATCGACCACGGTCAGAATACGTAGCTTGCGGCCAGTCGCAAGCTGATCATGAACGAAGTCCCTTTCGGCAGATTGCACTTGCGCAATCGCCTATCGGGCAAGGCATGACCCACACATCATTGGGCCTCACGGCATCCGAACGATCCTCTTTCAGCTTGGCTTTCACCCGCCGTTTTGGTGATTTGTTCCGTAATTGCAGCCTCATTGCGTGGTAAATCCTGTGGACTTTCTTGATGTTGGCTGGCCAACCCTCCGGGCGCAACAGATAGTGCACACGCCTGTATCCATAGCGAACACGGGTCTCGCAGATCTCCTTGATACGCCGATTCAGGACGGCCGGATCGGTGCGCCGGGAAACATACTGGCAGGTCGATCTGTCGAACCGCAACACCTTGCAGGCGCGTTTGACAGACACTCGCCAGTCTTCCCGAACACCGTCGATAAGCTGGCGCTTCCGATCCGGCCTCAGAGCTTTCGCTTGATGACGTCCTGCAACATCTCCCGATCCAGCGTCAGTTCGGCCACGATGCGTTTCAGACGGCCGTTCTCGCCTTCAAGCTTTCGCAACCGCCGCATGTCGGATGGCAACATCCCCGCATACTTCTTCTTCCATTTGAAGTAGATTGCCGAGCTGATCCCAGCTTCTCAGCACACTTCGGCAACCGTCTTGCCTTCTTCGACCTGCGTCAAAACAAACGCCTTCTGTGCGTCCGTAAATCTCGCTGCTTTCATCGCTTCCGATCCCGCTCCAACGAGGGATTCGTCGCGGAATACTCTAATCACAAAAGGCCGGCAAATCAGGTTTCAGAGCATGAGCTCTGAGCTGTCAGTCTTTCGTGCCGACGTTTTCTTCGAACGCAACCTTGAAGGCGGCCTGTTTCTCGGGGCTGGCCTCGGTTTGATATTTCGATTTCCATTCATCCATCGTCATGCCGTAGAAAATCTCGCGGGCTTCATCCTTGCCCAGTTCGATTCCCTTTTCGTTTGCCGCTTCCTGATACCAGCGCGACAGGCAGTTGCGACAAAACCCGGCGAGGTTCATCATGTCGATGTTCTGAACGTCCGTGCGGTCTTCCATCAGGTGCTTTTGCAACCGGCGAAATGCGGCAGCCTGAAGTTCAATTTCGGTTTGCTTGTCCATGATCTGGCTCCGGATGGCGATTGAGTTGCTTCTGACCTAACAATCCAGTGGACCCGTTACAAGAAACGGACGTGCCGAAGCGCCTTTTCACATCAGTTTCAAAGCCAGCCACGGCACGATGCAGAAAACCAGCGTCAGGATTTTGTAGTTCGCAAGATACCTGAAATAGGCGCGTTTCACATCCGGGCGTTCCATCCGAAACATCCTGCCGTGAATGCCGGCAATCCAATCCTGCAAAAGCAGAACCATTAGGGTGGTAAACAGAAGCACCGCGATATTGAGCACGGCCATCCAACCAAAAAACATCGTCAAAAACTCTTGTGTCATGATGACCCCCTTTCCCCGTTGATATGGGAAATGAAGGCCGTGCTCACAACAGCGTGATGCGCGGAAAAGCATGCGCAGGACTTGCGGTCAAAGGTCGCTGGCTTCCAATGCGTCCTGCAGGATTACCGCCAACCGCTCGGCCCATTCCCTTTGACCCGTATGGTCTGCGATCAAGTCGTTGCGCAGCTCGATCAGTGCGTTGGGGCGTCCGAACGCGGTACAGTGTTTGTCGATCGCATCCCCCGGCAGAACTCCGGTATACGGCTCGTTGACGCCAACGCACAGATCTTCCTCGGCCTGAAGCCTTTCGATCAGCGGGCCAGAGAACCGCTCGTCCGAGGTGTGCAGCACGCCAATGTGCCATGGGCGGGGCTCACGACCGCGCAGCTGGCGCGTAAAGGAATGCATCGAAACAATCACAGCATGGGGCAGGGCCGCCATTTGTGCCAGTGCCTCGTGGTAAGGGCGGTAGCACATATTCAGGCGACGCTCGCGTTCGTCATCATCTGCATGGCGATTTCCGGGGATGATTGACCCGTCATAGAGCTTCATCAACAGCGTGGGATCGTCTTCACCCCGGTTAGGGTCGATGACCAACCGCGAGAAGTTGGCGGCAATCACCGGTGCGTTCAGGATCTCGCCCAAGTGTTTAGACACCTCATACGCGCCCACATCATAGGCGATGTGGCGTTCCATATCCTCGCGCGGCAGGCCGAGGTCGCCACCATTTACGTCTGGGGGAACAGTGTTGGTTGCATGGTCGCATGTAATCAGCCAGCGAGACGGGCGATCCGCACCGTGGACGAAAAATGGAGTGTATGTCATGAGCCTGTCATCTTGTTTGCCGCAGATGTAGGGCAGTTGCTTTGGAAAGGGAATTGCGCAATAAGCATCGAAATGATGTTTGCGGTAACATTTCGCGAAATCTGATCTGCAAACTTGAGATGACGTAAGGAGGTCTATGCCAATGCGACGCCTGAGAAATGTGAAAATCGTGGCGACGCTGGGGCCAGCGTCAAATGACTATGACACAATTCGTGCCCTGCACGAGGCTGGCGCGGATGTCTTTCGTCTGAACATGAGCCATGGCAGCCATGATGAGATCCGCGAACGGCACAAGATCATTCGGCAGGTGGAAAAGGATCTGGACAGCCCGATTGCCATTCTGGCCGACCTTCAGGGGCCCAAGCTGCGCGTTGGTGTCTTTGCCAATGAAGCAGAGGAGCTGGAAGAAGGTGCGTCCTTCCGGCTCGACCTCGACCCTGCTGCGGGCGACACCAAACGTGTCTGCCTGCCGCATCCCGAGATTTTTGCGGCGCTTGAGCCGGGCGCGCGCCTGCTGGTGAATGACGGCAAGATCCGACTGATCGTTCAGGACTGTGGGCAGGATTTTGCAAATTGCACGGTCGAGGTGGGTGGCACGATCTCGAACCGCAAGGGTGTCAACGTTCCTGATGTGGTGCTGCCGCTGGCGGCTTTGTCGGCCAAGGACCGAGAGGATCTGGAGTTTGTCTGCCAACTGGGTGTGGACTGGTTGGCGCTGAGCTTCGTGCAGCGCGCCAAGGACGTTTTCGAGGCTCGCGCGCTTGCGGATGGTCGCGCAGCGATCCTGTCCAAGATTGAAAAGCCTGCGGCAGTTGAGGCGTTTGACGACATCCTTGATGCGTCGGACGGGATCATGGTGGCACGCGGCGACCTGGGTGTGGAACTGCCCGTGTCTGCCGTGCCTCCGATCCAGAAACGACTGGTCCGTAAATGCCGTGGGGCAGCCAAGCCCGTCATCGTCGCCACACAGATGCTGGAAAGCATGATCGAAAGCCCGATGCCGACCCGTGCCGAAGTGTCGGACGTTGCGACGGCGATCTACGAAGGCACTGATGCCATCATGCTCAGCGCGGAATCGGCTGCCGGTGCCTATCCGATCGAAGCGGTGCAGACGATGAACAAGGTTGCCATCGAAGTCGAAGCCGACCCGACGTATACACAGATCATCGCAGCCTCGCGTACCGCCAAGGGAACCACCGTTGCGGACGGGATCGTTGCCGCCGCGCGTGAAATAGCCGAGAAAACCGATATCAAAGCGATCTGCTGCTTTACGCAAAGTGGCACGACAGCCGCATTGACCGCGCGCGAACGTCCCGGTGTTCCGATTATCGCGATGACGTCGCTGATGGGAACGGCGCGCAGACTCTGCCTGAGCTGGGGTTGCAACTGCGTCATGACGCCCGAGCTTGAACGGTTCAAAAGCGCGGTTGTAAACGCAGCGCGCGCCGCAAGGGCAGGGGGCTTTGCAACTGAAACTGACCAGATCGTTGTCACCGCCGGGGTGCCGTTCAACGTACCGGGTACCACCAACATTCTGCGCGTGGCACCTTGTGACGAGCGACTGATCTACAGCACGGATCCCGAATAACCAGAACGGGTATCAAAGCCCGGACACCCGTTGACCAACCGGCTCTTTCACGGCCTCCATGACCGTGAATGAGCTGGTTTGGTGAATCCCGGGCAGCTTGTTGATTTTCTCGCCCAGTATCATCCGGAAATGCGCGATATCGCGGGTGCGGACAGTCAAAAGATAATCGAACGACCCTGCCACCATCAGGCAGCTTTCGATTTCCGGCACATCGCGTACGGCCTCGTTGAATTTTTCCAGGGATTGCTCGGCCGTTGCGGTCAACGACACCTGTACGACGGTCAGAAGGGCCAGGCCCATTCTCTCTTTGTCGACGATGGCGCTATAGCCCTTGATATAGCCGTTCTTTTCCAGCCGTTTCACACGTTCGGAACAGGGCGTATTCGTAAGGTTTACGCGCGCCGCAAGCTCAACTATTGAGAGCCGGCCATTGGCCTCAAGCTCGTGCAGGATGCGTTGATCGATATTGTCCAATTCTCTACTAATCAGTAAAACTTCCTGTTATTTTAGTGCAAAACGACAATTTCCACTGAATATAGACCAAAAAAATCCCCAATTCCTAGTGAAAATTCCTGATACTTACCAAAGGGTGGTCTTATTGAAAGTTCCAAGTTCCGGCTGCCCTGCCGGGGGCACGGGCCTCGGCCAAATGAAAAATAATGGAGGAACGACATGACAACAAAGATTGTCATAGGACTCGACGGGACAGAGACCGGTGAGCGCGTGATTGCCTTTGCCAAGGATTTGGCAAAGTTGATCGGGTCGTGTGAACTGGTGGTCGCTTATGTGATCGAATGGTCCCCTTACACCTTTCAGACACCGGAAGAAAACGCACAGCGTCACAAGCGACGGGAAGAAGAGGTTGATCTGGCGACGTCACGTATCGTGACACCTGCCGTTGAGGCCCTCAGAGAGGCTGGTTTTGAAGCGCACGGTGTTGTTCGCCACGGCGACGTGGCCGAGACCTTGAACGCCATTACAATGGAAATGGGCGGCTCGCAGATCGTTGTCGGCCGGTCTTCGGCGGACGGGATCAAGAAACGTATCTTCGGCAGCTCGACCCAGAACCTTGTGATGCATGCCGATGTTCCGGTCACGGTTGTGAACTGAAGGGAGGGACAAAATGAGAATGCTCAAACAACTCGGCGCCTCGATGGCAGCCGCCATTGTCGCCAGCCCTGCCTTTGCGCAAGATGCTCCGGGGCTTGATGAAAAAATCAATCAGACATTCGCTGATCTGACCGGTCCATTCGTCAGCTTCATCTTCGCGCCATTCCCCGGGACCAGCTTCCCATGGATCGTGATGTGGCTGGTGATCGCTGCGACGGTCTTCACGCTGTATTTTGCTTTTGTGCAGATGCGGTTTTTTGGCCACGCAATCAGTCTTGTCAAAGGTGACTATTCCGACCCCAATGATGCAGGCGAGGTCAGCCATTTTCAGGCTCTGGCCACGGCGCTGTCCGGAACAGTCGGTCTGGGGAATATCGCGGGTGTTGCCGTCGCCGTCGGCATCGGCGGACCGGGCGCAACCTTCTGGATGATCCTGGCCGGTCTTCTGGGGATGGCGTCGAAATTCACCGAATGTACGCTGGGCGTGAAATACCGCAACGAGTACGAAGATGGCACCGTTTCGGGTGGCCCGATGTACTATATGTCCAAAGGGTTCAACGAACTGGGCTTGCCGGGCGGCAAGATCCTTGCGGTTTTGTTCTCGATCTTCTGTATCCTTGGCGCGCTGGGTGGGGGCAACATGTTCCAGGCCAATCAGGCGCATCAGCAGATCGCGGGAATCGTGGGTGACTATCCGGGCTGGATTACCGGGCTGGTCTTCGCAGCGGTTGTTTTCATGGTCATCGTCGGCGGCTTGAAGTCTATCGCACGGGTGACCGAGAAGGTGGTGCCGTTCATGGGCGTTCTCTACGTTCTGACCGCTCTGGTCATCATCTTGATGAATGCGGATATGATCGGCTGGGCCTTTGGTCAGATCTTCGCCGGCGCCTTCACCGGTCTGGGTGTTGCAGGCGGCATGGTCGGGGCGTTGATCCAGGGCTTCAAACGTGCGGCGTTTTCGAACGAAGCGGGTGTTGGCTCGGCAGCGATTGCGCACTCGGCTGTTCGGACCAAGGAACCGATCACGGAAGGCTTCGTTTCCTTGCTGGAACCGTTCATCGACACAGTGGTGATCTGCACAATGACCGCTCTGGTCATCATCATCACCCAGCAATTGATCATCGATCCGGAAACCGGAAACTACATGCTGAATGAGGCCGGCACGGCGATTGCCACTGTTGACGGCAACTCGGGTGTCAGCCTGACTTCTGCCGCCTTCGGCAGCGCGTTCGGTTTCTTCCCGTATATCCTGGCGGTTGCGGTGATCCTGTTTGCCTTCTCGACCATGATCAGCTGGTCCTACTATGGCCTCAAGGCCTGGACCTACCTGTTTGGTGAGGGTCACACCAAAGAGCTGGTGTTCAAGATCATCTTCTGCATCTTCGTCGTCATCGGTGCCGCAGCCAACCTTGGCCCGGTCATCGACTTCTCGGATGCGGCGATCTTTGCGATGGCGGTGGTCAACGTCTTTGCGCTCTACTTCCTGATGAAAGTGGTGCGTCAGGAGCTGGCTTCGTATTCCGAGCGCCTGAAAACCGGTGAAATCCGGAAATTCGAACACTAAACCCAATCACTGGGGCGGCCTTTGTCGCCCCAGTGCCCGATCAGCCGGCAAAAAGCGCAGAATCTGATCCAAACCCCCTTGCCAGTATGACCGAACTTGCGTAAACGGCGCTTCTGATCGCGTGACCGGCCGAGATGGCATGCCGAGTCGCGTCTGGAACCGAACCCGAAAAAGGAGACGGAAATGCCTAAGATGAAGACCAAGTCGAGCGCCAAAAAGCGCTTCAAGGTGACTGCGACCGGTAAGGTCCTTGCTGGCCAGGCCGGCAAACGGCACGGCATGATCAAGCGGACCAAGAAATTCATCCGCGACGCCCGTGGCAACACCACCCTGTCCGCCCCCGACGCCAAGATCGTCAAGGGCTACATGCCCTACGACCGCTAAGAGGAGATTAAGAGATGTCCCGCGTTAAAGGTGGAACCGTAACTCACGCCCGTCACAAGAAGGTCATCAAGGCCGCCAAAGGTTACTATGGCCGCCGCAAGAGCACCTTCAAGGTTGCCCGTCAGGCCGTCGACAAGGCGAACCAGTATGCAACCCGCGACCGTAAGAACCGCAAGCGCAACTTCCGCGCGCTGTGGATCCAGCGTATCAATGCTGCTGTCCGTTCGCATGACGAAGCACTGACATATTCCCGCTTCATCAATGGCCTGAACCTGGCCGGTATCGAAGTGGACCGCAAAGTTCTGGCTGATTTGGCCGTGCACGAACCGGAAGCGTTCGGCGCGATCGTCGCCAAAGCTCAGGCCGCTCTGGCTGCCTGATCCTCTTTCGAGAGACAGTGAAAGAAAGGCCGTCCCATTTGGGGCGGCTTTTTTGTTTTCCATGGATTGGACGTCGGTGTTAAGCACACTCTGGACATCGTCCGGCAGTCGTGCGCACCTTAAACTATGTCGCTGGTACAAGACTTTGAGCAAGTTTTAGAAACTGCCTTGCCACGTGATCCCAGCTTTCGGCGGATCGAACAGACGGCGATAGACAGTTGCATTAGTGATGCCCGAAGATACGCTTCAGAAGGTCTAAAAGAGGCCTTTCTGTTTTCAACAATGCGCCTACTGGCACTTCCCGACAACGGGCACACACGGCTGATTCCGAATGATGCCATCTCGGTGCTCCCGCTGAGATTCGTGAGCATCGGAACTGCCATCCAGTTAGTTGGTAAGGCACCAGAAACAACTGCGCCCAGAGGAAAGCTGGTTGCAGTCAACGGTACACCGTTAAGCCGAATCGAAGCCGCTTCAGGAACATTTCTGGCAGGAACGCGCCAAAGGAAACGGGTAATCGGATCGATTATACTGGTGTGGCCCTATGCTTTGGCTCGTCTCGGTTTTTCCTCAAAAGACGAAACGACCGAGTATCGCGTGCAAGACGAGAACGGTCAGATATCCGAATTCAAAGTGGAAAACAGTCATACGGTTCCTGCATCAACGCTCTACCCGAGAAACGAGCATGGCCGGGCCGATCCGGCTTGGACACCCGAGAGACTTGTGGAGACTAAGGGCTGGCGGGGACTTGGGCTTTCGATACTGTTGCCCAGTTTTCTCGATTCAGGAGAAGGTGCGCTGCCGAAAGCCATCTCAGGTGCAGCAGAACAAGTACGCGTTTGCTCGGAAAAAACGCTCTTGATTGATATTCGTGGAAACACCGGTGGCGACTTTCTTAAAACGATGCCCTTGATCGACGCCATCTCTGAAAACGCAAGCAGGCAGGTTGTTGTGCTTGTCGATAAATTCACGTTTTCGGCTGCGATAGTTTTTGTCGCCATCCTCAAACATCGATTGGGACCTAGGCTCAAGCTCATAGGGGAAGAAATGGGTGACGGGTTGACGTTTTTTGCCGAGGGAGGTTCGCTCGATTTGCCCACCAGCGGGGCGGTCGTTCGATACTCATCGGCTTTTCACGATTGGGAGAGCGGAACCAGCGATGAAACCACACCAGCCGAGATCGCGCGGCAACTAGTTCCGGCTGGACCACTGGATTTGGATTGGGAATTGATCAACGAACCTACCGCTGAAGATGCAAACGGCGCGTTCTATCAACGAATTCTCAGAAGTCTGAGAAATTAGAGGAATGGCAGGAAAGTCCGCGTAGATGCCATGCGAGCGAAAAAACCGGCGCATTTTAGCGCCGGTTTTCATAGGTTCCGTTAAGGTAACTTATCCGAACACACGCCCCAGCGCGCCATCGACCGCGTCGGTGATCTGGTCGATGTCATCCGCCGTGGCGATCAGGGCGGGCGAGAAGCACAGCGTGTTGTTGCGGCTTGGGATCGAGCGGTTGGTGACGCCGATGATCACGCCCTGGTTCATACAGTCGGCCACAACCGCCTGCGCCAGTTTCTCGTCCACCGGCTCTTTAGAACCACGGTCTGCGACCAGCTCGGCACCCAGGAACAGGCCCTTGCCGCGCACGTCGCCAATAACCTTGTGCTTTTCCATCAGCGCCTGAAGGTTGCCCATCATGCGGTCACCCATGGCCGCGCAATTGCCCAGCAGGTTTTCATCCTCGATGATGCGCATGTTTTCGATCGCAGCCGCCGGACCGGCAGTGCAGCCACCAAAGGTCGAGATGTCGCGGAAATAGCTCATCGGGTCCGAAGCATTCTCCTTGAACATGTCAAAGACTTCCTCGGTGGTGACCATGCAGGCAATCGCGGCATAGCCCGAGGCGACGCCTTTGGCCATGGTCACGAAATCCGGCTTGATGCCGTATTGCTGATAACCGAACCATGTGCCGGTGCGGCCCACGCCGCAGACAACCTCGTCGATATGCAGCAGCACGTCGTATTTCTTGCAGATCTCCTGCACGCGCTGCCAGTATCCTTCGGGCGCTTCGATCACGCCGCCACCTGCGGTCACTGGCTCAAGGCACAGCGCGCCAACGGTGTCGGGACCTTCGCGCAGGATGACCTGTTCGATCTGATCTGCGGCCCATTCGCCGAAGTTCTCTTCCGGTGCGCCATCCAGCTCGTGCTTGCGGTATTCCATGCAGTGCGGCACGCGGACGAAATCAGGTGCAAAAGGTCCGTATTGAGCGGTGCGCTCGTCCTGACCGCCTGCCGACATGGTTGCCAGAGTCGAACCGTGATAGTCGCGGTCGCGATACAGAATCTTGGTCTTCTTGCCGCCGTACTTCTTGTGCGCGATCTGGCGCACCATCTTGAACGCCTTCTCGTTCGCTTCAGAGCCCGAATTGGTGTAATACACGCGGCTCATGCCGGGCATCTTGTCGATCAGTTTTTCAGCGAAGATGGAGCCGGGGATCGAGCCTGCGGTATTGGCGAAATAGCACAGTTTCATCAGCTGGTCGTAAACGGCCTTGCAAATCGATTCGCGGCCATAGCCGACGTTCACAGTCCAGACGCCGCCGGAAACCGCATCCAGATGCTCTTTGCCTTTCTGGTCCCAGACGCGCATGCCTTTGCCTTCGACAATGATGCGGGGATCATTGGTTTCAAAGGGTTTATGCTGAATCAGATGGTGCCAGATATGGGCGCGGTCGGCTTCGACCACGCGGGAAAGATCGTTTTCGTTGAACGTGCCGTCCATGACAAGTCCTTTCAGTGAGGTGCGGTGCACGGGGTGCGGAGATGGCGTGCCCCGGCATATGTTTAAGATACTTCAGATCACCGCGAATGGCCGGATCTAAGTAGGGCCAGATCGCACCATCCCGTATTGCCAGTCAATAAGGGGACCGTAATACTACGGATTTGTCAGAGCACCAAGTTTATGCTCAAGTCGCGCAAACCGAGTGCAGGGAGGATCAGCAGTTGGCAGCGACCAATATCTATGAGCGTCATTTGGACAAATGCCGGGCGAATTACACACCCTTGTCGCCCCTCTCCTTCATTGAGCGCACGGCGCAGGTTTATCCCGATTACTCGTCGGTCGTTTATGGTGAGCGGCGGTATACCTGGGCTGAAACCTATGCCCGGTGCCGCCGGCTGGCGGGGGCCCTGAATGCGCGGGGTATCGGAAAGGGAGATACCGTATCAATTATCGCCGCAAACATCCCCGAGATGTACGAAGCGCATTTTGGTGTGCCCATGGCGGGCGCCGTTTTGAATGCCATCAACACGCGTCTGGATGCTTCGATAGTCGCTTTCATCCTGAACCACGCCGAAACCAAGGCGTTGTTGGTTGACCCCGAGTTTTCCGGCGTCGTGAAGGAGGCGCTGGAGCAGGTTGATCATGATATTCTGGTAATCGACATCGAGGATCCCAGCTTTGAAGGCGGTGAAAGGCTTGGCAGCCTGACCTATGACGCCCTGATATCAGGGGGCGACCTGGAATTTGATTGGTCACTGCCCGAGGACGAATGGGACGCGATCACCCTGAACTATACGTCCGGCACAACGGGCAATCCCAAGGGCGTGGTTTATCACCACCGCGGCGCCACCCTGAATGCACAATCGGATTTGCTGGACTGGGACATGCCCAAGCATTCGATCTATCTGTGGACCTTGCCGATGTTTCACTGCAACGGCTGGTGCTTCCCCTGGGCCATGGCCGCCAATGCGGGCGTGTCCGTCTGTCTGCGCGCCGTGCGTGCCGAGCCGATCTATGCGGCATTCCGCGACGAGAAGGTCACCCATTTCTGCGGTGCTCCTATCGTTTTGAACATGCTGGCCCACGCGCCGGATGAACTGAAAGACTTTGACCATCAGATCAAGGTGATGACCGCTGGTGCTCCGCCGCCGGCCGCCGTGATCGAAGCGATGGAGGCGATGGGGGTCGAAGTCACGCACGTTTATGGCCTGACCGAGACTTACGGGCCCTCGGTCGTTTGTGCCTGGAAGGATGAATGGAACGACAAGGGACCCGAAGACCGTGCTGCCCTTAAAGTACGGCAGGGCGTGCGGTATACGGCACTGTCTGGCCTGATGGTGGCCGATCCCGAAACGATGGAGCCCGTGCCCGCGGATGGCGAAACCATGGGCGAGATCTTTATGCAGGGCAACGTGGTGATGAAAGGGTATCTCAAGAACCCTGATGCCACCGATGGGGCCTTCAAGGGCGGCTGGTTTGCATCCGGCGATTTGGGCGTCATGCATCCGGATGGCTATATCGCGCTCAAAGACCGGTCCAAGGACATCATCATTTCAGGTGGCGAGAACATCTCCTCCGTCGAGGTCGAGGGCATTCTCTACAAACACCCGGCAGTAATGGAAGCGGCGGTTGTGGCCCGGCCAGACGAGAAATGGGGCGAAACCCCCTGTGCCTTTGTCGAGCTGAAGCCTGGTACAACCGCGACCGAGGCAGAGCTGATTGCCTTTTGCCGGGACAACATGGCCCATTTCAAAGCGCCCAAGACCGTGGTGTTTGGCACCCTGCCGAAGACTTCAACCGGCAAGGTGCAGAAATTCGTTCTGCGGGATCAGGCGCGGGCGCTGGGCTGAAGCGTGTCAAAGATCGACAGGTCCAGATCCAGCATTTCACCCATCCAAATCGCGCGATCGCGGTGATCGGCCAGATGGTCGCCGGTTTCCGGGTGGGTGAAAACGGTAAGACCTCGCCGGTTCAGCATCAACCACGGAGTGACCTGATCGAAGGCATCAGCGGCAAAGCTCAACTGGCAGCTCCAGCGCGGGTGGGGGCCAACATTGCGGCTATGCATGCGCCCCATCCGGACGGGGAACAGACGGGCGGCCTCTTCGCAGACCTGTTGCGCCGTGTGCTGCGTATCGGCGTCGAAATAGACATGGGCGTGGTATCCGGTGATCTCGGGCATCAGAACCTCTTTTGCTTTGATGAAACAAAGCTAAGTCCGATTGCGACGAACGCCTAGGCACACCGGCACACAGGACCTGTGCAAGCTTATTGGGGTGCGTGCCTGTCAGGATGCGCCGCGACAAATGCGGGGTGATCGGCACAGGCCTTTTCGACACCCAGCAGACGCGGCATGTCCGACAAGTCGACCTTCCACCGGCGTGCATTGTAGATCTGCGGGATCAGGCAGATGTCGGCGAGGCCGGGCTGTGAACCAACGCAATAGGGGGTTTGTTCAAACTCACCCAACATGGTCTCGAAGGCCTGCAACCCCGGCCGGATGAAGTGCCGCATCCACTCTCCGGGCATGTCGGTCGGATCTTTGCTGAGGGTGGTCGCATGGCGAGCAACTGAAAGGTTGCAAACAGGGTGAATGTCCACCGCAATCGCATAGGCCAGCGCCTGCACGCGCGCGCGCCCTGCTGCATCGTCGGGCAGAAGGTTCAATTCACGTGTCTTGTCCAGATAGTCGAGAATGGCCAGAGACTGAGTCAGCCGCTGCCCGTCAATATCCAGCACCGGAACCAACCCTTGTGGATTTCGCGCAATATGTGCATCGCCCTTGTGTTCGCCGCCCACCAGGTCGACGACAACCGCGCGATAGTCGATCCCGGCCAGATTCAGGGCGATCCGCACCCGATAGCTGGCCGAGGACCGCCAATAGTCATAAAGGACGGTTTTGCTCACATTCGAATCCGTCACGTGTCGGCCAGGGTGGCGGCGCGAATAGCGTCAGACAACACCGCCTTGTCGCCGATGTGATTGGCCAGCACCAGAACCAGTCGGGCGTTCAGCGCGTCACTGTCGGCTTTTTCAAGCCCTTCATGCGCGGCCAGCAGCTCGGCATAGAAGTCGTCAGCATCGTCGATATTCGGGGAAAGGATCAGGTCAGACATCTCGCTCACTCCTTACCACAGGCTCTGCGGATTGCATGGCGGAAACTGTTTTCTTCATAACTGTCCCGGCGCGCCGCCACGTGCTGATCAGGACGGATCAGATAAACCGCGCTGGTTGCGTCGCCCAGATAGCGACGTTTCAGCGCCAGGGTCTGGTCATCCTTGACCGACAGCGCCAACCGCGTGACCTCGACCCCGTCTTCTTCCAGCACCTCCGGGGCATCCGCGTCAATCGTCAAAAGGGTGAATTTGCCTGCCAGTTTGGGCAACAGGAACGCATCACCCAGCGGCGCGTCCGGGCAGGCCGAGCCGGGGCGCGTTTCGGCTGGGCCATCCAGCGCGTCGGCAGAATTCAGGGTCGAGCCGTCATAGGTGCAAGGTTGACTCAGGCGTCCCGAATTCACCAACGGACGCGCAAATTCGTACTTCTCGCTGAGGTCCAGAACCGCATCCCGCAGAACCCGCGACATTTCGGATTTCGGCGTGATGAAATCGGTGGAGCGGCTGGATTTCTGGATGTTCTCATCAGCCCCGTGCACGCGTTCCGCGTTGTAGCTGTCCAGCAGGCTTTCGGGGGCTTTCCCATCCAGCACCAGTTTCAGTTTCCAGCACAGGTTGTCAGTGTCTTGCAGGCCGGAATTGGCACCGCGCGCGCCAAAGGGGCTGACCTGGTGCGCGCTGTCGCCTGCGAATAGGACACGCCCTTTGCGGAAGCTCTCCATGCGGCGACACTGGAACGTATAGATCGAGACCCACTCCAGCTGAAACTCGACGTCATCGCCCAGCATCGCCTTGAGGCGCGGGATCACATTCTCGGGGCGCTTTTCGCGTTCCTTGTCGATGTCCCAACCCAGTTGCAGGTCAATACGCCAGACATTGTCGGGTTGTTTGTGCAAAAGCGCGGATTGCCCGCGATTGAACGGCGGGTCAAACCAGAACCAGCGTTCCGAGGGGAAATCGGCATCCATGATCACGTCCGCGATCAGGAAATTGTCTTCGAAAACACGCCCTTCGAAATCGATGCCCAGCATGCGCCGGGTGGGGGACGCGGCACCATCGCAGGCGATCAGCCATTCGGCCTCGAGTGTATAAGGGCCTTCGGGGGTTTCGACCTCCAGCCGAACGTGATCTTCGTGCGTACCGATTGCGTCAACCTTGTTGCGCCCGCGAATTTCAATCGGTGCGCCTTCTGTCTGCAACTCGCGCACGCGTTCCACAAAGAAGTTTTCAAAATGGTATTGCTGCAAGTTTATGAAGGCCGGGTTGGCATAACCTTCGTCCGGCTGAAGGTTGAAATCATAGACCTGACGGTCGTCGAAAAAGACCTTGCCCCGGTCCCACAGCACACCTTTGTCGACCAATTGCTGGCCGCAACCCAGCCGGTCTGCGATTTCCAGCGTGCGCTGAGAAAAACAGATGGCGCGGCTGCCGAAGCTGACTTTGTCATTCTCGTCCAGAACCACAACTTCGACCCCTTGCTGGGCCAGATCGATGGCGGCGGCCAGACCAACCGGCCCCGCACCGATAACGATCACCTTGCGCCTGACGGGCGTCGGGCTGTCCTGATCCGGGCTGCGTTCATATCCGTATAGCGGCGTTTCAAAGATCTTGTTCATGGGCTCCCCCCGAAACAGATGCACCGATGTGCTGCATGTCCTGTCCCCCGACGACGGGCGCCGGAGGTCTTAGATTATGGTTTCATCGAATCCCGCCGCAAAAAACGATCTGGATCAAACTCGACCGTTTTTCGTCAGCCTTGCAGGGCTTCCCACATCTCGAGGTCGCGCTGGGCGGTCCAGATGCGGGGCGTGTCAATGCCGCGCGCCTCGTCATAGGCGCGGGCCACGTTGAACGGCAGGCAGTGCTCGTAGATTGCGTAGTCGGCGAACTTCGGATCGCATTCAGCGCGGACTGCGTCCCAGGCCTCTTTCAGGGACCCGCCGCGCGCGGCAACCTTCGCCGCCGGCCGGTATGTGCTTTCGACAAAATCGCGGGTGTTCTCGATGGCCGCATTCACCATGTCCTTGCCAACCAGCGCGTCACCGCGCCCCGGTGCGATGGCGTCGACGTCGAACCACTTGATCTCGTCCAGCGTGTCGCCCCAATCGCTAAAATGACCGTCGCCGCAATAGCAGGCCGAGTGATATTCGACGATATCGCCGGTGAACATCACGTTCTGATCCGGCACATGGATGACGATATCGCCAGCTGTATGCGCGCGGCCCAGATGCATCAGGTCGATCCGGCGGTTTCCCAGATACACCGTCATCGTATCGCTGAAGGTGGTGGTGGGCCATGTCAGGCCAGGGATGCTTTCATGCCCTTCAAAGAGGCGCGGGAAGCGCTGGAATTCGCTGTCCCAGTCTTCTTGACCCCGCTCGACGACCATGGCGCGGGCCATATCCGACATCAGGATCTGCTGCGCGCCGAATGCGCTTGCGCCCAGAACACGCACTGCGTGGTAGTGGGTCAGGGCCACATGCGTGATCGGTTTGTCGGTGACGGAACGCACGCATTCGATTACCTTATTTGCCAGACGCGGAGTCGCCTGCGCCTCGACAATCATCACGCTGTCGTCGCCGATGATTACACCCGAATTCGGGTCGCCTTCGGCGGTAAAGGCATAAAGCCCTTCTCCGACTTCAGTAAAGCTGATCTTTTTTTCCGACATGTCCCCCTGGGACGCGAATGCCTTGGCCATGGTGGGTTCCTTATCGTGAATATGGGTTTTCAAGAGCGGGCAAAACGGTGCCGACACATTCACCGAAGCCGATCGTGTAGCCGTCGCCACGAGCTGCGCCGGTAAGGGTCAACGTGTCGCCATCGTCGATGAAGCTGCGGGTTTCACCGCTGTCCAATGTCAGAGGTTCCTTGCCGCCCCAGCTAAGCTCCAGCAACGAGCCACGTTCAGGTTTGGTTGGCCCGGAAATGGTCCCCGATCCCAGCAGGTCGCCCGCGTTCATGGGGCATCCTGATGTGGTGTGATGCGCCAATTGCTGCGCAGCGGAATAGTACATCTGGTTGTAATTGGTCCGGGCAATCGTCGTGGCGGGTTGCCCGGCAGGTGCCATGGTGACCGCCAGATCGATGTCATAGAGCATCGGGCCGCAATCCTTGAGGTGATCCAGAAGCTCGAACTCGCGGGGTGGCGTGTCACAGCGGAATGGCTCGAGCGCCGCCTTGGTCACGATCCACGGGCTGATCGAGGTTGCCGTGGCCTTTGCCTGAAACGGGCCCAGCGGCTGATATTCCCATGCCTGGATGTCGCGCGCGGACCAGTCATTCAGAAGCACGTAACCGAAGATATTGTCATCCGCTTCCTGCACGGTGATCGGACCATCCGAGGGCGTTCCGACAATCGCGCCCATCTCAAGCTCGATGTCAAAACGGCGACTGGGCAGGAAGGCGGGCAAGTCCTGATCGGGGGCTTTCAACTGACCCCAGGGGCGGCGAATATCCGTGCCTGATACCACGACCGAAGATGCGCGGCCGTTGTAACCAATGGGAATGTGCAGCCAGTTCGGTGGCAGGGCGTTTTCCGGCCCCCGGAACATGGTGCCCACGTTGAAGGCATGGTTTCGGCCTGCGTAGAAATCGGTGTATTCGCTGACCGCAAAGGGCAGATGCATTTCCGCATCTTCTTGTTTGACAAGCAGCGGTTCGACCTTGGCTTGTTCATCTGAACCCTCGGCCAGCAGGCTGATCAGCCGCTCACGCAGGGCCGCCCAGACGGCTGGGCCTTCCTCCATGAGAGGGTTCCAGAACGGCATGTCGAACAGCGGCTCATCGCTCAGGGTGATCAACCCCTCGGCTTCGGCGGCGGTGACGTCGAGGATCATGTCACCGATGGCCACACCACAGCGGGGATCATCACCTTCGGTCGAGAAGACACCATAAGGCAAATTGTTCAGTGGGAACGGATGTGTCGCGTCATTGGCCGACGCCACCCACGAAGTCATCAAAGGCATATCTTGCCCCTATTTTGTTGTGTTCTAAGAGGTTCGAGAAGATTTTAGCTTTGGAACGGCGATAGCAAAAGCACGAAGCCGCCGCGGTTGTGGCATGTCATATGCACGAGGCGTCACTGCACACCGGTTGCCGAGGCACGTTGGCTCGGCAACCGGTTCAACTCCGGCATGTTCAGCGCGGGCAGGACGACGGCAATGAAACTGAACCGATGGGTGGCTCATTTCTTGCCCGGCGTTCCGTCGAACTTCTTCTCAAGCGATGTCCAGCAGTCGATATAGTCATCCTGCAACGGCGCTTCGGTGGCGGCAAACGAGGTCAGGTGCTGCGGGAAGCGGGTTTCGAACATGAACGACATTGTCTGGTCCAGCTTGTCCGGCCCCAGGTTCGAGTATGACGCCTTGTCGAAGGCCTCCCTGTCGGGGCCGTGTGGGATCATCATGTTGTGTAGGCTTGTGCCGCCGGGAACAAAGCCCTGCGGTTTCGCGTCGTACTGGCCGTAGATGTTGCCCATCAGCTCGGACATGATGTTCTTGTGGTACCACGGCGGGCGGAACGTGTCTTCCATCACCATCCAGCGTTCACGGAACAGGACAAAGTCGATATTGGCCGTACCGGGCTGGCCGGACGGAGCCGTCAGAACAGTAAAGATCGACGGGTCGGGGTGGTCAAACAGGATCGCGCCGACGGGGCAATAGTTGCGCAGGTCGTATTTGTAGGGCGCATAGTTGCCGTGCCATGCCACGACATCCAGCGGGCTGTGGCCGATCTTGGTTGTGTGGAATTGCCCGCACCATTTGATTGTCACGGTAGAAGGGGTTTCACGATCCTCATAAGCGGCCACCGGCGCCTTGAAGTCGCGCGGGTTGGCCATGCAGTTGGCACCGATTGGTCCGCGACCCGGCAGTTCAAACTTCTGACCGTAATTCTCGCAGACAAAGCCGCGCGCAGGGCCTTCCAGTACCTCGACCCGGTACAGCAAACCGCGTGGAATGATAGCGATCTCCTTGGGTTCCAGGTCGATGATTCCCAATTCCGTCGCAAATCGCAGGCGTCCTTCCTGTGGCACAACCAGCAATTCGGAATCAGCCGAAAAGAAATAGTCATCCACCATGGATTCCGTGACCAGATAGATGTGGCTTGCCATGCCGACCTGCGTGTTCACGTCACCTGCGGTCGTCATGGTCCGCATACCCGTCATCCAGTTCAGACCTTCATCGGAATGCGGGATAGGATCCCAGCGGTATTGTCCAAGGCTGATTACATCCGGATCAATGCAGGGGGCCGATTTCCAGTAGGGAAGATCGATTTTTTCATAACGGTGTGAGTGCTTTACCGATGGGCGAATTCGATAGCACCAGGTGCGCTCGGGCGGGTTGGCGGTAAAGGCGGTGCCGCTCAGCTGCTCTCCGTAAAGACCATAGTTGCACCGTTGCGGGCTGTTCATGCCTTGCGGCAGGGCCTCGGGCAGGGCCTCGGTTTCAAAGTCATTTCCAAAGCCAGGCATATAGCCTGCATGAGTTCCGACAGGCGTCGCAGCCTGTGTCAGCGTATGCGGATCAGTCGGACGATTCATTGCGTTTTCCTCCGTTTGCTGCTTGTCGGGTAATAGTTGATTTTGTAACTAACAAGCATGACACACGATGAATCCGAAAAAAATGATGACTTTTATCTGCAAAATTTTCTGCCCTTCCTGCTGAATCAGGCGGCCGAACGGGCTTCGCTAGAGTTTCAGGCAGTTTACAAGGGCCGCTATGGGATGCTCAGAACCGAATGGCGGGTATTGTTCCATCTGGGTTTGTTTGGCGAGATGACCGCCAAAGAAATCGGCGAGCGCGCCAGAATGCACAAAACCAAAATCAGCCGTGCTGTCGCCAAGCTGGAACAGCGTCGATACCTGAAACGCTCACGGGACGAAGCGGATCGGCGGGCGGAATGGTTGACACTAACACCAGCAGGGCAAGCTGTGTATCGTGACCTGCGCGGCGTAGCTGCCAATTACGATGCGAAACTGTCAGGCCTGTTCAAACCGGAAGAGGCCGCGTTATTGCGACAAATGCTGCAAAGGTTGGCTGGTTTGGACTGACCTATGGCAATTGACGCGGCCTGCCCCCAAATGGGGATCATACTTGATACGGACAACAAAATGACATTGCCAGATTCCGCTTCAGTTTTCTCACATTCCCTGATCGAATGGCTGGTCAGCAAGGGGCTGGAGGGCGCCGGGCAAGAAGAGCTGTTGGAAGGGTTTTGTGCCCGATTGGTGGAAATGGGTATTCCGTTGATGCGCTTTCATGCGGCGCAGTCGACTCTGCATCCGGTTTACGGAGGTACCGGTTACAGCTGGTACAACGGCGCGGGCGGTGAATCCGAGAAATTTGAGTTCACGGAAACGCCCAGCGAAGTTTGGCAGCAAAGCCCACTCTATACGCTGCTGAACGGTGATCTGGATGAAATCCGGGTCAAACTGGTCGACCATAATGAACCCAGCCGCTTTCCCTTGTTGAATGATCTGCGTGAAATCGGAGCGACCGATTATTATGCCACCGGCCTGTCATATGAAGGGGCCAGACAACTGCGCCCCGACGGTACGAAAAAGGTCAGCGATGGTGTTCTGATGTCCTGGACCAGCGACGCACCGAACGGATTCGAAGACAGCGATCTGAACCAAATACAAACTGTACTGCCGCATCTGGGGCTGGCGCTCAAATCCGCCAAGAACCAGGAACTGGCCAAGGATTTGATGCGGGTTTATCTGGGGCGGGATGCCGGTCGCCGGGTTCTGTCGGGTGAAATTCGGCGTGGGTCTTTGCAGCAAATCGACGCTGTGATCTGGAATTTCGACCTCGAAGGCTTCACCACGCTGTCCGAAGACCTGCCGGGGCATGAGATCATCGACATGCTGAACGACTATCTGGCCGTCGCCGTGGGTGTGGTGCATGACAAGGGCGGCAACATCCTGAAATTCATGGGTGACGGCCTGATGGCAATGTTCGATGTCGGAGAGATCGACGAAGACGCCCGTGCCGCGCTTGAGGCCGTGCCCTTATTGCAGTCCCGCATGGATGAACTGAACGCAAGGCGCCGCGCGCAGGGTCTGCCGGTGGCCAACTATACGCTGGCCTTGCATTCGGGCGAGATTCTCTATGGCAATATCGGGTCCGAGACCCGGCTGGACTTCACGGTGATCGGCCCGGCTGTCAACCAGGCCGCCCGCATTGCGGGAATGCACCGGTCTTTGGGTCAGAGGATCCTGATCTCGGATGATGTCGCCCGCGCTGCACAGCCCTGCGCGCAGGAGCTTGTCTCGGTCGGTCGCTACATGCTGCGCGGGGTGAATGAACCAAAAGAGCTGTTTACGGTGTACAGCCCCGGCGGGCCATCGGAAACCAATTGAAACTGCGGCTATTCCTTCCAGCGGTGCCGAAGCTGAAAGACGTGATGGAACGCCTTTAACCCGCCGGGATTGATCGGATAATCGCGTATGTTGTGGATTTGAGCCAGTATCTGGTTCGAACCCAGATCCACCGATGCTGCACCGGGGACAAGCGACAGAACCTCACATAATTCTGATATCTGCCGGAAAAGGTGACCCAAGCCGGTTTTGGGTTTTGCCAGCTTTATTCCTGCTGCCATGAATCCATGCCGACTTGGGTCTTGCCAGTTTCAATCCATGTAGAACTCAGCCTCCGTTTGAGTTCGCCAGCGGCGGTTGAGCAAAGTCATTGGCTGGCGCTGTCAGGTCCGCGGCTCCGGTTCCGGGCATCAACTCGAACCCAAGATCAAACTGGTCCAGAGTCGAAGCCAATTGCGACACAACATCGGTGTTGCCCTCGGATTGAGCGGTTTCGTCCGCCAGCATATCGACAAGCTTGCTCTCTCCGGTCATGACTTTCTCCAGATCCGCTCTGTTCAAGGCGATCGACAGGTCTGCGTCGGGTGCCTTTCGATCAACGATGTGGGTCAGCGTGGCGTTGCTCATCTCGACGACGATGTTTTCATCCCGGTCCGGAATCGACAGGTTGATCGTGAATTCCATACCCGCCGCCTTTTCGCTGTTGACGCGGATGGCTATGAAATCAAGCCACATTGAGGTTTCCATCGCCCGGATCGTGTCAGGGCCGGTGGTTTCGATAGTTGCACCTTGCGGGATGCCGTTGCGCAATTCGTAAGCGGCACCAAGGAACGAGTTGCGAACCGAAGGGCTTTCTTTTTGATAGCCGATCTGCTCGAACGCATCAGCCAGCAGGTCCTTGGCTTGCTGATTTTCCGGTTCGGCATAGACCAGTTTGTTCAGGATCTCGGTTGCGTGCAAGTATTGCCCTGCGTCAATCAAGCCCTGCCCCTTGGACAGGATCGGATCGGCACCGCCCATCATCTCGACATACAGTGGTGCGCTGTCCTGGGGCGACAGAGGCGTCAAGGTGGTCGGGTTCGCATCCCAATACCCAAGATACCGGTTGATCACTGCCCGGCTGTTATGTTCGACCGAGCCGTGATAGCTGCGCGCAGCCCATTGCTGCCGAAGACTTTCGGGGACCTCATAGACATTATGGACCTCATTGATGGTCACACCCTTGTTAGCCAGATTCAACACTCCGTTGTTGAGGTTGGCGTAGGTGTCGCGCTGTGCACGCATGACCTCTTGAATGCGATCATTGCCGAAACGCGGCCAGGAATGCGAAGCGAACATCAACTCAGCTTCCTGCCCGAACTCATAAAGCGCGTCATTGATATGCTTCGACCAGCTGAGCGCATCGCGGACCAGCGCGCCGCGCAGGGTATAGATGTTGTGGATCGTGCCGGTGATGTTTTCCGCAGCCCAGAACGCCTTGAGGTCGGGGAAATAGGTGTTCATCTCGGCAGGGGCTTCGGTGCCAGGCGTATTCTGGAAGATCATGCGCACACCGTCGATGGTGATCTCTTCATAATCGTCCGAGACATAGCGGGTCGGCTCGATCAAGCCGGTGGTTCCGGCCGAGATGTTCTTGCCGATCGACTGATCCACATGACCATGCGGATCGCGCGGCAGCAAAACACCGTATTGGAAGAACAGACGGCGGTTCATCACGTTTCCTGCATAGACGTTCTCGGACACTGCATGTTCCATGAACCCTTCGGGTGCGATGACCTCGACCCCATTGGCCACATCTTCATCCGTGATGACACCACGGACACCGCCGTAATGGTCGGCATGTGAGTGCGAATAGACAACCGCCTTGACCGGCAACTCGCCTACCGTGTCATTCAACAGTTTCAACGCCGCCGCCGCCGTTTCCTTCGATGCCAGTGGATCGAAGATGATCCAGCCGGTCTCGCCGCGGATGAACGAGATGTTCGACAGATCGAAGCCGCGCACCTGATAGATCTTGCCTTCCAGAATCTCGTAAAGACCATAGTTCATGTTCAGGATCGCCTGACGTTGCAGCGATGGATGGATCGAGTCGAAATCCTGCCCTTCTTCCAACAGGAAGTCATAGCTGCCGATGTCCCACGCGACAGTGCCGTCTTCGGTCTTGATTTGGCGATAATCCGGAACGGCGATCAGACCTTTGCGGCTTTCTTCAAAATCGCGCTGATCGTCAAATGGTAGAGAGTCGCGCATCTGCTCCTGAAATTCGACCGTGAATTTCGATGGCATCTTGCCCTTGGGGTCAAAGTGATCCTGCGCGACCGCGGCACCAGCCGTCAAAATCGAAAGCGCGGTAGAGAAAAAAAGTGTATGTCGGCGTGCCATGTTCAAACGGTTCCTGTCGAGTTGAATGCAAATAACGAAAGCGACAAGGAAGCAGCAATAAAATCACACCACTAGGGAAAATCAGACCGTCCGCACGGGACGGTAGCTGTTTTGAACACAAATGCCACTTCCTTGAGGCTCCGGCGCCTGCCTGCGTGGCAAACTGCACGTTCCTGCTAACCTGAGAAAAAGATCAGTGAAGTGCGAACATGTTGCCACCCGAGTTCAATCCCATGTATGAACGTTCCCGTAGCTCTCTGAGTGCTTAATTTATAGGAACTTTTTACGGGACCGGGACTCTTCAGTTGGGCTTTTCGGAAAATGACATTCGGGCGCAGTTGCACCGCCTTTTGAAGCATCAAGATTTCACCGCCACACCCCAGCGCCGCGCTTTTCTGTCTTATATCGTGGATGAGTATCTGGCCGGGCGCGCGGACCAAATCAAAGGCGTGTCCATCGCCATGTCCGTTTTCGGCCGGGATGAAACCTTCGATCAGCAAATTGATCCGATTGTCAGGCTTGAAGCGAGGCGACTGCGTCAAGATATAGACGGCTACTATGCTGGACCCGGCCGATCAGATCCCATTCGATTGACCATTCCCAAGGGCGGCTATGCCCCAAGGTTTGAAAGCGTTGCCCCCCCGGCGGAACCAGTACCGGCACAGCCTGCGCCCCCTCATGTTTCCGGCTTCGGCCCCCGGCGATTTTTCAGGGCTGGGTTGGCTGTTTTCGGGACTTTGGTGCTTTGCGCCTTGATCTGGGTTTCTTTTTTTGCGTCGTCCACAAAAACGGCTCAGCTCTCGGTTCAACCGTTGCCGCAGGGTCCTGTGGTTGCGGTACTGCCATTCGACACTCTGGGTGAGGGGCCAAGCTATTTCGCCGATGGCATTACACAGCAACTGACCAGCGAGCTGGTCCGGTTTCGTGATATTTGGGTTCTCCCTTTGGGCAGCGTGCGGAGGTTTTCGCAAGGGGGCACGGATTCACAAGCTTTGCGCGCAGAGTTCGACGCGGATTTCGCGCTGGAAGGCAGTGTCATGGACATGGGCGACACGGTAGAATTGTCTGCCCGTCTCATAGACCTCAAGAGCCAGCGCTACATCTGGGTTCACGAATACAAGGTTGGCAGCTCACCCAGTGACATCTATGCCGCGCAAGACATGGTCATACAGGATGTGATCGGAAAACTTGCGGGTAAATACGGTGTTCTTACGCAAGACGCGATGAAGAAGGCGGCGCGCACCCCGCCCGGAAACCGTGATGCCCTTGACTGCGTGTTGAGTTACTACAGCTATCAGGTCACAATCGATCTTGATCGGCACCACGCAATCAAGGCCTGTATCCTGAGAGCGCTTGAACAAAACCCCGACTATGCCGAAGCGTGGGCAGTACTGTCCAACCTGTATCTTCAACAAGTCCGGTTTAGTCTTGGCGGAGACCGCCAAGATCTTTTTGCCGCCGCGGATGCGGCTGCGCGTCGGGCGGTGGAGATTGATCCAAATTTGGCTGCCGGGCATTTGATGCTGGCCAACATGCGCTTTGTTCTTGGCGATATTCAGGGGTTTCGCCAGGCGGGTCAGGTCGCAATTGATCTGAGCCCGAATGACACGGCTGTTCTGGCGCATTACGGAATGAGATTGGCCTTCAGTGGCGAATGGGACGAAGGGCTGACCTTCGTGGAACGGGCCATCGCCCTGAACCCGGTCCATCCGCACTGGTATCGTTTTCCGCGTGTCATTTATGAGTTCGATCAGGGAAACCACCAGCGGGCCCTGACAATTCTGGATCAAATCGACATGCCGAACTTCTTTTGGACGCATCTGTGGGGGGCTGCCTTGAATGGTGAGTTGGGGAATCAAGAAGCGGCCCAGGCGTCATTGAATGAACTGCGGGCGCTACAGCCAAATTTCGCATCAAAGGCGCGGGACATTTTTTCAATCTGGCAATTCGATGACTCGTTTCAGAGGAAACTGATGAACAGTCTTCGTAAAGCCGGCCTGCAAGCCGAAGCTTGACGACATCTGACCGAAGGAAATCTTCGAAGCCGGGAATTCTGAATGCCGTCGCCCTCGAGCCGTGCCGAGGTGTCGGCGGCGGGCTCGACCGTCACGTCGCCGAAGATCAGCCGCAGCTGACCGCCCGGCTTTCACCGCATCCGGCCACCGACGAAGCCCGCTCTCGGAGATCCCTTCGCCATGCGATCCGGGAAATGCAGTCTGAGCATCCAACGCAAAACGTACTCTCCGTCATGAGATAGACATCGCCTCGCGGGCCGGTCGGGGCGAGCAGTGTGACGCTCAGCCGCCGCGCAGCTCACTTTGTCGGCATGGCGGTCGCCGGGACAGCTGATCAGAAATCAATCTCTACACCCGGCAGGTTCAGCTCTTTCATCATGTCACGCAATTCCTGCCGGGCGGCGATGTTCGAGATGTTCAGCTGTTTGACGCCTATGTCCTTCAGGTCCAACAGGGTCAGGCCGCGCGGGAACAGTTCGCGAAAGATAACCCTCTCGGAAAAGCCCGAGGCGACGCGGAAGCCGATGCGCTGGGACAGCATTTCGATCGCGCGTTGCATCTTTTCCTTGTTGACCATGCGCTGCGTACCGACCCGGTTGCGGACAACGACCCAGTCGATCGGCTTCAGCCCCGCCTGTGCCCGCAGTTGACGAGCGTTCCAGACCATTTCGGAATAGACGGACGGGCCAAGGATTTTTTCGCCCTTCGAGTCGATCCGCGCCAAAAGGTCGAAGTCAATGAAGCTGTCGTTCAACGGGGTGATCAGGGTGTCGGCCAGCGAATGCGCCACCTGACTCAGACGGGTGTGAGACCCCGGGCAGTCGATCAGAATAAAGTCGCTGTCGCTTTCCAGCTGGGATACGGCAGCAGACAGGCGATGGTCATAGATGTTCTCGCCCGGTTTCAACGTTGCGGCATCGATCTCGGGCAGGTCGTGATGGCGCGGGCTGGGAAGGGTCAGGTCCGAGCTCTTGAGGAAGTTGTTGCGGTTCTCGAAGTATCGTCCCAGACTGCGCTGACGCAGATCCAGATCCAACGTGCTGACCTTGTGTCCCAATCGGGCCAGCGCGGTCGCCACATGCATCGACACGGTCGATTTGCCTGCGCCACCCTTTTCGTTCCCGACCACAATGATATGTGCCATGCTTGTATTCCCAAGTCCCGCCGTGCTTCACTACACGTTGTTGTCAGCCACTATATGTTGTGTCGGCGGCGAAGGAAAGAACCTCAAGCGGCGCTTTCGGGCAATATCAGACTCCAATCGGGAAAACCCAACGCCGTGCACGGGTTACACAGGGCGCTTGCCATTGCAATGGCACTGATTCACTGTCGACAAACGGTTTCGGCAAGGAGTTTTTTGCTTGGAGCACCTGTTCCTGAATGTTTTGAACGTGGTTCTGCCTGTCCTGATCTGCGCTGGTATTGGCTATGTTCTTGCCGTGATTCAGGCGCCTTTCGACAACAAGGTCATTGGCGGGATCGTCTCAAAAGTCGGCTATCCGACATTGATCATTTCTCATCTGTCGAGCACCAAACTGGCCGTGGGCACGTTTCTTGACATGATGACCGCCGCTGCCCTTGCGGTGGCCGGTTTCGGGGTGTTGGGGTATGTCGGGCTCAAGGTTCTTCGCTTGCCGGTGAGGGCCTTTCTGACGCCGTTGATGCACGGGAATGTCGGCAACATCGGCCTGCCAATCACTTTGCTGGCGCTGGGCGATGCAGGTATGGCCTATACCATGGCGTTCGTGGTGGTTGTGCTGATCAGCATCTTCACCGTCGGCATGTGGATCCCGGCCGGAGAATTCTCGCCCAGGAAACTGGCGACGTCCCCGATTATATATGCCGTGGGCCTCGCCCTGATCCTGATGGCAACGGGGCAGA
Organism: Ruegeria sp. CL7; assembly: GCF_056536445.1. NCBI lineage: Bacteria > Pseudomonadati > Pseudomonadota > Alphaproteobacteria > Rhodobacterales > Roseobacteraceae > Ruegeria > Ruegeria sp. CL7. The sequence continues at coordinate 49,339 of NZ_JBQFPQ010000009.1, forward strand.
GCCTGCCGCAACCGGTCGCAAAGTCCTTTGACATCTTGGGTGGATTGTCCATCCCGCTCATGCTGCTGACCCTGGGGCATACGCTCGCGACGCTGCGTGTGAAAAGCCTGGGTCGCGCGGTTCTGCTAACGGCCCTGCATCTGGCGATGGCGGTTGCAATTGCCAGTGTTCTGATCTGGTTGTTTGGTTTCACGGGAACCGAGCGGGGTGCGCTGATCCTGTGTTGCCTGATGCCTTCTTCCGTGGCGACTTATCTGTTTATCGACCAGCATGTTCCGGAATACGGGCCGGATGTGGCGGGGTTCATTCTTGTCTCGACGCTCGGTACTGTGCTGGTGCTGCCCGTTGCGCTGTCTTACTGGATCTGACGCAACTCTATGCGCAGGGCCAGAAATCGTTAAACTGATGATGATTGTATTTAACATTCTTGGTCAGTGGGTGTTTTATGGCCGATGAGAGCTCGGCAAGTGTATCTCCGCAGTCCCGCGCCCGCGTGGTGCTGGCCATGACGGCCATCTGCATGATGGTCGTGGGGTTCAACACCACCGCTGTGTCCACCATATTGCCCAATCTCAGGGCCGAGTTCGATTTGACCCCGTCAGGTTTGCAATGGGTGATGGCCACGTATTCCGTGACCAGCGCCACACTTGTCTGCATCGTCAGCCGGCTGGGTGACATTACCGGCAAGATGGGCGTGTTCTTTTTTGGCATGATCGTCTTTGCAATCGGGTCTGCCTTTGCCCTGTTGGCGCAGGATGGGGCGATGCTGCTTATCGGGCGCGGCGCGCAAGGCGCGGGCGCGGCTGCTTTGTTCGGCACGTCCCTGTCACTGTTGACGGCGGCCACGCCTGAAGAGCAGCGCGCCAGCGTTACCGGCGTCTGGGGGGCGATTGTCGGTCTGGCGATCGGTGTCGGGCCCATCGTCGGTGGCGCTTTCGGCCACTATGTCAGCTGGCGCGCCGTCTTTGCAGCCGACCTGGTTCTGCTGGCTGTGGCCTTTGCCATCGGGCTGCATGTCAGCAAACGGAAATACGTTCCCGATACCCGCCTTGCCGGGGCAAAGTTCGATTATGCGGGGGCCGTTGCCATTCTGTTTTTCCTCGGGCCATTGTCCTTTGCGCTCAGCAACGGGGAAAGCGGCGGGTGGACTTCGCCTTTGACACTGGTGCCCCTGGTCGTGGCGGCCGTGTCGACAATTGCCCTTGTCATCGTATCCCGCCGCAGCGACGATCCTTTGATCGAGCTTCGGTACTTTCGCCATCCGCGTTATCTGATGGCTGCGGCGGGGATGTTCTTTACTGGCTTCACGCTGTTCTGCTTCTTCGTCTATTTCAATACATTCGTCCAATCGCCCGATGCCTTTGGGTATTCGTCCATCGGTGCGGGGCTGGCGATCATGCCGCTCAGCCTCAGCATGTTTTTGATATCGGCCACCGCACCCCGCTTTCTTGCCCCCTACAGCTTTCAATGGCCGATCGCCATTGGCCTGGGGGCGATGGCCTGCGGGTTCCTGCTGCTGATGGCAACAACGAACACAACGCAGTTTTCCGAAATCTGGTGGAAGCTGCTGATCGTCGGTGTCGGGTTGGGCATCTGCTTTTCGCTGTTGCCACGTCTGGGTCTGCGCCTGCTGCCCGAGCAGCATGTGGGGCAGGGTTCTGGGGTCATAAACGCCTGTCTCTACTTCGGAGCAACCCTTGGTGCCGTGGTGGGCGGTCTGGCTGAAGCGATTACCAGACGCCGAGGTCTGTCCGAGGTGATCGACGCGTTGCCTGCCGGGTCAACCCAGCGCGAGAATCTGGCCCATGCGCTGACACACGGAACGCCGAACCAGATACAGCAATTGATATCGGGGATGGATCCGACTGCGGGAGACACATTGGCGAAGGCCCTGCGGGATGTGCAGGACAACGCCTTTGACAATGCCATGTTAGTTGCCGCGATTGCGGCACTGGTCGGAATGACTCTGGCGCTGATGTTGTTGCGCGGGCCGGTTCCCCCTGTACACAGTGCGGCGGAATTGACCCGCAATCCGCGACAACCAAGCCCCTAACCGCCGAGGTAAACCCCTTTTTGCGGGCGAAAAAAGACCTTCTGATCGTGTAGCTTGCCCAGAAGTTCGTGAATGCGCCTCAACGTGTCTTCCCGGTCGGTCCTGCTGTCCTCTGGTTCATCCGAAGCAACATGTGACAACGAAGCGATCGAGTCGCGCAACGCCGTTTCAATCAGATCCATATCATCGACTGAAAGCTCGATCATGTCATTGTACTGGGGCATGTCCGGGTCTCCGTGGAAGCTGAGTGTTGGTTAACCGGAGTGTAGCATCCCTGGGCCTTTGCCAAAACGCATCTTGTTCGGTTAGTCCGGTTTCGCGTCCATAAGACACATGGAAGCTTCCAACAAAAAAGGCCGCCCCCAAGGGACGGCCTTTCGAAATCGAAACCGGTCAGACTTAGAAGCCCAGACCTTCGTATTTCTTTTTGAACTTCGACACGCGGCCGCCGGCGTCCATCAGGCGCGACGAACCACCAGTCCATGCAGGGTGCACGGAGGGGTCGATTTCCAGAGCCAGCTGGTCGCCTTCGGCGCCCCAGGTGGATTTCATCTGAACCACGGTGCCATCGGTCATTTTGACGTCGATGACGTGATAATCGGGATGGATGTCTTTTTTCATCTTTCCGTTCCTTACGCTTCGGCGCCAGCCTTGGGCTTGTAGTTCGTGACCTCTGCGATACGTGCGGATTTACCGCGGCGGGTGCGCAGATAGTACAGTTTGGCGCGACGAACGCGGCCACGGCGGACAACGGTGATGCTGTCGATGTTGGTCGAATACAGCGGGAACACACGCTCCACGCCTTCGCCGAACGAAATCTTGCGAACGGTGAACGAACCGGCAATGCCATTGCCGTTGTTGCGCGCGATGCAGACGCCTTCGTAGTTCTGCACACGGGTGCGCGACCCTTCGGTCACCTTATAGCCGACACGAATGGTGTCACCGGCCTTGAAGTCGGGGATGTCTTTCCCCAGGGCGGCAATCTGTTCCGCCTCAAGCTGTGCGATAAGATCCATCGCAGGTACTCCTATATGCTCGTGGTTGGCCCACGAAGTTTGGGCACGGCCTGAGAGCTCTTGGTCTTCACCGGGTCCTGCATGCAGCCCGCCAGAGGTCAGATCGAATGTTCCTTTGGTCTGGTTTGATCTGACACATCCCCGCCGAAGAAAGCCGGGCTTTAAGCCGATAATCAAACCAAAACACCGGAGTCGCAGAATGCGGCACCGGATTGCGGTCGTTTAAGGGTATTGAGTGCCGGGATCAAGAACAAATCGTATGGCGAAGCAGTGGGAATCCGCCTTTCGAAAATCCCACCGTTGCCACAGCGGTCAGATCAGGCATTCTGAAGGAAATTGAAAGAGCAGAAATTTCAGACAGGACCCCATGATGCGAATTGCACTTATGCTGACGATTGCAGCCGCTTTGCTTATGTCGTGCGGACGCGGCGGCCCGAAACCGCAGGTCGTGGAGCCCACGCCGGGCGTGGACAGGACGGCACCGTCCGTAATCTATCCTGATTTTGGGGACGCCGATCCGCATGAGTGGGAAGGCCGTCACCCCGGCTTGTATCCGATCCACGGGCTTGACGTCTCGCGCTGGCAGGGACCGATAGACTGGCCCACAGCCAAAGCTTCGGGCGTAAGCTTTGCATTTCTGAAAGCAACCGAAGGCGGCGATGTGGCGGATCCATTGTTCGACGACCACAGGCGCGGTGCTCAGGCAGCGGGCGTGCCGTGGGGGGCTTATCATTACTATTATTTCTGCCGATCGGCCCAGGAACAGGCGCGTTGGTTCATTCAGAACGTCCCGAAAGGGGCAGATCTGCCGCATGTTCTTGACATGGAGTGGACGCCGCATTCCAAGACCTGCACGTTGCGGCCCGATGGCAGAACCGTCCGCGCCGAAGCGCAGCGCTTTCTGGACATTCTCGAACGGCATTATGGCCGGCGTCCCATCGTCTATACGACAGTGGATTTCTTTGCGGATACGGATATCGGGCGTTTGCCCAAAACCGAGTTCTGGTTGCGATCCGTCGCAGGCCATCCGCGTCAGGTCTATCCCCGCACAGTCTGGCGGTTTTGGCAATACACCGGCACCGGGCTGGTGCCGGGGGTTCAGGGCAGGGTGGACATCAACACGTTCAACGGCACCCCAGAAACTTGGGCCAGCTGGAAAGCGCGCCGCTAGTTTTTGGCTGTTCCGTAGGTTTCGATAGTGCCGCCCCGACCAGGTGGTCCAGCCGCCGTTCGCGTTCATCACCAAAGGCGTTGCGCACTCAGAACGATTCACCCGCGGTCAGTTCGCGCCGCTCGAAACCGCGTGCGCGCAGGCAGCGATCAACCTGATCGATTTCGCCCTGATGACGCAGCTCGTCCTGAAATGGCGCGGTGACCGCAGGCCCGATGATAATGCCCCAAAGCAGGATATTGGTTGCATAACCGCCAATTACGGCGCTGTTGCCGCCCTCGTCAGTTTCCTGAGAGCAGGAATCAACGGCAACCTTCGCAGAGTGCAGATTGTGACCGGCTTGCGTCGGAACGGACATCCCAAGCGGTTTGGTGGTACAGGCGGAGACAACCAGTAACGTGCCAAGCAATAGCTTTTTCATAATGCCTTCTATTTCACTTCTTATTACCCAAAAACCAATGGGGCATGGAAGTGAATAAGTTTAGGTGTGTTCAACTTCAAATGGCATTCTGACAAACATCGAAACTGAGGCATCCCGGCCACAACGAGCGGGTCTAGTCCTGGGTTTCCGATGTGGCTTTGACATATTCCGCCCAGATATCAGGACGCCGTTCGCGCGTGATGTCTTCTGCCATTTTATGCCGCCATTCCGCGATCCGGCCATGATGGCCCGACATCAGAACCTCGGGGATCGGGCGCCCTTTCCAATCTGCGGGGCGGGTATACTGGGGGTGTTCCAGCAAACCCGAGGCAAAACTTTCTTCTTCTGTCGAAGCCTGATTTCCAAGCACTCCGGGAATCAGCCGTACCGTGGCATCGATCAGGGCTTGTGCCGCGATTTCGCCGCCGGTCATGACGAAATCACCCAACGATACCTCTTGAACGCCGTAATGTTCCAAAACGCGCTCGTCCACGCCTTCAAAACGACCGCACAGAAGGGTCATGCCGTCACAACGGGCAAGATTCTGCATCATGCGCTGGTCCATGCGACGCCCGCGCGGGCTGAGGTAGATCAGCGGCCAGTTTCCTTGAATGCCTGCCATCGCATGTTCGATCGCGTCACCCAGAACATCGGCCCGCAGAACCATGCCCGCGCCACCCCCGGCCGGGGTGTCATCAACATTGCGATGTTTGCCTATTCCGAACTGTCGCAGATCCACTGTTTCCAGTTGCCAAAGCCCTTCCTGCAAGGCCTTACCTGTCAGGCTTTCGCCCAGAACACCGGGGAAGGCGGACGGGAACAAAGTGATGATCTTGGCTTTCCAGACCCCGTGCAGATCAGGGCTCGGCGTCATCAGCTCGCGTGGTTTCAGGGAAGGACGGATCGCCTTGCGGCCGTGGGATCTGCTGGGTTTCTCTGTCATGTCTGGCGGGCCAGTTCGTTCTGTGCGGATTGAATCAGAGCTTTCTTCTGGGTGATCATGGCGGCGTCGTCCAGCGAGGATCGGTTCAGCGCCAGGATTTCCTTTAGCACATCGTCTGAAAATGTTGGCGTGCCATGTGCAGGCCCGACAAGCTGCGACGAAAGCTCGGGTGGCAGGTTCAAAAATTCGGCCAAGGGCGCACCTGCACCAAGGCGGTGGTTCTGCAACGCTTCCATCCACTCTGTTCTGACCGTAACGGATGGCAGCCGATTCCGGACGGCATCAGCGGTTTTCTGAAGGGATGGCAGATGGGCCAGGTCGGAAGAAAAGGCGTCCAAATCCTGCACCATGCGTGATTTCTGCAAGTCGTGTGCCCACAGGCTCCGCAGCCATTGATCGCGGGCGCGCAAGGATATGTAGATCGTGATGTCGGTTTCATGACCCAGAAACCGACGCCGCACGACGCTGACCAGAGTTTCCGCCAGTTCCGGTGCAGCACCGTATCCTTCTCGCTTGTTTCTGCTGGGGCGCAAGCCTGCGAAATTCTCTTCGCTTAGGATCAACCCCCGGCGTGTGCCGAAATCCAGATCGTCCAGAAACGCGTGCAGGTGGCTTCCAAAACCCGCCAATGTGGAATCCAGCCGGTAAAGCGAGTGACGCGTGGCGCTCTCGCTCAAGCCGCTGTTGCGCGTTTTGTAGGGCAGTACCAACGCGAAGCGTGGCCAGATCAGTTTCCGGTTTTCATGGAGGAAGGACTGTGCTGCGGTCATGCCTGTCTTGTGCAGGCCCAGATGCAGCAGGACTCGACGCATCAGATCAGGCCTTCGGGCGGGTCGGCCACGATACGGCCTTGTTCCAGATCCACCGTGGGTACAACTTGCATCGTGAAAGGCAGCAAAACCGTGGTTTTCAGGCCCGGCCCGTGCAATTCCAACAAGTCCGCGGCGCCGTGGTTCTGCACCGATTTGACCTTGCCCAGCAAGGTGCCTCCGGTGTCATAGACATCCAGCCCGATCAGATCGTTGTGGTAGAATTCATCATCGGGCAGCGACGGCAGCTGATCGCGCCTTGCATAAAGGCGCAACCCATTCAGGGCATCCGCCTGTTCCTTGGTTTCAACGCCACCAAGGCGGGCCGCGAATCCGTTCTTGATGGCGCGCGTCAATACCACCGGATAACGCTCTTTGCCCGCTTCATCGGTCAGCGGCGAATAGGTCTCGATATCTTCGGGAACGGCGCAAAAGCTTTTCAGCCTCACCTCGCCTCGCACACCGTAAGCCCCCGCAATGCTGCCGACGCAGATCAGATCACTCATTGGCTGCCCCAGTCGTCAAACATATCCCGTTTCTCCATTCGCCAAGCCCGTTGCAGGCTTCACGCTGGTTGTTGCGCTCGAAGAACACGCCCACAATAAAGGCGATCAACAGCAGAATGGGAAGTCGTATCAATCCGAACATGAGGCCCTACCTTGTTTCGATCGTCAGGCCCTGCGCCCGGGTTTCCCAGCCGACCTGTTCCAGTTCAGGTGTATCCAACATCTGTTCCGGCCGGCCGACACAGAAATAGCCGATCAGGCGCCAGGTTTCAGGAGCATTCAGATCGCGCTTCATCTGGTCGGGATCCAGAATGGAAACCCAGCCCAGCCCCAGCCCTTCGACCCGAAGTGCAAGCCAGAACAAAGTGATCGCCGACACGACAGAGTAGCGCCGCATCTCGGGCATCGTGCCGGCGCCAAGTCCCAGCCCTTTTTCGGTGCTGTCGTCGCAGAAGACGGCCAGTTGCACAGGCGCTTCCTGCATCCCGGAAAGCTTCAGACTGCTGTATAGCTGCGCCTTGTCCCCCGAGTAGCCCGCCAAAGCGTGGTCATTGGCGGTGCGAAAATTCTTCAGCGCTGCGGCCTTTGCCGCTTCGCTTTCGACGCGGATCACGCGCCAGGGTTCGCTGAGCCCCACTGAAGGGGCCAGTCGAAATGCGTCGAGGCAGCGCGCCAGCACTGCCTCGTCAATCGTATCGGTGCGGAACCGGCGCACATCCCGCCGGAGCCGCAACAACAGGTCGAACTGCGTGCGAAAATCGTCTGTAAAGGAGTGATCCCGCACGCGTGCGCCTGCTTATTCTTCTGCTGCGGCTTCTTCCGCCGGAGCAGCAGCGGCTTCGGCTGCTTCAGCGGCCTTGGCGGCTTTCTCTTCGGCGCGCTCCTGGGCTTTCTTGCCCGGAGTTCCCTTGTTGGGGTTGTTGCGCTCGGCCTTGTCACGGGCACCGGCCGCTTCCAGCATGCGTGCGATACGGTCGGTGGGCTGTGCGCCCTGATCCAGCCAGTACTGGATGCGCTCCATGTTCATTTTCACGCGCTCTTCACTGTCTTTCGGCAGCAGCGGGTTGTAGGTGCCCAGTTTCTCGATGAAACGGCCATCGCGCGGCATACGGCTGTCAGCCGCAACGATGCGATAGAAAGGACGTTTTTTCGAGCCGCCGCGGGCGAGACGAATTTTCATTGCCATGGTGGTATCTCCTTTGAATGGCATCACGCCAGAGGCGTGTCTTTGTTTTAGTCGGCGTGGGTGCCGGTTAGTTCTGGTGTTTGTTGAACCGGAGGTTCACTCTTGATGCTTCCGGTGGTGTCGGATGACTTCCTGAATGATGAAATTCAGGAAAGCCTTGGCGAAATCGGGGTCCAGATCGGCCTCATTCGCCAGGTCTTCTAACCGTGCGATCTGCGCAGCTTCGCGCGAGGGATCGGACGGGGGAAGGTCGTGTTCGGCCTTGAGCTTGCCAACGGCCTGCGTGTGCTTGAACCGCTCGCCAAGCGTGTAGACGAGGATCGCATCCAGCCTGTCGATGCTTTCGCGATGCTCTTTCAACAGCGTGGCAGCCTGTGTCACGGGGTTGGTCATTGGCCGGTCCTTTCGGTGGTCAAGTCAATCTGCGGATGGCGCCAGATCTGAGCGTGCTTGCCCAGAAGTTCGGCATTCTCAAGCTCCAGCGTTGCACCAAGCCGTTCAGCCAAAGCGCGCGAACGATCATTTGCATGGGCGATGTAAGAGATCACACCATTCAGGCCCTGATGCCGGGCGGCATGATCACGCGCAGCCGATGCAGCTTCAAAGGCCAGCCCCTTGCCTTCGGCTTCTTCCATCAGGGTCCAACCCAGTTCCGGTTCGGCCCAGCCCGGTACGTAGATCATTCCGGCCCAGCCGACGAATGTGCCGCCGGCCTTTTCGGTCAGGTGCCACAGGCCATAACCCCGCAACGCCCAATGACCCAGCCGGTTCGACAGAGAGCTCCAGCATTCGAACGAATCCTTCGGGCCGCCCACCATATGGCTGCGCTCGGTCGCGAAGAATGCGGTCATTGCGGGCAGGTCATCCAGATGCGGCGCGCGCAGGATCAGGCGTTCGGTTTCAATGGTGGGAATGGTGAAAGAGGTCATGCGTATGCCTCCATTCCGCCATTCACCAGATCCGAGGGCGCCGGGTGCCGCCAGATTTCGGATTTTCCGTACTTGGGGTGGTCATAGTGATACTCGAACTGCGCGCCCAGACGCTTGGCCACGGCCTTGCTGGCGTGATTGTCCAGGTCGATCAGTGAGATCGCGGTTTCCCAGCCCAATACATCATAGGCGTAGGCGCGTGCGGTCAGCGCGGCCTCGGTCGCATAGCCCTTGCCGGTGGCGTGGTTCAACAGGGTCCAGCCAACTTCGGGTTCCGGCCAGCCTTCGGGAAACCAAAGCCCGATCCGCCCGACATAGGTGCCGGTGTCTTTTTCATCGACGCTCCAATACCCATAGCCGCGCAAAGCCCAGTGCCCCAGCAGCGAGGCGACCACCCGCCAAACCTCATCCTTCCGCAGAGGGCCGCCGACGAACTTGGCCGCATCGCTTGCAAAGAAGGCAGTGTCCGCATCGACATCGGCCTCGGACGGCGCGCGCAGGATCAGGCGTTCGGTTTCCAGCGTCGGGATCGGCAACGCGAATGTCATGCCTGCACCTCGCGGTAGCGCCAGACATGCTGGGTTGGCCCAAAGGCGCTTTCTGCATCGGCATCACGCGCTGCGCCCAGTCGTTGGGCAAGCGCGTTCGAACGGGCGTTGGATTGCGAAACATAGCTTACGAACTGCCCCGATCCCAGCAGGTCAAATCCGAAATCACGCACGGCGGCGCAAGCTTCGGTGGCATAGCCCTGCATCCGGTGTTCAGCGCCGAACATATAGCCAAGTTCCGGTTCGTGATCGTCCCATTCCAAACCCAGAACGACGAAGCCAATGGCCTGATCATTTCCTTTGAGCGTGACCGTGAACAGGCCGTGACCATGCAGAAGCCAGCCCGCGGTATAATAGGAAAACTCGGTCCACGCGGCTTGCGCGGTGTCACCAAAGCTGCCTTTGCAGATCGACGTCCACACCGGCAGGTCGTCCAGTGTGGGCACGCGCAGTACCAGCCGCCGGGTCTGAATGACCGGCAGGGCTGCGCGATATTGCGCTGCTGCCATCGCCGCCTTTCCGGACGGGGGCTGGGTACAGCGTGCGGGGGTCACTTTTTCTTTCCGAACCCGCTCAGGCCCGGAGGCAGACCCATGCCGCCGCCCAGACCGGGCATTTTGCCACCCATGGCCTTGGCCGCCTGTTCCAGCGCCTTGGGGTCCATGCCTGCGGCCATCTCCTCGGGGCTGGGGCCGCCTTTGCCGAACATGCCTTTCATGGCCTGTTTCAGCATCTTGCCTTTGCCCATCTTGCCCATCTTCTTCATCATGTCCGACATCTGCCGGTGCATCTTGAGCAGCTTGTTGAGGTCGCTGACCTCCATCCCGGACCCCGCCGCGATGCGTTTCTTGCGGCTGGCCTGAAGGATCTGCGGGTTGGCGCGTTCGCGCTTGGTCATCGACTGGATCATGGCGATTTGCTGGCGCAGAATCCTGTCGTCCAGACCGGCCTGATCCATCTGCTTGGCCATCTTGCCCATGCCCGGCATCATGCCCATCATGCCCTGCATGCCGCCCATCTGGATCATCTGTTCCAGCTGCATTTTCAGGTCGTTCATGTTGAACTGACCCTTGACCATGCGCTTCATCATGCGCTCGGTCTGTTCCATCTCCATCGTTTCCTGGGCCTTTTCGACCAGGGCAACGATGTCACCCATGCCCAGAATCCGACCGGCGATCCGGTCCGGCTCGAAGGTTTCGAGCGCGTCCATCTTCTCGCCCAGACCGACAAAGCGGATCGGCTTGCCGGTGACTGAGCGCATCGACAGCGCCGCACCACCGCGCCCGTCGCCGTCCATCCGCGTCAGAACCACGCCCGAGATGCCGACCTTGGCGTCGAACTCTTCAGCGACCTCGACGGCGACCTGCCCGGTCAGGCCGTCAACCACCAGCAGCGTCTCGCGCGGGTCAACGGCGTTGCGGACCTGTTCGACCTCATCCATCAGGACTTCGTCGATGTGCAGACGACCCGCTGTGTCGAGCATGTACACGTCGTAGCCACCCAGCGTCGCCTGCTGTTTGGCGCGCTTGGCAATATCGACAGGTTTCTGGCCGGGAACGATCGGCAGGGTGTCCACTCCGATCTGGGTGCCCAGAACCGCCAGCTGATCCATCGCCGCCGGGCGGTAGACGTCCAGCGAGGCCATCAGGACCTTTTTGCCCTCTTTCTCTTTCAGACGTTTCGCCAGCTTGCCGGTGGTCGTCGTTTTACCCGAACCCTGCAAGCCGACCATCAGGATCGGTGCGGGCGGGTTGTCGATCTTCAGCGCGCCGGGGTCTTCCTCGCCACGCAGGGTGTCAACCAAAGCGTCATGCACGATCTTGACGACCTGCTGACCGGGGGTGATCGACTTGGTGACTGCCTGACCGGTGGCCTGGCTTTGAACTTTCTTGACGAATTCCCTTGCAACCGGCAGCGAGACGTCGGCCTCAAGTAGGGCAACGCGGACCTCACGCAGGGCGGTTTTGACGTCTTCCTCGGACAGGGCGCCCTGTTTGGTCAACCGGTCGAAGACGCCAGAGAGGCGTTCGGATAGATTTTCAAACATGCCTGCGGCCTCCTTAGCCGGTTCTGATTTGGCGCCCCTTAGATAAGGGCAGACGGGTCAATGCACAAACGCCCCCACGGGCGAAACTCGCTGGTGGGGGGCGATCCCTGAACGACTCAAGGGACCGGAAGATCGAAAGGCTTCCGGATGTTTGGCGATCATCTACGCCTCTGGGCCGTGTGAGTCAAGATAAGCTATGTGAGTGTCACATTGCGGGCTATTCTGCGTGATTGAAGCTGAGGGAGGAGGCGATGAAGAATGGTCTGCCGCGAAAGACGACCGACTATGTCGGCGAAGTGACCAACACCGATATATGGTCCGGATTCGAGATCCGGCCCAGCGACGTTTTTGTGTGCACACCGCCCAAATGCGGCACCACTTGGACGCAAACACTAGTGCGCATGCTCATCACCGAAACGGCCGACCCCAGTGTGTACGACAACAGGGTCTCACCGTGGCTTGATTGCAGTTTTCGCGATCGGGTGGCGCAGGCGGATGAACTGAGCGCGCAAAGCCATCGGCGCTGTATCAAGACACACACCCCGCTTGATGGCATCTTGTTCTCGCCAAAAGCGCAATATCTGGTTGTTCACCGCCACCCGGTTGACGTTCATTTTTCAATGCGCCGCCATGTCGAGAATATGAAGCATGACTGGCTTGATTACCTGTTCCCCGACGATCTGTCGGAAGCTTTCGACATGTTTTTGAACCGGCCCGCGTCGTCCAAGGGCACAGATGACCTGACCCTCAGATCGATCATTCATCACTTCCATTCCTTTTGGATGTATCGCGACCTGCCAAACATCCATTTTCTGCACTATGCCGAGCTCAGCCGGGATCTTCCGGGACAGGTCGCGCGGCTTGCACGGATCATGGACATCGAAATTAACCCGGATCTGGTCAAGGACATAGCCGGGGCCGGCAGTTTCGGATCGATGAAAAACAATGCCATACGTCTGGAGCAAACCCCCGGATTCACCAGCGGTTTTCACGACTTTGCGCAGTTCTTCTCTTCGGGCACAAGCAACAAGTGGGAAGGCATGCTGACCGAGCAGGACATGGCGCGATATGACTCCTGCATGTCCCGGCTGGTCTCAGCCGAAGAACGATTGTGGCTGGAACGCGGCCTGACCTCTTAGTTCGTCCCGACTGCGCGACGGTCTTGGCCGGGCTTAGATGGAAGCCAGTCATTCACCGCCTCGGCCAACCGGCGAGAGCCGGAGCCGCTGGAAAACGCTTCGACAATGGGATGGCGGCCCGCGCTCATGCCTTTCTCAAGAACAAGGACCGGGCGATACAGCGTCGAGGTGCCGTTTTTGCTTCGGGATGTCGTGCTTTCGATTTCTGCGTGGGACAGGTTGGACAGTTTGTGTTCAACCGCTTCGTAACCAAAAACCGATTGGCGGCGGATCAGGATACTGTCCTTGTTCCGATCCAGAATGATCTGAACCCGTCTTACGAAAACGCAAAACGCACCAAACCCAAGACCTCCTCCGCCAAGGGCGAAGATCAGGCCGAACCAGATGCCTTCGCCGCCCGTGCTCATCAGAAAAATACCGGGGCCGACAAAGGCCAGAATGAAAATGACCAGCGTGATACCGATGAACCAGGGCGTATTGGCGATGATCAGTTGGTTCGGGGTGTCTCGGGTCACTTTCATGGCGGTACGCTAGCACCGTTCCAACACCCTGTTCCAGTTTGTTTCATCACCGTCTTGCGTGAAATCAGGCTGAAACGCGCGGGGCAAGGACAGCACCGTCCTTGATCTCGGGCAGTGTGGTTGGCGGGGTCAAGGCCAGGTTCGGCACGCCAGACACTGACTGCGCCAGTGATGCGCGCGACCTTCATTCGGGCGGGCATCAACCGGGCAATTGTATGTCCCGCGCTTGAATTCCAAGCTTTGTTGCGCGATGAGCAATCCCAAAAAAGCGAGGGCTTCATGGACGCTTCATCCACCTATCAGGACACGTTGCCGCTGAGTTCGGACGCATTGCTGGCGCAGATGGAAGATTGGGGGCTGACCTATCGCCTGCATACCCATGTGCCATTGCGTACGGTCGAGGATGCAAAGGCGGTCGAAAACCAGTTCATGACACCCGGAGAGAACGCGCTGAGGGTCAAGAACCTGTATCTGCGCGACAAGAAAAAGCGCAACTTTCTGGTGACCTTGGAACAAAGTCGCGAGATTGATCTCAAGGCTTTGGGGGCCGAGTTGGGCATAGGCAACCTGTCCTTCGGCTCGGCGGACCGGCTGTTTCAGAATCTCGGCATACGCCCCGGCGCGGTCAGTCCGCTGGCGATGATCAACGGTGTTCAGAATGATGTCAGGTTCTTCATGGATGCGGCGGCACAGCAGGCCGAGGTGATTTACATGCACCCCCTTGTCAACGACCGCACCGTGGCCCTGACGCGGGCCGACATGATGGCCTTTTTCGAGCGCATCGGCTGCGCGGTCACGTGGTTGCCCTGATTACATCAGCGCCTCTTTCAATGCGGCGGCAACATGCGCGGCTGACGGGTTGACGAACAGATGCCCGTCAGCTTCGAACGCCGGATCGTCCAGGTGGTTCGGAAAAGCCAGTGGAAGCTCGGTACAGGCCAGCAGGATCGCGGTTCCGGGGCTGGCGTGCTTGTCGCAAAACGCCAGCAGACGAGCGCGGGCCGTGTCGGTTGCACCACCATAGAAATCACTGTCGATCATGGCCTGCATCTGGGAAATCTCGGGTTCGGGCAACCGTTCATTCGCGGTAATGCCTTCGGCGGCCAGTCGATCCGCATAGTTGGTGGCCTGCATCGTCACGGTTGTTCCCAGGACCAGAGCCCGTGATGCGCCGGTACCTGCCGTCGCCTCGGCGGTTGCGTCAAAGATGTTGAGGATCGGCATCGAGACACCCTGCCGTATCGCGTGAAGCCGCGCATGGGGGGTGTTGGACGCGATAATGCCAAAATCGCACCCGGCGCGTTCGAGAGTCAGCAGGGCGTCGCGGAACACCGCGTCAAAATCCGCCCAGCTTGCCTCATCACCGGCGACACCGCGCAGGGCGCGCGTTCTGGCCTGCGTAACGGATTCGATGGTCATCGGTGGGACTGGCAAAGGCGAACCATGGCCGCGTTCCGCGTGATAACGCCCGGCCCCTTCGGCAATCGCCCGGTAATAATCGACGGTCGAGGCCCAGCCCACACCGCCCAGAATGCCGATTTTCTTCATGTGGCCCATCCAGTCTGCCTGTTTGCTCGCATGCAGACTGGACGTTTCCACGCTCGTTGGCCAGAGGCGATCAGGCTGCAAGCTCCGCAACCGCCTTGTGGGCATTTTCCAGCGCCGCATCCGGGTTCACGGCCATCTGATCAGCGGCGATGACGTCGATGTCATGAATGCCGATGAAACCCAGAACGTGGCGCGCGTAATTGGTGGCGAAATCAGCTTCGGATCCGACGGGAACACCGCCCGATGCGATGGCCAGAATCGCACGTTTCCCTTCCAGCAGGCCTTTGGGGCCGTTTTCCGTGTAGGAAAAGGTCAGGCCCGCGCGCGCCACGAGGTCGACCCAGGCCTTGAATGCGGCTGGCACCGAAAAGTTGTAGATCGGCAGGCCGATGACGATGGTGTCGGCCTCTTGCAGTTCGGAAGCGAGTTCGTCCGACAGGGCCAGCCGGTCGCGCTGTAGATCGTCGCGCTGCTCGGCGGGGGTGAAACTGGCGGCGATCCAGTCTTCTGTCAGCAGGGGCAGGGGGGTGGCCAGATCGCGGCGGATGATACGGTCTGCGCCCAGTTGCTTGACCACACGGTCAGACAGATCGCGCGTGGTCGAGTTCACGCGGCGGGCGGATGAGTCGATGTGAAGGATCGTTTTGGTCATTGTTTTGGTCCTTTTGGTCAGGGGAATCTTGTCCTGCGCCCAATATGATTGTTGCGTTGATGAACAAAACTCGGATACATCAACAGTTATTGTTGGAAATTGCACAGTGACGACATTGCCATGGATAATTGGGATGAAGTGAGAACCGCCTATCAGGTGGCACGCATGGGGACGGTCAGCGGCGCGGCAGAGGTTCTGGGTGTTCACCACGCCACCGTGATCCGTCACATTGATGCGATCGAGGCGCGATTGGGTGTCAAACTGTTCCAGCGCCATGCCCGTGGGTATACGCCGACCGAAGCAGGCGACGATCTGTTGCGTGTGGCCCAGGCGACCGAAGATCAGTTCAACCAGCTTGTCGGCCGGATGAAGGGTCGCGGAGACGATGTCTCGGGTGAATTGGTCGTGACATCCCTGGGGTCTCTTGCCCCGTTGGTGGTGCCGACGCTCACCGCGTTTCAAAAGATGCATCCGGACCTGATCGTGCGATACCTGACGGGCGACCGGCTGTTCCGGTTGGAATACGGTGAGGCGCATGTGGCGATCCGCGCCGGATCGGCCCCTGATCAACCCGACAATGTCGTCCAGCCTTTCCGACAAGAGGAAGTTGGTCTTTATGCCAGCGCCTCGTACATCGAACGGTTCGGCAAGCCATCCGGAATCGAAGATTTTGCACGCCATCACTTCGTCAGTTCCGATGATGAGACCAGCCGCGCGCCGTTCACACGCTGGCTGCGCGCGACGGTACCCGCCGATCGCATCACCTTCCGCTGTACCAACAACTTCTGCATGCGCGAGGCCGTTCTGGCCGGTGCCGGCATCGGCTTCATGGCTCGTTGGGAGGCTGCCCGCCACGACAATCTGGTCGAGGTGATTGATCCGCTGCCGGAATGGTTCGGCAATCTGTGGCTGGTGACCCACGTGGATTTGCACCGCACCACCAAGGTACAGGCCTTTCTGAGCTTTCTGAAAGAAGAAGCCAAAGGCTGGCAGCCATGAGCCCGCAGATGCGTGGCCATCTGGCCATGCTTGCCTTTTCAGCCCTTGTGGCAGGCAGCTTTTCGCTGGGGTCCATGATCGCCAACGAAATCGCGCCAGCCGCCCTGAATGCGGTTCGCTTTGCGATTGCCGCTGCCGTGATTGGTTTGGCCGCCTTGGCGACAACCGGCCTGCCGCGCAGCGCCGCGCAGGCCCCTTGGCGCTATCTGGTGCTCGGGGCTTTGTTCGCCACCTATTTCGTCCTGATGTTCTATGGGTTGCGAACCGCCCCACCTGTCAGTGCAGCGGCGGTGTTCACCCTGACACCAGTTGTCTCTGCCATGGCCGGTTGGGTCTTGTTGCGCCAGATCACGACTCCGCGCATGGCGCTGGCCCTGACCATTGGCGCCGTGGGGGCGCTTTGGGTGATTTTCCGGGCCGATTGGCAAATGTTCCGCGCCTTTGAAATCGGTGGCGGCGAAATCATCTATTTCTGGGGCTGCGTCGCCCATGCGATCTATACGCCCATGATACGCAAGCTGAACCGAGGAGAGCCCGCCGTGGTATTCACCTTCGGTACGCTGGTCGCCGGGTGTCTGTTGTTGGTCGTCTTCGGCTGGTCGGACCTGATGGCAACCGATTGGGCCGGGCTTCCGGCTATTGTCTGGATCGGTCTGTTCTATATTTCGTTATTTGCAACGGCAGCCAGCTTCGTGCTGGTGCAGTTTTCTTCTTTGCGGCTGCCGTCGGCCAAGGTCATGGCCTATACCTACCTGGTTCCCAGCTGGGTCATTCTGTGGGAGATTGCGCTGGGCAAAGGCGTGCCAACCGGTTTGATCCTGGGTGGTGTGGCGCTGACAATCATCGCCCTGCTGATGTTGTTGAAAGAGGAAGTCCCGCCCTCGGTGCCTGTTCGCCGCGCCGTGGAATAAGCCATGTCTTCGCTGGAAAAACCCGACAGATCCTAGATGCATTCCAGAGGTGGAATTTGTTGAGCCAGATCAAGGCGCCCCTGCGGGCTCTTCCATAACCTCTTTGGCAGGCAAATGGAGGAGATCATGTTCAAACATATCATGTTGCCGGTTGACCGGCATCTACCGCCCGAAGTTCGCAAAGCAGCCGATGTTGCCGCGCAGGTTGCAAAATGGCAGGGCGCCAAAATCACTCTGGTCAGCGTTACCGGGGCCCATATGGGTGAATCCTCGGAAACCGAGGCCGAGATCGACAAGGAGTTGGCGGAGTTCACCGAACAGTTGGCCGCAGAAAGTGGATCAGACGTTTCCATGCGCAAAATCCACTCGGTCGACGTTGCCGCAGAGGTGGACAGCGATCTGAACCGCGCGGCCGAGGAGATTGGCGCAGATCTGGTCATTGTCGGCACCCACGCGCCCCGGATCACCGACTATATTTTTTCCAGCCACGCCGGTTATCTGGCGAAACACGCCAGCATGTCTGTTTTTGTGGTGCGCTAGGCCTCGCCCGACTTTGGCAGTTCAGCTTCCAGAAACCGTTCGAACGCGTCCAGATTGACGGGCTCGAATTGTCCGAACCCCTGCATCCAGACCGAAGCGGCGCGCAAGGCGTCGGGTTCCAGCTTGCACCATTTTACCCGCCCGCGTTTTTCCTGACTGATCAGACCGGCCTTGGTCAGTATGACCAGGTGTTTGGAAATCGCCGCCAGCGACATCTCGAACGGTTCGGCCACATCCGTCACCGCCATGTCATCCTCCAGCAGCATCGCCAGAATGGCGCGGCGGGTGGGGTCGGCGAGGGCTGCAAAGACGGTGTCGAGATCGTTGGACATGCGTCCGCTCAACCATAGCTGCCGGGATTGGTCAACCATTTGGTTGAATATGTGGATTCAGGGCCTTGGCGGCGCAATGGTGGCCCTCGAAACCAATGACACGCCCTGTGGGTTCTGAAAATCATAAAATTTTCAATGCTTTAGGCTGCGTCAATGAGGGCATTCAAGGTCGTTGACTCTGGGCGCTTCGCGCCTTAGCACCATGCCCAAGATTGTACGAGGGAAACGCCCGTGACCGATGATGACCAAAAGCAGCGTATGGCGCAGCTTGAGGCCAAGATCGAAGCGGCGAAAAAGGCCAAAGCGCCAAAGCCTCGTGCGGATGCTGACGTGTCCGGGGGCGAGCTTGCCTGGCGGATGGTCATCGAAATGGTATCCGGTCTGGGGATCGGATTTGGCATCGGATACGGGCTGGACAGCCTGCTCGGGACGATCCCGATCTTTCTGGTGCTGTTTACATTGCTGGGCCTTGTCGCGGGCGTGAAGGTTATGCTCCGCAGCGCGAAAGAGGCTCAAGAGAAACAAACGGCGGCAACGGCTGCCGAGAAGGACGAGAGGGACTGAACGTGGCAACCGAGACCACCGCAGCAGAAGGCAGCAGCCTGGTATTCCACCCGATGGATCAGTTCATCGTCAAGCCGCTGTTCGGCGACGGTGCAGTAGGCATGTTCACGGTCACCAACGTGACCCTGTGGTTGTTCTTTGCGGTGCTGGCCATAATCGCTCTGCTGGTGCTGCCCACTTCGAAACGCGCCATCGTTCCGACCCGTATGCAGTCGGTGGCCGAGCTGGCCTATGGCTTCATCTACAAGATGCTGGAAGACATCTGCGGCAAGGAGGGCGTGAAATACTTCCCCTATGTCATGACTCTGTTCATGTTCATCGTCTGCGCAAACTTCCTGGGGCTGATCCCGACCTCGTTCACCACCACGTCGCATTTCGCCGTGACCATCCCGCTGGCGCTGGCTGTGTTCCTGACCGTGACCGTGCTGGGTTTCGTGAAGAACGGCGCCGCATTCCTGGGCCTGTTCTGGGTCTCCAGCGCGCCTCTGGCGCTGCGCCCGATCCTGGCGCTCATCGAGCTGATCTCGTACTTCGTACGCCCTGTCAGCCACTCCATCCGTCTTGCCGGTAACGTCATGGCAGGTCACGCGGTTATCAAGGTTTTCGCAGGCTTCGCCGCGATTGCCGTGATCTCGCCCGTGTCGGTTCTGGCGATCACCGCTATGTACGGTCTTGAGGTCCTGGTGGCCTTCATTCAGGCCTACGTATTCACCATTCTGACCTGTGTTTATCTGAAAGATGCGCTGCATCCGTCGCACTAAGGTCCGAACACCCAACATCAAAACTTCCAATTCGTAAGGAGATACATCATGGAAGGCGATCTCGCACACATCGGCGCAGGCCTGGCAGCAATCGGTTCCGGCGCAGCCGCAATCGGGGTGGGCAACGTAGCAGGCAACTTCCTGGCCGGCGCCCTGCGCAACCCTTCGGCGGCTGCTTCGCAGACCGCAACCCTCTTCATCGGTATCGCGTTCGCAGAAGCCCTGGGGATCTTCGCATTCCTGGTCTCGCTGCTGCTGATGTTCGCCGTATAATCTGCGGAACCTGATCCTTACGCGCAGGTGGGCCCAAGCCATAGCGGCCCACCTGTTGTAAAGACACGTTTCCGACGGAGGATATCATGGCGACTGAACCCCTTACAAAAGAGGTAGCTGGCTCGTGCGTCGACTCCTATGGCTCTGCCATCGGGATGCCACAGCTCTGCTTCGATTGGTTCCCCAACCAGATTTTCTGGCTGGTCATTACGCTGGTCGTCATCTTTCTGGTCCTGTCTCGCGTGGCTCTGCCCCGCATCGCGGCAATCCTGGCTGAACGTCAGGGGACCATTACAAATGACCTGGCTGCGGCCGAAGATCTGAAGGCCAAGGCGGTCGAGGCCGAAGAGGCCTATAACAAGGCGCTGGCCGATGCCCGTGCCGAAGCGCAGCGTATCGCTGCCGAAGCACGTGCGGAAATCCAGGCAGGTCTGGATGATGCGATTGCCAAGGCGGATGCGGAAATCGCTGCCAAGGCGGCTGAATCGGAAAAGGCAATCGCCGAAATCCGTGCCGGTGCGCTGGAAAGCATTCAAGTGGTTGCCAAGGATACGGCGGCTGAACTGGTCACCGCACTGGGCGGCGAGGCAGATGCCAAAGCCATCAACAGTGCAGTAGACGCACAGACGAAAGGATAAGTGACATGCGGAACACTCTTGCCCTTATCCTGACCGTTGGTGCCGCCAGCCCCGCGCTGGCTGCAAGCGGCCCGTTCTTCTCGCTTGGCAATACCGACTTTGTCGTCCTTCTGGGCTTCATCGTCTTCATCGCGGTCCTGTTCTATTTCAAGGTACCCGGTATGATCGGCGGTGCGCTGGACAAACGTGCCGAAGGCATCAAATCCGAACTGGACGAAGCCCGTGCTCTGCATGAAGAAGCCCGCAGTTTGCTGGCCTCGTACGAGCGCAAGCAGCGTGAAGTTCAGGGGCAGGCCGATGCGATTGTCGCGGCAGCGAAGGAAGACGCGGCCTTGGCAGCAGAACAGGCGAAAGCTGACTTGGAAAAGTCGATCGAACGTCGTCTGGCCGCAGCTCAGGACCAGATCGCTTCGGCCGAAGCGTCTGCACTGAAGGAAGTGCGTGATCAGGCCGTTTCGGTTGCGGTTTCGGCGGCCAGCTCGGTTCTGGCAAAGCAAATGACCGCAGCGCAGGCCAACAAGCTGATCGATGCATCGATTGCAGATGTGGATGCCAAGCTGCACTGACGGGTGACCCCGACAGACACGTGATACAGACGACCCGAGAGCTTTTGGCTGTCGGGTCTTTTGTTTTTGCCGTGCTTCTGTTTCTGTTGTTTGGAACACTCCGAATCCTACGACCTGCCGGGGATCAGGTTGATAGGAGCGCCCTGATGGGGGCGTGAAAACAACAGGGAAAGACAGGCGGTGTCAGGCAACGCAGTTTCGATGAATATTGTCGGCGTCGTCCGAAATGGCGGGTCGGCGCTGATCGACACGATCAACAGGATCGAAAACCTGTCTGCGCAGTTGCACCGGTTCACCGTCACCATTGCCACGAACGACAACACGGACGGTACGGATCAGGTGTTGTCCGACTATGCGGGGCAAAACAGGCATGTCGATATCCTGCGACTGGATGGTCTTGCGTCAGAATTGCCAAACCGGGTCGAGCGTATCACGGCGGCCAGAAATGCAGTTCTCAAAAAACTCGAGGATCAGGACAGGGATCTGGAGTTGACGCTGGTGTTGGATCTGGATGGTCCGAATACCTGCCTGGATGCTCAGGCGGTTCTGACAGCAGCACAGCGGGTCGCCCCGTTGTGGGAGGGCGTTTTCGCCAACCCCAAACCAGCATATGATGATATCTACGCCCTGCGTTGCTCCGGTTGGTGTGATGAGGACGTATGGCAACGCATTCAAAGCACGCGCAGGCCGCTGTTTGGGCGTCGCAAATGGCGCCGGTCTGTCATGAAGTCCGCTGTTTTTGACCGCCAGTTCCACATTCCTGCCGATACGCCCCTAATCCCGGTCGACAGCGCATTCGGCGGCGCCGGGTTGTACAAATCCCGCGCGCTGCGAGGGTTGCGCTATTCTTGCCGGGATGAAAAAGGCCAACAGGTGTGCGAACACGTTATGCTGCACAAACATCTGAGAGATCGCGGCGCAAGGCTGTTCATCGACCCGGCGCTGACGACACTGGCCGCTGAGGACCGTTTGGGAGAAGGCAGCGGCGCGCCGTTCCCCCGACATCTGCTGCCAGCCGCGTCGGGCGCTGCCTAGTCCCGGCCTTGCCCTGCCTAGTCTGCAAAATCGGGGCCGCGCTCAGCCCCGCCCGGTTTCGTGTTGCAGCCTTTGTTGCGCAATAGCTTCGTTTCGATCGGCCTTTTGCTGGTCCGCCATACAGCGTTCCACAAAATCCAAATGGCGTTCGATTGCATTTCGGGCGGCCAGGGGATCACGCTCTTGCAGCGCCGCATTGATGGCGCGGTGCTGGTCCAGGATAGCCTCGCGGGTGGCGCGCTGACGGAACATGGTCTGACGGTTGTAGAACACCCCCTGCACCAGAAGGTCATACATCGACCGCATCATGTGCAGCATCACCACATTGTGGCTGGCTTCGATGATGGCCATGTGGAATTCGGCGTCCAGCTGCGCCTCGTCATTCGCAGCGTTTCGGTTGTGGGCCGCCTGCATCTTGTCAAAGATCGCCTGAACGACCTTCAGGTCGCTGTCTGATCCCAGGCGCGCGGCTCGTTCCGCCGCCAGCCCTTCCATGTCACGGCGAAAGGACAGGTAATCGAATACAGCTTCTTCATGGCTGCCGAACAGACGGATCAGTGCCGGTGAAAAGGCAGAGCCCAGAACCTCGGCCACATAGATCCCGGATCCGGCTTTCGCAGTCAAAAGCCCCTGTTCCTGAAGGTCAGAAATTGCATCTCGCAGGGACGGGCGCGAAACGCCCATGCGTTCTGCCAACTCCCGCTCGGATGGCAGGCGCTCGCCGGGGCGCAGGATGCCTCGCAGTATCAAAAGCTCGATCTGGCGAACAACTGCGAGCGACAGCTTTTCCGTCTGAACTTTGTGAAATGGCATCTCATCTTCCGAAAGTGGTCAACTCATTTGACCATGGACGCCGGTACTGTTCAAGAATCCCCGGTCGCATCCGCTGATTAATTAGATCAGCAATATTGACCTTAATGGGGGAGAGCTTAGGCTGCACCGAATTGAGATCGGAGGAGCCTCATGTCCCAACACCCTTTGTTTGCCACCCGGGCCTCGCGAATGAAAGCGTCAGAGATCCGCGAATTGCTGAAGCTGCTCGACCAACCCGGCATCATTTCCTTTGCCGGTGGGATTCCTGATCCCGCATTGTTTCCCGCCGATGCGTTTGCACAGGCGTTTCAGCAGGCTCTGGGGCCGGATTTTCAAGCGCAGGCGCTGCAATATTCGGTCAGCGAAGGCTATGTCCCATTGCGGCAGTGGCTGGCGCATCACATGCGCGAAATCGGGGTGTCCTGTGACATCGACAACATCCTGATCACCTCGGGGTCGCAGCAGGCGCTGGACTATCTGGGCAAGCTGTTCCTGTCCCCCGGCGACACGGCCCTGGTCGGGTGGCCCACTTATCTGGGTGCGCTGGCGGCATTCAACGCCTACGAGCCGCGCTTTGACCGGCTCAATGGCAATCAGGGGGCCAAGGAATACAAGGCCGCAGCGGGCGAAGGCGCAGTGAAATTTGCCTATCTGTCGGCGGATTTTGCGAACCCGACAGGAGAAACCGTGGACTTGCAGGGCAGAGAGGCTTTGCTGGATCTGGCCGAGGAACTGGATTGCGCGTTGATAGAGGACGGAGCCTATCAGGCTCTGCGCTATGACGGGGACCCGATCCCACCCATACTGTCATTGGAGCAGGCCCGCAAAGGGTCAATCGAGGACTGTCGGACGATCTATTGCGGCAGTTTCTCGAAAACGCTGTCGCCGGGTTTGCGTATGGGATGGGTCGTTGCGTCCAAGCCAGTCATTTCCCAGATGGTGCTGCTGAAACAGGCAGCGGACCTTCATTCCGCGACCATCAACCAGATGGCCGTGCATCAGGTGGCGCAGGCCTGTTTCGACACCCATATTCCGAAAGTACGAAACGTCTATCGCGCCCGTCGTGATGTGATGCTGAACGCGATGGAACAGCATATGCCTGACGGGGTGAATTGGACACGTCCCGAAGGGGGGATGTTCATCTGGGTCACGTTGCCCGAGGGGATGGTTGGCTCTGACCTGCTGGCGCGTGCGCTGGACACCGTCAAAGTAGCATTTGTTCCGGGGCAGGCGTTCTTCCCGGATGGCAGCGGGGCAAACACGATCCGTCTCAGTTTTTCGAATTCTGACGAGGCGACAATCCGCGAAGGTATTCGCCGGCTGGGAGAGGTGCTGCGGGCCTGATGTTCGGAAAGGTTCTGTTAACCAAAATGCTGCAACTCTGCGGCATGATCCGGTTTCTCGCTCCGCTCCTGCTGGCCGCCTGCGCCGCCGGGACCCCGCATTTCCGCGACGTTCCCGCCACGCGCGTGGCTGTGAATGGCAGTGTGTTCGACGTGCGTGTGCGCGGCGACCTGGCCGAGGCTGTGCGGATCAACGCGCAATACGCCCCCCGGCTGGGCCCGGTCCGGGATCGCGCCGCTTTGGCGATGGCGCAGGTTTCGGGATGTCCGATCCTGGACGTGCTGGGGGACGCAGCCGTGACCGTTGGGGTTTTGGGGTGTGACCGCGATGCGGGTGAGCGGCTTTTGCTGACGGCCGTCTCGACCCCCAATTACGAATGCATCGACTTTGGTCTTTATGAAAACGTCGGTGGGGAAAACGGGTATCAGGTCTTTGAATGCACGCCGTATTGAGATGCGCGCGTTCTTGCGTATTTCGGCAAGATGTTGTGGATAACTCGGGCTGATATCCCATATCCTGCGCAACTCCGTTGACTCGGACCCCATCCCTTGCGCAGACTTCCAATGCACAGGAATCATGGGACACGCAGCCATTGCGTTTCAGCAAGCTCAAACTGACCGGCTTCAAAAGCTTTGTTGATCCGACCGATTTGATCATCGCGGACGGGTTGACCGGTGTGGTGGGCCCGAATGGTTGCGGCAAATCCAACCTTCTGGAAGCTTTGCGTTGGGTGATGGGCGAAAACCGCCCCAAATCCATGCGCGGTGGCGCGATGGAAGACGTGATCTTTGCCGGGGCCGCCACGCGACCCGCGCGCAACTTTGCCGAAGTTGTCCTGACCATGGACAACTCGGAACGTCTGGCACCGTCAGGGTTCAACGACAGCGATCAACTCGAAATCGTTCGCCGCATCACCCGCGATGTGGGCAGCGCCTACAAGACCAACGGCAAGGATGTGCGCGCGCGCGATGTGCAGATGTTGTTTGCGGATGCTTCGACCGGTGCGCATTCGCCCGCTTTGGTCGGGCAGAACCGCATTGCCGAACTGATCAACGCCAAGCCGCGTGCCCGTCGGCGCATTCTGGAAGAGGCCGCCGGGATCTCGGGCCTGTATCAGCGTCGCCATGAGGCCGAGCTCAAGCTGAAAGGCACCGAAGCCAACCTGACCCGCGTCGATGACGTGCTGGAGCAGTTGGGCGGACAACTGGCCCAGCTTGCGCGTCAGGCCCGTCAGGCGGCCCGCTATCGTGAAATTGGCGAACAGCTGCGTCAGGCCGAGGGGATGCTGCTTTATCGACGTTGGAAAGAGGCCGACATGGCCCGCCAGCAGGCCGAAGAAAAACTCCGTGAGCGGATCACCGAAGCCTCCCGTGCCGAGGCTGAAGCCCGCGCCGCCGCCGCAAAACGTGCCGAGATCGAGGAAACCCTGCCGCCGCTGCGCGAGGAGGAGGCCATTGCCGCCGCCGTGCTGCAACGCCAGCAGGTGCAGCGCGATCAATTGTCTGATCAGGAAACCCGCGCCCGTCAAACGATCGAGACGCTGACCAACCGGATTCAGCAGCTGGCCAACGATATCGAACGCGAAGCTGGATTGAACCGCGATGCGGGACAGATGATTGAACGGCTGGAATGGGAAGCGCGCGAATTGGCCAAGGCAGCAGAAGGTCACGATGAGAAAGTGGCCGAAGCGGCGGAAATCGCCCGCGAGGCAGCCTCGATCTTACAGGAACGCGAAGACCACCTGTCGCAGCAAACCGAGGATATGGCCCGTCTTGTCGCCCGGCACCAGTCCGCCCAGCGTCTGGTCGAAGACAGTCGCAAGACACTGGCCCGATCCGAGAGTGAAGAAGAAGAAGCCCGGAAAGCCGTGGACGAGGCCAAGACGGCCCTGATCCGCGCCAGCGAGGCGTTTGAAGACGCCCAATCGGGCGAAGAAGAAGCCCGTGAAGCGGTGGAAGCCGCCGAAGAGGCGCTTGCCGCGGCGGATGAACTGCGCAACGAAACGCAAGCGCGCGAAGCCGAGGCCCGGGCAAGACGGTCCGAGGCAGAAGGCGAGCTGGGCGCGATCCGGGCCGAAACCACGGCGCTGGCCAAGCTGGTGGAGCGCGACACGGCGGAAGGCGGTCAGGTGCTGGACCTGCTGCGCGTCGAACCCGGCTATGAAAAGGCTTTGGGTGCTGCTCTGGCCGACGATCTTCGCGCGCCGCTGGTCGAGGGTGACGGGCCATCTGGCTGGGTGCAGGTGGCTGGATATGACAGCGACCAGCCATTGCCTGAAGGGGCCGAGCCTCTGGCGCTTCATGTATCGGGCCCCGATCGTCTCAGCCGACGCATTGCGCAGATCGGGTTGGTGGATGCGGATCAGGGCGGACGGTTGCAGGCATCTCTGAAGCCTGGCCAGCGGCTCGTGTCCCGCTCGGGCGACCTTTGGCGCTGGGACGGGTTCCGTGCCTGGGCCGAAGACGCGCCAAGTGCTGCTGCTCTGCGGTTGGAGCAGCTCAACAGGCTGGAAGCACTGAAACAGGACCTTGCCCGTGCCGAAGCACAGGCTGACGGTGCCCGGGCCGCGCATGAGGCGCTGTCTCAGCAATTGGCGGACGTGACCGAAGCAGACCGGCGCGCGCGTGAGGCCCGCCGTGCTGCTGATCAGCGCATGGCCGAAACCGCGCGCGCACTGTCGCGGGCCGAGGCCGACCGCAATCTGGCCCAGGGCAAGCTGGAGACCCTGACCCTCGCCGTTGACCGCCACAAGGACGACGCCATGGCCGCCCGCGCGCAACTGCGCGAGGCCGAAGCGGCTTTGGCCGGTCTGGGTGATCTGGACAGTGCCCGCGCGCAGGTCGAAGACATCAAGCAGACGGTCGAGGCGGCGCGGATCACCATGCTGACCCACCGCTCGACCCATGACGAGCTGCGCCGTGAGGGGGACGCCCGCACGCGTCGCACCCAGGAGGTCGCAAAAGATCTCAGCGGGTGGCGCCACCGTTTGGAAACGGCTGAAAAGCGGATTTCCGAACTTGCCGAGCGCAAGGAAAGTTCGGAAGAAGAGCTGACGGAGGCCATGGCCGTGCCCGGCGAAATCGCCGAGGCGCGTGAGGAGTTGAACGAACAGATCGAAGCCGCCGAAGTACGGCGCGCCGAAGCCGCCGACAAATTGGCCGAAGCCGAGGCTATGCACCGTGAAATCGTTCTGGCCGAACGGGAGGCCGAGCGTCTGGCATCAGAAGCGCGCGAAAGCCGTGCCGCGGCCGAGGCGCGTTGTGACGCGGCCAAGGAAAGTGTTGTCGCGGCGGCCGAACGGATTGCCGAGGATCAGCAACTGACCCCAAACCAATTGCTGAACCAGCTGGACGTGAACCCCGACCAGATGCCAGCTGCGGACGTTCTGGAATCCGAAGTGAACCGTCACAAACGTCAGCGCGACGCGATGGGGGCCGTGAACCTGAGGGCCGAGGAAGACAGCAAGGAAGTTCAGGAAGAATTCGATACGCTCAGCAGCGAAAAAGCCGATCTGGAAGAGGCAATCAAGGCGCTGCGCAGCGGGATCGCTAGCCTCAACCGCGAAGGGCGCGAGCGGTTGCTGACTGCGTTTGAACAGGTGAATTCAAACTTTGCGATGCTGTTCAAGCATCTATTTGGGGGTGGCGAGGCCAATCTTGTGATGGTCGAAAGTGACGACCCGCTGGATGCGGGCCTTGAGATCATGTGCCAGCCGCCTGGCAAGAAACTGTCGACTCTCAGCCTGCTGTCGGGCGGAGAACAGACCCTGACGGCGACCGCGCTGATTTTCGGCGTCTTCCTTGCCAATCCAGCTCCGATCTGCGTGCTGGACGAGGTCGATGCGCCTCTAGATGATGCAAACGTGACGCGTTTCTGTGATCTGCTGGACGAGATGTGCCGCCAAACTGACACGCGGTTCCTGATCATCACTCACCATGCGGTGACGATGGCGCGCATGGATCGCCTGTTCGGTGTCACCATGCAGGAACAGGGCGTCAGCCAGCTGGTTTCGGTCGATCTGAAGAAGGCCGAACAGATGGTCGCCTGACCGCTCACTGCAAATTTATGACGATTGCGGCTTTATCGCGCTAACCTGAGCGCATGACGCGCTTTCTGATCCCCGCCCTCATCGCCGCCGGCCCTGTCTTTGCAGCCGACTGGCCCGTCAAAACCGGGGATACGCCCCTTACAGCCGCAGAGCTTGATGCTTTGGCGGGGCAGACGCTGACCTTTTTCGACGACGGACAGGCCAAATTCTCGGCCGGGGGCGCCTATTCCTATACATATGCAAGCGGAGATTCTGCCTTTGGAACTTACGCGATTGCCGATGATGGCAGCGTGTGCATCGCTTACCGCAATGGGTTCAGCCGATGCGATTTGTACGTACGCAACGGGGACAGGTTGATCCTGATTGACGAAAAAGGCGATCGGTATCCGGTGCGTAGTAAGTGAAATTGATCTGAGATTCTTGCAGTTTCTGCACATTTGATAGGGGAAATCCGAAAAATCAGATAATGTATGGGAGAAAATCTGATAACCAAGGTGGTATTGTCCCAAAAATTATTACTGACGGACGGAGACAGGCAATGTGCCGATTCTTGGCTTGGGTTGGGCGGCAGCGATACCTGGACGAACTGGTCCTTGAGCAAGAACAATCGCTTGTCATTCAAAGCCGAAATGCATTGATCGGAAAAACGCCGATAAACGCGGATGGGTTCGGTCTGGCATGGTATTCTGATCGTGATACGCCGTGTTTTTACAAGGACACCCATCCGGCGTGGTCCGATGCCAATCTGAAGCAATTGGCGCATCACACGAAATCCCGGCTGTTTCTGGCACATGTACGGGCCTCGACGGGTACGGCGACCTCGCGCAACAACTGTCACCCCTTTGGCGTCGGCAGGTGGAGTTTCATGCATAACGGTCAGGCCGGGGGTCATGAACGAATCCGGCAAGAGCTTGACGCCATGATCCCGGCGCATCTGTACCAGCATCGTATGGGCGCAACCGAGAGCGAGGCGATCTTTCTCATCGCTCATGGCGAAGGGCTGGACACCGATCCTGTGGGTGCAATGGCCCGTGCGGTCGGTCGGGTCGAAGCCCTTTCCAGGCGCCGCGGAGCATCACCCTATCTTCGGTTTGCCGCCTGCTGGTCGGACGGCAAACGGGTTTTTGCGGCCCGTTATGCCTCGGATCGGTTTGCCCCCAGCTTGCACTACAAGGCCTGCAAAGACGGTATCATCATTTCGTCCGAGCCATTGGATGCCAACAACGAGGGATGGCTCGAGATACAGCCCAACACGGCAATCGAAACCGAGGGTGCCACGGTGACGACGCACGCCTTTGCGCCCTGTGTTCCGCAGCAACGGGAATGGGTCGCGTAAGCGTGGTTGCCGCCTAAAGCCGGTTTAACAGATCCACTGTCGGCCATGCATCGGCCGGCAGGCCAAGCCGCTTCTGTTCCGCCTGCACGGCCGCCCGCGTGCCGGCGCCCAGGATCCCGTCGACCTTGCCAACGTCATACCCCTTGGCCTGAAGCTTGCTTTGCAGCTGCTTCATCTGTGCACCGTTCAGACCCTGTGCGGGATTGCCGGCATCATAGATCTGTGCCCCTTCCAGACGTGTCCCGAAATAGGCGGCGGTCAATACATAAACAAAGCTCTGGTTCCATTCGAAATAGACGTCGAAATTCGGATAGGCCAGAAAGGCCGGGCCCTGGTGCCCCTGGGGCAGGATCAGCGAGGCAGGCAGGTTTGCCAGCGACCCGCTGCGTGCCTGAACGCCCATGGCCTGCCAATCGGCCACCGACCGGGGCTTGCCGGGGCCGGACAGCGACCAGTCCATCTGCGCGGGCACAGTGACCTCTTGCAGCCACGGTTCGCCTGCGCGCCAGCCCAGATGCGACAGCATCTTGGCGCCAGACATCAGTGCATCGGGGGCCGAGGTTTTCAGGCGGACATGCCCGTCGCCGTCACCATCGACACCGTTTTCAAGAATGTCCTGCGGCAGCATCTGGACCATACCGATTTCGCCGGCCCATGCGCCCGTTGTGCGGGCCGGGTCGAAATCACCATTCTGATAAAGTTCGATGGCGGCGAAGATTTGAGGGCGGAACAGGTCGGGGCGACGGCAGTCATGGGCCAACGTCACCAGCGCATTGCGGGTGTTGAAGTCGCCCTGAAATGATCCGTAATCGGTCTCGAACGCCCAGAAGGCCAGCAACACCCCGCGTGAGATTCCGTATTGCTTTTCGATCCGGTCAAACACCGCGTCGTATTTGCGTGACATCGCTTGCCCGCGTTCGATCCGGTTTTGCGAAATCAGACGACGGGAAAACTCGATAAAGGGTTTCTGAAACACCCCTTGCGCCCGATCGGCCTTCAGCACGGCGCTGTCCTGCTGCACGCCTTTGAAAAACGCGTTCACGGTGGATTTGTCAAAGCCTTGCTGCGTGGCCTCGGCCTTTAGCCCTTTGACAAAGGAATTGAAGCCGCCACCACATTGGGCCAGGGCAGGTTGGGCAAACAGGGTGGCGGCGATCAGGCCGGAAAGAAAACGCATGACAAATGTCCGTCAGTAAATCAGGTCGATCCCAACCGACACCGACACGAGCCCAAGCGCAAGCCCCCAAACACGCCACAACATGCGACATGCGCGGAAAATGTCCAAGGCTCCGATTTCGCGCTGAGCATTGCCATTGACCCATGCCAGATCCCGCACCTTGCCGTCATAGCTGCGCGGCCCGGCCAGGGCGACGTTCAAGGCGCGGGCCATGGCGGCCTCGGGCCAGCCCGCATTGGGCGAGATGTGACGGTGCGCATCAGCCAAGATTTCGCGCCAGCGCGACCACTGGCCCGACAGCGCCACGATCATCACGCAGGTCAGGCGGGCCGGGATCAGGTTCATCAGGTCGTCGAACCGGGCCGAAGCCCAGCCAAACGCGCGGTACGTTTCATTGCGATACCCGATCATGCTGTCGGCCGTGTTCACCGCCTTGTAGACCAGCAGCCCCGGCAACCCGGCAATCAGAAACCAGAAAGCAGGCGCGATGACGCCGTCGCTGAGGTTTTCAGCGGCGCTTTCGATGGCCGAGCGTGCCACCTGTGCCTCGGTCATGTCCCGTGTATCGCGCGAGACGATCATGGCCACCCGTGCCCGCCCCTCTGACAGCGAGGCCATCAGCCCTTCGCCCACGGCGCGCACATGGGTGACCAACGATTTTTGCGCCAACAGGATCGCGCAGACCAGGATTTCAACCACCGGCCCCAGCAGAGACAAACCCCAGCCAAGCGCCCCTGCGCCGAAAACCAGCAGGACAAGCACACCCACCCCTTTTGAACGGCGCAGGGCCCCGTGGTTCAGGCGTGTATCCAGCCAGCCGATCAGGTTGCCGATCATCACCGCCGGATGCCTGATGCGCGACCAGAGCCAGTCGGGTTCCCCCAGTGCTGCGTCCAGACACATGGCACAGACCAGCATCAGGCCAGGGCTCACAGGGCGGCCTCCAACCTGTTCCATCCATCCTCGGGCGGGAGCCCAAGGCGCAGATAGGTTTCAGAATAGGGGAAGATGCGGCTCCAGATGTGGGACCGTGCCAGACGACCTTGCCAATGGGCGGCGTTGTCGACCTGATAAAGTCGGAACAGGCTGGTGCCGCCGATCACTTTGGCCCCTTTTCTCGTGACCAGCGCATCCAGCCTTGAGGCCTCGTCAGCCAGACGCGCATGCGTGGCTTCCGCCCAACGGTTGTCCATCAAAGCCTGTGTGCCGATCCGCAAGGCCGGACCGGATACCGACCAAGGGCCGGTCAGATCGTTCAACCGGCTGATCATATCCGGCCGTCCGATGGCAAACCCCAGCCTTACCCCGGCCAGCCCCCAGAATTTGCCAAAACTCTTCAGCACGATCACGCCGGGGCGGTCTGCCAGATGGATCAGGGACTTGTCAGGCATGACGTCGCAAAAGCTTTCGTCAATCACGGTAAGTGGTGCCGATACGTCGCTTTCCTGCCAGATACGCCCGTCCGGGTTGTTTGGATGTACGATCACGCGGGCGTCGCTGGGCCCGTCTTGCCGTACCTTCCACCCCTGCGCCGAAAAGGCGGCGGCATGTTCGTTATAGGTGGGCGGCGTGATCTGTACCGTACCCGTCGCGGCCAGAGCCGGCAGACGCGCGATGATCGCCGACGCTCCGGGCGCGGGCAGGATCGCGGCACGCTGCGGCACGTTCCAGAACCGGCGCGCGGCATCGCTGAGCCGTTCGAACGCCCCGTGATCCGGCAATTCGGCCCAATCCCCGGCCGACAGGCCAGACACGGGATAGGCATGGGGATTGATGCCGGTGGACAGGTCGATCCAGTCGGTGCGTTGCCCACCATATTTGACAATCGCCTTGTCCAACCCGCCGCCGTGGTCACGAACCGCGCGTGGATTCAGACTTTCATCGAATGTGCTCATCTGCTCTCTCTGCGAGAAATTACCGCTTTTGGACCGCTTCAAGCGGATTTTCGCCTCTTACACAAGCAAATCCGCCTGTTCACGGGCCTGTGGGGCTGCTGTTAACACTTTGTTAAGGAAATAACGAGATCACGGACCATGGGGGTCGGCACCACTCACCATACCAAGTGCCGAGGTTGTTGCAAATGAAAGTTCTGATTGTTGAGAGTAATCCCGACCTTGGTCGGGTCTGGAAAAGGCATCTGGAACGGCAGGGCGCCGAGGTCACGCTGGTCGAGACGCAGGAAGCCGCCATTCTGGCGCTGTACGGCACGGATTTCGAAATTATCGTGCTGGATCTGGTTCTGGAAACCGGCAGTGCACTGGCTGTGGCCGATTTCGCAAGCTATCGCCGCCCCCAGGCGCGGGTGATCTTTGTCACCAACACCACCTTCTTCTCGGATGGATCGATATTTGCCCACAGCCCGAACGCCTGTGCTTATGTGCAAAGCGAAACACCGCCAGAGGATCTGGCGGCGATGGTCGAGCATTACGCAGCAGGGCGCTGATCGCGGCGGTGCGGTTCTGTGTAATCCAGCACCGAGTTTACCG
Organism: Ruegeria sp. CL7; assembly: GCF_056536445.1. Lineage (NCBI taxonomy): Bacteria > Pseudomonadati > Pseudomonadota > Alphaproteobacteria > Rhodobacterales > Roseobacteraceae > Ruegeria > Ruegeria sp. CL7. The sequence goes on from NZ_JBQFPQ010000009.1 coordinate 82,651, forward strand.
GAATGATCCGGTGCGGATTGATGGTGTCATGGCTGTAGTGATAGTGGCGCACGATATGGTTCATGTTCACCGTGGGCGCCACGCCGGGCCATTGGTGCAGTTCACGCGTATAGGCCCATAGGTTCGGGTAATCGATCAGGCGCCGCTTGTTGCATTTGAAGTGCAGATGATAGACCGGATCAAAGCGGATCAGCGTCGTAAACAGCCGCCAGTCAGCCTCGGTAATCCGATCCCCCATCAGGTAACGGTTCCGGGCCAGACGATCTTCCAGCCAGTCCAGCGTGTCGAACAACGGGCCCACGGCGGCGTCATAGGCCGCTTGCGAAGTGGCAAAGCCGGACTTGTAGACGCCGTTGTTGACGTCTGTATAGATGCGCGCGTTGACCTCTTCGATTTCATCGCGCATCGCTTCGGGCCAATAGTCATCGGTATTGCCGGTGACCCCGTCGAAGGCCGTATTGAACATGCGGATGATTTCCGAGCTTTCGTTCGACACAATGGTTTCCTGCCGCTTGTCCCACAGGATCGGCACGGTCACGCGCCCCGAATAGGCTGGATCGGCTTTGGTATAGATCTGGTGCGCAAAACCCAGCCCGTAAAGGTCATCTCCCGTCGCGCCGTGAGCGTCTGTTTCAAAGGTCCAACCCTGATTCAGCATGTCCGGATGCACGACCGACACCGAGATCAGATCGCTCAGCCCTTTCAACTCGCGAAAAATCAGCGTGCGATGGGCCCAGGGGCAGGCATAGCTGACGTAAAGGTGATAGCGCCCGGGTTCTGCTTTGAACCCGCCTTTGCCTGATGGCCCCGCCTCGCCGTCAGCTGTCAACCAATTGCGAAACCGCGCTGCGCTGCGCTTGAATGCACCGCCCGTGGATTTGGTATCATACCAGGTATCGTGCCATTTTCCGTCGACCAGCAGGCCCATGTCTTTTCCTCCGCATGTGCGTTTCGAAAAACATAGGGCCAGGGCTTGCATCTTCCTATGCGAGCGCCCGCGCAAATGCTCTGCATCCGCGCACAGTCGAGTTCGGGATTTCTGTGCAACAAACCTCGGCTGGATCGTGTTTCTGTGACGTGGTTCACTGGATTTTTACAACTTATCCCGCACAATAGAAGTCATTCACGGGGGAACGGATTAATGAGTACCTATGTTTCAAAGGAAATACGCGCCGAGTTGGACGCGGCCCGAATCGCCACATTGAAAAAAGCCAGCCGTTTACGGGTGGAGATGGGCGACAATACCTACAAAATACTCAAATTGTGGAAAGACGGTTTTACGGTTGAGGCGGAAACCACGCCGCGCCTGCGCGGGCTTGTCGATATCTTTGACGGGGCCAACCACCTCTATCAATGCCTCATCGTCGCGGATGAGGATGAAGGCGGTGAGATGCGGTATGAATTCAAACGCAGCACGGCCGCCCATGACAGCGCGCCGCTTGACTTTTACCGCGCGCCCGATGCGCCGATCGCCCTGCTGGGGCGTGACGACTAGGGGCGAATTTCAACCGGTATTCCGATTTGGCCCGGGTTTGGTCGATGCCAAAAGCCAGCGGTGCCAGCCTAAAGACAGGCACGCGCGGGCCAAAGCGGCCTCAACCAAGTCAACCGGCACCTGTGAAAACAGGGCAGGGCTTTCAAGCTCTGGCCGGCACGTACTTATTGCAGATCCCCGAAAGCACGTTTCAGCCGCAGGCAAGCTTCCTCGACCCGCGCCCGTTGAGTGGCGAGGTTGAACCGTTCAAACGTTTCTCCTCCAGTGCCGAAACCCGGACCTGACGATGTCGCGATCCGCGCGTCCTCGCGCAATCGGCGGACAAATTCGGCGTGATCCATGCCGGTGCCCGAGAAATCGACCCAGGCCAGATAGGTCGCCTGCAAGGGCATCGACCAGAGCCCCGGAATCTCGGTGATGGTCTGATCGAACAGACGCCTGTTTCCCTCCAGATGCGCGATCTGGGCATCTACCCATTCGGCCCCTTCGGGGCTGTAGGCGGCGGTGATCATCGCCACGCCCAACGCGCCGGGATCGTAATCCAATGTTTGCAGCCGTTGCTTCATGGCCGCGCGCAGTTTGGGATCGGGAATGATCATGTTGCCGGTCCGCTGCCCGGCGATGTTGAAGGTCTTCGACGCCGCAGTCAGCGTCACGGTCCACGGGCGTGCATCCGGGGCCGCCACGTCCATCGGCACAAATTTGGCGCCGGGATAGACCAGATCGTGGTGAATCTCGTCCGATACCAGGATCAAACCGTTCCGTTCGGCAAACGCAGCAACGGCCTGCAACTCGTCGGGCGTCCAGACACGACCCGACGGGTTTTGCGGCGAACACCACAGCAGCATCTTCTCGGACCCGTCCAACCGGGACTGGGCGTCGTCCAGATCCAGGCCGTAACTTTCCCCGTCCCGCACCAAAGGGCATTCCACGACCCGGCGGCCGGATTTGTTCACCTTGTGGGCAAACTCATGGTAAACGGGGGTAAAGATCACGATGCCATCACCGGGATCGGTCCAGACATCCAGCGACAGGGCGATTGCATTGCCCAAGCCCTGGGTGGTCAGAATCCAATCCGTGTCGATTTCCCAATCGTGGCGGGTTTTCATCCACCATTGAACCGAGGCCAGATAGTCCGGGTGCATCCATGAATAGCCGAACACGCCGTGATCTGCGGCTTTGCGCACGGCCTCGATCACGCAGGGTGCCGTTTTGTAATCGGAATCGGCCGTCCACATGGCCAGACCGTCCTCGGGCGAGACGCCATACAGCATCTCCATCTTGTCCCATTTTGAACTGTTGGTGCCCCGGCGGTCGATCAGGTCGTTGAAAGTCATGTCTGCTCCATTTTCTCGACCGAAAGCTAACCGCAAATCGGGCAGGTGCAAGGGGGGCGTTGCGGCGCGGGGCGGGATGGCCTAAATCAGCCTCATGAAACGCACTATCCTGATCCATCCCGATCCCCGCCTGAAAAAGGTCTGCGCGCCCGTATCCGACCTGACGGACGAGCTGCGCACGCTGGCTGACGACATGCTGGAAACCATGTATGACGCGCCCGGGATTGGCCTTGCCGCCCCGCAGATCGGTGTGCTGGAACGGTTGATCGTGCTGGATTGCATCAAGGAAGAAGGCGAGACCCCGCGCCCGCTGATCATGTTCAACCCCGAGGTCATCGCCTCTTCCGAGGAAACCAATGTATACGAAGAAGGATGCCTGTCGATCCCGGATCAATATGCCGAAGTGACCCGCCCCAAGGTGGTCGATGTCACCTGGATGGACGAGAAGGGAAACCTGCGACAGGAGACGTTCGACGGTCTTTGGGCCACTTGCGTGCAGCATGAAATCGACCATCTGAACGGCAAGCTGTTCATCGATTACCTCAAACCGCTGAAACGGCAGATGATTACCCGCAAGATGCAAAAGCTCAAACGTGAACGGGCGCGCGCATGACCGTCCGCACCTGTCTGCCTTGGCCTGACAAACGCTTGCGCACAAAGGCGGATGAGGTGACTGAAATCACCGATGACATTCGCCGGATTTGGCAGGACATGATCGACACGATGGAGGCGATGCCCGGTGTCGGTCTGGCCGCGCCGCAGATCGGAGTGATGTTGCGTCTGGCCGTGGTCGATGGGTCGGCCGAGCGGGGCAAGGCCGTGCGTCTGGCGAACCCGGAAATCCTGCACAGCTCGATCGAACTGCGTGAACATGAAGAAGCCAGTCCGAACCTGCCGGGCGTGTCGGCCAAGGTAAAACGCCCGCGCGCGGTGACTGTCAAATTCCTGAACGAGCAGGGCGTGGTGGACCGTCGCGATTTTGTCGGCATCGAGGCCACCAGTGTCCAGCACCAGATCGACCATCTGAATGGCCGGATGTATTTTGACCGGCTCAGCAAGGTCAAACGCGACATGCTGCTGCGCAAAGCCAAGAAACAGGGGTAAAGATGCGCGTTGTTTTCATGGGAACCCCTGACTTCTCGGTGCCGGTTCTGGATGCGCTGGTCGAGGCCGGGCATGAGATCGCCGCCGTCTATTGCCAACCCCCGCGCCCGGCGGGGCGGGGCAAGAAGGATCGCCCGACACCGGTTCACGCGCGGGCCCTGGCGCTGGGTCTGGACGTGCGTCACCCAACCTCGCTGAAACCGGCCGAGGAGCAGGACAGTATTGCGGCACTGAACGCGGATGTGGCGGTGGTCGTGGCTTATGGGCTGATCCTGCCCCAGCCCATCCTCGATGCGCCGGCTCATGGCTGCCTGAACATTCATGCCAGCCTGCTGCCGCGCTGGCGCGGGGCGGCTCCGATCCACCGCGCGATCATGGCGGGCGATGCGCAAACTGGCGTCTGTATCATGCAAATGGAGGCGGGCCTTGATACCGGCCCCGTGCTGTTGCGGCAGGCCACCGATATCGGGCCCGAGGAAACCACTGCGAAACTGCATGACCGGCTCTCGGCGATGGGCGCGGCCTTGATCGTTGAGGCGTTGGCAAAGCTGCCCGGCCTGACCCCTGATCCGCAGCCCGAGATTGGTGTCACCTATGCCGCCAAGATCGACAAGTCCGAGGCCCGCGTGGACTGGTCGCGCCCGGCGGTTGAGGTCGATCGGCAGGTCCGCGGGCTGTCGCCCTTTCCCGGGGCCTGGACCGAGATCGACGGCAACCGGGTAAAACTCCTCGCTTCGCGTCTGGCCGAAGGGCAGGGCGCGCCGGGCGAAGTTCTGAATGACGATCTGTATGTGGCTTGCGGGCAGGGCGCCATAGAACTGCTGCGCTTGCAAAGGGCGGGCAAAGGCGCGCAGGATAAGGAAACGTTCGTGCGGGGCTGGCCAATCCCGATCGGCACCCGGATGTCTTCGGAGTAAAGCCATATGTTCATGGTGATGATGGGCACTGTCGTGATTGCCGGGATCGTCGGATATCTGTCCGAACAGACCGGTTTCACCCATAACGGCTATTTGCAATCCATCATCATCTGTGTGGGCGGGGCGTTCCTGTTCTATTTCGTCCGTATCATGTTCGGTATCAGCTTTGGTCCTCCGGGGCTGGATGCGGTGATTTCCTCTGTTGGTGCCCTGATCATCGTGCCGACCCACTGGAGGAAGTGACATGCCAATCGTCGCCCTGATCATCATCGGTGCAGCGGCAGGGTTTCTTGCCACCCGCCTGATGCGGATCGAGGCGGATATCCCGACGACCATGTTGATCGGTATCGTGGGGGCCCTGATCGGAGGGGCGCTGCTGCGGTTTCTTGTTACCGTTATGGGGTGGCTGTCTGGTTTTGTCGGGGCGGTTCTGGGCGCGTTGCTTGTGATTTGGATCTGGCAGACCTACCTGCGCCGCTAACCCCTTGACCCGGTGCCCTTCCTCCGTCCAGATCACATTCAACGAAAAAGGGGAATGATGATGCCGTATGATTTGAAGCCGGGTGATGTCGCTCTGATGGGTGTTCCTTTGGATCTGCATTCCTCGTTCCTGCAAGGGCCGGCCTTCGCACCCGGACGCATCCGCGAAGCGCTGCATTCCGGTGCCGCCAACCTGACCGCCGAAGATGGTACCGATCTGGGTGAAAGCGCCAAATTCAGGGATACCGGCGATCTGGATGTGTTCGAAATGCGCGGGCAGGAACCGATTGACCGGATCGAGGCCGAAGCGGCGAAGCGGATCGCAACCGGCGCACGCCTGTTGTCGCTGGGCGGCGACCATTCCGTGGCCTATCCGCTGATCAAGGCCCATGCAGATCGGTACGAAGGCCTGAACATCCTGCATATCGACAGCCACCCGGATCTGTACGACACGCAGGATATCGGACCGCTCGGCCATGGCTGCCCCTTTGCGCGGGTGATGGAGACCTGCCCGGTCAAGCGTCTGGTGCAGGTCGGCATCCGCACCATGAACGCCCATCAGCGCGAACAGGCCAACAAGTTCGGCGTCGAGGTGATCGACATGCGCAACTGGCGCCCCGACTTGCAGATTTCATTCGATGGCCCGGTCTATCTGTCCCTTGATCTGGACGCGCTGGACCCGGCCTTTGCCCCGGGCGTCTCGCACTATGAACCCGGTGGGCTGAGCACGCGCGAGGTTATCGACCTGATCCACCGGTTCAAAGGTCAACTGGTCGGGGCGGATATCGTCGAGCTCAACCCGCATCGCGACCCCTATGGCATGACGGCGATGGTGGCCGCGAAATTCGTCAAGGAAATCGGCGCGCGCTTGCTGAACGGTTGACTTACCGTTCGTCGCACACCGTCGCAGACCCAAGTGCCGGAGCACCCCTGGTGGTCAAATCGAACCGGTTCGCCTCGGCGGCGGTCATCCAGTGGATGCTGTCGGCCGGGGCTGCGAACAGAGTGTACCAGTAAAACTCCTCGTCCACGCCGATATCCTTGAAATAATCCAGGTATCGGTCATGTTCGGGATCGTCCTCGGGCAAGTCGGTGGCCACCAGACCCGACCCGGCCCAGCTGTGGACACCGACACAAGCCCCCGGTTGCAGCACGCGGCGGTTTCCGGCCAGGAACAGATCGGTGCCGCCGCTGGCAACCAGACCGTTCGATGGAACAACGGTATCGAACCCGGCCCTGTGCACTTCGCGGGCGAAGATGACATTGGCGTCATCATCAACCGATCCTTCAATGTATTGCAGAACCAAAGTGCGGGCTTCGGGGTTTTGGGCTGTCACTTCCTCAAAGGCAGACAGCGTTGTCTCGTCAATCGTGCCCGAGGCGATGATCTGGTCGCCCTGCGCAACAAAACTGACAGGGTTGTAATACGCGCCGCATGAGGCGAGCAGGGCCAGGCAGGCCGTGATGGATGCAAGTCTGAATGTCACGTTGGCCTCCGGGCTGTGCTTTCAAAAGGGGTATCAGCCAGCCGCTTTGGCGTCCACTATCGGGCTCAATTGCGCGGCGGACGGCTTTTGTAGACCGGCAATTGCCAGCCAAACATCAACGACCCGGCACGCAACGCCCAGCACACCAAGGCGCAGAGAGCCAGAGAAAACGCAGGCTCTGTCCCCAATCGGGCAGCCAGAACCGCCGTCAGGGCACCTGTAAAGGCGCAGGACACATAAAGCTCACCTTGTTTCAGCACCAGCGGCACTTCGTTGCAGACCACATCGCGCATCAGCCCGCCCAGGCATCCGGTCGTCACACCCATCAAAACGACAATGACCCCGGACTGATCCAGCGACAATGCCGCGCCGGTTCCGGCCGCAACAGCCACTGACAGTGCAAAACTGTCCAGCCAGACCAGCCAGTTATAGCGGCTTTCCACCAGATGTGCGGTAAAGAACACCAGGACCGACGCCGCGACTGCGATCAGGATGTAATCCGGCTGCCCGATCCAAAAGATCGGGTGACGGTCCAGCAAAAGGTCTCGTACAGTGCCGCCCCCGACGGCAGTCAGGCAGGCCATGAAGGCAAATCCCACCAGATCCAGCTGGGCACGGCTGGCCACCAGTGCCCCCGTCAACGCGAAGATCAGAACCGAGGCATAGTCCAGCAGCGTCAGCGCGGTCACGCCTGTGCCTTTTTCGGTTTGAACGGCGCCATTCCGGCCCGGGCCAGCTCATCAGCTTTTTCATTCTCGGGGTGGCCTGCGTGGCCCTTGACCCATTCCCATGTCACATCATGCCGTTCCTGCGCCTCATCCAGACGCTGCCAAAGATCGACATTCTTGACCGGTTTCTTGTTCGAGGTTTTCCAGCCGTTGCGTTTCCAACCGAAAATCCAGCCAGTGACGCCGTTCTTCACATAGGCACTGTCGGTGACGACGGTTATCTTCGACGGTCGCTCCAGCGCTTCAAGGGCGCTGATGGCGGCCAGCAACTCCATCCGGTTGTTGGTCGTCTCGGCTTCGCCCCCGTTCAGCTCACGCTCTTTCAGAACGCTGTCCCCGTCCATCGCGCGCAACAGCGCACCCCAGCCTCCGGGGCCGGGGTTTCCGGAACAGGCACCGTCTGTATAGGCAAACAATTCAGGCATGGGCGAACACCAGGATATATCCGTCATACGATCCGGCCAGGCCTTTGCCCATGCCATGGACTGCGCGGTCAATCGTGAAACCGACCTTGTTCAAGGCGCCCTCGATCTCGGCCTCCGTGTAATAGGAATAATAACGATCCAGATCATCCCGATGTTCACCAGTGCCCAGCTTCATCCCCAGAAACAGCTGTCCACCGGGTTTCAGAGCCCTGTGGATCGCATTCAGATGCCGCTGGAAATCAGCGCGCGGCGCGTGCAGCAGGGAAAAGCTGGCGTAAACACCGTCATATTCGGCCGTCTCGGTGACGTCATCGAACGTACCCAGATGAGCATCCACACCGTTTTCCCGCGCATGTTCGACAAAGGCCGGCGTGGCATCCAGCGCGCGAACCTTCAGCCCCTGACGCATCAGGAACCCGCTGTCCGATCCCGGCCCGGACCCCAAATCCAGCACATAGCCGCCTGCGCCGACTGCATCAGCAAAAGCCTGTCGGGCCTCAAGCTGCTCGGGCGGCAGAGGGATCTTCAGATATTCCGCCACCCTGTTGGTATAAGCGGTGATCGTACGTTCATCGGTCACAGATAGACTCCGACTGCAAGACTGGCCAATACGACGGCGGTCAGCAGGATGCGCAACCGCATCCACCAGACCGGTGTCAGGCGCCAGTAGGAAAACAGGGCATCCAGCAACAACAGGCCAGCGAACCCATACATCAGATTGGTGCCCGCATTCACCGGCCCACCACCTGTCATGGCAAAGGCCCAAAGCGCGGGCAGAACCGACAACAGATAACACAGGGCCGCCTTGCTGCCCGATGTCTTGGTGGCAAAACCCCAGAGTACACCGGACATGAAGCTGAGGATGACTGATCCATAGAACAGTTGCACATAAGGGCCCACGAAACGCGGGCCAAAGGTTTGCGCGCCCCAGGCATTCAGATCGCCATTCAGATAGGTCAGGGCGCCCCAGAAAAACGGAATCAGTCCCGCCAGCCCCAGATAGAGAGGCGCTTTCGGCACTCCGTTCACGCCGGTTGCCTCAACACGCGGGGGACTTTGAACTCGACGTTTTCAACGGCGGTTTCGACCGGCTCGACGGTGACATCATAATGCGCGCTGAACGCTTCGATCACCTCGTTTACCAGAACCTCCGGGGCCGACGCGCCTGCGGTGACAGCCACGGTAGAGATCCCCTCGAGCGCGCGCCAGTCAATCTCGGTGGCGCGCTGGACCAGCTGCGCGTACTGGCACCCCTCGCGCGAGGCAACCTCGACCAGACGGCGCGAGTTCGATGAGTTCGGCGCGCCTACTACCAGCAAGGCGTCCGCCTTGGGGGCCACGGCTTTCACCGCTTCCTGCCGGTTGGTGGTGGCGTAACAGATATCTTCCTTGTGCGGTCCGACAATGGCCGGGAACCGGGCCTGAAGGGCGGCGATGATATCCTTGGTGTCATCGACCGAAAGGGTGGTTTGGGTGACAAAGGCCAGCTTATCCGGGTCACGCACCTGCACCGTGGCCACGTCGTCCACGGTCTCGACCAGCAGCACATCGCCCTCGGGCAGCTGCCCCATGGTGCCCACGGTTTCGGGATGGCCTTTATGGCCGATCATGATCATCTGCAACCCCGCGTCCGCGTGGCGCTGCGCCTCGACATGCACCTTGGAAACCAGAGGACAGGTGGCGTCCACATAGATCATCTCGCGCTGGGCAGCCTCGGCGGGAACGGATTTCGGCACCCCGTGGGCGGAAAAGATCACCGGGCGGTCATCGGGGCATTCCTGCAATTCTTCGACAAACACAGCCCCTTTGGCGCGAAGGCCATCGACCACGAATTTGTTGTGCACGATCTCGTGGCGCACATAGACCGGTGGTCCCCATTTCTGCAAAGCCATCTCAACGATTTTGATGGCACGGTCCACACCGGCGCAGAACCCGCGTGGGGCGGCAAGGTAAAGTGTCAGTGGCGGCTTTTTCATCAGGCTGTCTCCTTGTGGCACAGGTAAGTCTTTTCCCGGCCTTGGTCCAGACAGGACATTGTCATTCATCTGACACGAATCGTTGCTACTCGGGTGATGTTTAAGCACCTGTACCTTGTTAAAGAAGCGCGGCCAGGACTGATGTCCTGACCGCGCAAATTTTTTCCCCATCATGACAGGCTTGTCGCCTTGTCAGCTGTTGCTGGCAACAGCGACGCTGCGATGCTCCGTCGGCATTTCACGCGGCGGGCGACCGATGACATCGCGCAGATCTTCCAGCTCGATGAAATTGTCGGCCTGGCGGCGCAGTTCGTCCGAGATCATCGGCGGTTGGCTGCGGATGGTCGAAACCACAGATACGCGCACGCCCTGCCGTTGCAGGCTGGCGATCAGCGGGCGGAAATCCCCATCACCCGAGAACAGCACGATATGATCGACGCGCGGCGCCAGTTCCATGGCATCGACGGTAAGCTCGATATCCATATTTCCTTTGACTTTCCGACGCCCCATGCTGTCGGTGTATTCCTTGGCCGGTTTCGTAACCATGGTGAAGCCGTTGTAATGCAGCCAGTCAACCAATGGGCGGATCGGCGAATACTCGTCGTTTTCCAGCAGCGCTGTATAATAGAAGGCCCGAAGAAGCTTGCCGCGGCGCATGAATTCCTGCCGCAGAAGTTTGTAGTCAATGTCGAAACCGAGTGCTTTTGCCGCGGCATAAAGATTCGAGCCGTCGATGAACAGCGCTAGCCGTTCGTCTTTATAAAACATAAATGTTCCCTTCCGGTATAATCCAGTGCGTGCCGCGTTACGTGAGTGAGTGAGTGATAAAATGACGCGCCCTGGTACGCCTATAATTAGAACTTCTGTCGATTATCGCAAGTATGCAATGGGTCGAATGTAGGGTATCACATGAGCAAATCCATGCCAAATGCCGTTGTTGCGCTGGGCGCAAATCTCGATTTGAGAGGAAATGGTCCCGATGTAACACTTCAGAACGCGCTTGACGCGTTATCGCGTCACGATGTGGTGATTCGCTCCGTCAGTCGTTTTTTTTCCACCCCGTGCTTTCCCTCCGGGGCCGGCCCGGATTATGTGAATGCTGCGGCGCTGATTGCGACCGAGAAATCTCCGTCGCAGCTGTTGCAGGTGCTGCACGAGGTGGAACAGGAATTCGGGCGTGAACGGGTGCAGCGCTGGGGGATGCGGACGCTGGATCTGGATCTGGTCTGTTTCCAAAATCTGGTCCTGCCGGATCGCGCCACGTTTGATCGCTGGCGGACCCTGCCGACCGACGCGCAAAGGCAAGAGGCACCGGATCAATTGATCTTGCCGCATCCGCGCCTTCAGGATCGCGCCTTTGTCCTGGTGCCGATGGCCGATATCGTGCCCGACTGGCGTCATCCGGTTCTGGGTCGCACGGTCTGCGAGATGATCCAGACCCTTCCCGCGGCAGAGGTTGCGGCGGTCACGGCGCTGTGATCCGTGCAAATGCAGCATTTCCTGCTTGTCAAGGCGCGGATTCGCGCTTAGATAAACCCCTTCCTGACATGGATTCAGAAACGGAGAGCGCCCAATGGCCCGCGTGACGGTTGAAGATTGCGTAGACAAGGTTCCAAACCGGTTCGAGCTGGTGATGCTCGCCGCCCATCGGGCGCGTGAGATTTCCGCCGGTGCAGCGATTACCGTTGACCGCGACAACGACAAGAACCCTGTCGTGTCTCTGCGTGAGATCGCCGATGAAACCCAAAGCGCGGACGAACTGCGCGAGCGCCTGATCGAGGCCAACCAGACCCAGATCGAGGTTGATGAGCCCGAAGAAGATCAGATGGCGCTGCTGATGGGTGCCGAAACGGACAAACCCGCCATGGACGACATGTCGGAAGAGAAGCTCCTGCGCGCTCTGATGGAGGCTCAAGGGCAGGGGTAAGCCCTGAAGACGAAGGTGCGGACCGGATGATTTCTGCTGACGATCTGATTGCGCTGGTCCGCAACTACAATCCCAAGACGAATGCTGACCGCATTGCGCTGGCCTATGAATTTGGCCAGCAGATGCACGAAGGGCAGTTCCGCCATTCCGGCGAGCCCTATTTCACTCATCCCGTTGCCGTTGCCGCCATCCTGACCGAACAGCGTCTGGATGATGCGACCATAATCACGGCGCTGCTTCACGACACGATCGAAGACACCAAGGCCAACTATGGCAAGGTGGCTGAACTTTTCGGGGATGAAGTCGCCAAACTGGTCGACGGCGTCACCAAGCTGACCAATCTGCAACTGTCCAGTCGCGAGACCAAGCAGGCCGAGAACTTCCGCAAGCTGTTCATGGCCATGTCCAAGGACTTGCGCGTCATTCTGGTCAAGCTGGCCGACCGTTTGCACAACATGCGGACGATCAAGGCGATGCGTCCCGAAAAACAGATCGTCAAAGCGCGCGAGACGATGGACATCTACGCACCGCTTGCGGGCCGGATGGGTATGCAGTGGATGCGCGAGGAACTGGAAGACCTGGCTTTCCGTGTTCTCAATCCCGAAGGCCGCCAGTCGATCATCCGTCGCTTTATTACCCTGCAACGCGAGACCGGCGACGTGATCCATCGCATCACCGGCGACATGCGGCACGAGTTGGAAAAGGCCGGGATCGAGGCCGAGGTGTTCGGCCGCGCCAAGAAACCCTATTCGATCTGGCGCAAGATGCAGGAAAAGGATCAGGGCTTTTCGCGCCTGTCCGACATCTATGGGTTCCGCATCATCACCCAGACCGAGGAAGACTGCTATCGAACCCTGGGGGCCATCCACCAGCGCTGGCGCGCGGTGCCGGGGCGCTTCAAGGACTACATCAGCCAGCCCAAATCGAACGGTTACCGCTCGATCCACACCACGGTTTCCGGCCGGGACGGCAAACGGGTCGAGGTCCAGATCCGCACCCGCCAGATGCACGACGTGGCCGAAACCGGGGTCGCGGCGCATTGGTCCTATCGCGACGGTGTGCGCACCGAGAACCCGTTCGCCGTCGACCCGGCCAAATGGATTTCCAATCTGACCGAGCAGTTCGACAACGAGGAAGATCACGAAGACTTCCTCGAGGCCGTCAAGCTCGAGATGTATTCGGACCAGGTGTTCTGTTTCACCCCCAAGGGCGACGTGGTGAAGCTGCCGCGTGGCGCGACGCCGATCGATTTTGCCTATGCCATTCACACCCGGATCGGTCATGCCTGTGTCGGGGCCAAGGTTGACGGGATCCGCGTTCCGCTCTGGACGCGGCTCAAGAATGGCCAGTCCGTGGACATCATTACCGCCGATGGTCAGACGCCGCAGGTCACGTGGCTGGAGATTGCAGTCACCGGCAAGGCCCGTACCGCCATTCGCCGCGCCCTGCGCGAGGTGGATCGGGAACGATTCATCAAGCTGGGCAAGGAACTTGCCCGTTCCGGGTTCGAGCACGTGGGCCGCAAGGCGACCGACAAGGCGCTGGATACCGCAGCAAAACACCTGCGCCTGAAAGACCGGCACGAGCTGCTGGCCCGCCTTGGCAGCGCCGAACTGACCGCACATGAGGTGGTTCAGGCCGTCTATCCCGAACTTGCCAAGGACGACGGCGACGCCATTCCGCTGCGCCGTGCGGTGATTGGCCTGGAGCCGGGGCAGAAGTTCGACCGGGCCCCCTGCTGTCAGCCGCTGCCGGGGGAACGTATCGTCGGTATCACCTATCGGGGCAAGGGCGTGGTCGTGCATGCCATCGATTGCGATCGGCTCAGCGAGTTCGAAGGCGAACCTGACCGGTGGGTCGATCTGCACTGGCATTCGGGCACGCACCCGGCCGTCTATGGCGCGACGCTGGATCTGACCATTGGCAACGATGCCGGGGTTCTGGGGCGTATTTGCACATTGATCGGCGAGAAAAAGGCCAATATCTCGAACCTGGAATTTGTTGACCGCAAACCGGATTTTTACCGCCTTCTGATCAATGTCGAACTGCGCGACCTTGAACAGCTTCATTCACTCATGCTGATGCTGGAGGCGGAAAGCGACGTTGCAGCGGTCGAACGTTATCGGGACCGGACCAAAACCGCGACCGCGGCTGGCTGAGAAGGGGTGATCACGGGTGGTATTCAAGCGCCGAGACCGACGCTCTCCAGTCCAGATTGCATCGGATTTCGTCTATCCGCGTGGCGGATGGACCCGCGCCTTCCATTACGTGAAACATCGCGTCCGGCGCTTGCCGGATACCCCTGACCGGATCGCGCGCGGTATAGGGGCGGGTGTTTTCGCGGCCTTTACGCCGTTTTACGGGTTGCATTTTCTTGTCGCCGCCATCGGTGCCCGGCTGATCAAGGGAAATATTCTGGCCGCGCTTAGCGGCACGTTTTTTGGCAACCCGCTCACCTATGTTCCGATCGGGGTGATCTGTCTTCAGACTGGGCATTTCCTGCTGGGGACAGAATACGAAGAAGGCGACACACAAGGGCTGATGGGCAAATTCGCCAGCGCTATAGGGGACCTCAAGAACAATTTTCTGGCGTTGTTTACGGATCGCCTGGCCGACTGGCACGGGCTGTCGCAGTTCTACGATGACGTCTTCTATCCTTATATGATCGGTGGGATCATTCCGGGCGTCGTTGCGGGGGTGATCTGCTATTACCTCAGCCTGCCGCTGATCCTGACGTATCAGCAGCGCCGCCGCGCCAGGATCAAGGCGAAGTTCGAGGAAATCAAGCGTTTGGCCGAAGATTCGGCTGCCGTTTCTTCGGCAGAGCCTCTAGGCTCGGGCAGAAACATGCAAAAGGAATCGAGTGATGTCTGAGAACCATCTGCGTCTGGGTGTGAACATCGATCACGTGGCCACCGTGCGCAATGCGCGGGGTGGGGATTATCCAGATCCGCTGCGCGCTGCCAAACTGGCGGAAGAAGCGGGGGCGGATGGCATCACCGCGCATCTGCGCGAAGATCGACGCCATATCTCGGACGCCGATATCGACGGGTTGATGGAGGTTCTGTCGGTGCCGCTGAATTTTGAGATGGCCGCGACGCCCGAGATGCAGAAAATCGCCCTGCGCCACAAGCCTCACGCGGTCTGCATCGTGCCTGAAAAGCGCGAAGAGCGCACGACCGAAGGCGGGCTTGAAGTCGCGCGCGAGGAAAACAAGCTGGCGCATTTCATCGCGCCCCTGCGTGAGGCCGGCTGCCGCGTGTCGATCTTCATTGCCGCCGATCAGCGTCAGATCGAAGCCGCGCATCGCATTGGTGCCGAAGTGATCGAGCTGCACACCGGCGCCTATTGCGACGCCCATGCCGAAGGTCGCATGGAAGATGCCGAACGCGAGCTTGAGTCGCTGCGCCAGATGTCCACCTTCGCCCATTCGCTTGGGCTCGAGGTTCATGCGGGCCATGGCCTGACCTATGACACCGTAAAACCGGTTGCCGCTTTCCCAGAAGTAAAAGAGCTGAATATCGGTCATTTCCTGATTGGCGAGGCGATTTTTCTGGGCATGACCCCGGCCATTCAGGCAATGCGTCGCCTGATGGACGAGGCGCGCGCGTGATCACCCCCGGCTTTGTCGCCATCTGGTTCGCCTGGCTGATGGCCGGGGGCTCTCCGGGCCCCGCCACGATGGGCATTGCCGGAACCGCCATGAACGAAGGCCGCCGCGCTGGTCTGGTCTTCGCGCTGGGCATCTGTGCCGGGTCCGCCGCCTGGGGCATTGCTGCGGCGCTTGGCCTGTCGGCGATCATGCTGGCCAATGTCTGGGTGTTCGAAGTGATCCGCTATGTCGGCGTGGCCTATCTGGGTTGGCTGGCCCTCAAGGCCCTGCGCCGCGCGATGACCGCGGATGAGGTCGCTTTGGGCAAACCGGTCACGGGCGCGCTGCCGACGATCTTCGCCAAAGGTGCCGCCATCCACCTGACGAACCCCAAGGCGATCCTCAGCTGGGGCTCGATCTATGCCATCGTCGCCCCCAGCGATGCCAGCCTGTCGATGCTGCTGGGCTATTTCGCCATGCTCTATGCTGGATCGTTGATGATTTTTATCGGCTATGCGTTTCTGTTTTCCTCCGAACGCCTGGTTCGAACCTACCGCCGCGCCCGCCGCTGGTTCGATTTCGCCTTTGCCGGGTTCTTCGGGGTGGCGAGTTACAAGATCCTCACGGTGCGGTTGTCATGATCCTCGGAATCGGCACAGACCTCGCAAACATCGACCGCATCCAGGGCACGCTCGACCGGTTCGGCGACCGCTTCCGCAACCGGGTCTTCACCGACACCGAACAGCGCAAGGCCGAACGCCGCGCCGATACGGCCGGAACCTATGCCAAACGCTGGGCCGCGAAAGAGGCCTGTTCCAAAGCGCTCGGCACCGGCCTGCGCATGGGCATTTCGTGGAAGGACATGGCCGTCACCAATCTGCGCACCGGCCAACCGGTGATGCACGTGACCGGCTGGGCCGCCGAGCGCCTCAAGGAAATGACCCCCGACGGGCACGAGGCGATCATCCACGTCACCCTGACCGATGATCACCCTTGGGCGCAGGCTTTTGTGGTGATCGAGGCGCGTCCAGTTCAAGATCAGCCCGCGCAGCCTTGACTTGCCCCCATCCCCCCCGCATGTAGCAGCGAAGCCAAGCAAAGAACTGGAGCGAGCAGAATGGCCGAGGACGCCAAAACCGGAAATCCCGTCTGGGAGACGATCAAGACCATCGTCTACGCGCTGTTGATTGCCGGCGTGTTCCGCACCCTCTTCTTTCAACCGTTCTGGATCCCCTCGGGCTCGATGAAGCAGACGCTGCTGATCGGCGATTTCCTCTTCGTCAACAAGATGGCCTATGGCTATTCCTACGCATCCTGCCCCAGCCTGATCATCCCCAGCGTCGGCCTGAACGTGGATGCCGAAGATATCTGTGGCTGGATGCAGGGCGAAGACAATACCCGTATCTGGGGCGGTGATCCCGAACGTGGCGATGTCATCGTCTTTCGCCATCCGGTCACCGGGCGTGATTATATCAAACGCCTGATTGGGTTGCCTGGCGACCGGATCCAGGTCCGCAATGGCCAGATCATCCTCAATGGCACTCCGGTTCCTCAGCAGCCCGACGGCGTGTTTACTGAAATTGCCGAACCGCAAGGCCCGCAGCGCCTGCGCCCCCGCTGTGAAAACGGCCCTGTTGGAATCGGTGGTACCTGTGAAAAGTCGCGCCTGATCGAAACCCTGCCCAACGGTGTGTCCTATGACGTGCTGAATATCGGCAACCAGGCATCGGACAATACCGGCATCTATACCGTGCCCGAGGGTCATTATTTCTTCATGGGTGACAACCGTGACAATTCCAGCGACAGCCGTCTGCCGCAATCTGCCGGTGGTGTCGGATACGTGCCTTACGAAAACCTGATCGGTCGTGCCGACCGGATCATGTTCTCGTCCGCGGGCCGTTCGATGCTGTTCTTCTGGACATGGCGCGGTGATCGGTTCTTCAAGGCGGTCAATTGAAGCTCTCGGCTGAAATAAAGGCGTTCCAGCGGCGATTGGGGTATGAGTTCAAAAACCCCGAACTGCTGGTGCGCGCGCTGACCCATGGCTCGGTGTCTTCGTCCACCCGCCCCGACAATCAGCGGCTGGAGTTTCTGGGAGACCGGGTGCTGGGCCTTGTCATGGCCACTGCGCTGCTTGAAGCTGACAAGAAGGCGTCCGAGGGTCAGTTGGCCCCACGGTTCAACGCACTGGTCCGCAAAGAAGCCTGCGCTGATGTGGCCCGCCAGATTGACCTGGGCGCGGTGTTGAAACTCGGCCGGTCCGAGATGCTGTCCGGTGGCCGTCGCAAGCAAGCGCTGCTGGGCGACGCGATGGAGGCCGTGATCGCTGCCATCTATCGGGATACGGGGTTTGAGGCCGCCCGCGATGTCATCCTCGCCCTCTGGGGGGACCGCATCCATAAGGTCGAGGCCGACGCCCGCGACGCCAAAACCGCGCTTCAGGAATGGGCGCAGGCGCGCGGCCAGAAACCACCCAGCTATGTCGAGGTCAAACGCAGCGGCCCCGACCACGCCCCCGTCTTCACCATCGCCGCCCGCCTTCAGGACGGAACCGAGGCACAAGCCACGGCAGGTTCCAAGCGCCAGGCCGAACAGGCGGCCGCCAAGGCCTTGCTGGAGCGGGTCGGCTGATCTCAGTTTAAGCTCGGCCTGTCACAAACTTCAATCTAACTTGAAGACTATAGAAGCCACGACAGGCGACCTGTATCTGGGTATCAGTCGTTTTGGCACCAGTCAGGCTACGGCAGGTCAAAGCACTCAGAAAACAACATAAAAAAGGCAATCTAATGCAACGTGCAAAACTCTCGCTCGTCAATATCGGCTTTCTGTTCATTGCCGGGTTTGTGGCAACCATGGCCTTCGATTTCTGGGGGCAGGTTGTCAGTCCCGGGATCGGCTGGGCCAACCTGTCACCCGAAGGTCTGGCGCAGAGTTTGCTGTCCAGTCTGGGCCTGCCCAGCAACGCTTTTCTGGGCTTCTTTGTGCATTTCTACATTGTCGGCCTGATTGCCTATCCTTTGGGTTGGTTCCTTATTTTCCAGCCAATCTGGGTCAAGGTTCTGGGTCCGGCCCACATCTTTGTAGCCTCGGCAATCTATGGTTTCGGTCTGTGGGTGTTTGCTATCGGAGGTGTCACGACCTTTGCCGGTCTGCCACCGTTCCTGAACTTTGTCGGCATCACATGGGTCGCGCTGATCGGACACGTTTTGTACGGTATCGTGTTTGTGGCCGTGCTGAACCCCATCCTGCGCCGTCACCCGTGATCTGACCCGTACTATCCGTCGGTCCGGTGTCGGGCCGACGGTTTTCATTGATCACTCCACGCGAATGAACCCGGTCAGCCCGGTTTTCTGATGTTCGATCACATGGCAATGAAACGCCCAGTCGCCGGGGTTGTCCGCCACCAGTGCGATATCCGCCACCTCATCCTTCAACAGCAGCATCGTGTCCGTCATCAGCGGTGGCAGGGTGCGCAGGTTGGATCGCAGCGGCACGAAGGCCAGCCCGTGCAGGTGGATCGGGTGCAGATTGGGCGATTCATTGCGCAATCGCAAAACATAGCTCTTGCCCCGTTGCAGCACGGCCAGCGGCCCGGTTTCCTGCGCCGCATCGCCCGGCCAGGGTGTGCGGTTGATCGACCAGAAACTATAGCCCAACGACCCGCAGAACCCGTCATTCGGGGCGCCGCCTTCCGGGGTCCAGCCGAACACGAATTCATGCAACTCGGCCTGATCAAGATCTGGGCGCGCGACAGGGTTTGCACGCAATGGGCGCAGCTCTCTCAGATCGCGCGCCGCTGATGTGCCGGTCGCCCGCAAGCGCGCCATGGCGCGATGTGGTTGACCGGGAAACTTGGCTATCAGGTCCGCCGACTGCCCTTCGCCCTCGGGCATCCGGACGGCAATATCCACCCGTTGACCGGGGCCCAGCAACAGCGGTTCGTCCGCCGTTGGCACCGGCAGATCGATCTCGACCGGATGCCCGTCCCAGGCGATGATCCGGGTCTCGGCCCCCTCAGGATGCAACCTATAGATGCGGGTCGTGTCCGTGTTGACCACCCGCAGCCGCACCAGACTACCCGCCGTGTGTTCATAGACCGCCTCGCTCTGCCAGTTGGCGGTCTGCACCGTGCCAAACGTGCCCGCCCGCGCCGCACCTCGCGCCGTATAGGCCGGCAGGAACGCGTCATTCTCGTCCAGACGGAAATCACGCAGATTGACCACCTGCTCGCTGTCGAACCCCGGCTCGTCCGGCTCGGCAATCACCATCACGCCGGTCAGCCCGCGCGCCATCTGGTCCATCGTCATGCAATGGGGATGATACCAATACGTGCCCGCATCCGGCGGCGTGAACTCATAGGCGAAACTTTCGCCCTCGCCGATGGGCATTTGGGTCAGGTAGGGCACCCCGTCCATCCCGTTTCGAATGCGCAGCCCGTGCCAGTGCATCGAGGTATAATCCGGCAAGGTGTTGCGAACGCTCAGCCGCATAGGCTCGCCCTGCCGCCCATACAGAATCGGCGGCGGCGCATCGGGCGACAGGCTGACCATCCCTGTGGTCAGCCCTTCGCGCAGCCGGTAACTGGCGGGTTGCAGCACCAGCTCCTGCGCCGCATTGCCTGCCGCTAGCGACCATCCGCCCAACCCAAACGCACCAGCGGCGGCACCGCTTCCAAGAAGAAACTCGCGACGTTTCATGACAACCTCACTGAAAGGATTTGCTGCCGGGCTGGAACTGGCTGGGCATCTAATCCTGTCCTGCCACTGCAAGCGCAGGGCTGCAATGCGACAAATCCCTCTGGCCCGCCGCCCCTTTCTGCTATAGGGGGGCGCAGTTGCAGACAGGATTGCCAGACACATGACCACACGCGCCGGATTTATCGCCCTGATCGGAGAGCCCAATGCGGGCAAATCCACCCTCCTGAACCGCATGGTCGGGGCCAAGGTGTCGATCGTGACGCATAAGGTGCAGACCACCCGCGCGCGTATCCGCGGCGTGGCGATGGAAGGCGACGCGCAACTGGTCTTCGTCGACACGCCGGGCCTGTTCAAACCCCGCCGCCGACTGGATCGCGCCATGGTCGCCGCCGCATGGGGCGGGGCCGCGGATGCCGACATCGTTGTGCTCATGGTCGAGGCGCATCGTGGCATTACTGAAGGCGTCGAGCGCATCCTTGAAGGTCTGGAAGAGATCGGGCAGGGCCGCACGATCGCGTTGGCCATCAACAAGATCGACAAGGTGCAGTCCGAGAAGCTGCTCGCGCTGACCAGTGACCTGAACGCGCGCTACCCGTTTGCCGAAACCTTCATGATCTCTGCTGAAAAGGGACACGGCGTCGAGGACTTGCGCAAGTGGCTGGCCTCTGAACTGCCTGAAGGCCCGTGGTTGTATCCCGAAGACCAGATCGCCGATCTGCCCCTGCGCATGATCGCCGCCGAAATGACGCGCGAGAAGCTGACCCTGCGTCTACATCAGGAATTGCCCTATCAACTGACCGTCGAGACCGAAAACTGGGAAGAGCGCAAAGACGGCTCTGCCAAGATCGATCAGGTCATCTATGTCATGCGCGACGGCCACAAGGGCATCGTTCTGGGCAAGAAGGGCGAGACGATCAAGGCCGTCAGTCAGGCCGCACGGGCCGAGCTGGAAGAATTCCTCGACCGCAGGATTCACCTGTTCCTGCAAGTGAAGGTCCGGCCCAATTGGCTGGAAGAATCCGAGCGGTATTCGGAAATGGGGCTGGATTTCAAAGACGGAAACGCATGACGCGGCTGACGGCGGAATTCTGGGTTCACGCCTATCTGGCGCGGCTGCGATTTCAGGATATCCCGGCCTATGTGGTTGCCCATGGCGATGACACCGCAGGCGCAGTTCTGGTCAAGCTGAACACACTAAACGGGCAGGCCGTTGCCTTCCAACGCAGCTTTGATCTGATGAGTGGCGAACGGAAATGGGTCGAACTCTCGTCCGGCCTTGAAGGTGACGTCGACCAGGCCATTCAGCGCCAACGCAGCTTTGACCCCGACCTCTGGGTGATCGAGGTCGAAGACCGGCAGGGGCGGCACCTGCTGGGCGAAGAAGGGCTGGAGTGACCACGGTACAGACGGGTCTTTGACGCAGAGACCAAAATGACTATTTTACCCCGGCAATTACACTGGCAGGGCTGGCTTGCCCTGTGGACAGGCGCAACCAAGAGGTGCTTTCGTGGCTAAAACGCTTGCTGAGAAACTGGAAAAATCGGAACTCGGCCACTGGATGCAGCGTTTCGAAAGCTTCATGGTCTTTGTCGGGGTTGTTGGTCCTTTTGCCACGCTTCCGCAACTGATCAAGCTCTACTTCACCCATTCCGAACACGCTACTGGTCAGTCGCTTCTGTCCTGGTCGCTTTATGCCGGGCTGTCCTTCCTGTGGTTCGCATATGGTCTGGTGGTCGGCAAGTTGCCCATCTATGTGGGCAACGGTATCTCGATGGTGCTGAACCTGCTGATGGTCATAGGAATTCTGGTTCATGCGGGTGTGACGTTCTGAACTTCACGCTGGCTTGGGTCTTTCTTGTTCGCGGTCGCAGACGATGCTCGGGGCCATCAATCCGCGTCGCCAAAATAGACAAAGCTCATCTTGTTCCCATCGGGGTCGCGTGCGTAGGCACCAAAAAAGTTTGGGCCATATTGGGGGCGGTCCCCCGGATCACCTTCGTTTGTTCCGCCATTTGCAAGCGCGGCCGCGTGCGCCTCACGCACTTCCTCTGTGCTTTGGCACAGCAGGCCAACCATGTTTCCGTTGCCGATCGTCGCGTCTTTTTTGTCGAACGGTGTCGCGACCCATATGCATCCGCCGCCGCGCAGCTCATAACATACGGCATGCGGCATATACTCAGCGACGACCTTTCCGCCGATCCGGGGCATAACCGCGTCGTAATAGCTGCGTGCCTTGGCAACGTCGTTGGAACCGATCATGACGTAATTAAGAGACATTTTGGGAATCCCATTTTTGGAACATAAGTAGAACATTATGGCCTGAACGGGATTAAAGCAACGCATTCTTTTGCCCGCAGTTGGCGATACCCCAGACGACAGACGGGGTTTCCATCGGCCAACGGGCAGCAGGCGCGTTCTGCCGGGGCACATCGGTGATCTGATGAATGGCGGCGGGTTCATGTTGAGGCACAACGGAATCCACCGTGGTCAGGTCTGGTCGCTATATCGGACCAGACCGTTGCAATGAAAAGCCGATGCTCTGCCCTTCAGTCTATGCATGTCTTGGGATTACGCGCCATGTCCGCCGTTCCACCCGTCTTCGTACTCGCCCAACACCCTGGACAGGTGCAGCAGAGAGGCAGAAAAGCGTGCGTAGACATCCCTCGACAACATCGGCTTGTTGTCATCCAAAACCTGCACAAGTTCGACGATGGCTGACGCAAATGTCTCATAGACCTGCATGTCTGCCGCCGTTGGATCCGGTGTCCAGATTTCGAGTTCGTCGTAATATGTGGCGGGTTTCGGTTCGTCATCGATCATGCTGCGGCCCCTTTTGTTGAAGCGCAGTTGGGGGTCGTAAAAACACGTACAAGCCGGGTGGCGCGAAGTCACAAAACTATGGCAGCTTCGGAAAAGAACACGCGCTGAAAAGGGGTTGAAGCACTTCCGCTCTTGCGTGCCAACGTCGCTTGGGATTTTCTGCGAACCAACCAAACCAGCAACAGGGTCAGGTTTTGGACTGGCGCGATCACGGAATACTCCTGACATTACGCCGCCATGGTGAAACAGCGGCGATCATCGAGGTCTTTACCGAAGGCCACGGGCGCCACGCAGGTGTGGTGCGCGGCGGGACCAGCCGCAAGATCGCGCCGATCCTGCAACCTGGGGCGCAATTGGACGTGCTGTGGCGTGCGCGGCTGGAAGAACATATCGGCACCTTTCAGGTCGAACCCCTGCGGTCCCGTGCGGCAGCCGCTTTTTCAGGGCGGCTGGCCTTGTCCGGGCTGAACGCGGTCGTTTCGCTGTTGTCCTTTTGTCTGCCCGAACGGGAACCACACCCCGCGCTTTATTCCCGGACGGAACAGTTGATGGATCTGTTGGGGCAGGACGAGGTCTGGCCTCTGGCCTATCTGCGATGGGAGCTCGCGTTGCTTGACGAACTTGGCTTTGGCCTTGATCTGACAGCCTGCGCCGTGACCGGTGTGACCGAAGGATTGATCTATGTATCCCCCAAAACAGGCCGTTCCGTCAGCGCCAATGGCGCCGGGGAATGGGCGGACAAGCTGTTGCCTCTGCCGCCTTGTCTGCGAGGTGAGGGCACTGCGCCCGATGCCGAGGTCGCAGAGGCCCTGCGCACAACCGGATATTTCCTGGAGCACCGCGTTGCTCCGTCTTTGGGGCATAATCCGCTGCCCGAAGCGCGGGCTCGGTTCGTGGATCAGGTCACTCGGCGGCTGTGAACACCATCTCGTGCCC
Organism: Ruegeria sp. CL7; assembly: GCF_056536445.1. Lineage (NCBI taxonomy): Bacteria > Pseudomonadati > Pseudomonadota > Alphaproteobacteria > Rhodobacterales > Roseobacteraceae > Ruegeria > Ruegeria sp. CL7. Next base: position 106,572 of record NZ_JBQFPQ010000009.1, read on the forward strand.
GTCCTCATTGCGCAGAATCAGAACATTGCCTGACACCTCGGATTGGGTCATGGCCATGAGGGCGGCAAAGTAGACCCCTTCCGCCTCGAGTCCCGCGCAGGCGGCGCGCGTCGCGTTGAGGTTCTGAACCTCAAACCAAGGGTAAGGCGCGTTGAGTGTTCCGTCATAGCTGTTGCACGGAGCGTTGCCGGCAATCCTGCCTTCTTCCGGAAACCGCAGCAGAGCGCTCGCCTCATAGGGCTGACCATCGATCTCCTGCAGCACCCAAATCTGGTCCGCCGCACCATAGGCGGCGACGGTTTCGTCCTTGTCGCATTGGAACAGTGCCAACAAGGGCAGGGTCAGGATCAGACGAGTCATGGCTGGGTCTTAGCGCATAGGGGATGTTGTTGGAACCGGATCAGTAAGGAAGAGACCCGTTCAGCAGTTGCGCACGCACTTCCTGCCGGGGTTTCCAGTTATAGCGCGTATCTTCACGCACCGGCGCCCAGAACAAGGCACCGCTGTTGCGCCATGGGTCGAGGATGATACCGTCATACATTGTGTCCCCCTTGGCGCTGATCGATGCCGAATGGTGGATGATGCGAAACGGGGTCGGCGGCGACGTGGCCCAGTTCAGGTCCAGCGTCTGGAAATTTTCCTGCCGCAAGCGTTTGGTCATCGCTTCGGCCCAGTCATTGCACAGGCCCTTTTCGCGGAACCCGTTGATGACCTTGGCGTTGTGGATGATAGCCGGGTCGGTGACATTCCAATCCCGTGCCAACTGCTGCGAGTAGGAATAGGCGATTGTGGCCGCCCTCTGAGCCTCGGCCGGATCGACATCCGACCCGAGCGCCTGGATCGACTGAGCCAGCGCATCAATATCGTTCCGGCTCACCGTCGGTTGAGACGTGGTGCAAGCCGCCAGAGCAAGAGCCGCAAGAACAGCACACATGGCAAGGAAAGATCGGGTCATGCGGTATCCCAAAAGTTAATTTCGACGTCTCGTGTTCGGCTGATGCTCTACCGGTGAAAGGGGCGGGATCAAAGGGGGAAGTTTTGAAACACGTGGGTCATTTGTGACCGTCACGCGGGCTACGAGGGGCGATGGTATGTTTTGTACAAAACACACTCTGCATGGTTCGGACCGCGTACAGATTGTACAAAACAGGAAAAAGACCCGGCGCAAGCGCCGGGCCAGTCGGGGAAACAGGGCTGCCGGAATGGGTCACCCGAGCAGACGTCGTGCGATGACCTGTGCCTGAATCTCGGCCGCCCCTTCGAAAATGTTGAGAATACGTGCGTCGCACAGAACGCGGCTGATCTTGTATTCCAGTGCAAAGCCGTTTCCGCCGTGGATTTGCAGCCCGTTGTCCGCCGCAGCCCAGGCCACACGCGCGCCAAGCAGCTTGGCCATACCGGCCTCTAGATCACAGCGCTGGCCGTGGTCTTTTTCCCACGCGCTGAAATAGGTCAGCTGGCGCGCGATCATGATCTCGACCGCCATCATTGCCAGCTTGCCCGAGACACGCGGGAAGTTGATCAGCGATTTGCCGAATTGCTTGCGGTCGATGGCATATTGCATGGCGATATCCAGCGCGCTTTGCGCCACGCCAATGGCGCGCGCGGCGGTCTGGATACGGGCACTTTCAAAGGTTTCCATCAGCTGTTTAAAACCCTTGCCTTCTTCACCGCCCAGCAGGTTTTCACCCTTGACGTGAAAGCCGTCAAAGCCCAGCTCGTATTCCTTCATGCCGCGGTATCCCAGAACCTCGATCTCACCACCGGTCATGCCGGGGGTGGGGAAGGGATTGTCGTCCGTGCCGGGTGTCTTTTCCGCCAGGAACATGGACAGGCCGCGGTGATCGGTGCTGTCGGGATCGGTCCGCGCCAGCAACGTCATGACATGGGTCCGCGCGGCGTGGGTGATCCAGGTCTTGTTGCCGGTGATCCGGTAATCACCGTTCTCGTCCTTCACGGCACGGGTGCGCAGGCTGCCAAGATCCGAGCCGGTGTTGGGTTCAGTGAAGACAGCCGTCGGCAGAATTTCAGCGCTGGCCAGTTTTGGCAGCCAGTTGGCTTTTTGCTCGTCCGTACCGCCGGCAATGATCAACTCGGCCGCGATTTCCGAACGCGTGCCCAGCGAGCCGACGCCGATATAGCCACGCGACAGTTCTTCGGAAACGACGCACATGGATGCTTTGGACAGTCCGAAACCGCCAAAATCTTCCGGGATGGTCAGCCCGAAAACGCCCATTTCCGCCAGTTCTTCGATGATTTCCAGCGGGATCAGCTCATCCTTGAGGTGCCATTCATGGGCATACGGTTCGACCTTTTCCTGCGCATAGCGGCGGAACTGGTCGCGGATCATTTCCAGTTCTTCGTCCAGGCCCGACGCGCCGAACATTGTGGCGCCGGCCTGATCTTGCATCAGCTCGACCAAACGGCTGCGTGCGGCTTGTGAATTCGCCTGCGCCATCAAGGTCTGTACTTCGGACGACTGAAAGCCCGACAGCGCATCCCAGCCGAGACCCATGTCCTGAAGGCGCACGACCTCGCCCTGGTTCATCGGGATGCCACCTGCGACCTGATGCAGGTACTCGCCAAAGGCGATCTGGTGAAGCAACTGCTCGAGCTCGCCGAACTTGCCTTCGGCCTGAAGTGCTTCGGCCCAGCGCTGCATTTGTTGCAGCGACTGATTATACGTGGCCAGCCATGCCAGCCCATGCGCGGCGGTCTGGTTTGCCTCGATCAGAGCGCCAGAGATACGGCCATCCGCCGAGACCATGTCGCGCACGGATTCACGGGCTTTTTCAAAAACAGCTTCTACCGCGGGTAGGGCAGCCCGGGTCAAATTCAGAAGATCGGGCAAAACTGCAGCAGTTGTCATCTCGGTCATATCCTGTCCGTCGTGGGCCATGAATCGCGTCCTTTCCTCGGTCGTCTGGTCATATCATGCTGCACGTGCAGCGCAACAAAAATACTTATTACGCTGCGAAAAAGTTCAAAAATTACCCCACCATTTTTGCAATGCAGAAGAAAATCCAGATGATATCTAGGGGGCATGACCGTGTTTTCCATTCTTTCCCCGCAGGAACTGTTGTTGGCCATGGCAATCGCGTTTGCCTCTGGGTGGGTCAAGGGCATGGTTGGTTTCGCGATGCCCATGATTTTGGTATCAGGGTTGAATTCATTTCTGCCGCCGGATCTGACCCTGGCGGGACTTATCCTGCCGACGCTGGTGACCAATGGGCTGCAGGCCCTTCGCGGTGGCCGTGTCGCCGCGTTTGCCTCGATTCGGCGCTTTCGGGTTTTCCTTGTTGTTGGCGGTCTTCTTCTGCTGTTGAGCGCACAGTTGGTCGCATTGATCCCGGGGTCTGTCTTTCTGGTTCTGATGGGCGGCTTTGTGTCAGTTTTTGCGCTGTTACAGGTTCTGGGGTTCAGAATGGCGCTGAACCAACCCTCGACCGCAGTCGAGGCTCTGGTAGGTGGCGTGGCGGGGTTTGTTGGCGGCATGTCAGGAGTTTGGGGGCCTCCGACAGTTGCCTATCTGACAGCGCTGAACACCCCCAAGACCGAACAGATTCGAATTCAGGGCGTAATCTACGGTTTGGGGGCGGTTTTGTTGCTGGTCGCACATCTTGGATCAGGCATTCTGTATGCAGAAACACTTGAGTTTTCGGCAGCCCTGATCGTTCCGGCCCTGGCCGGGATGTGGATCGGCATGAAGCTGCAGGACCGTATTGATCAGGCAAGCTTTCGCAAGGCGACCTTGTCGGTATTGCTGATCGCGGGCCTGAACCTGCTTCGACGCGGTTTGGTGGGGTAACACGTCAGCCCGAGCGCTTGTCGGCAAACCGGAAAGCAAAATACAGGCCCAGCATCAGAAAGAACAAACCCGAGATATCGCCGATCAGGAATGCGATATATTCCACCGTCGCGCTGCCAAAAGCCAGGTTGGTCAACCCGGAGACAAGGAAGGACGTTACGATTCCGATGCCCATCACACATATCCAACAGGGTTTGCGATCCGGACGGGGAAACAGATCCCACCCGATTGCCTTGAGAAGATAGAACACGATCGGGGCCGTCAGAACCGCAATCGCCATGGCCATCAGGCGGCTGGGCAGGAACACATCCGTTTGACCCAAATAGGCAAAAACGATGAACACGCCGGGCAACAATGCGAAAACGGCGCGCCACCCCAACAGCCACGCCGACAGAACCCGCACGCCATGCGGCAGAAACAACAGGCTCGCCCTGCTTGGGTATTCCGGGAAAAACACGTTCTGCAACGGCATGAGGACGGCGAATGTAAGGAACGACGCCAGCACATAGGCCAATGAGGCCAGAAGCGTTTCAGTAGCCCACCCGCGCAAAGTAATCACGGCCTCTTGCGCGGGTGGATCGCATCATTTGGGTGCATGAACGATATACCGTCCCCGGTTGGCGCTGCCGCTTTGAGAAAGATAGCCTTTTTCGACCAGCGACTTCAGTGCGCGAAAGAATGTTGGGCGCGAAACACTTTGAACCAACGTGTGCTCGATCAGGCCGAATGTGCGCACTTCCTGATCGGACTTGGAAAGCTCTTCGGCGGCATAGTAGATGTCGCGTTCAACCGGAGATAGTTTTTCCAGGCCTAAAGTGCGCTCCATGCTTTGCATCAATTTGCGCAGTTCGGTGAGTTTCGAGATCTCAGTCATAATGTTACCTATCGTTTGCCGTGTCATTTGCCGCCTAATTGCGACTGTTTGAGCCATGCTGAATGACGCGCAAGTCAGCAGGTCTCGTGTTGACACTCATCCCCATTTACTTAGACTAGGTGACTGATTAGGTTGCTCAATCCAGCGTTGTGAGTGTGCGCACATGAGCGACCCCCAATCTAATTTCAGTCAGTGCCCGGCGCAAAAGTGCCGGGTTTTTTCGTCTCAGCGATTATCAGGGCTAGCGCAAATTTCATTTTGAAACAACGCAATTGTAAGTGCTTTTTGCGACAAACAACCTTAGGGAGAAGCACAGTGAGTGTAGTAAAAAAAGGGGCGCTGTGGCCCCTTTTCCTGATTTATCCGATTGCGACGGCTTTGATGTCATCGTCAATGAAGGGCAGATATTGTTCAAAGTTCTCGGCAAACATCTGCACCAGTTTTTCGGCCTGTTTGTCAAAGGCTGCCTGATCGTCCCAGGTACGGCGCGGGTCCAGCAGAACTTCGGCAACCCCCGGGACAGAGACTGGAACGTCAAAGCCGAAATTGGCATCCTTGCGGAACTCGGCGTCGCGCAGGGACCCTTCCAGAGCGGCGGTCAGCAAGGCGCGTGTCGCGCGGATCGGCATCCGGCTGCCCACGCCATAGGCGCCGCCGGTCCAGCCGGTGTTCACAAGCCAGCAGGTCGCGCCGTGCTGAGCGATCTTGTCCCGCAGCAGGTTGCCGTATTCCTCAGGGCGACGGGGCATGAACGGCGCGCCGAAACAGGTCGAGAATGTCGGCTGCGGCTCGGTGATGCCGCGTTCGGTCCCGGCGACTTTTGACGTGAAACCCGACAGGAAGTGATACATGGCCTGTGCCGGCGTCAGCCGCGCGATCGGAGGCAGAACGCCAAACGCGTCGCAGGTCAGCATGATGATATTCTTCGGGTGACCACCCAGTGCGCTTTTGGATGCGTTCGAGATATATTCAAGCGGATAGGCGCAGCGCATGTTGGCGGTCAGCGAGTCATCGTCGAAATCCAGTTCCTTGGTTTCGAGGTCGAAGACCATATTTTCGATCACGGTTCCGAACTTCGAAGTGGTGGCATAGATTTCAGGCTCTGCCTCGGCATTCAGGTTAATGGTCTTGGCATAGCAACCGCCTTCGAAGTTGAAGGTGCCGCGATCGGACCAGCCGTGCTCGTCATCCCCGATCAGTATGCGCGAAGGATCTGCGGACAAGGTGGTCTTTCCGGTGCCGGACAGGCCAAAGAACACGGCCGTATCGACCGGGTTGCCAACAGCATGGTTGGCCGAGCAGTGCATCGGCATCACGCCTTTTTCAGGAAGCATGTAGTTCAGCAGGGTGAAAACGGACTTCTTGTTTTCACCGGCATATTCAGTGCCGCCGATCAGGATCAGTTTGCGGTCGAAGTTCATCGCAATCACAGTCTCGCTGCGGCAGCCATGCTTTGCCGGGTCGGCCTGAAAGCTGGGGCAGTTGATGACAGTGAAATCGGCCGTGAACTCATCCAGATCTTCGCGGTCCGGGCGACGCAGAAGGTGGCGGATGAACAGGTTGTGCCACGCCAGCTCGGTAACCATTCGTACATTGATTGCGTAAGCCGGGTCCGCACCACCGACGAGGTCCTGCACGAAATAATCGCGGCCCTTCATGTGAGCCAGCATGTCTTCGTACAGCGCGTCAAAGCCCTCGGGGCTCATTTCGGCATTGTTTTCCCACCAGATTGTGTCGGCAACGGTGTCGGTTTTGACGACGTGTTTGTCCTTTGGCGACCGGCCGGTGAACTTGCCTGTGGTAACCAGGAACGCTCCACCATTGCCAAGTGTGCCTTCGCCGCGCTTCAGCGCCTCTTCGATCAGCGCCGGTTCCATGAAGTTGTAATAGACATTGCCCAGACCCTCGATGCCCTGATCTTCGAGGCGGAATTGCGGGTTAACCCGTCCAGATGTCATGTGTGTCTTCTCCTGTGGCGGCGCGAAGGTCGTTGGCCGTTGCGCCTTTGGGGCAGTGAGCCGGGAAAACCGGCGGCTGAGCGCGTCTTATCACGGTCGTTCATGGCATGAACAGGCGGGTTTGACGCAGTTAGCGCAACCAAGTCCGGGTTTAGCGCCATCAGAAATTCAATGTCGGAAAAGCGGGCAGATTTTTGCGGGCATAAAGGCAAATTTGCCGCAGACCTGCCGCAACAAAGGCATGATTCGCAGTTACGGATTGATTCGGCGTCTTAAAACCGCCAACAATGCCTTACAAATAAGCGAATTATTGCGCGAGTGAGCAGGAATAGGGGTGAGCCCGATGTCAAAGATTGCACTTGTGGATGACGATAGAAACATTCTGACGTCTGTATCCATGACCCTCGAAGCCGAAGGTTTCGAGGTTGAAACATATAATGATGGCCAGGCCGCGTTGGATGCGTTCAACAAGAAACTGCCGGACATGGCTGTTCTGGATATTAAGATGCCGCGGATGGACGGCATGGATCTGTTGCAACGGCTGCGTCAGAAGACGCAGATGCCGGTGATCTTTCTGACCTCGAAAGACGATGAGATCGACGAGGTTTTGGGCCTGCGCATGGGCGCGGATGACTATGTAAAGAAACCTTTTTCGCAGCGTCTGCTGGTCGAACGCATTCGGGCCTTGCTGCGCCGGCAAGAGGCGACAAGCGGCGATGCGGTCGCATCCAACAGCAATGACACCAAAGTCATGGAGCGCGGCGACTTGCGGATGGACCCGCTGCGCCATGCGGTCAGCTGGAAAGGTAATGATGTGTCCCTGACCGTGACCGAGTTCCTGCTGCTTCAGGCGCTGGCCCAACGTCCGGGATTCGTCAAAAGCCGCGACCAGCTGATGGATGTCGCCTATGATGATCAGGTCTATGTGGATGACCGGACGATCGACAGCCACATAAAGCGTCTGCGGAAAAAGATGCGCGCGGCTGATCCCGAGTTCTCGGCGATCGAAACCTTGTATGGTATCGGTTACCGTTACAACGAAGAATAGGCGCGGCCGCCTGCAAGAGGTAATGGGGTCTCGTGCGCGACACCGAACAAGCCAGCGAATTGCGCGACGGTGACGTCGTTCTTGGGGATGACTGGGTCATTCCCCAGGACCCCGAGTCAGCGGAGCTAAGGGAAAAGCGATCGCGGAGAAACCTGTTTTCGCTGCGTGGTTCTCCTCTGGCGCGCAAAATCATCACGTTCAATCTGATCGCTCTGGTGATCCTGGTCACTGGGTTGTTGTATCTGGACGACTCGCGAAAAGAGAAGGTTCAGCAGACCGCCCGCAATCTGCTGGGCGATGCGCAACTTGTCAGCAACGTTTTTGAAACCCAGTTGCGTCAGGGCGCACAGCAATCCGGGCAGAATGCCGGGAACCTGGACGTCAAGGATACCCTGTCTGGCCTCACCTTACCCGAAGGGGGCGAGGTTTTTGTTTATGACGCCAGTGGCACGCTGATCGGCTGGACACGTGGTGCCCCGCAAGCCTCTGACATGCCGGTTCTTCTGCAATCCGAGGCCGAGATGCAGACCGGCAGTACGGTGATCAGCGACACGCTGAATGCCGTTTGGACGGGTTTGTCAAACCTGCTGAACTGGTCGACTGACACCGAGGCACCGACGTTGGCGCAGCGTGTTCAGACCATTATTCCACAAGCGATTGCCGGTCAAAGCCAGGTGCAGGCGGTACAAGATGGCGCGGGTGAGACGGTCATCGTGGCTGCGGCACCAGTTCTTTATCAGGATGTACCCGCCGGCGCGGTGGCGATTACCGGCCCGGCTGGTGAAATCGACGCGCTTGCCCGCCGCGAGCAGGAGCGCATTCTTCAGATGTTTGTCGTGGCCCTGCTGGTTTCCGTGGGCCTCAGCCTTGTCCTGGCCTCGACCATTGCGAACCCGCTGGCCGATCTGGCATCCGCGGCAGAGATGGGCAAAGACCGGGGCACGGGTGTCAATCCCGGGCGCATCCGCATTCCCGACCTCAGCGCCCGTCCTGATGAAATCGGACGTCTCAGCCGCGCTTTGCGGGGTATGGTGACCGCGCTCTACAACCGGATCGACGCAAACGAACAGTTTGCCGCCGATGTCGCCCATGAAATCAAAAACCCGCTGGCCAGCCTGCAATCCGCCGTGGGAACGCTGCGGATGGTCAAGCGCGAGGATCAGCGCGACAAGCTGCTGGACGTGATCGAGCATGACGTACGGCGTCTGGACCGGCTGGTCAGCGACATATCAAATGCGTCGCGTCTGGATGCGGAACTGGTCAAGGAAGAAGAGCAGCCCTTTGACCTGCTTAAGCTGCTGGGCAATCTCGGCCAGTATCTGGGTGAAGATGCACGCTCCAAGGGCATCGATTACATTACGGATCTGCCCTCTGAGCCAATTGTGATCAACGGGCTGGAAGCGCGTCTTGCGCAGGTCTTTGTCAATCTGATCACCAACGCCATTTCGTTCTGCGAGGAAAATGACGCAATTCGCGTTTGGGTCCGGCAGCGGGACAACCGCGTGCTGGTGGTTGTCGAAGACACTGGCCCGGGGATTCCCGAACAGGCGCTTACCAAAGTGTTCAAGCGTTTCTACTCGCAGCGTCCGGCGGAACATTTCGGCAATAACTCGGGTCTCGGCTTGGCGATCTCCAAGCAGATTGTCGAAGCGCATGGCGGGGTGATCTGGGCTGAGAACATCCGCCCGACAGAGGCCGATATCACATCGGATCCGCTGGGTGCCCGCTTTGTCGTGGGGTTGCCCGTCTAAATCCATGCATATTGATTCGTTGTCACTCGCGAAAGATCAGGACAGCGCCTGTGTTCATGCCTCCTGCGTTTCGGTTGCCGGACGCGGGCTTTTGATCATCGGTGCGTCCGGCACAGGGAAGTCCGGGCTGGCGTTGCAAATGATGGCGTTCGGCGCGAAACTGGTCGCCGATGACCGAGTCAATCTAGAGATGCAGCAGAATCGGGTGATCGCTTCGGCCGTATCGCAGATCCGCGGTTTGATCGAGGCGCGCCAAATTGGCCTGATCAAAGCCGAACCCAGTGGTCCGGTTCCGCTGGATTACGTGGTGGATCTGGATCAGCCTGAGCCCGAGCGTCTGCCCGACCCTTTGACGGTTTCCGTGCTGAGGCAAACTGTTCCCTTGCTTAGGGGCGCGGGCGTGCCCAACTTGGCTGTAGCGATGATGCAGCTTCTAGGAAATGGGCACGTAAACCCGGAATGGCCGAACACATGACATCGCAAAGACGGATCGTACTTGTCACGGGGCCCTCTGGGGCAGGCAGATCCACAGCCATTCATGTGCTGGAAGATCTGGGCTTTGAAGCCATCGACAATCTGCCGATGGGTCTTTTGTCGCGCTTGCTCGACAGTGCTGACAGCGACCGTCCGATGGCTTTGGGTATAGATGCCCGCAACCGTGATTTTTCGACGATCGGTTTCATAGAATTGGCTGAAAAGCTGGGCCGTTTGGCGCAGGTCGATCTGACGGTTCTGTACCTGGATTGCAGTGATGATGTTCTGGTGCGTAGGTTTTCAGAAACCCGAAGGCGGCATCCCGTCGCCAAAAATGCCAGCCCGGAAACCGGCGTTCAGCGCGAAAAAGAGCTGCTGGCGCCGATACGTGAGATTGCGGATACACTGATCGACACCAGCCTTCTGAATGTGCATCAGCTGCGGGAAGAGGTCGAGAACTGGTTCGCCCCGCAAGGCGGGCGGCATCTGGCGGTTTCCATCGAATCCTTTTCTTACAAACGCGGTCTGCCGCGTGGATTGGACATGGTGTTCGATTGCAGATTTCTGGCGAATCCGTACTGGCGCCCGGAATTTCGCGCAGCGGATGGTCGAAACCCTGACGTTGCGCACTATGTGCAGTCAGACGCTAACTACTTACCGTTTTATGAACGTGTGCTGGACTTGCTGACCCTGTTGCTGCCGGCCTTTCGGGCCGAGGGCAAAGCGCATCTTTCCGTGGCGTTTGGGTGCACAGGGGGCCAGCACAGATCAGTTGCCTTGGCAGAGGCCGTTGCAAAGGCCCTTGCGGAAGACGGGCAGCAGGTGGCAATTAGGCATCGCGAGATGGAACGTCGGTCGTTGAATGTGAGGTCGGATTGATCGGAATTGTGATCGTTGCACATGGTGGGTTGGCTCAGGAATACCTGGCCGCCACACAACACGTGGTCGGACCACAAGCCAGCCTCGTGGCGGTCGCGATCGAGGCTGACCATGATCGGGACGAAAAACAGGCCGAAATCTGCCGTGCCGCGGACGAAGTGGACACCGGAGATGGTGTCGTTGTTGTCACCGACCTCTTTGGCGGTAGCCCCTCGAATCTCAGCCTGCGTGCCTGCGCGCCTCAGGATCGGCGTATTCTGTATGGGGCAAACCTGCCGATGCTGATCAAATTGGCCAAAAGTCGCCACTTGCCCATTGGTGATGCCGTCCGTCAGGCAATGGAGGCTGGACGGAAGTACATCAATGCGCAGAATGTGACATTGGATTAAAAACGGATTATTGAATATGACGAGCCGAAGCCTGAAAATTATCAATGAAAAGGGCCTGCATGCACGCGCCTCGGCAAAGCTGGTTGAGGTTGTCGAGGGGTTTGATGCACATGCTGAGGTGTCAAAAGACGGACTTTCTGCATCGGGCGACAGCATCATGGGCCTTTTGATGTTGGCAGCATCGCGCGGAACAACTATTGACGTCGAGACGTCCGGGCCGGATGCTGAGGCATTGGCAGAAGCTCTGGAAACGCTTGTGAACGACAAGTTCGGAGAGGGGTTCTAAGCCACCCCGCCGGGACAGGAAGAACGGGAAGACCAGGAATTGGCGGAAACGACGCACGAGACCAAGACAAACCCGGTGGTGGATGGGACCACAGATCAGGGTGAGATCTACGACCGTAGAACGCTGACCTATGCGAATTCATTCGACGATGCCTGGACAGCGACCGCCATTCGGGCCATCGAGTGGTGCACAGGCAAGCTGACCATTTTGCGCATGGTCAACAAGTTCGAAAAAAAGAACGAATACTATCGCGGCCAGCGGTTCTGGGGCGGTGCCCTCAAGACTATGGGAATCGACCTGACCACACCGCAGGAACAGATTGACCGCATTCCCAAGACCGGCCCGGTTGTTGTTGTCGCGAACCACCCGCACGGTATGGTCGATGGCATGATTTTGGCAGAACTGATCGGCCGGGTACGCAGCGATTACCGCATCCTGACCCGTTCGGTCCTGACAGGGCTGGACGAAGCGGCCACGTCATTCATGATTCCGGTTCCGTTCCCACATGACCCCGAGGCGCAGGCCAAGATGCTGGAAATGCGCGGCAAAGCCATGGAACATCTCAAAAACGGCGGCGTTGTGGCGCTGTTCCCATCCGGTGTTGTGATGTCCTCGGATGATTGGTTCGGGCCTGCGATCGAGCGGGAATGGAACGTGTTCACCGCCAAGATGATCCGCCGTTCAGGCGCGCGTGTGGTGCCGATTTTCTTTCCGGGCAGCAATTCGCGCTGGTATCAGATCGCCAACCGTGTCTCTGCAATTCTCCGGCAGGGATTGTTGCTGCACGAGATCGTCCGATCCTGCAACAAACCTCAGTCGCCGGTGATCGGCGAACCGATTTCAGACCGCGACATGGAACTGCTGGAACGCGACCCGCGCGGTTTCATGGCCTGGCTCAGAAATCACACCATGTCTCTGGGCAAGTCGGAACAGACCTGACCCGCGTCTTCATCTGGCCAAAAATATCCCGGGCGAGGGGGTTGGCCCCCTTCAGCGTGTCGGTACCGGAACTTCACCACGGTAATCATAAAAGCCGCGCTCGGTCTTGCGCCCCAGCCACCCGGCCTCGACATATTTCGTCAGCAGGGGGCAGGGGCGGTATTTGGTATCGGCCAACCCGTCATGCAACACGTTCATGATCGCCAGACAGGTATCCAACCCGATGAAGTCCGCCAATTCCAGCGGGCCCATGGGATGATTCGCCCCAAGTTTCATGGACTGGTCGATGGATTGAACGTTCCCCACACCTTCATAGAGTGTGTAGACAGCCTCGTTGATCATGGGCATCAGGATCCGGTTCACGATAAAGGCCGGAAAGTCCTCGGCGCTGGCCGCCGTTTTGCCCAACCGATCCACCACCGCTTTGCAGGCCTTGAAAGTTTCTTCATCCGTGGCGATGCCGCGGATCAATTCCACCAGCTGCATTACAGGGACAGGGTTCATGAAATGAAAACCCATGAACCGTTCGGGCCGATCCGTGCGGCTTGCCAGGCGGGTGATGGAAATCGAGGATGTATTTGACGTCAGAATCGTATGCGGCAGCAGGTGCGGTTGCAGGTCCTCGAAAATCGCCTGCTTGATCGTTTCCCGCTCGGTTGCTGCCTCGATAACCAGATCGGTTTGGCCCAGTTTCGGCAACTCAAGCGTGGTCGTAATCCGTTTCAGTGCAGCCTTCATCGCCTCTTCGGTGATTTTGCCACGCGACGCCTGCCGCGCCAGGTTACCTCCGATTGTGGCAATGGCGTTGTCCAGAGCATCCTGGCTGACATCGTTCAGCAAGACGTCGTATCCCGCCAACGCCATAACATGGGCAATGCCGTTGCCCATTTGCCCCGCGCCAATCACCCCGACCGATTTAACTTCCATGTTCAGCTGCCTTTGCCCTGTAGGATACCGCGACAGTATCGGCAGACCGGGGCAGGCGGCAAGAGGATCAAGGCGGTCAATTTCGCTTCAAATGCGCGCATTAGGAAAATCTCAATACCTAAGGCCGCAAGATGGCACCGGGTGAGAAAACGGGGGCTTGATATGAGCTTTCATCAGACAAACAGCGGCGGGGAGTCCGCCTGCCAATATGCCAACTCGAAACTTTGGTTCCGGGGTCCACCCGGCACGTTGAACCAGCCCTATGTGGCCTGTCTGGGAGGAGAGGAAACTTTCGGCAGATTCGTCGATTACCCGTTTCCTGCCGTGCTTGAGAAGCGATTGGGAAAGCCATGCGTAAACTTCGGCAGCCTGTTTTGCGGAATCGAAGCGTTGTCCACTGATCCGGGGGTGCTGAATCTGGTCAATCAGTCAGACCTGTGCGTGTTGCAGGTGCCCGATCTTCTGCGTCAATCGAACCGGTTTTACCGCGTGCACCCGCGCCGCAACGATCGGTTCCTTGAACCCACCGCAGACTTGCTGGGGCTGTACCCGGATGTTGACTTCACGGAAATCCATTTTGTGCGCCATTTGTTGGAGCAGCTGAGCGCAACAGAAGACGCACGATTCGAAGTCGTAACGCAGGAGCTGCGAGAGGTCTGGATACGCGCCACCGGGGACTTGATAGAACGGATCGAACCCGGCGTGGTTCTGCTTTGGCTGCATGTGCAGCGGCAAACCGGATCGCATGTCGACCATATCGTGCCCGACGCCGCCATGATCGAAGAGCTACGCCCGCTATGCGCAGATGTCGTCGAGGTTTCGGTCGCTGTATCCGCGCGATCGGATGCTCTCGAAGACGTAATGTTCGGAACGCTTCAGCAGCCAATTGCGGAACATATGATCGGCCCGTCCGCGCATCGAGAAATTGCCGAAAACCTGCTAATCGCCTTGCGGAACCTGAACTGAAAAAGGCCCGCCTGTTGGAGGGCCTTTACAGATCAATCCGGATATCCGGTTCAGCCGAGCTTTTCGGTCAGTTCCGGTACCGCCTGGAACAGGTCTGCGACCAGGCCGAAATCGGCGACCTGGAAGATCGGCGCCTCTTCGTCCTTGTTGATCGCCACGATGACCTTCGAGTCCTTCATGCCGGCCAGATGCTGGATCGCGCCCGAAATACCGACGGCGACATACAGATCTGGGGCAACAACCTTGCCGGTCTGACCCACCTGCCAGTCGTTCGGCGCATAGCCCGAGTCAACGGCCGCACGCGACGCACCAACCGCAGCGCCCAGCTTGTCAGCCAGGGTTTCGATCAGTTTGAAGTCTTCTTCCGAGCCGACACCGCGGCCGCCCGAAACAACAACGCCGGCCGAGGTCAGCTCTGGACGGTCGCTTTCGGCAACCTTGTCCTCAACCCAGGACGACAGGCCGGGGTTCTCGCCGACCGACACGGTCTCGACCGCGGCCGAACCACCTTCGCCGGCAGCGTCAAAGCTGGCGGTCCGGATGGTGACGACCTTCTTGGCGTCGTTCGACTTCACGGTCTGGATCGCGTTGCCCGCATAGATTGGGCGCTCAAACGTAGAGCCATCGACCACGCCCGAGGCATCCGAGATCACCATCACGTCCAGCAGCGCTGCAACGCGCGGCATCACGTTCTTGGCGTCGGTGGTGGCAGGGGCGACGATGTGCTCATACCCATCGGCCAGGCCCACGATCAGTGCTGCGGTCGATTCCGCCAGGCGGTGGCCCAGCGATGCGTCTTCGGCGACCAGAACCTTGGATACGCCGTCGATCTTGGCGGCGGCCTCACCGGCAGCAGCGGCAGACCCACCAGCGGCCAGAACGGTCACGTCGCCCAGCACTTTCGCGGCGGTCACGGCCTTTGCGGTCGCATCCATCGCCAATTCGCCGTTGTTCACTTCGGCAAGCAGAAGTACAGCCATTACACAGCCCCCGCTTCTTTGAGTTTCTCGACCAGCTCGTCAACCGAGCCCACGATGATGCCCGCCGCGCGCGCCGGCGGCTCTTCGGTCTTGACGATTTCCAGACGCGGGGTGACGTCGACGCCGTAATCGGCGGCGGTTTTCTCGTCCAGCGGCTTTTTCTTCGCCTTCATGATGTTGGGCAGCGAGGCATAGCGCGGCTCGTTCAGACGCAGGTCGACGGTGATGATGGCGGGCATCTTGACGCTGATGGTCTGTAGGCCGCCATCGACCTCGCGGGTGACCTTGGCGGTGTCGCCTTCGATGTCCAGCTCGGACGCGAAGGTGCCCTGGGACCAGCCCAACAGCGCCGACAGCATCTGGCCGGTGGCGTTCATGTCGTTGTCGATCGCCTGCTTGCCTGCCAGAACAATGCCGGGCTGCTCTTCTTCGACCACTTTGGCCAGGATCTTGGCAACGGCCAGAGGCTCGATATCGGTGTGTACATCGTCAGTCGCCACAACCAGGATTGCGCGGTCAGCCCCCATGGCCAGCGCCGTGCGCAGCGTCTCCTGCGCCTGCTTCACGCCGATCGAAACAGCAACGACCTCGTCGGCCTTGCCGGCTTCTTTCAGGCGGATAGCTTCTTCCACCGCAATCTCGTCGAACGGGTTCATCGACATTTTGACATTGGCGAGATCAACACCGCTACCGTCCGCTTTCACGCGGACCTTCACATTGTAGTCAATCACGCGTTTGACAGGCACCAGTACCTTCATTGTAGCGCTTTCTCCTCAAAAAAACGGTAAGCCGCGCAGGCGACTCCACCAATGCTCTCGACCGACTAGATAGCGCCTGCCGCAGTGGCACAACAGAGCAAAATCGTCACGTCATGGCGTCGGGACGTCGCGTTTTGCAATTTTTTTGCCAAGTGGCGAAAGAATATTACCCGCGACTCTGTATTTCGCGATCAGCGGTTCGCGCCCGGAACCCACAACACGTCGTCTTTGCCGTTTGCGTTTGCGCAGCGTGCTGCAACAAAGAACCAGTCGCTGAGACGGTTGAGGTATTTGACCGCCACGTCGTTGACGGGCTCCATATTCGTCAGCTCGACCGCAAGCCGTTCCGCCCGGCGCGAAACGGTCCGGCAGACATGCAGATGTGCTGCCAAGCGCGAGCCACCGGGCAGGATGAAACTGCGCAGAGGTTCCAGCGTCTCGTTCATTGCGTCGATCTCGGCTTCCAGCCGGTCGATCTGGGCAGGCACGATGCGTAGGGGGGGATAATCGGCCTCGGCGTCTTTTTCCATGTCGGGGCGACAGAAGTCGGCACCCAGATCGAACAGGTCATTTTGAATGCGCGACAGCGCGGTTTCGACATCACCTTCGGCCTCGGTCCGTGCCACGCCGACAAAAGCGTTCAGTTCGTCCACGGTGCCATAGGCTGCAACGCGGCCCGAATATTTTGCCACGCGCTCTCCGTTGCCCAGGGCGGTTTTCCCGTCATCGCCAGTGCGTGTGTAGATTTTGTTGAGTACGACCATTTATTGAACTCCCTGTCCGCGCAGATACACGAAAAGCACGATCAGCAACACGGCGATGAACTGAAAGAGAATGCGCAGGCGCATCATCTTGTTGCTTTTCTTGGCCGCTTCCATGCCGCCTTTGCCGAAATTCGCGATGCCTAAGGCCAGCACTACGACAACTGCCGCCATAGCCAGAAGCAGAATGACCATCACAAGGTCCATTTGAAGTCACCGTCCGGTTTTTTTCGATTACCACCCATCTAGCGTCAGGGCGTCGAAAAGCGAACGGGAAATATCGTCTCAGATATCCGAAAGGATTCGATCAGAGGCGTTTGTAGGCAGAATGCGGCGCAGTATCCCGGCGATATATGTCGGAGTGGTCACATAGTAACGTGGTTTGGGGCGTCGGGCCTCGACCGCATGGGCCAGCTTGTCCGTGACGGCAGAGGCGGGCAGTTCAAATCGGTCTGGCCCACTGCTGTCATAAAGGCGATTAAGCAGTGAGCCTTCATACTTCTCCCGAATGGCCGAGTTTTCCCAGTCGATGTATTTCTCGAACAATGGGATCGCCTTTTCCCGGAGTTTTGAGGTGATGGGGCCGGGTTCGATCAGGGCGACGTGGATGTCGGTATCCCGAAGTTCCAGCCGCAGCGTGTCGGTCAGCCCTTCGATCGCGTATTTCGTGGCGACATATGCGCCGCGCCACGGGAAGGCGACAAGACCCAGAACCGAGGAACACTGCACAATCCGGCCATGACCCTGTTCCCGCATGACGGGAATGACCTGTCGGGTCAGCTCGTGCCAGCCAAAGACATTGGTCTCAAATATATGGCGCAGGCCATCCGTCGGAACATCCTCAACCGCGCCGGGCAAGCCATGTGCGCCATTGTTGAAAAGGGCATCCAGAGAGCCGCCTGTAGCCTCGAGAACGTGGGACAAACCCAATGTAATGCTCTCTGCATCAGTGTAATCGATTCTGGGGCTTTCAAAGCCTTGTGCGCGTAGGCGATCACAGTCGCGTTGCTGGCGGCAGGATGCAAAAACGCGCCAGCCTCGTGCACGCATCCCGTGTGCTGCGTCCAGACCGATGCCTGACGAGCATCCCGTGATAAGAATCGATTTCTGCATATGCCTTCCGAGCCTAATCCCCGCCCATAGCTATGGCGGGGTTTGCGGCAGGGCAATGACACTTCGATGTCAGTTCGTTGTTTTCCGGACGAGTGATGCCGAAACCCACCCAACCTGTTGCCCCGGCAACACGCGCAGGCGCAACCAGCCGGTACCTGAATCCCCAAATACCTCAACCTGCTGGCCGATCCTGGCTTTGCCGATGATCGGATAGATCGTCCCCGGCCCATCGCGCAGGTTCACGCGGGTTCCCGAAATTTCACGGATATCCTTGGCGGCTTCAACAGGGGCGGGCAGTTCGACCGTTGGCAGCTCGGCGTCGGTGGTGACTTGTTCGAGGGAGGCCAGACCCTGTTCCAGCGACGCAAGGGTCAGAGTGACGTTTTCGTCAGCGAACAGTGAGGGGTTTGCCTTCAGACCAGCCGCGACTTGCGACAACAGCGCTTTGGTTTCTGCTTCGTCCAATTCGGCGACAGGTTCAGTGACCGGTGCGACCGGCGCCGGAGGCTTCACCGCGGCGCGCACGACCAACGTTTCCGCGGGCGCGGGTTCGATAGCTGGTCTTGAAGGTTTCGGGACAATGGCAACACGCTCGGGCTCCGCTGTGCGGACCCCGCGCGGCTCAAAGTCCGGACCTCCGCTCATCACGTAAAAAGCCCAGCCGAGTGCGGCGAAAGTAACAAGTACAAGGCGCGTCATGGCGCATCCCCCAATTCAATCGTAACAACAAAAAAGGCAGCAATCATTCAATTGTTGGAATGGTAGCATAATAGAAGGGCAGAGTCGAAAATTCGGGGAAAACACCGACTTGCCTCCCCCTGTTGCAAAAAGCCCGACTTGTCCCCAGTAAAATACGCGTTGCTTGCTTTACCAAGGCGTTCTTGCGTCGTATCACATCATATATGAACGATACGATCGACGACCCCAACATGGAGGCCTCCGACCACGGGGGTGAGGTTGCAGAACCGCTGCGCCGCGCGATAGGCGAGCGTTACCTGACCTATGCGCTGTCCACAATCATGCACCGCGCCCTGCCGGACGCGCGGGACGGATTGAAGCCGGTGCACCGGCGAATCCTCTTTGCGATGAGAGAGCTGCGACTCAGCGCAACCGGAGGTTTTCGCAAATCCGCCAAGATTTCCGGCGACGTGATGGGTAATTACCACCCGCATGGCGACGCCGCGATTTACGACGCAATGGCGCGACTGGCGCAGGACTTCAACGTGCGTTACCCGCTGGTCGACGGGCAGGGGAATTTCGGGAATATCGACGGCGACAATCCGGCGGCCTCGCGATATACCGAGGCGCGGATGACCATCGTGGCCGAGGCGCTGCTGGAAGGTCTGAACGAAGACGCCGTGGATTTCCGCGACAACTATGATGGCACGCTGACCGAACCTGTGGTGCTGCCTGCGCAGTTTCCGAATCTTTTGGCCAACGGCGCCAGCGGTATCGCCGTCGGCATGGCCACGAACATCCCGCCGCACAACATCTCGGAGCTTTGCGACGCCTGCCTGCACCTGATCAAAACACCGGACGCGCGGGACGACACGTTGCTGAACTATGTCCCCGGCCCGGATTTTCCGACCGGTGGCGTGATCGTCGAACCGCCCGAGAACATCGCGCAAGCCTATCGCACCGGGCGCGGCTCGTTCCGACTGCGCTGCAAGTTCGAGGTCGAGGATCTGGGCCGTGGCCAGTGGCAGATCGTGGTCACCGAGATTCCCTATCAGGTTCAGAAATCCAAGCTGATCGAAAAGATCGCGGAACTGATCCAGACCAAGAAAATCCCGATCCTCGCAGATGTGCGCGACGAATCCGCCGACGATATCCGTCTGATCCTCGAGCCACGCTCCAAGA
The DNA here is from genome assembly GCF_056536445.1 of Ruegeria sp. CL7. NCBI lineage: Bacteria > Pseudomonadati > Pseudomonadota > Alphaproteobacteria > Rhodobacterales > Roseobacteraceae > Ruegeria > Ruegeria sp. CL7. The sequence goes on from NZ_JBQFPQ010000009.1 coordinate 126,343, forward strand.
ACGTGGACCCCGAGGTGCTGATGGGCATGTTATACCGCAACTCGGACCTCGAGGTGCGGTTCAGCCTGAACATGAACGTGCTGATCGATGGGGTGACGCCCAAGGTCTGTTCGATGAAGGAAGTGTTGCGAGCCTTCCTTGATCACCGGCAAGAGGTGCTGCTGCGCCGCTCGCGTCACCGCATGGCCAAGATCGACCACCGGTTGGAAGTGCTCGAAGGCTTTATCGTCGCCTTCCTGAACCTCGACCGTGTGATCGACATCATCCGTTATGACGACGACCCCAAGGCCGCGCTGATGCGCGAGGATTGGGGCATCGACCACGTTCGCGCCACCGACGAATCTGACTACGTCACGCCTAAGCCGGGCGAGGGCGAGCTGTCGGAAGTTCAGGTCGACGCCATCCTCAATATGCGCCTGCGCTCCTTGCGCCGTCTGGAAGAGATGGAGCTGGTTCACGAACGCGACGCGCTGATGGAAGAACGCGCCAATCTCGAAGATCTGCTGGCCGACCCCGCCCTGCAATGGGCCAAGATTGCCGAGCAATTGAAAGAGACGAAAAAGACCTTTGGCAAAGATTATGAAGGCGGTGCGCGCCGCACCCGGTTTGCCGAGGCGGGGCAGGTCGAGGAAGTTCCGCTTGAGGCGATGATCGACAAAGAGCCGATCACGGTCGTCTGCTCGCAGATGGGCTGGATTCGCGCCATGACCGGCCATATCGACCTGAAGCGAGAGTTGAAGTTCAAGGACGGCGACGGCCCGCGTTTCATCTTCCACGCGGAAACGACCGACCGGTTGCTGGTCTTTGCCTCGAATGGCCGATTCTATACCGTCAGCGCAGCCAACCTGCCCGGCGGGCGCGGCATGGGCGAGCCCTTGCGCCTGATGGTGGATCTGCCCAACGAGGCGCAGATCATCGACATTCTGATCCACAAGCCGGGGCGCAAGCTGCTGGTGGCCTCGGACGCGGGCAACGGCTTTATGGTGCCGGAAGATGACGTGCTGGCGCAGACGCGCAACGGCAAACAAGTGCTGAACGTCAAGGGTGATGAGACGGCCATGATCTGTAAGCCTGTGGAAGGCGATCATGTCGCTGTCGTGTCCCAAAACGGCAAATTCCTGGTCTTCCCCACGGAAGAACTGCCAGAGATGGGTCGCGGCAAGGGCGTGCGTTTGCAGAAATACAATATGGCGCGGGGCCGTCAGGGAACGCTTGAGCTGGATGGGGGCTTGTCCGACATCACGACGTTCAACTGGGAAGACGGTCTCAAATGGTCCATGGGCGGCGACAAGACCCGACATGAGGCGGATATGACGCAATGGCTGGCAAAACGCGCCAGTGTCGGGAAAAAACCGCCCTATGGCTTCCCGCGCGACTATAAGTTTTCGTGATCGCGCTGCTGCGCGGGTGAATTTCCGCCGATACGGCTTTGCACAACCCGTATCGGTGCGCTAGATCAACAAAAACAGGCCTATCGAGACGACACATGTTGCGCATTCTGACGCTGATCACCGGACTGGCCCTGATGGCCGCTTGCACACAGACACAGGTGTATGAGCCGCCTGAATCCCTCGGAGAATTCAAGCTTCGTGTGAATTATGCCTTTGCGGACAAGGCCGTTCAGGGACCTGTATCGCGGGACGCCACACCTGACGAATGGACAAAAGCGATCCAGAACGCGGTTGATATTCGTTTGGGGCGTTACGAAGGCTCACAGGAATATGACCTTGGCATCAGCCTTGAAGGTTACATGCTGGCCCCGCCGGGGATCCCTGTGATCTACAACCCCAAAAGCACTGCGATTGTGTTGGTCAACGTCTATGACGTGAAGAAAAAAGAGTTTCTGGCCAAGGGTAAGCAATTCCAGGTGCTGGAAGACACCACCGGCGGAAGTGCCCTCAAAGGATCGGGGCATGAGCGCACAAAAGAAGAACAGATGAGCGGTCTGGCCCTCAAGATAGCCGACCGGGTCGAGGAATGGCTGGCTGAAGAGCACAAGGAAAATGGCTGGTTCGACAAACGGCCGGACCTTATCCAGCCGTTGGAATCTGTCGAGGTCACGCAAAATCCGGCAGGATAAGCGCTTTTCCCTCAGGATGTGCTTGATTTTCCCCTTTGAACCAAATATCTCGCGCGCGCAGATGTAACCACGGGACCAAGGGTCCCCCAAATCGCAAAAGGGCGCCTGAGGAATGGCAAAGGAAAAGTTTGAGCGTACAAAACCGCACGTCAACATCGGCACGATTGGCCACGTTGACCACGGCAAGACCACGCTGACCGCAG
>NZ_JBQFPQ010000010.1:0-118397 GCF_056536445.1 Ruegeria sp. CL7
AACCAGGAGCTCGGCGAGCCTTTCCGCCGCGACGCGATGAAAAAACCCGTCGCCGTCGCCGGAATCTCCGCCGACGACATGAAAGCTCAGGAAGCGTAATCAAAGGACGAGGCCACAGCGCATGACAATGACACCAATTGAACTGTTGCGTCAGAGCGCCCCGGCCTCGCGCCCTGTGATTTCTTTATGCGAAGGCAGTGATCCCCGCGTTGTTGCGGGGGCGCTGGCCGCCCAACAAGCCGGACTGGCCGATGTCATTCTGGTCGGTCCACAAGCCGAGGTCGACGCCGCCCTCAAAAACCAGAACGCCACTCGCTCTGACGGCGTCATGGTTCACGACCCGGCAACCTCGGACCTGACCGAAGAGTTTGCTCAAACCTATTTTGAACTGCGCCAACACAAGGGCGTCGATCCGGCCAAGGCCCGAGCCGCCGTTGAAACACCGCCAGTCTATGCCGCCATGCTGGTACGCAGCGGGCGGGCCACTGGAACCGTAGGTGGAGCCGTTCACACGACCGGAGACATTGTACGCGCGGCCATTCAGGTGATCGGCATGGCCCCCGATGCCGGAATGGTATCATCCTTTTTCCTGATGTACCCGCCGGAAGACGCTCAACCCGGAGCGCGGGCGATGCTCTATTCGGACTGCGGCCTGGTCATCGATCCCAGCCCTGACGAGTTGAGCAAAATTGCCGTCGCCTCGGCCAGATCGGCGCGCGCACTGCTGCGGGTTGACCCCAAGATCGCCATGCTCAGCTTTTCGACCAAAGGCAGCGCAAAGCATCCCGATGTCGACAAGGTGATCGAGGCCACTGAAACACTGCGTCAAAGTTCCCCGGATCTCGAGGTCGACGGCGAGCTTCAGTTCGACGCGGCCTTCGTGCCCTCGGTCGGGGATCGCAAATCGCCCGGATCTTCGGTCGCCGGTCAGGCCAACGTGATGATCTTTCCCAATCTCGACGCGGGCAATATCGGCTACAAGATCACGCAACGACTGGGGGGTTACACCGCAATCGGCCCGGTTCTGCAGGGGCTGGCCCGACCCGCCAACGATCTTTCCCGCGGATGCAGCGCCGAAGACGTGACCCAGATGATCGCCGTGACGGCACTGCAAGCTATCAGGAAATAAAACTCAGAACTCGCGTCGTCTTCAGAACGATGTTCTCAAATCGGAAGGAAAGTGAAACAATCCTCCCGACATAACCGACAGGACCCGCCAATGACCCATCAGCAGCCGATCCTTGAAACGTCTCCGAAAGTTTCGGACGAGGTCCGCAAAACCACCTGTTACATGTGCGCCTGCCGCTGCGGCATCAACGTTCACATGAAAGATGGCAAGGTAGCCTATATCGAAGGAAACCGGAACCACCCGGTCAACAAGGGTGTGTTGTGCGCCAAGGGCTCTGCCGGGATCATGCAGGTCAACGCCCCCTCTCGCCTGCGCAAACCGCTGAAGCGTGTCGGCCCACGCGGCTCGGGTGAATTTCGCGAAATCGAGTGGGACGAGGCGCTCAGCACTGCCGTGGGCTGGCTGAACGAACTGCATGAAACCGCACCGCAGAAGCTGGCTTTCTTCACTGGCCGCGACCAGAGCCAGAGCTTCACCAGTTTCTGGGCCCAGAATTTCGGCACTCCGAACTACGCAGCCCACGGCGGCTTCTGCTCGGTCAATATGGCGGCCGGTGGCATTTACACGATGGGCGGCGCTTTTTGGGAGTTTGGGCAACCCGACTGGGATCACACCAAACTGTTCATGCTGTTCGGCGTCGCCGAGGATCATGACAGCAACCCGATAAAAATGGGGATCGGCAAGATCAAGGCGCGCGGCGCACGGGTGATCGGAGTGAATCCGATCCGGTCGGGCTATAACGCAGTTGCCGATGACTGGGTCGGCATCACACCCGGAACAGACGGGCTGTTCATTTTGTCGCTGATCCACGTCCTGATGAAAGCTGGCAAGATCGATCTGGATTACCTGAGCCGCTATACCAATGCGCCGGTTCTGGTGAACGCAAGCGAGGGTGCGGAAAAGGGCCTGTTCCTGCGCGACGAGGATGGCAAGCCGCTGGTTATTGATCGCAAGACGGGCAAGCCAACCGCATTCGACAAGCCCGGCGTGCGCCCGGACCTGTCGGCGACCTATGACAAGGACGGTGTAACGCACCGTCCCGTTTTCCACTTGATGGCCGAGAAATACCTCAGCAACGAACACGCGCCCGAGGCGGTAGCCGATCGCTGCGGCATTCCCGCCAAACGTATCCGGGCTATTGCCGCCGAAATCGCCAGGGTCGCTTTTGACGAGGCGATCCAACTGAATCAAGAATGGGTTGATTTTCGGGGTGAAAAGCACTCGAAGATGATTGGTCGTCCCGTCAGCTTCCATGCCATGCGGGGCATTTCGGCCCATGCCAACGGATTCCAGACCTGCCGCGCACTGCACGTGCTTCAGATCCTGCTGGGAACAGTCGAGGTGCCGGGCGGTTTCCGCTTCAAGCCACCCTATCCCAAACCGGTCGAAGCACACCCGACGCCTCATGGCGACAGGCGTCCGGGACGCCCGCTGAACGGCCCGCATCTGGGCTTTCCACGTGGTCCCGAAGACCTGCTGCTGGACGACTGCGGCACGCCGCAACGCATCGACAAGGCATTCACCTGGGAAAACCCGATGTCCGCGCACGGGTTGATGCATATGGTGATTTCGAACGCGGCTGCCGGTGATCCCTACAAGATCGACACGCTGTTCATGTATATGGCGAACATGTCGTGGAACTCCTCCATGAACACAAAAGGTGTGATGGAGATGCTGACGGCCAAGGCCGAAGACGGCAATTACATCATCCCGCGCATCATCTACTCCGATGCCTATTCTTCTGAAATGGTGGCCTATGCCGACCTGATCCTGCCCGACACCACCTATCTTGAGCGGCACGACTGTATCTCCCTGCTGGATCGCCCGATCTGCGAGGCCGACGCCGCAGCAGACGCCATTCGCTGGCCGGTGGTCAAACCCGACCGTGACGTGCGTGGTTTCCAGTCGGTTCTGATCGAGCTGGCCAACCGTATGAGCCTGCCGGGTTTCACGAATGAAGACGGCAGCCCAAAGTGGAATGACTACGCAGATTACATTGTCAACCACGAACGACGCCCTGGCATCGGCCCGCTGGCCGGCTTCCGGGGTCCAGACGGCGACAAGGAAGGCCGCGGCGAGGTCAATCCGGATCAGCTGAACCGGTATATCGAAAACGGCGGATTTTATGTGGCGCATATCCCGGAAGGCGCGGATTACTACAAACCGTGGAACACCGCCTATCAGGACTGGGCCGTCGGGATGGGCATCTATGACAGCCCTCAGCCCTATCTGTTCCAACTCTATTCCGAACCGATGCGCCGTTTCCAGCTGGCTGCCGAAGGTCACGGAGACCGCCAGCCGCCCGAGCACCTGCGCCAGCGCATCAAGGACACCATGGATCCGTTGCCGATCTGGTACGAAACCGATCAGCAGGGCAATGAAGGCTTCACCGTCAACGCCCTGACGCAGCGCCCAATGGCCATGTATCACAGTTGGGGCACACAGAACGCATGGCTGCGCCAGTTGCACGGGCAAAACCCGCTGTACGTCCCGACCAAACTGATGCGGGAACACAACCTGCAAGACGGAGACTGGGCAAAAGTCAGCTCTCCCCACGGTAAGATCACCGTGCCGGTGATGGAGATGGCCGCGCTGAACGACAACACGGTCTGGACATGGAACGCCATCGGCAAACGCAAGGGCGCCTGGGCCTTGCAGGAAGACGCACCAGAAGCGACCAAAGGTTTCCTGCTCAATCACCTGATTCACGAATTGCTGCCGTCCAAAGATGATGGAATGCGCTGGGCCAATTCGGACCCAATCACTGGTCAGGCGGCATGGTTCGACCTGAAGGTCAAAATCGAAAAAGCCGACGCACCTGCCGATGCGCAAAGCCAGCCGAATTTCGACCCGATCAAATCTCCTGTCGGAACCGGCCCTGAGAACCTGGCCTGGAAGGTAGGCAAATGACCCGGATCCGCACTTCATCTGGCCAAAAATATCCCGGGGGTGAATTGAGCCGCAGGCTCAAGAGGGGGCTGGCCCCCTCACCTGCCCTCCACAGCAGAGGTTCACTGACATGACCCAGCTACCAAACTCCACTGACCGCAAGATGGGCCTGGTCATCGACCTGGACACCTGTGTCGGCTGCCACGCCTGCGTTATTTCCTGCAAAGGCTGGAACACAGAAAATTATGGCGCCCCTCTTTCGGATCAGGACGCCTACGGTGCAAACCCTTCGGGCACCTTTCTCAACCGCGTGCATTCCTACGAAGTGCAACCTGCCGACGGGCATGCCCAGCTGATCCACTTCCCGAAATCCTGCCTGCATTGCGAAGACGCGCCCTGTGTTACCGTTTGCCCCACCGGCGCCAGCTACAAGCGGGTCGAGGATGGCATCGTCCTGGTCAATGAAAGCGATTGCATCGGATGCGGCCTGTGCGCCTGGTCCTGCCCTTACGGTGCGCGGGAACTGGATGTGGCCGAAGGTGTGATGAAGAAATGCACACTTTGCGTGGACCGCATCTACAACGAAAACCTCCCCGAGGTCGACCGTATCCCCTCCTGTGTTCGCACCTGCCCTGCGGGCGCAAGGCACTTTGGTGATCTGGGCGACCCTGACAGCGATGTCAGCCAGCTGGTTGCAGAACGGGGTGGCATGGACCTGATGCCGGAAATGGGTACCAAACCCGTCAACAAATACCTGCCCCCGCGCCCCAAGGACACCGTGGAAGACCAGATCGACATACTGGCCCCCCTGCTGGCCCCCATCGCTGACGAGCCCAAAGGGTTCCTCGGCTGGCTCGACAAGACGTTGGAGAAACTCTGATGCATCCCGCACCCTCCGTCATTCTGTTCACCACCCTGTCCGGTCTGGGATTTGGACTGCTGTTCTTTCTTGGCCTGGGGTTTCCGGCTGTTTCGGGTTGGGTGGCTTTTGTGTTCTTCGCCATTGCCTATGGTCTGGCCGTCGGCGGGCTTTTGGCTTCGACCTTCCACCTGGGCCATCCGGAACGGGCCTTGAAAGCCTTCACTCAATGGAAAACCAGCTGGCTCAGCCGTGAAGGTTGGTGTGCCGTACTCGCGCTGGTCGTCATGGGGCTCTATGCAATTGGCGTGGTGTTTCTGGACCAGCGCTGGGGTTTTCTGGGCTGGATCGGCGCAGGGTTGTCGCTGGCCACAGTGTTCACGACATCGATGATCTACACGCAGCTCAAGACCATCCCACGCTGGAACATGAACCTGACACCTGCCATGTTCCTCAGCTTCAGCCTGGCCGGTGGTGCCTTGCTGGCAGGTCAGACAAGTGCAGCTCTGCCGCTGCTGCTGATCGCGGCGTTGGTGCAGATACTGTACTGGCGCAAAGGGGATCAGGCGTTTGCATCATCGGGAACTGATCTGGGTACAGCCACCGGGCTTGGCGCACGCGGTTCCGTCCGCGCCTTTGAACCGCCCCATACCGGCACCAATTATCTGCTGCGAGAGTTTGTTCACGTGGTCGGGCGCAAACACGCCGAAAAACTGCGGCTGATCTCGTTCGTTCTGGCATTCGTGCTGCCGGTTCTGCTGTTGTTGTTGCCGTTCAATCACGTCTTCGCCCTGCTGGCCGTGGCCTCGCATCTGGCAGGTGTTGCAACGTCGCGCTGGCTGTTCTTTGCGCAGGCCGAACATGTCGTGGGGCTGTATTACGGCAAACGCTGAGGGGGCTCTGCCCCCGCCGCGGCAAGCCGCGACTCCCCCGGGATATTTTTAGCCAGATGAAGTCTGGATATTTGGAAAAGAAAGGGCGGCGCTCGAGGTTCGAGGCCGCCCTTCGTTGTATTCTGAAATACCAGTCAGATCAGGCCAGCATGGGCCATTGCGGCCTCGATTGCATCCTTGGTGCTGTTTTCCAGCTCGGTCAGGGGTGAGCGGACTTCGGTGCTGCAAAGGCCCAGTTTGCTGAGTGCATATTTGGCACCGACCAGGCCCGGCTCGATGAAGATCGCCTCATGCAGCGGCATCAGTTTGTCCTGATACTCCAGCGCTTTTGCGTAATCCCCTGCCAGTGTCGCCTGCTGGAATTCGGCGCAGAGCCTGGGGGCCACGTTTGCGGTGACCGAAATGCAGCCAACACCGCCGTGTGCGTTGAAGCCAAGTGCGGTGGCGTCTTCGCCGGACAATTGGCAGAAATCTGCGCCGCAAGTTGCACGCTGCTGGCTGACACGGGCCAGATCGCCCGTTGCATCCTTGACCCCGACGATACGGGGAAGCTTGGCCAGTTCACCCATCGTGGCAGGTGTCATGTCAATGACTGAGCGGCCCGGAATGTTGTAGATGATGATCGGGATATCCGCGGCCGCATGCAGCGCCTCGAAATGCGCGATCAGGCCACGCTGAGTCGGTTTGTTGTAATACGGCGTAACGACCAGTGCCGCATCCGCTCCGACTTTTTCCGCGAACTGAACGAAGCGGACAGCTTCGACCGTGTTGTTCGACCCGGCACCGGCAATGACCGGAACGCGGCCCGCAGCGGTTTTGACGACCTCTTCGATCACTGTTTCATGCTCTTCGTGGCTGAGCGTCGGGCTTTCGCCGGTTGTTCCCACAGGCACCAGCCCGGTCGAGCCTTCGGATATCTGCCAGTCCACCAGATGTTTGAGCGTCTTCAGGTCCAACTCGCCGTTGTTGAACGGGGTGACGAGGGCTGGCATCGAGCCTTTGAACATGACACGCTCCTTCAAGGTGCATTTTGCAGTTTTTACGCCGCGGTCCCTCACGTTTCCAGCTTTGTGAGTTGATCCCGGCGACGCACGGTTTATCCTCACAGGCTCTATCCTCGGTTGGTTAGGAAATGCAAGGGATGACACGCTTTCTGGCACTGTTGACTGCTGTGATTCTGTATTCGGTGACTGCGACGCATTCAGCACGGGCAGATGCTGCTGCTGATTTGCGCGCTGGACTTACCGAAATGCGCAAAGGCGACTGGAACGCAGCGTTGCGCGTATCCGGCCAGCGTGGTTCTGTATCGCGCGATATCATTGTCTGGCACTGGCTGCGCGAGGGCTTCGGCAGCTCTGGCGACGTGTTGGTGTTTCTCGAACGTCGCCCGGACTGGCCCGGGCTGGCATGGTTGCGCCGCAAGAGCGAGCCTGTTTTCACCGGTGCCGATCCAGACAGGGTTCTGAAATTCTATGCCGGCATGCCGCCTCAGACGGCAGAGGGCGCGTTGAACTTTGCCGTCGCTCTGAAAGCCAAGGGACGCATCGGAGAAGCGGAGGCCGACATTGTGACCGCTTGGCGCACCATGCCAATGGGTTCGGGTCTGCAAAAAAGCTATCTGGAAAACTTTGCCAAACTTCTGAAGCCGCATCACGCGGCGCGCTTGGACAGAATGCTGTGGGACGGTCATCTTGTAAGCGCCGGGCAGATGTTGCCTTTGGTCGGTTCAGACGAACGCAAACTGGCCGAAGCACGGATAGCATTGCAGAAACGCCAACCCGGTGTGGACACCAAGGTGGCAGCAGTTCCCAAGTCTCTGGCGGATGCGCCCGGGCTGGCCTTCGATCGTTTTGTCTGGCGCGACAAGAAAGAACTGGATGACAGCGCCGTCGATCTGATGCTGGCACGCTCTACCGGGCCTGACGCCCTGGGTGAGCCTGACAAATGGGCCGAGGGACGGCGCCGTCTTGCACGGCTTGAGATGCGATCGGGCCGTGCGGCGCGCGCCTATGACGTGGCCGCCAATCATCACATGACCCCCGAAATGGGTTACGGCTATGCCGATCTTGAATGGCTGGCCGGTTTTCTGGCGCTTCGCAAACTGAATGATCCTGCCACCGCCATTCGCCACTTCCAGAACTTTTCGGACGCCGTGAAATCTCCGATCTCGAAAGGCCGTGGTGGCTATTGGCTTGGGCGCGCTTACGCGGCATTGGGTGACGCGGACAAGGCGTATGACGCCTATGCGATGGGGGCCGACTACCAGACCTCATTCTACGGTCTGTTAGCCGCAGAACGGATCGGACGACCGTTTGATGCAGAACTGGCCAATCCGCGGCGCGCGCCGCATTGGCGGCAGGCGGAATTTGCCGATTCCAGCGTTTTGGAGGCCGGATTGCTGTTGCTGAAAGCCGGAGAAGCAAACCTGTCCGAACGGTTCCTGACCCATCTGGTCGAAAGCCTTGATCCAGTACAGGCCAATCAATTGGGCGATCTGGTGATCGAACTGAAACAGCCGCATCTGGCCGTGATGATCGCCAAACGGGCGGCAACTACGGGAACCGTTCTGCCCGCAGCCTATTACCCGGTCCATCCCGTTGCAGATATGCGATTGCCGATGGCCAAGGAAATGACATTGGCCATCGCGCGCCGTGAAAGCGAGTTCGACCCGGTCGTCGTCAGCGGTGCGGGTGCACGCGGCCTGATGCAGGTAATGCCCGCCACGGCCAAGCTGGTCGCGGGCGAGCTGGGCATTCTCAGCGGCCATCAGACGGGACGATTGACCACGGACTGGCAATACAACGCAAAGCTTGGGGCCAACTATCTTTCTGGTCTGGCGGCCGATTTCAACGGCAACGTTGTGATGATGGCGGCGGGGTACAATGCGGGGCCACGGCGCCCGATCTCGTGGATGGAACGCTATGGTGATCCGCGCACAGGCGAGGTCGATATCGTCGACTGGATCGAGACGATCCCGTTCAGCGAAACGCGGAACTACGTGATGCGCGTGACCGAAAGCCTGCCGGTCTACCGTGCCCGCCTGGGGCAACCCGCCCTTCCGGTTCCTTTCTCGCAGGAGCTGATCGGATCATCTCTGGCGGCGTTCGCGCCATAAGGTGAACAAACCTGCGGCCACGACGATGGTTGCGCCCGCCACGACTTCGGGGCGCAACGTTTCGCCAAAGATCGAAATACCCAGGATCGCGCTCCAGACCAGGTGAAAATATGCAAAGGGTTGAACCGAACTGGCTTCGGCCATCTCATAGCACTTGATCAACAGCCAGTGCCCGAACACCCCACTGACACAAAGCAGCGCCATCCAGAGCCAGTCGCCGCGCGCCATCGGCTCCCAGAACCACATGCCAAACACGGTCATCGCCACGGCACCGGCGACACCGGTCCAGAAAAAGCTGGTCGCCGCGCTGTCCTGACGGGCGACATATCGCGTCAAAAGTCCATAGATCGCAAACAGCAAAGCGGAAATCAAAGGTATGACAGCCCATGGGTTAAAGACCCCGGCGCCCGGTTGCAGGATGATCAGAACGCCGATGCAGCCGACACCGATCGCGGCCCATCGCCGCCATCCGACCTTTTCGCCCAGCACCGGCCCGCTCAGCGCGGCGACAAGCAAAGGATAGCAGATGAAGACGGCCATACTGTCGATCAGGCCAAGGACCGTAAAGCCGAACACCGCAATGCAGATCTCGGCCGCCAGCAACAAGCCCCGCACGATCTGCAAACCCAACTGACTTGTCTTTGTGGCCGCCTTCAGCCCACCGGGGGCCCGGGCGGCCAGAGCGATGACAAAAGCCGCAAAGAACCAATAGCGGATCATGACCACCATGTAGGTGTTGTAGGTTCCGGCCAGATGGCGCGAGATACCGTCCTGCAAGGCAAAGACAATTGTCGCGCCCACCATCAAAGCGATGCCCGCACCGACATTGTTCGTCTGGGTCATGCTTTGTGTGCCCGTGTCATGTGCCGCTTGCGACCATAGCCGGGTGTGCGGGTTACGTTGAAACCGGCACTTTCAAGCCCCCGGCGCACAAAACCCGCGGCCGTATACGTGGCAGCTGTACCGCCTTTGACAGTGTGGCTTGCCACGTCCTGCATCAGGTCCGCGCCCCACAATTCAGGGTTCTTGGCTGGTGAAAACCCGTCGAGAAACCAGGCATCTGCCACACCGTCCCAGTTCGGCAATGTCTTGCGTGCATCGCCGATCACCACCTCAAACCGAAGCGAATCCAACATACACGTGCGCCCTGTCCAATGCGCCAGAAACCGGCTGCTCCACGGATGCAATTCGGGAAAGGCCCCAAGCGCGCGCTGCATGTCGTCCGGTGCCATGGGAAAGGCTTCGAAACTGGTAAAGCGCAATGGCCCTTTCTGGCCGGATGCCTCCCATTCCGACCAGGCGGTCAGCAGGTTAAGGCCGGTGCCAAAACCCAACTCGGCAATGTGAAACCCCGGCGCAAATCGCGCAGGCAAATCATTTCCCGCCAGAAATACATGGCGCGTCTCTTCCAGCCCGTTCTGTAACGAGTAATATGGGTCGTCGAAGCGATCCGAGACCGGTATCTGATCTTCGGTCCACGTCAATTCGGCGCGCTGGTCTGCCATTGGGGAATCCTGTAGCTAAGCGGCGCGACACTGAACAAGGAAAAGGGAATTGGCAATGGTCGATGTGACGGTTCGCGGCGCAGGAATTTTCGGCCTGTCCATCGCCTGGATTTGTGCGCGCCGCGGCGCGAAAGTGCAGGTTGTCGATCCGTCCGGTCCCGGCGCCGGGTCCAGCGGAGGTCTGGTCGGCGCATTGGCCCCGCATGTGCCGGAAAACTGGAACGCCAAGAAAGCATTTCAGTTCGACAGTCTGATCATGGCTGAACCGTTCTGGCGACAGATCGAAGACACCGGCGGGGTTTCACCCGGCTATGGCCGGCTGGGCCGCCTTCAGCCGATCCCGGACGCGCGTGGTCTGGAACTGGCCCGCCAGCGCGAAGGCACCGCAGATGAGCTTTGGCAAGGTCGGGCGGAATGGCGTGTCATCACCGCGACCCAAGCGGGTTCATGGTGCCCACCCAGCCCCACAGGCTTTGTCATTCGCGATACGCTGACGGCACGAATGCACCCCCGGCGGGCCTGTGCCGCGCTGGTCGCAGCACTCGAGGTCATGGGCGTTCACATTGTCAGTGAAGCCGAGGACAAGGGGCAGGTCATCCACGCCACGGGCCTTGCAGGATTGCAGGAACTGAACGACGCCTACGGCAAGACCGTCGGAAATGGAGTCAAAGGGCAGGCCGCCCTGTTGCGCTTCGACGCAGGGGAAGTGCCGCAACTATTCGCCGACGCGATTCACATTGTGCCGCATGCAGACGGAACACTTGCGGTCGGATCGACCTCGGAACGGGATTATGAGGACCCGACCAGCACGGACGAAACTCTGGACGACGTGATAGACCGCGCCACGCGCGTCCTGCCCCTGTTGCACGGGGCCGAGGTGATTGAACGCTGGGCCGGTGTGCGCCCGCGCAGCAAAAGCCGAGCGCCGATGTTGGGCGCCCATCCCCTGCATCAGGGGCAGTACATCGCCAATGGCGGGTTCAAAATCGGTTTCGGCATGGCCCCCAAAATCGCCGAGGTCATGGCCGATCTTATGCTGGAAGATCGGGATACGATCCCTGATGAGTTCCGGCCCGAAGCCTCATTGTGACTGGGCGACGGCTTGCATGCATTGCCGCCCGTCAGGGCCGCGCACCCACATGTTTGCACCCCTCCGACACAACTGGGCAGTTTCGAAATGCATCAATGGTGAAGTCGCGCGGAACGAAAACGAGGCGAGCGGACCGATCAGGTCAACCGCGAAAAGCATCAGAAGCTGCGCCAGAAGCGGCCCGTGCACGACCAGCCCGCCATATCCTTCCACATCGCGCGCATAGTCCAGATCATAGTGAATACGGTGGCCATTGAAGGTCAGGGCCGAGTATCGAAACAACAACGTTGAATCGAACCCGACTTCGCGGCAATCGGTCTCATCGGTGCGCGCTGGGGGCGGTTGGGGCATTTCAGCATCCGGCGCAGGATCTTCGCGATAAACAAGATCCTGCCACTCTGTCATGCGCAACTGACCGTTCTGCCAGATCTCGTGCCGCAACGTGACAAAGCCCAACGGGCCGGACCGCCCCACCTTGGCGTTTTGACTTTCAAGAACCGATTTCTTTTCGGCGGTGATCCCTGCGATCAATGGCGCATGAAAGGTCAACCGCCCGCCGGCCCACATTCTGCGCGGCAACCCCATATCCGGGATCAAGCCCCCAACCTTGGGATGCCCATCCCGACCCAATGCGGCGGCCGGTTGAGGGGTCCAGAAATAAAGCTGATGGAAGAAGGGCGGCAATTCCGAACCACTGGCGATCGTTGGCACACCACCCAGCGCGACCTGAAATGCGGCCGCGCGGGCCGGATCCAAGAGATCGGTCTGTCGCTCTTGCGTCATTTGCCTGACCCGCGATCAGAAACCGGCCTCGGCCCGGAGTTTCTGCATCAAGTCATGCAAAGACTTTTCGTACCGGTCCGAACGCAGCTTTCCCTGATCGTCGAATTCGTTCGAACTGTTCGCCAGATGGATTTCGGGCCCTTGCAGGATGCGCGGCTGAAATGGAACCATACAGGCCCGCAGGATCATCTGCGCCCGTTCCCCGCCTGCACGACCAGCGGCCGCCGACATTACCGCAACCGGTTTGTCGGCCCATGGATTGCCTTGCGTTCGGCTGACCCAGTCCAGCGCGTTTTTCAGAACGCCTGATGGACCCTTGTTGTACTCTGGTGTCGAAATGATCACCGCATCGGCCTGTGCGATCTGATTGGCCAGCGTATGAACCGCCTGGGGAATCCCTTCTTTGTCTTCCAGATCACCGTCGTAGAGGGGCAGGTTCAAATTCGCTTCGACAAAGCTTGCCGGATCGAACAACCGTGCCGCCTCGCGTAGAAGCTTACGGTTGGTCGCGTTCTGGCGCAGGGACCCGGACAGGCCAAGAAGGGTCGGTTGGGACATCGGGAAAGCTCCGTTTCTGTTTTTGGCGCAAGTTAGACCGAGATCACCCCGATCCAAACCCCATTTGACGCACAGTCATTGCGCAAACCGAGCCGCCCATTGGGCGGCCCCGCTGTTCGCGCCGCGCAGTGGTTACGCGTTCCCGCTGGGCACCACGACAATCTCGACACGCCGGTTTTGCGATTTTCCTTCCGGCGTCAGGTTGGACGCGACAGGGTTGTTTTCGCCCTGCCCGATCGTGCGAATACGGTTGTAGCTGACACCGTTGGCCTGAAGGATATCGGCCACGGCATTCGCGCGGCGCTCTGACAGGCCCTGATTGTAGGTTGCGTCGCCGTCGCTGTCAGTGTGCCCGATGATCTGCACGTTCGAATTCGGGTAGTTGACCAGATTCTGGCCCACTTTCACCAGATCAGACCGCAACGCCGGGCGCACAGTCGAACTGTCGGTGTCAAAGGTGATGTCATTCGGGACCGTCACAATCAGGCGATCGCCTGCGTTGACGATTGTAATTCCGTCATTTGCCAGTTGTTGGCGCAGCTCCGCAGCCTGCTTGTCCAGTTGATTGCCGATCACGCCGCCCCCGGCAGCACCGATTGCAGCACCGGCCAACGCGCCCAGACCGGGGTTCGAATTATTGGCAATTGCCCCGATTCCAGCGCCGACCAGCCCACCCAGAACGGCGCCCTGTTTGGCGTTCTGGTTCGGGTCGTCCTGTACTTTCAGCGTGCCCGGGTCGGTACAGGCCGCCAACACAAGGGCTGAACACAAACCTGTGGCCACGAAAAACTTGGAAATCGTCATGATATCACCTTCTGCTCCAGCACCCGTTATTCGGGCGTGCTTCGTTTTCCTCAGTATATCACTGTGCAGGCTTGGCGGCTCAAGCTACAATGCGGTGAAGTCGGCGAATACCCGCCAAACACGTATTCAAACCGCTTCAACGAACGTTTCTGCATTCTGCTGTTCCTGCCAGAGCTCGCGCAATGACCTGCTTTGTCCTGAAAAGCTATCTTCGGTGCATTCACTGGACCAGATACGGTCGGTGCGGAAATGGCGAAACCCGTTGCGCAATTCGCACCAGCCTGCCAACATCGTGCATTCGATGTGATAGATCAGCGCCACAGGGCGCACGACCCGAACCGTGCGTTCGCCTTCGCTATCTTCATAGGTGATACGGATTTTCCGCTCTGCCCTGATGGCTTCGCGGTAATGCGCGATCGAAACGCAACCCTTGTTTGGATCATCCGCCGGGGCACCCCATGGGGCAACCTGCAACCAATCCGCTGGGCAATGCAATGCGTCGATCTTCTGGCATATCCGGCTGGCGGCCCTTTGAAGGTGACTGTCGCCGGTACGCGCAAGAAGAGACAGGCCAACCCACAAGGCCTCAACTTCTTCTGCATCGAAATTGAGCGGCGGCAGATCATAGCCGCGCCGCATCACGTACCCGATACCGGCCTCACCTTCGATGGGCGTCCGTTGCGCCTGCAACTCGGCAATATCCCGATAAACCGTGCGCACGGACACCTCCAACCTTGCGGCCAGGGCCTCTGCCGTGACCGGAGCGCCCGCAGCCCGCAGGATCTGGATGATTTCAAACAATCGGGTCGAACGGCGCATTGCATCCTCCTGTCACCATGCTGACACCCTAGCACACCCCACTGACAAGAGGGTGTCAGGAGTGATGGGCCAGATTGAATTGGCATCGAAAGAAGGAGCACGAAAAATGCCATACCTCGACACCCATGTCATGATGACACTCAGGCTGGGGCAATGGTCTCAGGACCATACCCTGCGCGCCTTCGAGATCGAGCGCGAAATCGCCATGGCCCGGCAGTGCAAGCAGCCCGTATCAAAGAAACGATCCAGACGATTTTCGCTGGGAAATCTAAAGATGCTCTGGACCAGCACGGCCTGAGATCAGAACTCGGGCCGGGCCCGAAACTTCATCGAAACCCCACCTTCCGGGTGTTTCAGACGCAGTTCTTCCGAATGCAGCATCAATCTGGGGAAGTCCAACGCATCGCCCGCCGCATAGAATGGATCGCCCAGGATCGAGTGGCCCAGCGCCTGCATATGGACGCGAAGTTGATGAGACCGGCCCGTTTTGGGAAACAGACGCACACGCGTCGTATCGCCTTCGGTCTTCACGACACGCCAGTCCGTCACGGCAGGTTTGCCCGTCGCGTGGCAAACCATCTGTCTGGGTCGGTTGGGCCAGTCCACGATCAGAGGCAAGTCCACGGTGCCGGTCTTGGGTTCCAGCTGCCCCCAGACTCGGGCGATATAGGTTTTGCGGGTCTGACGCTGCTCGAATTGCATGCTCAGGTTGCGCTGTGCGTGCGGTGTTTGGGCAAAGACCATGACACCGGACGTGTCACGGTCCAGCCGGTGCACCAGCAGTGCTTGTGGAAATGCATCCTGCACCCGGGTCAACAGACAATCTGAAAGATGCGCGCCCCGCCCCGGAACCGAAAGCAGGCCCGAAGGTTTGTTCACCACGATCAGCTGTGCATCTTCATGCAACACATCCAGCGGGGTTTGAGGGGGATCATAGGTGTCGCTCATGCAGGGTGCCTATCCCAGCTCGTGACCTCCCGCAACGTCGTCCTTGCATGCCCGCCGATGTTCGGTGACCTTCTCTTCAAAAGCGGAGGAGATGCCATGCACCCGACAATTGAACGCATGCAAGAGGTTGTCGCAAAGGGCGATGAGACCTTGATCCATCAGCTCCTGGCCGAAGATGTGCAGTTCCTGCCGCCCACATACTACAGCACCTGGACAGGGCGCGCTCCGGTCGCTGCCGTTCTGGGGCATGTCGGGCAGGTGTTTTCAGATTTTCGTTATCGGCGCGTCATGGGCGACGGGAAAGACTGGGCATTGGAGTTTCAATGCAAAGTCGGTGATCTGGATGGTATCGGCGTGGATCTTGTTACGTTGAACGACGACGGGTTGATCCAGGTTTTCGAGGTCGTCATGCGCCCCTACAAAACGGTAGGTGCCTTGCGCGATGCCATGATGGCGCGGGTCATGACAGACGCTCGCTTTCTGGAATTCAAAAACGCGCTGAGCTGACAATGCCTCGTTCCCTAGCTGCCGATCAGATTTTGCGGGTTCCGTTGCTTCCGGTGCTTGCCACGCAGGGGCTATCGGTGCGAAGGAACGCGCAGTTGCTGCCGGAACCGACTGGCCCGCGCGAAGGCCGCACAGGGCGCGGGCCACGTCTGCGGCTTTTGATCACCGGTGACAGCTCGGCTGCCGGAGTGGGCGCAGGCACGCAAGATCAGGCGTTATCCGGTCATCTGGTCAACCGTCTGGCCGGCCACTATGCGGTCGAATGGCGGCTGGAAGCGACAACCGGGCACACCACCCAGGACACGATCGACCGCCTGTCGCAAATGGACGGCGAGTTCGATGCTGTCGTTACGGCACTCGGAGTCAATGATGTCACCCGTGCCGTAACACGCCAGCAATTTGCGCGCCGTCAGACCCGCCTTATCCGCTTGCTTTCAGAAAACCTGGGGGCTCGTCGCATCGTCGTAACCGCTGTCCCGCAGATGAACAGGTTTCCGGCCCTACCACAGCCGCTGGCCTGGGTGCTTGGATGCCAGGCCGCGCGCCTGGATCAGGGGTTGCAAGAGGTTGCGGCTGCATTTCCGCATGTTCAACATCTGCCACTCGACCTGCCGGACGACCCGGCATTGGCTGCACCGGATGGCTACCATCCCAGTCCCCGGGCGTATGCGCTCTGGGCGGATGCAGCCGCGCGTCTGTTGCTTCAGGCCTGACCGCGCGCCTGCCGGATCATAGGGATCGAGTAAACGACCAGAGCCGCCCAGATCAGTGGGAACGCGATCATCCGGCCCGTGTCTATCTTCTCGCCGAACAGGGTTATCGCTGTAATGAAGATCATGGTCGGCGCGATGTACTGCAGGATGCCCATCGTGGACAGACGCACCAGTTTGGCGCCATTTGCATAAACCAGCAATGGCACCGCCGTCACGACCCCTGCACAGGACAACAACAAGGTGTCCGACATCGCGACACCGAAATGACCAGTGCCCCGCACACCCAGAAACGTGACATAGACCAGCGCCGGGATCAAAAGGATCAGGACCTCAAGCAGGAAACCCTGGTTCGGCCCAATCGGCAGCGAGCGCTTGAAGAACGCGTAGAATCCCCAACTGATCATCAACCCAAGAGCCGCCCAAGGCAAACGACCGGCTTCCACCACAAGTACCACCACACCCAGCGCGGCCAATCCGACCGCGAACAGTTGTGTCCTTGTCAGGGGTTCTCTCAACAGGATTGCCCCCAGCGCGATACTGAATAGGGGGTTGATGTAATACCCCAACGCCGCATCCAGTGCGTTGCCCGTGGAAATGGCCCATACGTAAATCGCCCAGTTCACGGAAATAAGCGCAGCGGTCAAAGCGGCCATACCCAACATCTTCGGATTGCCAAGCGCGGCCTTCAGATCCCGGGTTCGGCCCAGGACAACCAGCAACAACCCGGCCACAGGCACTGACCAGATAACACGGTGCGCCACAACCTCGACCGCGCCCATATGATCCAGCGCTTTCATGTACAGAGGCAAGAACCCCCACAGGACATAGGCCGTGACTGCCAGCGCAAGCCCTTTTGGTGTGTCCGTGTTCTGTGAAGGTAGAAGCGTGTCTGCCACATCGGGTCTCCGGTTGATACCGGTTCGGTTTAAGGCAGAAATGAACGGGTTGAAAACTCTGAAAACAGTGAAGTGTCACATAACAATGTTTGATGAGTTGTCAGACCACGCTTTTCAGGTGAGGTCTGAAATGCGAGGCTCTGCCTCGCGCTCCGGGATATTTGTGGCCAGATGAACAAGGGACCGGCTCTTCATCTGGCCGAAAATATCCCGGGGGAGTCGCCGAAGGCGGCGGGGGCAGCGCCCCCACCAAAACCCGTGGTCACACCTTCACCCGTTCGGATTTCGGATCATACATCGGCTTGAGCGACGCTTCGGCTTTGACCTTTACGCCACACACATCGATCTCGTAGCTCGAGGCCAGCACGTCGGCAGCCTTTTCCCCCTCGCAAGGCACATAGCCCATGCCAATCGCGCCTCCCAGCGTGTGGCCATAGTTGCCCGAGCTGAGATAGCCCACATACTCGCCATCGCGGATGATCGGTTCATTGTGGAACAGCAGCGGCTCGGGATCGGTCAGGCGGAATTGCACCAGGCGCGATTTCGGCCCGCTTTCCTTGCGAGCGATCACCGCCTCGCGGCCGATGAAGTCGCAGCCCTTGTCCACCTTGACGGCAAAGCCCAGCCCGGCATCCACCACGTGATCTTCGCAGGTGATGTCATGGCCGAAATGGCGGAAACCCTTTTCGATCCGGCAGCTGTCCATCATGTGCATGCCGCAAAGCTTCAACCCCATGTCCTGCCCCGCCTCGTGCAGCGTTTCAAAGACGTGGCCCGCCATGTCGGACGAGACGTAGATCTCCCAACCCAGCTCGCCCACATAGGTGACGCGGTGGGCGCGGGCGAGGCCCATACCGATCTCGATCTCCTGCGCGGTGCCGAAGGGGTTTGCCGCGTTCGAGAAATCGTTGGGCGAAACCTTTTCCAGCAGGGCCCGCGTATTCGGACCCATCACCGCCAGAACGCCTTCACCCGCCGTGACATCGGTGATGACCACGTTGAAGTTCCCCGAATGACGCATCATCCACGTCTGGTCCGCCAGTCGCGTCGCCGCCGGAGTGACCACCAGATAGGCGGTCTCGGACAGGCGGGTCACGGTGACATCCGCCTCGATCCCGCCGGAACGGTTCAGAAACTGCGTGTAGACGATCTTGCCATTGGGCACCGCATAATCGCCGCCACCGATATAGTTCATGAACTTCTCGACATCGGGGCCTTCGACCCGGATCTTGCCGAAGGAGGACATGTCATACATGCCCACGTTCTCGCGCACCGCGCGGTGTTCGGCGGCCGAGTTCTCGAACCAGTTCTGACGCTTCCAGCTGTAGCTGTATTCGCGTTCCTGCCCTTCGTTGGCGAACCAGTTGGCGCGCTCCCACCCGGCCAGTTCGCCGAACACGGCACCGTGTTCATTCAGGTGGTGATGGAATGGCGTCCGGCGCACGCCCCGCGCCGTGGCTTTCTGGCGATAGGGATAGTGATCAGCGTAGAGCAATCCCAACGTTTCTTTTGAGCGTTCATAAAGGTATTTCTTATTGCCCTGAAACGGCTGCATCCGACCGATATCCACATCGCCCAGATCAAAGGGCTTTTCACCGGCATCCATCCACTCGGCCAGCGACATGCCCGCGCCACCGGCGGACTGGATACCGATCGAGTTGAACCCGGCGGCGACCCAGACATTGTCCATCTCGGGTGCCAGACCCAGGTGATAGGCGTCGTCGGGTGTGAAGCTTTCGGGGCCGTTGAAGAAGGTGTGAATACCCGCCTCGGACAGCATTGGCATCCGGTTGCACGCCGCTTCGAGGATCGGCTCGAAGTGGTCGAAATCCTCGGGCAGTTGGTCGAACTCGAAGCTGTCGGGAATACCGTTCATGGCCCAGGGTTTGGCATTGGGCTCGAATGCGCCCAACATCATTTTGCCCGCATCTTCCTTGTAGTAGGCGCATTCATCTGGCACCCGCAGAACCGGCATCTGGCTCAACCCTTCAATGGGTTCAGAGACGATGTAGAAATGCTCGCAGGCGTGCAGCGGCACATTCACGCCGGCCATCTTGCCTACCTCGCGCCCCCACATTCCCGCGCAATTGACAACCATATCACAGGCGATATGCCCTTGGGATTGCCCGTCATCACTGACCCAGTCGACACCGGTCGCGCGCCGTCCGTGCCGGGAAATCCCGGTCACCTTCACCCGTTCCTTGATCAACCCACCGCGTTGACGCGCACCCTTGGCCAACGCCAAGGCAATATTAGCAGGATCTGCCTGGCCATCGGTTGGCAACCAAACGCCACCTGCCACGCCGTCGAGGTTGATATGCTCATATCGCTCTTTGACTTCGGTCGGAGAAAGCTCTTCGACCGGCACGCCAAAGGCGCGGGCCATTGCCGCATTTCGGTGAAGCTCCTCCAACCGCTCACTGGTCAGGGCGACCGAAACGGACCCGACCTGACGTAGGCCGGTGGCGACACCGGTCTCTTCCTCAAGGCCCAGATAGAGCTCTGCGGAATAACGCGCCAGTTTGGTCATGTTGGAAGACGCGCGCAGTTGCCCGATCAGGCCCGCCGCGTGCCAGGTGGTGCCACTGGTCAGTTGCTTGCGTTCTAGCAGAACAACATCGGTCCAGCCCTTCTTGGTCAAATGATATGCAACCGAGCATCCGATGACGCCACCGCCGATGATGACCACTCGGGCCTTGCTGGGAAGATCAACCATCCTGAAATCTCCGCTGTGTCAGGTTTGGCATAGATTGCCATGAAAGATCGACGGCAAATGCATCAAAAGCGTCACAGAATCCGAAGTTTTCACCGATGTGATGCGGCTCGCTTTTGCCGGCGTACGACAAAGGGCGTGACCCCGAAGAAGCTTTTGTACACGGACGAAAACCCGTTCGGAAAACCACAGGCCAATCCAATTTCGCGTACGCTCATCGTGGTGTTCAGCAACAGGTTATTTGCCTTGGCTAGTCGCATTTCCCGGTAGAATCCGTTGGGAGTGGTTCCAAAAAAGGTTTTGAACTTGCGCTCGAGGGACCGGTTCGACAGGTGCAGCGATTCGACGATCTGATTGATAGGCAGGGGGTCTTCGATATTGGCCTGCATGAGCTTTATGCACTGATCCAGCTTCGAATCGCCGGTCGCCGTCAACTTGGCCCCCGAGAACGGTTGCATCGAAGCGAAATCGCGGATGTTCTCATGCAGCATGATGTCGGCCACGGTCATCTTCGCAGGCCCCGAGATATGGCGCCCGATCACCGCCAAGGCGATATCCGTTGTGGCCTCCATCCCGGCACATGTCACAACCGCGCCCTGTTCGGTTGCGATCGACAGTTTGGCTTCGAACCGGGCGCCGCGTTCCCGCAGGAACGATGCGTTTTCCCAATGGGTTGCCAAGTCGGCTGTTCCCTGCTCGTCGATATAGCGGCTGGCGGCTTCGGCCAGCAGGAACACCTTTGCGTCCCGGAAGGTATAGTCCGACACCACCCGCCCCAACGACAAATCCGGATGGTCCGGGTCTGAATTGCCGATTACGAACAGGTAATCCGCCCTTGGCTGTGGCAGCACTGCCTCTGTTTGAACCACGGCGTCACTGCTGCTGGCAATCGGGCCACCTTTGAGCGAGCGATAGGTGAAGGAGAACGGAGGGCTTGGGCATACGCGGTTGGCCAGCCTCAATACCTCTACCAACGACGCCAGCTCCAACAGCACGAAACCCGGCGCGACAAGGATGTCGAAATGCCGGATGGCCTGCTTTGGAGCGTCCGAAGTAGATTTTGCCGCCATTTTCTTCAAACGATGTTATGACCGGCGGCCCGCAACCGGTTCGCCAGTTCTTCGATATGATCCGGCCCGATTTCGCAGCACCCGCCAACAATCGTTGCCCCCTGATTGATCCACCGCATCACCTGATCCGCATAAGCCCTGGGGCCAAGGTCATGCCGTTCTTGCAGGGAATCCACGGTCGGCGCATCCTGAAGGAAATCATCCGTAATATGCGTGAAGCCATTGGCGTAGGCCCCGTAAGGCCGGTTCATGCCGGACAGAACCTCGAGCGCCGCCGGGATCGCCTCGGGGCGCGAACAGTTGATTAACACGGCATCGGGCGAAAACTCCTCCATCAACGGTGCAATGTCCGCCAACGGTTCGCCGGACCTGAGAAGGCTGCCATCGTCATCATTGACCGACAGGGACAGCCAAACCGGTTTTCCGCATCCGACCGTGCCACGCAATGCGCCCTCGGCCTCTTGCACCGAGGACACGGTTTCGATCAAAAACAGATCGACCCGTGCGGCCATCATGGCCACAAGTTCAGCGAACTTTTCAGCCGCATCCGCAGGGTCCGGGTTAAGGTCGGGGCGATATGAAGCGAGCAATGGCCCCAGTGCACCCGCAATCCGCCCCCCGGTTGCCGAGCGGGCACGTTCGGCCTGCGTCAAGGCAGTGTCGATCAGGGTGGGCATCTGATCCTCCATCCCCACCCGCACCAGGCGAGAGCGATGGACGGCATAAGTATTGGTTGTCGCGACCGTCGCACCCCGGCTGAAATAGTCGCGGTGCACTTCCGCAACCAAATCGGGGTGATCGATCATCACGCGCGTCGACCACAGCGGTGTCGCCCGGTCGCCACTGCGTTTTACCAGTTCCTGCCCGATAGAGCCGTCCAAAAGAGTGATATCCGCCATGTCATTACTCCTCAGGGCACCAATACCAGTTTTCCCGGAAGAGTCTTTGACTGAAAATCAGCCTGTGCAATACCAATATCCTTCAACGGATAGGTCCGGGAAACCAGTGGCTTGATCCGTCCGGTATTCACCAGTTCGACAAGACGGGCAAAGACTTCGGGCGCCTGGTGCGTGCACCCATGTATGGTGATGTCGCGCAGATATATGTCCCGCAGATCAGCTTCGACAATCGGGCCTGCTATTGCCCCCGAAACGGCATAGTGCCCGCCGGATTTCAGGGAAAGGATCAGCGACGGCCAGGCCGGGCCACCCACAACATCGATCACCACATCGAACTTATCCTGCGGCAGCGGGTCGTTCCGGTCAAACGTATTCTCGGCCCCCTGGGATTTCACGATCTCGGCTTTCGTGCCCGCTGTTACAGCCCAAACCGACGCCCCGCGCAGGGCGGCCAGTTGCACCGCCGCCAGCCCGACGCCGCCCGAGGCGCCGGTGATCAGCACATTGTGCCCGGCAGTCACGCCTGCGCGGGTCAGCAGGTTTTCCGCCGTCCCGAAGGCGCAAGGAATGGCGGCGATTTCCACGTCCGAAAGGGGCGAGGCGCTGACGTCATAGAGATCATCGGCTTCAACCAGACAATACTGGGCAAAGGCCCCATCGATTTCGGATCCAAGCGCAATGAAGCCCTGCGGGTTTCCCGGGCGCGGACGCGGCAGGTTTATCGGACAGGTCACGCGCTGCCCGGGTTTGAAGGCAACACCCGGCCCAACCTGTTCCACGATGCCACAAAGATCTCCGCCCTGAATGCGGGGAAAGTGCAATGCACCGCCCCAACCGCCCGCTTCGACCTTCTGATCAACGGCATCCGTCGCACCGGTGACGCCCGAGGAATACCAACCGACCCGTGTGTTGATATCCGTGTTGTTCACACCTGCGGCAGCGACCCGAACAAGAACTTGCCCTGCCCCGGGTTCAGGAGCCGGAATATCATCACGCCATTCCAGAACCTCGGGTCCACCGTGATCGGTCAGGTAAACGCCCGACATGGTATTGGGAATCGTCATCTCAGACCTCATCATCCGAATGTTTCGGACTGTGGCTCGTGATCCTCAGCCCACATCAACGCGATCCACATCAACAAGGAAACCAACCCCGCCTTCCGGACAACAGAATGTCCCGGCATGGCTGTCGTGGCGATGAAGGCCAAGTGCGAAGCTGGCCTTCACGTTGTCTTCCATCAGTGTGTAGGCTCCGCCCGTGTCCTGACCGGAAACTTTCACGAAGGTATGGTCGTTTTCCCAGTCATAGTTGGGACCTTCACCAGGTCCCATCTTGGAATATCGCGGGCGCATGGGGGCCTCCTGTTTGTCAGGCGCGCAGCCGCTCGTTTGCGGGATCCCACAGCGGCTGATCCTCCTGTACCACGGCGCGGCACTTCTGGCCGTAGATTTCAACCTCGAGCTCGGTACCGGGGTTTGCAAGTTCTGACTTGATCATGCCCAGCGCGATGGATTTGCCGACGCGGTAACCCCATGCGCCGGAAGTGGTCTCGCCCACGATCTGATCGCCCTGCCAGATGCACGACATGTAAGGCGCATCGCAATCACCTGCGTCGACAGTCAGGGTGACGAACGACTTTTTCACACCCTGCTGCTTTTCGTTCAGGATTGCAGCCTTTCCGGGGAAGTCCTGTGGCTTGTCCAGTTTGACAAACCGCTCCAAACCCGCTTCCAGCAGCGAGTAGTCGGTGCTCAGATCACCCTTCCATGCGCGATAGCCCTTTTCGATGCGCAGGCTGTTCAGTGCATACATGCCGAACGGCTTGGCCCCGGCGGCAAGGAACGCGTCATAGATCGCGGGCATGTGCTCGTTCAGCGCGTGCACCTCCCAGCCCAGTTCGCCAGCAAAGGACACGCGGATCAGGTGGGCGGGTTGCCCGGCCACGGTGGCGGCCTGATGGGTCAGCCAGCCCAACGAAAGGTCGGCATCGGTCAGACCCGACAGGATCTCGCGCGATTTCGGTCCGGTCACGATCAGGGTGTCGCGGGTGGTGGTCACGTCCTCGACCGTGACGCCCGCAGGCATCGCGTTCATCAGGATGTCGCGGTCGTGCCATTGCGCGGTGGCGGCGGTGATCATCACGAACTCATCCTCGCCCAGGCGCATGCAGGACATCTCGGTCAGGATGCGGCCGCGATCGTCGGCGATGTAGACCAGGTTGATCCGCCCCACCTTGGGCAGGCCGCCGGTGACCAGCCCGCGCAGCGCCTCGCCCGCGCCTTCGCCTTTGACGACGAAGCGCGAGAAACCCGGCAGGTCGAGCACGCCGCAATGGTCGCGCACAGCTTCGCATTCTTCCTTGATCCGTTGCTCCCACGGGCCCGAGCGGCCCCAGGTGTGGGTGCTTTCCTCGGAGGTATCGTCCCCCGGCTGCGCAAACCAGTTGGCGCGCTCCCAGCCATTATAGGCCCCCATAACGCCACCCAGTTCCTTGACCTTGGCATGTACCGGCGACAGCTTCTTGTCGCGTGCGGCGGGCCATTCGTGATAGGGGAAGTGCATGGCGTATTCGTTGCCATAGACCTCCATACCCTTTTGGTTGCAGTGGTCCTGATCGGTGTAGTCGGTATAGCGGCGCGGATCGACGGCCCACATATCCCATTCGGTGGCGCCATCCACGATCCATTCGGCCAGTACCTTGCCCGCGCCGCCGCCCTGGGCGATGCCGAAGGTGAAGGTATGCGCCTCAAACGCGTTCTTGACGCCGGGCATCGGGCCGATCAGCGGCAGGCCATCGGGCGCATATGGGATCGGCCCGTTGATCACGCGCCCCACGCCCGAGGTCGCCATCAGCGGCACCCGCTCCATCGCATCGGCGACAATGTCCTCGATCCGGTCCAGATCGTCGTTCCACAGCTGGAACGAGAAATCTTCGGGCATCTGGTCGTCCTCGGTCATCCAGTGCCCCTTGCAGTTGGGCTCGTAGGGGCCGAGGTTGAAGCCGTTCTTCTCCTGCCGCAGGTAGTAGGAGATATCCACGTCGCGCAACAGCGGCAGCTTGCCGCCGCTTTCCTTCGACCAGGCCTCGATTTCGGGGATTTCCTCGGTCAGCAGGTACTGGTGGCTCATGACCATCGCGGGTACGGTGCGACCGCCATAGGGCTTGAACCATTCACCCACACGCTGGGCATAGTAGCCCGCGGCGTTGACGACATAGTCGCAGCCTATATCGCCCTTTTCGGTATGAACGGTCCAGGTGCCGTCGCCATGCTGGGTGACGCCAGTTGCCGGACAGAAGCGGATGATCTTCTGGCCCATGTCACGCGCGCCCTTGGCCAGCGCCTGCGTCAGTTGTGCCGGGTCGATGTCACCGTCGGTCGGGTCATACAGAACACCCTCAAGATCATGAGTTTCCAGGAAAGGGTAGCGTTCCTTGGCCTGCTCCGGCGTCCACATCTCCATCGGAATTCCCTGATAGCGGCCCATCGACATGGCCCGCTGGAACTCCTGCATCCGTTCCTTGCTGTGCGCCAGACGGATCGACCCCGAAACATGGTAGTTCATCGGATAGTCGACCTCTTCGCCCAGACGCGAATACAGTTCGGTCGAATAGCGCTGCATGTTCATGATCGCCCACGAGGTCGAGAAGGTCGGAACGTTACCGGCCGCGTGCCAGGTCGAGCCTGCGGTCAGTTCGTTCTTTTCCAGCAGAACGCAGTCGGTCCAGCCTTTCTTGGCCAGATGATACAGCGAGGAAGCCCCCACCACACCGCCACCGATAATGACCACGCGTGCTTTTGTCGGAAAATCACTCATGAGTTTTGGTCCCTGTTACTGTGCCCGTTGGGGCAGATCGTCCGTGATGTCGTAATAGTCGCCCTTGTCAGCCACAAAGATGTGCCTCGAGAGCTTTTGGCCCGTGGGCGCATCGAACGCGCCCATGGCAATCGAAATCGTGTCCTCTTCGGTATGTTGCCAGAAGAGGAATGAACCGCATTTGCTGCAAAACCCGCGCCGTGCGATGTCTGATGCACGGAACCACTTCAGCGTGTCGCGGGCCGAGAAACTCAGGTTGTCCTGATGGGTCGTGGTCGAGGCCCAGACGTGGCCGGATTGCTTTCGGCACTGCCCGCAATGGCAGACCGAAGGCGGTGAAAGGTCTCCGTCGATGGTGAATGCAACTGAACCGCAAAGGCAGGACCCTCTGTACATAAGATTACCCCCTTGCCGCAGGCGCGGTGCTGATTCCCAACAACACGCCGTAGATTATGAAACAGGCCGCCATCACCCGGCGCACCCAGATGTTGAATACTGCGCCTAGTGCCGCCTTGCCCATCAAAGCGCCCAACACGGTAAAACCGGTATAGCTGAGCGTTGTGATTAATAGTGCGGTTGGCATAATCACGACCATCTGCTGCCAGATCGGCACGTCCGGCTGCACGAATTGCGAAAACGCGGCCAGATAGCCCGCGACGCTTTTTGGGTTGATCGTGGCCACTGCCAGCGCGTGCAGATAAACGTGCCGGGCCGGGCGTTCCGAGACCGGAGCGGGCTTGCCGGCATTCATCCATCCCCGCAGGCCCAACCAGATCAGAAAGCCCGCACCGACCAACTTGGCCACGAAAAACCCGGTCGGAGAAGCCGCAATCAGGGCTGTGACGCCCAGCGCGGATAGGATCAAAAACATGCTAGCCTGCGTCAGTATGGCCAATACACCCATCATGGCCTTTGGAAACGGCAGGCTCATCCCGTTCGAGATGCAGTTGACCGCGTTAGGCCCCGGTGTGGTGACGAATACCACCCAGAACAGCGCGAAAATGGACCACGCCTCGAATGACATCAGTACACCGGCGGAGCAATGACCCAGATGGCCACTGCAGGCTCTTCATAGGGGTTGGCCCATTGATAAGGTTCATGTTTGATCCGAAAACTGTCGCCCGGCCCCACCAGGAATTCACGCGACCCGATCGTCAGATTCAATCGACCTGAAATCATATAGCCCACTTCCTGAGTCGGGCGGTTGGCCGGTGTCTGCATCCGTGAATTTGGCTCGAAAGTGGAATGCACCATTTCGAAATCATCAGTCAGATCCGGCGACAGCAACTCTTCGATCAGCCCTTCTTCGCCCGACCCCATCGGGCGACGCGACCCGGCGCGCACAACGTAGCCCAATTCGTTCGCAGGGGCGGCTGAATGCGCAAACAGCATCGACATTGGCACGCCGAGGCATTCGGCAATCTGGCGCAGGTCCGAGATTGAAGGCTCGGACAAATCGCGCTCGACCTGGCTCAACCAACCGACAGAGCGATCCAGCCGAGTTGCGATCTCGGTCAGGGTCAACCCTCGGGCCTTGCGCAAGGCCCTCAGGTCAGCACCAAGGGTCGCGCTTTGGGGGGCTTGGCTGTTCACAGGCCGCTCCGAATCTTGTGAAATTCTTCCTTCGTTTTTCACGATGAAGCAAGCCGGTGAAATTTCCAAGCGTTTTTTCACGCCCGGTTAAAATGGGGTGTCGATCATCATCGTGTGCGAAAGACAGAATTGAGGAGCAGAAGGCGCACAGGCCCCTGAAACACCAGAAAAACCGCAGGGGCGCAGCAGCCGGATTTCAGTGTTTGCCGTACAAGGGCTTCATTTCAAAAAGACAGCACATATCGTTGCCCCGTCGTGCTGCGGCGACATGCGAAACCCTTCGCGACAGAAACAGATCTGGAAAAGCCTGGATCGTGCAAAGCCCGCCCGGCCTTAGAATTGAAGACCGGCAAAAACCTTCACTTCATCCAACACATGTTGAGGCCAACGACGGGTGAAACTGTCGGCGATCGTTTCGCGCTTTTCCGGCTCAAGCCCGGCAAGCAAGCTGGGAAAGCGGCGGCGATTTCTGGGCAGCGTCCACATTTCGATTCCATTTTCGAAACAGTAACGGGCAAAACGCACATCGACGAACTTCTCGCTGCCTTCCATGTATTCCAGTGTCGGGAACAGCGACCCGGACACCATGACGGTTCCGGTTCCCAGCTGGTGCACCCTGGTCGAGTAGGTCAGCCGTTGGTTCATACGCAACAACGTGCGCTGCCGTATCGACTTGGGCGTCGGGTTTGTGAACGTCGTGGCATGATAGCCGAAGACACGCTTTTCCAGTCCGACGCCCCGCGCCCGGCGTATGGTCTGACGGACATAGTTGTCCGCATATTCGATATCATCGTCGACCAGAAAAACGGTATCTGCAGGATCCGGTTGGAAGATGAACTTGCCGACATCCTTGTAATCCCGGTCGGGGATCACGGCGGTGACGTTGTCGAACTCACCCAGAAAATCGGGAACTTCCTGATATTCGTTCAGGCAGATGAAAACTCTGTCGACCTGATGCGCGATGCTTGCCACCGAATGGGGCAATACGCCGATGCGATCCGGGAATGTCGCCATATGGGCGCGTCTGATCCCTTTTCGAGGCGCTTCATCTGCGACCGTCGGATTGATGTCAGACTCTTGCATCCCTGAGAAACACCCCAAAACGAAACTTCGCTATGGATTCTGATAGGAGATCGCTTCGAAGCCTGCAAGATGAAGTCAGCCGCGCCCTTCATTCGCCCGGGAATCCCTTGGGTTGATGCACATCCGCAACGACCGCAGCGGTCAGTGCCCGGCAAACACTGCGGTCAAAATGCCTTCCAGATTTTGCGCATCCTGTTGCGTGAAAGCGTCCGGCTGGTCGCTGTCAATGTCAAAAACGGCGATGACTTGTCCCGACGAATCCCGCACGGGCAGAACCAGTTCGGACCGGGTTGAGCTGGCGCAGGCGATGTGACCCGGAAACGCATCGACATCCGGCACCAGTTGCGTTTCGCCCGTTCTTGCTGCGGCACCGCAGACGCCCCGTTCGAACGGGATGACCAAACAACCATGCCCACCCTGATAAGGGCCGATCTTCAGAACGCCCGGTTCGGTGACACGATAAAACCCGGTCCAGTCGAAACGATCGTCGGAATGGTGAACCTCGCAGGCGACAGTCGCCATAAGAGCAACCTGGTCCGTTTCGCCTTCGGTCAGGGCCGCGATCGTTTTGGCAAGCGTTTCATACTCGGCAGTCATTGATTGCAACCCCTTCGGATGGTCGGGGGCACGGCCCCCGAACCCCCGGAGTATTTGGAAAAAGATGAAGGGTCAAACGCGTTCGATGGCAATGGCCGTGCCTTCCCCCCCGCCAATGCAGATCGCCGCGACGCCCCGTTTGAGGTTACGTTTTTCCAGCGCATTCAACAACGTAACGATGATGCGGGCACCCGAGGCACCGATGGGATGGCCTAGGGCGCAGGCGCCGCCATTCACATTCACCTTGTCTCGTGGCAAGCCCATTTCGTGCATGAAAGCCATCGGCACAACCGCGAAGGCCTCGTTCACTTCCCACAGGTCGACGTCATCCTTGCTCCAGCCAATGCGTGACAAGAGCTTCTGCGCCGCCGGAACCGGAGCCGTCGTGAAAAGGCCGGGGGCCTGAGCATGACTCGCATGCCCCAAAATCCGGGCCCGAACCGTCATGCCCCGCGCTTCGGCGGTTTCTGCCGACGCAAGAACCAGCGCCGCCGCGCCGTCCGAAATCGAAGACGAGTTGGCGGCCGTCACCGTACCGTCCTTGCGGAACGCAGGCTTCAGCGTCGGGATCTTCTCGGGGCGGGCGGATTTTGGCTGCTCATCTGTCTCCAGCAGAATTTCACCTTTGCGCGTCCGGACGGTAACGGGTGTGATTTCCTGATCGAATGCGCCATTTTCCTGCGCAGACAGCGCGTTGGACAAAGATTGCAGCGCGTATTCATCCTGTGCTTCACGGGTGAACTGATACGCCTCGGCACAGTCTTCGGCGAAAGTCCCCATCAGGCGGCCTTTGTCATAGGCATCTTCAAGGCCGTCGAGGAACATGTGATCAACCACCTGACCGTGGCCAATGCGGGCACCGCCGCGCATCTTGGGAAGAAGATAGGGCGCGTTGGTCATGCTTTCCATGCCGCCCGCAACCATCGTATCTGCATGACCCAATGCAATTTGGTCGAAGGACATCATAGCGGCCTTCATCCCCGAACCGCACATTTTGTTCAGCGTCGTGGCGGGTACCTCTTCGCCCAATCCCGCCGCGAATCCGGCCTGCCGCGCAGGTGCCTGGCCCTGCCCCGCCGGCAAAACGCAGCCCATCAGCACTTCGTCGACCGTCTGCACCCCTGCCTGCTGCAAAGCCGCGCGGATTGCTTCGCCCCCGAGGTCAGCCGCAGCAACACCGTCAAACATGCCCTGAAACCCGCCCATCGGTGTACGGGCGGCCCCTGCTATAACAACGTCTCTCATCCGGGTTTTCCTCCTGCTTTCGGGCTCTTGAATACCGAATGGTAAGAATTGCCGTCTAGCGTATTTCTACGACTCAATTTCAGTTTGGAAGGCGGCAGGATCATGGGGTTGACCAGCAAGACAACCGGCGAAACTCAGATCATCACCGTTCATGCCGACCGGATCGATGCTGCAATGGCCATTCAGTTCAAGGAAGACATGCGCACCAATACCGAGGACAGCGCTCATCGCGTTGTGCTGGATCTGTCCGATGTCGAGTTTATTGACTCCAGCGGTCTGGGCGCAATCGTTGCTTCAATGAAACAGCTGGGAAAAGACCGGAGGCTTGATCTGGCCGGGTTGCAGCCAGTGGTCGAAAAAGTCTTTCGCCTGACACGCATGGATACGGTTTTCAGACTTTTTGAAACTCTGGATGACGCGTTGTCAGAGACAGACGCCTGACGGCAGCAGGGGATAGATGGCGTGGAGCCGATTGAAAACAAGACCTGCCTGGAATTGACCTTCCCTGCGACGGAATCAGAGGCCAGCGAGGGCATTGCAAAGCTTAGCGTCGGTCTGGCGGAACGGGGATTGCCCCCGCATAAAGCCGGCGATGTGAAGATTGCTTTGGCTGAAGCCATCAACAACGTCGTGGAACACGCTTACAATGGCATCGCCGCGGCCAAGGTTCAGGTCACCTGCCGGCTGGACAGGGATCTTCTGGACATCTTGATCTCGGATACGGGGCGCCCGCTGCCTGGATACCGACTTCCGGATGGCACCCCTGCTCCGATGGGAACGGATCTACAGGACCTCCCCGAAGGTGGGTTCGGCTGGTTCCTGATCCATCGCCTCACCAGTGATATCCGGTACGAGCGGCGCGGTGGATGCAATCGTCTGTCCCTGCGGTTTGATTTTGAACCCAACGGGTGATCGACCACAATTGGTCACAATAAGGTCATTTTCGAAACATTGTCGCGCCGCAAACAACCACCATACAGTGACTCGTAGCTCAGATAGCTTCCCTCGGCGCCACATATCACAGCCCCCACCCAGTGAATGGCGCCGAGGAACTTCCCATCCTGAAATCGCTGGACAATCGCTGATCAGTGAATAGCTTTCTCTTGTTCTAACGAGAGAGAATTCGCCATGCGTGATCTGCATAATCCGGGCCGATCCGAAGTTTTTGCCACGCAAGGCATGTGCGCGACGTCGCATCCGCTGGCGGCCAAAGTGGCCATCGATATCTTGGGCCAGGGCGGCAACGCGATGGATGCCGCGATTGCCGGGGCTGTTCTTTTGGGGATTTGCGAACCACAGATGACCGGATTGGGCGGCGATTGCTTCGTTCTGTTCAATCGTGCCGGCGAAAGCAGGATACGCGCGCTCAACGGATCGGGCCGCGCACCGGCTGCCGCGCAGTCCCAGATGTTGCGCGATCAGGGCCTGTCATCCGTACCTTTGGGCGTGCCGGATGCCGTGACCATTCCCGGAGCCGTCGATGCCTTTTGCCACCTGGCCCAGACCGAGGGTCGCCTGGGGTTGGGCGCGATTTTGAAGCCGGCGATTCATTATGCTGAAGCGGGTGTTCCGGTGGCTCCTCGGGTCGCTTTCGATTGGAAATCAGGTGCCGCAACACTTCAGGGCGCCGCCCGCGACCACTATCTGATTGACGGGCAAGCCCCGTCGATCGGGCAGGTTTTCCGTGCGCCGGGACAGGCGAAGGTATTGCGCCAGATCGCGGCCCACGGGCGCGACGCGTTCTATTCAGGTGAAATCGCCGATGATATGATCACCGCGCTTTCGGAAAGGGGTGGTGTCCATTCCGCTGAGGACTTTCATCACACAAGATGTACTGAAACGCAGCCGATACATGGGGCCTACAAAGGTGTGGATCTGGTGGAACATCCGCCGAACGGTCAGGGCGCAACCGCGATTTTGCTACTGAATATCCTCAAGCATTTTGACATGGCCTCGATGGATCCATTCGGAGCGGAGCGTATTCATATCGAAGCCGAGGCCACCAAACTGGCCTATGACGCTCGAAACCGGTTCATCGCGGATCCCGACCACATGGCAAGAGTAGAGCGCTTTCTGGATCCGGATATCGCTGCCAGACTGGCTGCTTTGATCGATCCCCAAAAGGCGATGCCTGCTGCGGCGCCTCTGACCGAAGCGGTTCACAAGGACACGGTTTACATCACCGTCGTCGACCGCGACCAAATGGCTGTTTCGTTGATCTATTCGATCTTTCACAGCTTTGGATCCGGTATCGCGTCGGGAAAATACGGCATATTGCTGCAAAACCGCGGGGCAGGATTCACATTGCAGCCCGGCCACCCCAACGAACTGGGCGGCGGCAAACGCCCGATGCACACGATCATTCCGGGAATGTTGGCGCAGAACGGTCGGGTCACGATGCCATTTGGTGTCATGGGCGGCGCCTATCAGCCAACCGGACACGCGCGCTTCGTGTCAAATCTTGTCGATTTCGGGCTTGGGTTGCAGGAAAGCATCGATGCGCCACGCGCCTTCTTTGACGGATCGGTTCTGAAACTGGAGCGTGGCTACAGCGACGAGATCGCGAAACAATTGTCCGATATCGGCCATAATATTGAGATGCCGGAAACACCACTTGGCGGAGCGCAAGCGATCCGAATCCGAAAAGACGGTGTTTTGGAGGGTGCCAGCGACCCACGCAAGGATGGCTGCGCCCTTGGATACTGATCTGCGGCAGACCTACGCCCGCCGGTTCGGCGCACTTAGTTCAGGTGGAAATGCAGGGGGTATGCACCATCTTCGAACGGTCCGAACATATTGGGAATATCCGGGTGCTCGACCGGTTCGCCTGAATAGTCTGCAACCAGATTTTGTTCTGAAACATAAGCAACATAGAAGGATTGGTCGTTCTCGGCCAGCAGATGGTAGAACGGTTGCTCTTTCCTTGGGCGGCTGTCTTCCGGAATGGCCTGATACCATTCTTCGGTATTCGAAAACTCGGGATCCACGTCAAAAATCACCCCTCGAAAAGGGTGTTTCTTGTGACGAACCACCTGGCCCAAGCCGTATTTTGCACGTGTCTTTAGCATTGTATCAGCCCCCAACGCTTTTTTTACCCGTTTCCGGGCGGAAAAGCCAATCATTGATGTGAAAATCAGGGAAACAGTCTGTGAACCTTATACTGACAGTGTTCGAAATCGTGGCGCCGGTTTTTCTATTGGCGGCTGTTGGTTTTACATGGGTTAAGCTGGGTTTCGAATACCGCCTGCAATTCGTCACCCGCTTTGCAACGATGCTGGCAATGCCCAGTCTGATCTTTGTTGCCCTGATGCAAACCGAGATCCCGGGCAATGATCTGTCGCGCTTCACAATGGCGACACTGCTCGCAAATCTGCTGCTGGTGGTTGTGTTCTGGCTGATCGTTCGAGGGCTGAGACTGGACCCGCGAACATATCTGTCGCCTTTGATCTTCGGCAATACCGGAAATCTGGGCCTGCCGCTGTGCATCTTTGCCTTTGGTCAGATTGGTCTGGGATATGCTGTTGTCTTTCTGTCAGTTACCGCATTGTTTTCTTTCACTTACGGGATTTATCTGGTCGCCGGGAAAGGGGCGTGGGGACAGGTTGCGCGCCAACCAATGGCTTGGGCGAC
The DNA here is from genome assembly GCF_056536445.1 of Ruegeria sp. CL7. NCBI lineage: Bacteria > Pseudomonadati > Pseudomonadota > Alphaproteobacteria > Rhodobacterales > Roseobacteraceae > Ruegeria > Ruegeria sp. CL7. The sequence goes on from NZ_JBQFPQ010000010.1 coordinate 34,155, forward strand.
GATCCTTGGCGCAGTGTTTTTGTGGCAAGGATGGCAGACGCCGACATTTCTGACCAACACGCTGGAGCTTTTGGGGCAAATGGCCGTCCCGCTGATGTTGGTCACGTTGGGTGTGGCAATCGCCCGCCTGACTTCGCACAGCCTGGGGCGGGCGCTGTGGCTGTCAGCGCTGAAACTGGCGGTGTGCTTTGCGCTGGGATGGGGAATCGGACGATGGTTTGATTTGGATACGATCGCATTTGGCGTTCTGGTTCTTCAAATCTGTACGCCGGTTGCCGTAACCTCTTACCTGTTGGCCGAACGGTTTGGGGCCGATTCCGACGCCGTCGCCGGCATGGTCATGGTGTCCACCGTGCTTTCCGTTGCGGCGTTACCGGCTATTCTGGCTATCATTTTATAGCGATTGTGATTTCCTAAGCGCTCAATCTGCGCTAGAATACACAAAAAAAGGCACGAGGCACATGAGCAGAATTCTTTTCGTACTCCTGGGGGTGCTGCTTCTGGCATCCTGTGGGGGCGGCTCTAAACAGCCGCCCAGCAGATTAAACGATGCGTGCAGTATTGCGCGTGAAAAACCCGACTATATCAAAGCCTTCAAGAACACCGAGCGCAAATGGGGCGTTCCGGTTCACGTTCAGATGGCGACCATCTATCAGGAAAGCCGGTACAGGCATGATGCGCGCACTCCGCATAGATATGTATTGGGCGTCATCCCAATGGGCCGTCAAAGCAGCGCTTACGGCTATGGTCAGGCACTGGACGGCACGTGGGAACAATATCAGCGCGAAACAGGAAAACGTCGGGCCAAGCGCGATCGCATCCGCGACGCCTCGGATTTTATCGGCTGGTACATGAACAAAAGCTACGAGCGTAACGGTATCCACCCGGCAGATACGCGCAATCAGTACCTGGCCTATCACGAAGGCCATACAGGCTACGCCCGTGGCAGCTACAACAGCAAATCCTGGTTGTTGAACGTTGCCAATGACGTGGACGCACGCGCACAACTATATCAGGCACAGTTGGCGAACTGCCGGTATTGATACGTACAAGCGGGTCAGCGATTGCCTGACCCGCTTCTCTTTTTGTCCGAGAACAGCTTCTGATCAAGGCGACCGCCTTCATTCAGGGCGCCCAGCAATACCGTCGTCTGGCTGCCCGCATTGTCGTGAATCACCCACTTGCGCAGCTCGACCGGATTGTCCGTGAACATCAGTTCGATCCGACCCGCTTCGGGGTTCTTGGGATCCTGCGCGGTGACGACGGTGGCCGTGCCGTCAAAGCTGTGACCTACAACCATATTTGCCTGGCTCAGGTTCACGTTTCGCGCCAGCACGATGGACAGTGGTGTGCGCTTAAGCGGGTATTGCTCGGGCGGCTGGTTCGATTTCGGATCAAAGATCTGAACACTTCCGGATCTTGCCAGCACCACGGCACTGTTGGGCGGGTCATATTCAAATCGCATCTTGCCGGGGCGCTGCATCCACAGCTTGCCTGTGCTCAGCGAGCCATCGTCATTCACCTGGGTGAATGTTGTCTGAACCGTCTTCAACCCGTTCAGGTAATTGGAAATCTGCGAGAGCGGCAGCTTCTCCGCCGCCCATGCGGCGGGTGCGGCCAGTGTCAAAGCAAGGGCAAAAGCAATCTGTTTCATGCCGTACAGATAGGTCTTCTGCCCTTGTTATTAAATATCCTATTGCTCGGGGACGAGGATTTCGCGTTTCCCGACATGATTTGCTGACGAAACAACACCTTCGTCTTCCATTTGCTCAACAAGCCGTGCAGCTTTGTTGTAGCCAATGGCAAGTTTTCGCTGAATATACGAGGTCGAGCATTTGCGATCCTTGATCACGATTGCCACCGCCTGATCGTACAACGCGTCCTCTCCGTTCGTATTGCCGCCAGTGTTCAGGCCCAAAACGGCATCGATATTGTCAGCCTTTTCTTCGGCCGGACCGTCGACAACACCGCCAATGTAGTCCGGTGGACCAAACTGTTTCAGGTGGTTGACGACTTCCTCGACCTCTTCATCCGAGACAAAGGGCCCGTGGCAGCGGGTAATCTTGGCACCGCCAGCCATGTAAAGCATGTCGCCCTGCCCCAGCAGCTGTTCGGCCCCCATTTCACCCAGAATGGTGCGGCTGTCGACTTTCGACGTCACCTGGAAGGAAATCCGCGTTGGGAAGTTCGCCTTGATCGTACCGGTGATCACGTCGACCGAGGGGCGCTGTGTGGCCATGATCAGGTGAATGCCCGAGGCCCGCGCCATCTGTGCCAGACGCTGGATGCAGGCTTCGATTTCCTTTCCCGCCACCATCATCAGGTCGGCCATCTCATCGACGATGACAACGATATAGGGCATCGCTTCGGGCGCGAATTCTTCAGTCTCGAACGTTGGTTCACCGGTTTCATCGTCAAACCCGGTTTGCACCGTGCGGCTGAACATCTCGCCTTTTGCCAACGCATCCTTCACCCGGCCGTTATAGCCTGCGATGTTGCGGACGCCCATTTTGGACATCTTGCGATAGCGATCTTCCATCTCGCCCACGACCCATTTCAGGGCGACCACCGCCTTTTTCGGGTCGGTCACAACAGGCGACAGCAGATGCGGGATACCGTCGTAGACCGACAGTTCCAACATTTTCGGGTCGATCATGATCAGGCGGCATTCATCCGGTGTCAGCTTGTACAGCAGTGACAGGATCATCGTGTTGATCGCCACTGATTTACCCGAACCCGTGGTTCCCGCAATCAGCAAGTGCGGCATCTTCGCCAGGTTCGCCACGACGGACTCGCCGCCGATATCCTTGCCCAAGGCCAACGGCAGTGCCTGGTTGCCATCGCCGAAATCACGGCTGGCCAGGATTTCGCGCAGAACCACCATTTCGCGATTTTCGTTCGGTAGTTCGATACCGATAACCGAACGGCCCGGTAGGGTCGAAACCCGCGCCGACAGGGCCGACATCGAACGTGCGATGTCATCGGCCAGGCCGATCACGCGGCTTGCCTTCAGCCCCGGAGCGGGCTCCAGTTCGTACATGGTGACGACCGGGCCCGGGCGAACGCTGACGATCTCACCCTTCACGCCGTAATCATCCAGCACGTTTTCCAGCATCCGCGCGTTTTCTTCCAAGGCTTCATCGCTCAGATGGTGGCGCTGAATGCTGGCCGGATTCGACAAAAGGCCCAGAGGTGGCAGTTCGAAATCCGAGTGCCGCTCTTCAAAGGATAGTGCAGGCTGTGCCTCGGCCTGTGCGCGGCGAGACGGTTGCGGTGTACGGCGTACCGGTTGCGCGACCACGGGCTTGCGCGGTTCGGCTACCGGGATTTTCATCGCCGGGCGCGGTTGCAAAACAGCTTCTTCGACATCCTCGAATACCTCATCCTCCACATCCGGCTCGGGCGCATAGGGGGTCTGCATAGGCGCGGGCGCGTTTTCAACCGGCGTGGATTCTTGCCACTCTGGCTTATCACCCGCTGTTACGGGTGGCTCGGGCGGCAGTCCTGCTGCTGTCACCGGCGGTTCCGCCGGCAAGCCATCGGGCTGGCTTGTGTTCAGGATCAGCGGCCCCGGGCGGCGGCCACGGCCTTTGGTCAGCGGAAGGTTCGGGTCGGGTTCGGGCGTCAACTCACCTGTGGCCACTTTGCGATTGCGCACGGCAGCCGAGATTTTCGAACGGATGCGATCCTCGCCCGGCATTTCGTCGAAACCCGCGATTGGTTCCGGATCGACCAGCTCTGGCTCGGGCATGGGATCGGGGCGCCTGATAAGTGACGGCATGCGCGCCAACAGACCGGACTTGACCGGAGGTTCGGGACTTTCCAGTTCGGGTTCTTCAAAGATTGGATCGGCATAAGCCAGATCATCCTCGAACACGGCTTCGGCCGCTGCGGTTCGCGCAAGTTTGCGCTCTTCCCATTGCGCGCGGCGACCTCGTGCTGCCTGCGCAGCCGAGGCTGCACCACGGCCCATCAGGGTCATCAGCATGTCATATGCCATCACCAGACCCAGCAAGAAGGCGCGGAAACCCCGCTTGACATCGGTTTTGGTGAAACCCAGCACAAAAATACCCAGCGCAATCATCCCGACCGCCATGGCCAGCGACATCAGCTTCACCAGAAAATGTGACGAAATCGGCAGCAGCGTCAGCAATGCGCCCATGACCGTATCGCCGAACAAACCGCCCAGACCATAACTGTGGGTCGCGCGCCAGTCTGCATCAGGAACGAGCGTCGCAGCATACACCGAGACGACGGCGATCCAGATCGGGGCAAAAATCAGACGCGCAATGGCGCGATCTTCCCCGAAATGGCCCGCAAACCGAAAACCCCAACCAATCAGAACCATTGCGATGCCCCAGCTTCCCCAGCCGACGATCATGAACAAGGGTGCGGCGATCGAGGCCCCAATCCGCCCCATCCAGTTCTGCACCGGCGCGTCGGTGGACACCATCCAGTTGGGATCATCGGGCGTGTAGGACCAGATCATCGCGGCCGCTGCCAAACCCAGCAGGATCAGGGCGATGCCAATCAACTCCTTGCTGCGTCGCTCCAGGGCTGCCTGCGTTGTGCTGTCCAGCAATGGATCGCGGTTGCGCGCGTTATATGATGCCATTTTGCCCTCGTACCTCACGAATAGATGCAGTCGCGGAGTGTGATCAGACCACGCTGCAACTCTGTTTTTGGGGCCACCAATGCAGCCCGGATAAATCCTTCGCCCGGGTTCTTTCTCGGATCGCCTTGTGAAAGATATGCGCCCGGCAGGACCCGGACACCGGTTTCCTTCCAGACTTTCAATGCGGTGTCTTCACCATTCTCGACCGGCAGCCACAGAAAGAATCCGGCCTCGGGCGCCATATAGCCCTGCACGCCTGCGAATACCTCATCCGCAATGGCGTATTTTTCCTGATACAGCGCGCGGTTTTCGCGAACGTGTTCCTCATCCGCCCAAACCTTTGCTGCGGCGGCTTGCAAGGGCAGAGGCAGAGGCGACCCGGCATAGGTGCGCAGCTGCTTGACCTGTTTGATCGTCTTTGGACCACCGGCGATAAGCCCCGACCGCAAGCCAGCCAGATTCGAACGTTTAGAAAGTGAGTTGAACAGCGTGATCCGTTCAGGATCAGCGCCCAGATCCTGCGCGACAGTCAGAATACCTGTCGGGGCTTCTTCACGGTAAATCTCGGAATAACACTCATCCGCAAAAATACGGAAATCGTACTGCTCGGCCAGACGGATCAGGTCGGCCCAATACTCGCGCGAGGCAACGGCCCCCTGCGGATTGGCGGGTGAACAGATATAGGCCACGGCGGTGCGGTTCAGCACGTCCGCAGGCAGGCCGGCATAGTCCGGCAGATGGCCCGTCGCGGCGGTGGCGGGCACAAAATAAGGCTGCGCGCCCACCGACAGCGAGGCGACCATGTAGACCTGATAAAACGGGTTCGGGCACAGGATGATCGGCTGCTGACCGTTCTTCTGTTCCGGGCACAAAGCCATGGCCGCGTTGTATAGCCCCTCGCGCGTGCCGTTCAGCGCCATCACGTTGGCATCAGGGTCCATCTGAACCCCATATCGCCGTTTGATCCAATCCGTGATCGCCGTGCGCAGGTCATCCGACCCTTCGTTCGGGGGATACCCTTGGAACCCGGCGGCGTTTTCCAAGATGACATCCGTCACCCAAGCCGGAAAATCATGTGTCGGCGCACCAATGGTCATGTGAACGACATCACCGCCCGGCTGGTGGTGATCCAACAGGGCGCGCAGACGCGGGAATGCATAAGCCGGTAGGTTCGAAAACCGCTCGGGGAAATCCATAATACTGCCTCAATATCGGGGTCATTGGCGCCCCGTTTTTTTGGTAGATTACAGCCCGGGTCCCTCTTCGTCCAGACAAAGAGGTTCCGAATCAGGGGATTGTGGCATTCAGGCCAGCACCGTTTCCGCTGCCGAACCCAGCCGCAACAACGCCTCTTCCGAGCCGGGATAGCCCAGCATCATCAACCCGCAGCCGGGCGTTCCGGTGGGCAGGCTCAGCGCCGCCAGCCCCATCAGGTTGCCAATCCGCGTGTTCCGCAGGGCCAGAAGATTCTCGGTTACGTAATAGTCATGATCGCTGAGCAAGCGCTCCAGATTGGGCGGCAAAATCGGCGCTGTCGGCGCCAGAACCGCATCAAACCCGGCGGTTGCCGCGTCCCAGGCGCTGCGGCATGCCTTGAGTTTGGCCCAGGCCGCCACATAGTCGGGGCCCGAATAACCCATGCCAATGCGGAAGCGTTCGAGAATCTCGGGATACATTGCCTCGGGATTGGCTTCGATGACATCGCGCCACAGCCCATAGGCCTCGGTCGTGTATACGATGCTGGTCAACGTCATGGCCTCGTTCAACTCGGGCACTTCCAACGGCACGATCTCGGCCCCCGCGTCGGCAAGTTTGGCCACGGCTTCGTCATATGCTTTGCGCGGTGTGTCGCGCAGGTCGTCCTTGGCAATGTTCTGCAAATCGGCAAAACGGCGCCCTTTCAGCGAAGCACCACGCAGATCGGCAGGTGTTCCCCCCTCGAGCAGAGCCAGCACATGCGCCGCGTCCTCGACCGAACGCGCCACAGGTCCAACCGTGTCGAAACGCAGGCACAGCGGCACCACACCTTCCAGGCTGAGCCGTCCCGCAGTGGTTTTCAGCCCCACCAGATCATTCCAAGCCGCCGGGATACGCACCGAACCACCCGTGTCCGAGCCGATGCCACACGCCGCCAACCCCCACGCGACCGAGGCCGCCGCCCCCGAAGACGACCCTCCGGGCACTGCTGCCTCGTCATGAATGCAGGGCGGGGTTTCGGTGATCGGATTCAACCCGAGGCCGGAAAAGGCCAGCTCGCTCATATGTGTTTTACCCAGGCAAACGGTGCCCATCTGAGTCGCATTGCGCAGCACCAGCGCATCCGCATCCGGCACGCGATCCTTCAACAAAGCCGAACCCGCCTCGGTCACGGTGCCGGTGGTGTCGAACAGGTCTTTCCAACTGATCGGGACGCCATCCAGCAGCGACCGGCGCAGGCCCAGTTGCGCGCGTTGCCGAGCGGCTTCCGCTTCGGCCCGGGCGCGGTCGTGGGTGACGCGGGCATAGATGCGGTCCCGATGCGGATGAGCGTCAATAGCGGACAGGTAGGTTTCCGTCAGTTCGACCGGATCGATCTGCCCCATGCCAATGCCACGGCCCAAATCACACGCGGTCATTGTCAACCAATCCTGCATCTCATCCCTCCTGGTTTTTCGGCTGTGGGTGACGGTAGCGACAGGACTGCACATGGACAATCCCGAAAGGGCGCGCATATTGCAGGGCATGACACAGGCTTCTGACATTCTGATCGTGGGCGGCGGGTTGAACGGCCCTGCTTTGGCGCTGGCACTGGCACAAACCGGTCATTCGGTCACGGTGATCGATGCACTGGTCGAAAAGGTGCGCAAGAACGCGGCATTCGACGGGCGCGCCTATGCGCTGGCTCTGGCCTCACAGCGGTTGTTGGATGCCATCGGTATTTGGGACCGCGTCGCGCAGCACGCCCAACCGATGCTGGAAATCAAGGTCACAGATGGCCATGCCGGGACAGGGCCATCGCCGTTTTTCATGCATTTCGACCATGCCGAGATCGAAGAAGGCCCGATGGGGTATATGGTCGAGGATCGCCACCTGCGCCGTGCTTTTCTGGACGCGATGGCCGAAGAGCCGCGCATCACCCAGGTAAGCGGCAAATCCGTCGTTTCGCAACAGACCGACACGGCCAACGTGACCGTGACGTTGGATGACAGCAAAACCCTGGGCGGCAGCCTGCTGGTTGGCTGTGACGGTCGCAGCAGCGGAACCGCGTCACGGGCCGGCATCAAACGCACCGGTTGGGATTACGGCCAGACGGCATTGGTCTGCGCCATCGAACATGAGCTGCCACATAATGGCATTGCGCATCAGTTTTTCATGCCACCCGGTCCGCTGGCAATTCTGCCGTTAACTGGCAATCGCAGTTCCATCGTCTGGAGCGAACGCACCGACACCGCACAGCACATCAACGCCCTGCCCGAGGGGGATTACGTGCAAGTTCTGCGCCCGCGATTTGGCGATTTTCTTGGCAAAATCAGTCTGGCGGGAGATCGTTTCACTTATCCGCTGAACCTGACCATATCCAATTCCTTCATCAGCGATCGCATGGCGCTGGTCGGAGATGCCGCGCACGGAATGCACCCCATTGCCGGTCAGGGCCTGAACGCTGGCCTCCGCGATGTCGGCGCTCTGGCTGAGGTCCTGACTTTGGCGGGACGGCGCGGCGAGGATATCGGCTCGTTGATGGTTCTGGAGCGCTATCAGGAATGGCGCCGTTTCGACACGGCCTCGCTGGCGATGGCGACGGATGTCTTCAACAAGCTTTTTTCCAACGACAACCCGCTGCTGCGGCTTGGACGTGACATTGGCATGGGGGTTGTCGGCGCTTTGCCCGGCCTCCGTCGCGGTTTCGTTCGCGAAGCGGCCGGGCTGACCGGGGATCTGCCCAAGCTGTTGCAAGGGCGCCCGATTTAATCCAGCTGTCGGGCCTCGTCGACCAGCATGACCGGAATGCCGTTGCGGATGGGAAAAGCCAAACCCGCCGCTTTTGAAACAAGCTCTCGCTTTTCGGCGTCATAGTGCAGGGTCGTATGTGTCTGCGGGCAGATCATCGCCTCGAGCATGTGGCGATCAAAGGCGTGTTCAGGGTCGGTCATTGCAGTTTTTCCTCGTTTGATCCGCCGCGCATGGCGAATTCAATCAGCGTCACCAACGTTTCGCGCCGGGTGCGCAGGCAGGGGGCTTCCAGCAGGGCCTGTTTGTCCTCGGGGTCGAAATCCAGAAGCATCGACAGGGAATTCACCAAAAGTTCATCCTCTGCGTCCTTAAGCGAATCCCAGTCGGTGGACAATTGACGGGATGAAAAGAAACGCTCCAACAATGTCAGGAACGCATTGCGGTCAAACCCGTTGTCTTTCTCGGCCTTTCCCAGATCACGGTCGAACCCGTCCCACGAGACCGCGCACCTCCGGTAGGGCGTGAACGAGTCCAGCTCTGACATGACCCTGAACCGGGATATACCGGTCAACGTGATCAGGTACCGGCCATCTTCGGTTTCCGAAAACTGCGTCACCCGCCCTGCGCATCCGATACGGTGCAGCTTGTCTTCGTCATTGACCGAAGGATTCGGCTGAACCATTGCGATCAACCGTTCCTTGGTTTTCAGCGCGTCGTCCAGCATCTGAAGATAGCGCGGCTCGAATATGTGAAGCGGCAAGCGCGAACGCGGGAGCAGCAGCGCCCCGGGCAATGGAAAAACAGATACCGTTTCCGGCAGGTCGGCGGGATGCATCATGTACCCGACTCTAGCTCTGATGAGAGATTAGGCAAATATCATCGAACTGAGTTTGCGACGTCCGTTCAGAACAATCGGGTCATTGGGCTTGAGCGCATCGAAGATGGTGAAAAGCTGTGTCTTGGCTGCACCTTCATTCCATTCACGATCCCGGTGGAACAGTTCCAGCAATTGTGCCACGGCTTCTTCCACATTGCCGTTCGCGTGCAGCGCCTGCGCCAGATCAAAGCGGGCTTGATGGTTGTCCGGATCCGCCTCAACCGCTGCCGTCAGCTCGGCGACGGGGCCGGCATCTGCTGCCTGCTTTGCAAGCTCCAGCTGCGCATGTGCAGCCTCCAGCTCGGCCGATGTGGAGATCTCGGCCGGAGCGCCGTTCAGGATCGCTTCTGCCTGCTCCAGATCACCGGTGGCGATATGCGCCCGCACCAGACCACCATATGCAGCGGCGTGGTTCGGATCTTCGCCCAGAATTGCGGCAAAGGTCTGAGCCGCGTCCGCAGCCGCGCCTTCGGCAAGCATTTCCTCGGCAGCCTGCACAGCATCATCCAGTTGGCCCCCGGGGCTTTCCCCCCCTGCGGCTTCGATCACGCGGTCCACGAAGGCCTTGATCTCGGATCCCGGCAACGCGCCTTGAAACCCGTCCACAGGCTGGCCCTTGAAAAAGGCATAGACGGTCGGGATCGACTGGATGCGCATTTGCGCAGCAATTGTCTGCGCCTCATCCACATTGATCTTGACCATCTTCACCGCGCCTTTCGCGGCTGTCACAGCCTCTTCCAGCATCGGTCCAAGGGTTTTGCACGGGCCACACCAAGGTGCCCAGAAATCGACGATCACAGGTGTTTCCTGCGAGGTTTCCACCACATCGGCCATGAAAGTGGCCTCGGTCCCGTCTTTGATCAGATCGGTTGCTGGGGCGTTTCCGCCGTTCAGAAGGTCCATGGCAATCACTCTTTCGTTCGAACTTGCGCCCTATATGCAGCCGCTTGTCGCGGAAACCAAGGGCTGAGTTGCGGATCAGATGTCGAAACTGGCAAAGACCGGAGCGTGATCGCTGGGTTTTTCCCATCCACGGGCGTCCCGCAGAATACGGCTGGAATGGCCCGCGTTCGAGATATCGGCCGTGGCCCAGATATGGTCCAGCCGGCGCCCCTTGTCCGCCGCATCCCAATCCCGGGCGCGATAAGACCACCAGCTGTAAAGCTGCCCTTCCGGGATGTCCTGACGGGTGATATCAACCCAGCCACCTGCTTCCTGTGTCTCGGCCAGATGCTCGACTTCGATGGGCGTGTGCGAGACGATCTTCAGCAGTTGTTTGTGTGACCACACATCATCCTCGCGCGGGGCGATGTTCAGGTCGCCGACAAGGATGGATTTAGCCGGCTTTTCCGCACGGAACCAATCGCGCATATCAGTGAGATAGTCGAGCTTCTGGCCGAATTTCTCATTCACCTCCCGGTCCGGCACGTCGCCGCCCGCCGGGACATAGAAATTGTGGATCGTGACACCATTTTCCAACCGCCCGGCAATATGGCGGGCATGTCCGAGACCGGCGAAATCCTTGTCGCCCACCTCTTCCATCGGCAGGCGCGACAGGATGGCGACGCCGTTGTAACCCTTCTGCCCCCGCGCGATCATGTGGGTGTAGCCCAGTTCGGAAAACCCTTCGGTCGGGATCTTCTCAACCGGTGATTTGCACTCTTGCAGGCACAATACATCAGGGGCTTCTTCTTGCAGCAATTTCAGCACGATAGGCTCGCGCAGGCGAACAGAATTGATGTTCCATGTGGCAAGGGTGAAAGGCATGTCGGGGATTCCTTTGTCGCGATTGGCGCAGGTTAACGTGGCACAACGCCAGTTGCCACGAGAAAAGGCAGCCCCGATGCCAGGACCACAGACCGGCAGTTAGGCGGGCGTCACATTCGTGCTTTCCCTTGCCCTGATATCTCGCCTGATGCAGACTTGTCTGCGAATGAGGAATGTCTGTTTCACCGCTGGGTCTGTTCGCGAACAGACCGGCCCGGCACCATGCTTTGGGAGGAGTGTGTCATGGCATCCGAGACCGCAGGTTCCACGCCACCGGAAAACCTGACGCCGCAGCAGCGGGACATGCCGCAGGTCAACAAGATCACGACGGATGACATCAGGGCGTCGCTGAAAGCCGGGTTTTCCGACTTTCTGGCCCGCCCTGTCCTGAGCGGCTTTTTCGGTCTGTTCTATGCAGTTTTCGGAATTCTGCTGGTTTGGGTCCTGATCTGGCTTGGCCAGATCTGGATGATCATTCCCGCCATTGTCGGCTTTCCGCTGGTCGCACCTTTCGCCGCCGCCGGGCTTTATGAAATGTCGCGCCGCTTGCAAAAAGGCGAAAGCTTTGGCTGGGCTGAAATCCTCAGCGTCATGGCCAATCAACGCAAACGCGAATTGGGCTGGATGGCCTTTGTCACACTTTTCATTTTCTGGGTGTGGATCTACCAGGTTCGGCTTTGGCTGGCGATCACCCTTCAGAACGCATCCTTCTCGGATTTCGACGGGTTTTTGAACACCGTTTTCTTCACGCCGCAGGGCTGGATCTTCCTTGCCATTGGCACCTGTGTCGGCGCGTTCCTGTCAGCCGTACTGTTTTCGGTGACCGTCGTCGCCATGCCCTTGCTGCTGGACCGGGAAACCAACTTCATCTCTGCCATGTTGACCTCTTTGCGCGTCGTATCCGAAAGCCCGGCGGTCATGCTCGGCTGGGCGGCGATCATCTCGGTCACCATACTGCTGTCGCTGGTTCCAGCGTTTCTGGGCCTGATCTTTACCCTTCCGATCCTTGGCCACACCACGTGGCACCTTTACCAGCGCGCCGTTGCCCCGGCGGAAGGGTGAACCGCGGCAGAGCTCACCTCCGTCATTGGGCGAATATCGGTCAGTGCTGCTGTCTGCCTTCGTGTGGAAGCCGCCCCTCAGCAGCAAAAAAAGCCGGGCCATTCGGCCCGGCAGTCCAACAGGGAGGTACATGTCATAACCCGGACATGCACGGGTTGGGAGTAACCTAATTATGAGTACAGAGTATCACTTTGATCCACATCAATCCACAACCAGTTAAGACACGAGCCTATATCCACCCGATTCTGTGACCAAAAGGCGCGCATTGGACGGATCGGGCTCGATCTTCTGACGCAGACGATAGATGTGGGTTTCCAGCGTGTGGGTCGTGACCCCGGCATTGTATCCCCACACTTCGTGCAACAGCACATCCCGCGCCACGACACCATCGGTTGATCGGTACAGGAACTTGAGGATGTTGGTTTCCTTCTCGGTCAGACGGATCTTGCGGTCTTCTTCCGTGATCAGCATCTTCATCGCCGGCTTGAACGTATAGGGGCCAAGAACAAATACCGCGTCCTCGGATTGTTCGTGCTGCCGCAGCTGAGCGCGGATACGGGCCAGCAATACCGGAAATTTGAAGGGTTTGGAGACATAATCGTTCGCGCCGGCGTCCAGGCCCAAGATCGTATCGGCATCGCTGTCATGACCGGTCAGCATCAGAATCGGGCTCTTCACGCCCTGTTTACGCATCAGGCGGCACAATTCCCGCCCGTCGGTATCCGGCAGACCCACATCAAGAATGACCAGATCATAGATCGCTTCGCGTGCGCGCTCCATAGCGGAGTGGCCGTCTGACGCTTCGAAAACGTCAAAGTCTTCGGTCATGACAAGTTGCTCGCTGAGCGCCTCACGCAGATCCTCGTCATCGTCCACCAACAGGATTTTTTTGAGTTGAGCCATTTCCCGATCCTCCAAACGCTTTTCCATCACTTGCGCGCGGAATATGCAATCAACAAGATTTGCTGCAACGGTTTCACGCCATCGTGTCAGAGTTGGCAGAAATGTTTCACATTTCCTTTGGAAACAGCTAGGAGAAGGGCTGAGCGTTATAGGGTAACATAGATGAGCCTCATTCCCGATATCACCGAACTTCTTGCCCGGGCCCGGGCCGATCTGCGCATGGGCGTTCCAGTGGTTCTGACCGATGACAGCGGCTTTAGCGTTGTGGCGATCTCTGCGGAAACGCTCAACCCGCAGCGCCTGGCCGATCTGAAAAAGCTCGGAGACCCGGTGGTGGCCATTACCGGGCGGCGGGCCGAAACACTCAAGGCGCGGGCCTATGACGGCGATCTTGCACGCGTTTCAATTCCCGCCGATGCAGATATCACTTGGGTGCAGGCGGTTGCTGATCCCTCTGACGATCTGAACGCGCCGATGAAAGGGCCGTTGATGACCGAGCGCCACGGTAACGCCAATTTGCACCGCATCGCGATTGCGTTGGCCAAGTCCGCGCGCATTCTTCCTGCCGCGGTCGTCGTGCCGGTCGAAGATGGCCGGGCCTTTGCGGTATCGCACGGCCTGACCTGCATTGACCACACGCGCGCCGCCCCGCATCTGGCGGACCGCAGCGCCCTGCACGAGGTGGTTGCCGCGCGTCTTCCGATGGAAGTATCCGAGGCCGGCCGTCTGCATGTTTTCCGCCCCGAAGATGGCGGAGAAGAACATTACGCAGTCGAAATAGGCCGCCCGGATCGGGACAAACCAGTGCTGGCCCGATTGCATTCCGCCTGTTTCACGGGCGATCTGATGGGCAGCCTGAAATGCGACTGCGGTCCGCAATTGCGGGGCGCACTGGCGCAAATGGGGGCCGAAGGGGCTGGCGTTCTTCTGTATCTGAACCAGGAAGGGCGTGGTATCGGGCTGGCCAACAAGATGCGTGCCTATTTTCTTCAAGATCAGGGTTTTGACACGGTAGAAGCAAACCACAGGCTGGGTTTCGAGGATGATGAGCGCGACTTCCGACTCGGGTCGGATATCCTGAAATCTCTGGGTTTTAACTCGGTGCGCCTGCTGACCAACAACCCTGCCAAGATCTCGATGATGGAACGCACAGGGATCGCCGTGACCGAGCGCGTTCCTTTGAAAGTGGGTGAAACCGCGCACAACAGGGGATACCTGGCCACGAAAGCCGCGAAATCCGGGCACCTGTTGTGACCCCAGACGATCTTGTGCTCACCCCGCGTGGTGTTCGCTTTCGTGGCAGGACGTTCCCCTGCTCGATTGGAAAAGGCGGATTGAGCAACACGAAACACGAGGGCGATGGGGCGACACCTACCGGATGCCATCGAATCGTCGGCATGCTCTACCGGCCCGACCGGCTGGTCGCCCCCAACTTCTGGGCGATCCCGATTGGGCCGCAGGACTTGTGGTCTGATGACGTCGAAGACAGCCACTATAATCACTTGGTGCTTGCCCCTTATGCGTTCAGTCATGAGAAACTGCGCCGGGCTGATCCGCTTTATGATCTGGTCCTGTTGACCGACTGGAACTGGCCGAATGCCGTTCCCGGCAAGGGATCGGCGATTTTTCTGCATCAGTGGCGCAGGCCCGGCTACCCCACCGAGGGCTGCATTGCCTTCCGTCGGGACCATCTGCACTGGATTGCAGGGCGAATTTCCCTTGGAACGCGCCTGATTATTCCTGAGGCTTGACCCGCTCGCCGAAAATGGCCGACCCGATACGAACATGGGTCGCGCCCAAGGCGATGGCCTGCTCGAAATCACCGCTCATCCCCATCGACAACCCCTCAAGCCCATTGCGGGCTGCGATCTTGGCCAAGAGGGCGAAATGCAAAGTGGGTTCTTCATCGACCGGCGGGATGCACATCAGCCCGCGTACCGGTAGATCCAGCGATCGGCATTCCGCGATAAACCCGTCCGCATCCGCAGGAAGAACGCCTGCCTTCTGGGCTTCTTCCCCCGTATTGACCTGAATGAAAAGGTCGGGGCAGTATCCCACCTCTTGCGCCAGCCGCGCCAGGGTTTTGGCCAGTTTGGGGCGATCGACCGAATGGATCGCATTGCACAGTTCCATCGCCTGCCTGGCCTTGTTGGTCTGCAACGGGCCGATGAGATGCAGATCGACGGCATCGAACTGCTCTTTGAAAGCGGGCCATTTGCTGGCCGCCTCCTGTACGCGATTCTCACCAAAACACCTGTGGCCCTGCTCCAGCACCGCCTGAACCCGCTCATTCGGTTGTACTTTGGATACAGCGATCAGTTTGACGGAACCGGCAGGGCGGTCCGATCTGGCTTCGGCATTTGCAATGCGTGCGGTGATTTCTTGCAACGACATGGGGCCCTCAATCTGTCTTTGGCGCAGAAAAACACCAAGTCGACGCAAAAGAAAAGGGCGAGTCCGAAGACCCGCCCTCAAACCTTGCGGTTCAGATCAGCTTAGAAGTTGAACTGAGCACCGAAGTCAGCAACGATTGTGTCGCTTGCGCAGCTGTCACAGTCGTTGCGGCCGATACCACCGCGCAGCGATGCACCGCCACCCAGGTCGTAGATCGCACCGATAGCAACCTGCTGAAGGTCAGCAGAGGCGTTACCGTCACCATAGGTGAACAGCAGGGTGGTTGCAGCGCCCAGGTTGTAGGCGGCCGACAGACCCCATGCAGTACCGTCGGTCGCTGCAACATTGGTTGCGTCGTCCGCGACAAACAGAGTACCCGAGAAGTCACCCCATTCGCCACCCAGGGTCAGAACGGTCAGGCTCGGATCGCTGCCTGCACCTGCGTCGGTCTGACCATAGGCCAGAGCGGCAGTGATGTTGTTGAAGGTGTAGGTTGCGCTGATGTCCCAGCGGTCTGCGTCAGCGGTGGTCGAAGTGGTACCACCAGCTGCAACAGTTGTAACCTGCGCTTGGTCATAAGATGCACCAAACGAGAAGTCACCAACCGAATACTGGAAGAACACAGCGTTCGAACCCGAACCGGTCGACGAGTAACCCAGGAAGCTGTAGTCAACGCCCGAGTACTGACCTGCGAACAGTTCCAGACCTACTTCGTTGCCGTAGTAGTTTGCCAGGTTGTCAAACGAACCTGCGACGTTACCCGCGTCAACACGCAGACCGCCGTAGATGACCGAGAAGCGTGCGCCGTTCAGGCCGGCCGAGTTTGCTTCACCGGTGCTGCTGTTTTCGTCGGCTTGCAGACGAACACGACCTTCAAAACGAACGCCGCCGTCGGTTTCTGCGATGCCGTCGATGTTCAGACGGAAGCGCGAGACCAGGATAGCGTCGTCAGACTGCGCGGTCGAAGTTGCGGAGACGTCATCGGCTGTACCCATCAGGCCGTCTGCACCAGGTCCGTTAACGGTTGTGGTTGCGGTACGGTCTTCAACGTAGCCGATACCAAAACGGCCGTAACCGCTGAAGTTAATCTCAGCTGCCGCAACGCCTGCGGTCGCGATCAGCGCCGTCGATGCGAAGAGAACTTTTTTCATCTTGTTTCCCTCGGTTTCATTCAAAAGAGTTATCTACTCGACACATGCCTCGGCATATGTCTCAGCACGGACACCGTTTCGCTCTTTTTGCCCCCATTGCGCAAGCTTGGCATAAACCCGGTCACGTCATTGGGGTCAGATTGGTGCAAGGATGCCACAGTTCGTTTTTGCCCGGATCAGGCTGACACGCTTACATTTCAGAAGAATAGGCTTGTTGCAGCGAGGGTCCTTGGCTAGGAGTATGCCCTGAATACTGCACAACAAGTGAAACAGGACCTGCTGACAATGCGCCTGCCTACGATTTTGGGATTAATCATGCTGACCACCACTATTGCGGCATGCGGGCAGAATCGAAGCACTTCGACATATTCCCCCAATCCCGCCAGCGGTAATTCCGATGAACGCGAGCTGAACGATCCTGAACGTACAACGCTGTGGGACATTTTCGATCGCAGCACGGCCGAGCAGACCACCAATGTAAACCGGTACTTGTGGGCAGCTTCGCTGGACATTTTGAACTTCTTGCCTGTGCAGGAGGTCGATCCGTTTACCGGAGTGATCGTAACAGGTTACGGCACTCCTCCGGGCGGAGGACGGTCATACAGGGCGACCGTACACATCAGTGATCCGGCGCTTGCGGCCCGGTCTTTGTCCGTCGCCCTGCAATCCAGCGGTGGCGCCCCGGTAAGCGCGGCAACAACCCGTGCGGTGGAGGATGCGATTCTGTCCCGCGCGCGTCAGCTGCGCATCGCGGACAACAAGTTCTAGCACTCCGCCGAAAATCACACTAATACCACGCCGGGTTCCTACCCGGCGTTTTCATTCACGAAGGACCGCACAATGTCGCGCTATTCGGCCACCGAAATCGAAGCAAAATGGCAAGAAGCCTGGGACAAGGCAGGAATCTTCACCGCCAACCACAAGGCGGACAAGCCGAAATACTATGTGCTTGAGATGTTCCCCTACCCGTCCGGCCGAATCCATATGGGGCATGTGCGAAACTATACGATGGGCGACGTCATCGCGCGGCACAAGCTGGCCACCGGGCACAATGTTCTGCACCCCATGGGCTGGGACGCGTTCGGGATGCCGGCGGAAAACGCTGCCATGGCGATCGGCGGCCACCCCAAAGAGTGGACTTACGGCAATATCGCCGACATGCGCGCCCAGATGAAGCCACTGGGCCTGTCGATCGACTGGTCCCGTGAATTCGCCACATGTGATCCGGAATACTATGGCCAGCAGCAGGCGCTGTTCCTCGACATGCTCGAGACCGGGCTGGTCTATCGCAAGAATGCCGTGGTGAACTGGGATCCGGTCGACATGACCGTTCTGGCCAATGAACAGGTGGAAAACGGGCGCGGCTGGCGCTCGGGTGCGCTGGTGGAACGGCGCGAGCTGACGCAGTGGTTCTTCAAGATCTCGGATTATTCCGAAGAACTGCTGAACGCTCTGGACACGCTGGAAAACTGGCCCGCCAAGGTTCGACTGATGCAGGAAAACTGGATCGGCAAGTCGCGCGGCCTGCAATTCGGGTTCGAGCGCACGGATGGTGGGGAACCGATCACTGTCTACACGACTCGCCCCGACACGCTGCTGGGCGCGTCCTTCGTTGGGATCTCGCCCGATCACCCGATCGCCAAACAGCTTGAGGCCGAAAACCCGGAAGTCGCTGAATTCGTTGCCGAATGCCGCAAGGGCGGCACCACGGAAGAGGCCATCGAAACCGGCGAAAAGCTGGGTTTGGACACCGGCATCCGTGTCAAGCATCCGCTGGACCCGAACTGGGAACTGCCGGTCTGGATCGCCAATTTCATCCTGATGGATTACGGCACCGGCGCGATCTTCGCCTGCCCGGCCCATGACCAGCGCGACCTTGATTTCTGCCGCAAATACGATCTGCCGGTGATCGACACCTTCTTTGCGCTGGACGACGACACGCCGGTCGACAAGATCGCCTTTGTCCCACCAAAAGAGCAGAAAGTCCGCTGGGTGAACCATTTCGCGGGCCTGACCGAAGCAACCGGAGAAGAGGCGATCAACACCACCATCGATTTCGCCGAAAAAGCCGGTTGGGGCGAAGGGGTCACGAAATATCGCCTGCGAGACTGGGGCTTGAGCCGTCAGCGCTATTGGGGTTGTCCGATTCCTGTCGTTCACTGCGAATCCTGCGGCGTGGTGCCCGAGAAAAAAGAGAACCTGCCGGTCCGTCTGCCCGACGATGTCACGTTCGACAAACCTGGCAATCCGCTGGATCGCCACCCGACCTGGCGCGATTGCGCCTGCCCAAACTGCGGCGCTCCGGCCAAGCGTGAGACCGACACGATGGACACGTTCGTGGATTCGTCATGGTATTTCGCCCGATTCACCGCTCCGCGCGCGGAAACACCCACCGATCTGGCCGAGGCGGAATACTGGATGAATGTAGACCAGTATATCGGCGGGATCGAACACGCGATTCTGCACCTGCTGTATTCGCGGTTCTTCGCCCGCGCGATGAACATCACCGGGCATTTGCCGGACAAAGCCATCGAACCCTTCGACGCGCTGTTCACCCAAGGCATGGTGACGCACGAGATCTACCAGACCCGCGATGCCAACGGTCGTCCGGTCTATCACCTGCCCGAAGAGGTCACGGACGGAAAACTGGCTGACGGCACACAGGTCGAGATCATCCCATCGGCCAAAATGTCAAAGTCCAAGAAGAACGTTGTCGACCCGGTCAGCATCATCTCGGCCTTCGGCGCAGATACCGCGCGCTGGTTCGTGCTGTCCGATTCGCCACCCGAACGGGACGTGGAATGGACGGCTGCGGGGGCCGAGGCCGCGTACAAGCATCTCAACCGTGTCTGGAACCTCTGCGACAAGATCGGCGACATGGACCCGAATGCCACGGGTGAAGGCGATGAGGAACTGCTGCGCGAGATGCACAAAACCATCCGCGACGTGACATTGGGTGTTGAAAGCTTTGGCTTCAACGCGGCCATCGCCAAGCTTTATGCCTTCACCAACACGCTGGCGAAATCCAAGGCAGGTGCTGCGGCCCAAAAGCAGGCCATCAAAACGCTGGCACAGCTGATGTCGCCGATGACACCGCATCTGGCGGAAGATATTTGGGCCCATCAGGGCGGCGAAGGCCTTGTGGCCGTTGCGCCATGGCCCGTCGCCGACGAGGCGATGCTGGTTGATGACACCGTCACCTTGCCGATCCAGATCAACGGCAAGCGTCGCGCGGAAATCAGCGTGGCCAAGGATCTGGATAAAGCCGAGGTTGAAAAAATTGCGCTCAGCACCGAAGCTGTTCAAAAGGCGCTGGAAGGGAATGCGCCGAAGAAAGTGATCGTCGTTCCGGGCCGGATTGTGAATGTTGTCGTTTGATCGCAGAACGTTTTTGCTGATGCCGCTGGCGCTGGCCGCCTGCGGCTTCGAGCCCGTCTATGCACCTGGCGGATCGGGTTCGGCCTTGTATGGCCGCGTCGAGGTGTCGGCGCCCAACACCGTGGAAAGCTATTTGCTGGTCCAAAATCTGGAACAGCAACTGGGGCGAAGCGCCGGGTCGGTCAACGACTACAAGCTGGACGTTCAGGTTTCGACCGTGACGCGTGGCGCTGCAATCACCACCACAAACGAAACGCAACGCTACACCATCGACGGAAGCGCGCAATACACGCTGCGGTCCAACGCAACCGGTCAGATCATCGCCTCGGGCTCGGTGGCGGATTTTGTGTCATATTCTGCCGCAGGATCGACCGTTTCCACCTTGGCGGATGAGCGCGATGCCAAGAGACGGCTGATGATGATTCTGTCGGGTCAGATCATGAACCGTCTTTACGCCACACCGGGTCTGGCTGCATGAAGTTGAGCCCGCGCGAGGCTGAGGGGTATTTTGCCAAGCCGGACGCGGACAAGACAGGGCTGCTTATCTATGGCGCGGATGCGATGCGGGTTGCGCTCAAGCGGCAACAGGTGCTGGCCGCTCTGCTTGGCGCCCAAGCCGAAGAAGAAATGCGCCTGACCCGCATGCCCGGTGGCGATCTGCGTGGTGATCCCGCCCTGCTGCTGGACGCGGTCAAGGCGGTCGGCTTCTTTCCCGGCCCACGTGCCGTTTTCGTGGAAGACGCAACCGAAACCGCCGCGCCGGCAATTCTGGCCGCACTCGAAGATTGGGCCCCCGGAGACGCCCAGATCATCGTGACCTCGGGGCAATTGAAACCCAGCTCGAAAATCCGCAAGGCGTTCGAAGGCCACCCTGCCGCCTACGCAGTCGGCATTTATGACGACCCGCCCTCACGCGCCGAAGTGGAACGGGTTCTTGCCGAGTCGGGTATGAAAAACGTGCCCCGAGATGTCATGTCTGCAATCAGTGAATTGGCCGTCAGCCTCAGCCCCGGTGATTTCGCCCAAACGATTGAAAAACTGTCTCTTTACAAGCGCGGTGACAGCGCTGATTTGACGATCGAAGATATTGAGGCCTGCGCCCCGCGCTCGACCGAGGCGGCGCTGGATGATGTTCTCAACGTCGTTGCCGAAGGCCGCGCCGGTGAGATCGGGCCGCTGATCCGGAGGTTGCAGGCGCAGGGCACCAACGGCGTGACTCTGTGCATCGGAGCGATGCGGCATTTTCGGACACTCTATGCCTGCGCGTCCGATCCCGGCGGTGCTGCGCAGGGCATCGGTAAGCTGCGTCCACCGGTTTACGGCAAACGGCGTGACCGTATCCTGCGGCAGGCACAAGGTTGGGGCGCGACCAAGCTGCAAACCGCGCTGACGGTTCTGACCGATACAGATTTGGCGCTGCGGTCGGCCGGTCAGACAGCCCCTGCCATGGCGCTGGTGGAACGCGCGATGATCCGATTGGCGATGTTGGCACGATCCCGCTAGGTCACTCAGCCTTTTCCAGCCAGTCGGCGGCAGACCGACCGGCCCAGCGCCCGGTCGCAAGGCAAGCCGTGAGCAGATAGCCCCCGGTCGGGGCCTCCCAGTCCAGCATTTCCCCAGCGCAGAACACACCCGGCAGGGCCGTCAGCATCAGCCCGTCATCCAGCGCTGCCTGTTTGACACCACCTGCGGTCGAAATGGCTTCGTCCATCGGGCGAAGGCCGACATGCCGGACAGGCAGCTTTTTCAACATGCTCACTTGCACGGATTGAGGGTGGCCACCGCGTTTTGCCATTTCATGAAACAGGGCGATTTTCTGAGCAGACAGGTTCAGCGATTTCCTCATCCACTGGGACAGCGTTGTTTTCGACCGTTTCGCGGACAACCGCGCCAGCAGAGCCTGTTGGTCCAGATCAGGCGTCAGATCAGCAAACAACGGTGTCCCCGCGCGCAAAGCCGGTGTCAGCTTATACAGCCCTCCGCCTTCCAGACCGGTTCTGGAAATCGCAGCCTCTCCTCGGCTCTCCAAATCGCCTGCCATCCATCGGATCGATTTCAATGCGGCCCCGAAATGGGGCTGCATATGTGGGCTCCAATCAACGGAAATGGCTGAGTTTGCGGGTTCAAAGGGTGCCAAAGCCACGTCTTTTCCGGCCAATATCTGCGCCCAGTGACCGTCCGAGCCAAGGCGGGCCCAGCTTGCACCGCCCAGTGCCAGCACGGTGACATCCGTCGAAACACTGCGCCGCCCGTCCGGAGTGTCAAACACCGGCGCATCACCGTCCCAGCCTGTCCAACGCCAGCGGGTCCTGATTTCGACCCCGGCCTTGCCCAATCGTGCCAACCAGGCCCGCAATAAGGGCGAGGCCTTCATTGCTTGGGGAAACACGCGCCCCGTCGAGCCGACAAACAGCGTCTGCCCCAACCCGCGCGCCCAGTGCTGAACAGCTTCGGCATCAAAGTCAGACATGATCGGACGCAACCAATCTGCCGCTTCACCATAGGCGCGGATCAGGTCATCACGCGGCTCGTCCTTGGTCAGGTTCAGCCCCGATTTCCCGGCCATCAGGAACTTGCGCGCGACCGAAGGTTTGGCCTCGGCCACCAACACGGAATGCCCGGCTGCGGCGAGCTGTTCGGCCGCCATCAACCCGGCGGGGCCTGCTCCGATCACCACTGCCTGCGCCATTCGCACCCTCTTGCCTTCGCCCGTCACAGGCGCAAGTTTCACATCATCATGACGAACAGCGATCCAATCTGCCCGCTTTGCGACCGCCCGATCCCCGACGGGGGTGGCAGCCTGCATCATCTGATCCCAAAACTCAAAGGAGGCAAGGGCGGACCTACCGTTCTGCTGCATCAGATCTGCCACAAAGAGGTGCACGCCACCCTGACCGAAGCCGAACTGGCACGCAGTTTCAACACGGTCGAGGCCCTGCGTGCGCATCCAAGGCTCGAGAAATTTCTGACTTGGGTTCGCAAACGCCCACCCGGATTTCGTTCGAAAGTTCCGGGCAAGCGGCGCGGGCGCTGATCAACCTGGCAGGATCTGGTCCCCGACAATATCTGTAAGAGGTTCGGACAGGCCTTCGATCTCGATACCCCGAAAGTCCGGTACATGCACGAATTGTGCACCCGCAACAAGTTGGAATTCCAACGTCGTATAGGCGCGTTTCCACAGCCATTCGCGGTTTTCAACAGCCCAAAGATCAGGATTGGGCGGGGTTTCGTCCGTAAAAGCATAAAAATGCAGGTCAAAGCCGTAAGGGGCGACCTCCTGCATCGACAACAACGACATGCCCTGGGCGCGCCAGAACGCGTCTTCGGCGGCAATATCGCCGGTTCGAAGGGTAATCTGACCGATCCGAGCCTGCGCAAAAGGCGCGTCAGGGTCCGCTGCATGCGGCGGTCGGTTGCCTTCGAAATCATGTTGCAGCAGCTCGATGACGAACCCTTCGGGATCCGCAAGATGGCACATGTAGCCGATGTCCAGAAACTGATTCGGCGTGCTCACTGGAACGTCAAACCTGCGCAGATGAGCCGCAGCAAGATCGACATCCGGCACGGTGATTCCTATCTTCCAGTAGCGCTGCCCCTTGTCATGGGTGTACCCTCCTCCACCCGGCAGCAACAAAATATCTGCGTCTGCACCGTCATAGCCGACACGGTGGCCGGTTTCTGTTCGGCCAACGGACATGCCCAGAATGTCGCGATAAAACGCGGCCAGCCGATCCGGGTCAGCGACCCGCAGGCGCAGTGCAGACAACCTCATGAACACAACCTTGCGATTCCCGCCGCGATCTCGGGGTCGGCGTTCACGCTGTCGGCAACCAGATCGCGTGCGGTTTGCATCAGGTGATCGGGATCGACAATCCGGTCCACCAGGCCAAATTCATACGCCTCTTGCGCGGTGATCTTCTGACCCGCCATAAAGATCAACTTGGCCCTTGCCGGTCCGACCAGAGCCGCCAGCCGCGCGGGGTCGGACGGTTGTGGCAGAAACCCCAGCTTCATCACCGGATAGAAGAACTTGGCCGACGGCACGGCAATGCGCAGATCGCAGGCCAGTGCCATACCGTTGGCCCCGCCTGCCAAAGTGCCGTTCAGTGCGGCAACGGTCAGACAGGGCAACGCAGCAATGGCGCCGGACAGCCTTTCCCAGACATCCGATTTGGCCAGACCGGCGCGCGCTTCGTCCAGATCTGCCCCGGCGCTGAACACTTTGCCCGCGCCCGTCAGGATCAACGCCTTGGCCTCTGTCGCGGATTCGGCGATCTCGGCCAGTTCCGCCAGCATGGCCCCCGTCAGGGCGTTCGCCTTGCCGGGATTGTTGATCGTGACGGTCCACAGGCCACCTTCTTTGGTCAAATCGATCATATCAGCCCGGCCCGTTTGCGAATGTCTTCAAGCCGCAGCGAAATTTCAGTGCCAAGAAACTCATCGGCATCATCCGAGCACATCCACAACAGCGCCCGTGCGGGCCAGTCCGCAGGGATATGCACATCCCAGTCCAGCTGACTGACGGGATTAATGCCGCTGGCCTTGATGGACCGCTGCATATCGGTGGCCACCGTCCCCGGTGACAGGCCCATGGCGCGAATACCATTATGGGCTTCTTCTAGATGCAGACATTCCGTGAGCATCTTGGCCCCGGCCTTCGAGGCGCAATAATGGCTCCAGGCTTCGACCGGGTTCGACGCTGCACCGGACGAGATCGTCAGAATGCTCCCTCCTCCCGCAGACCGCATCACCGGCAACGCCGCGCGCATCCCGTAGAAAATACCTTTCAGGTTGATGTCGATGGCCTTGCTCCACGCCTCGGTGTCAGCATTCGAGAGATGAAAGATCGGATCGATCACACCCGCGTTGCCGATCAGAACATCCAACCCACCGAACCGGTCCACGCATGTGGCCACGGCTTGTTCCACCTGCGCGAAATCGCTGACGTCACAGGCCAATGCGATGGCCTTATCGCCCAATGCGGCCGCCAGAGCGTCAATCTGATCCTGACTGCGAGCCACCAATGCGACATTGGCGCCGGCTGCGGCAAAAACGCGCCCTGCCTCGGCCCCAATTCCTCGGCTGGCCCCGGTTATGAGAACAGTTTTTCCCTGCATTTGCCCTTCCTCACGCATTGCAATCTCTGTCGGCTACAGCCGTAACGCGTAAACGGGGAAAGGGTCCAGCCCTTGCCCCCTTGACGATACCCGCCACAAAACCGACCATGCGCCACAAATTGATCAAGAAGGGTTACCTTATGTCCGTTTTCCTTCGCCGCAGCTGCGGCGCTGCCTTGGCTTATGCCGTTGCCACCCAAGGGGCGTTTGCCGATCTGTCGGCCGATGACGTCTGGTCCGATTGGCAGAGCTATTTCACCTCGATGGGTTACACCGTCACAGGAGACGAAAGCACTTCGGGCGACGTCACCACGATTTCCAACATGACACTTTCAGTGGCCCTTCCCGAAGAGGACGGACAGTTTCAGATGGTCATGCCGGAAATGACATTGACCGAAAATGGTGACGGGACCGTTACCATTGACCTGCCGGAAAGCTTTCCCATGGAAATCACCGGTCAGGCCGAAGACGAAAACTTCGCAGCCACTGTCACCTATTCCCACAGCCAACTGAACATGGTCGTGTCGGGCACACCGGACGACATGACCTATGACTACAAGGCTGACAATCTGGGCGTGAAACTGGATTCGATTGAGGTCGATGGTGAGGCGCTGCCCAATGATGTGTTTGGCATCGATGTCCAAGCAAGCGATCTGTCCGGCAGCTCGCGGATGCAGATCGGCGACAATCGGAACATCAGCCAGACGTTCAACGCAGCCACGTTAACATATGATCTGAACTTTCAGGATCCTGAAAGCGGCGAAAACGGGTTGATCAACGGTAAACTCGATCAACTGGCATTTGAGGGCAACAACGTCGTCCCGCCGGATTTTGACTTTTCGGACCCAGAAGCCTTTTACAAGGCTGGTTTTTCGTTTGACGGCACCTTCACCTATGCCGCAGGCAGCACGGATCTGAGCGGGACCAGCGAAGGTCAGGCGTTCTCGATGAACAGCACGTCCGAAGGCGGGCGTTTTGCAGCCAGCATCGATGCAGAGCGTATCGTCTATGACATTGACCAGAACAGCACGAAGATGGCCGTTACCACGGCGGGCCTGCCGTTCCCGATCGATCTTTCGATGGCCAAGGCGGGCCTGAACTTCGAATTCCCCATCCAGCAATCGGACGAGGTTCAACCCTTCGGCTTTGGGCTGAACCTGACCGATTTCACCATGTCGGACGTATTGTGGGGCATTTTCGATTCTGCGGGCGCGCTGCCGCGTGATCCGGCGACGATTGCGCTGGATGCGACGGGAACCGCGAAAGTGCTGATGAATATCTTCGATCCTGAAATCGACGTCGAATCCGACGAAGCGCCGGGGGAACTGCACTCGCTGAAGATCAACGAACTGCTGGTTTCGCTGGTTGGCGCCAAACTGACCGGTACCGGTGATTTTGCTTTCGACAACACCAATACCGAAGAGTTTGATGGCCTGCCCAGCCCAAGCGGCGTGGCGAACCTTCAGCTGGTTGGCGCCAACCAGTTGATCGACACCCTGATCGGCATGGGAATCATCTCGGACGAAGACGCGCTGGGTGCCCGCATGATGATGGGTCTGATGGCAGTTCCGGGCGAAGAGCCGGACACACTGAACTCGAAGATCGAGTTCACCGAAGACGGCCAGATCCTGGCGAATGGTCAGCGTATCAAGTGACAATCAACGGAAAGGGCCGCGCAACATGCGGCCCTTTCTCTGCCCTGCCAACCCTTGCCCAAACCTCTGAAACGGCACGGGTTCACCGCGATCCTCAACGCACAATCTGGTCACAGGTCTTGCGAGACGGGCGGTCCAAGGCTAGGTCCTTGGCAATCAACCCGGAGGCCTCATGACCTGCTCACCAGAAGAAATCAGCCATCACTTGCTTGACGTGGCCCGCAAGGCAGGCGCGGACGCGGCGGATGCCATCGTTATCGACGGATCCTCTGTTTCCGTCGAAGTGCGGGGCGGCGCGCTGGAACATGCCGAGCGCTCGGAAGGGACTGATTTGGGATTGCGGGTGTTTCTGGGCAAACGATCCGCCATTGTGTCCAGTTCCGACAGCCGCCCTGAAACCCTGCGCGCCATGGCGGAACGAGCTGTCGCAATGGCCAGGGAGGCCCCCGAAGATCCGTTTTCCGGGCTGGCTGACAAGGACCAGCTGGTCACAGACTGGAACATAGAGTCACTGGAATTGTCAGACCCCGCCCCGGCCCCGTCTGCCGAAGCCCTGATGCAGGATGCCCTGACGGCCGAGGCCGCAGCGCTGGCCGTCGCCGGCGTCACCCAGGTGTCGGATGCGGCCGCAAGCTATGGAACCCACCATGTGCATCTGGCCGCGACAAACGGGTTCACCGGCGGGTACGCGCGCAGCAGCCGGTCGGTTTCCTGTGTTGCGATCTCGGGCGAAGGCACCGGGATGGAACGGGACTATGACGGTGACAGCCGGACGTTCCAATCCGACCTGCGCAGCGCGGAAGAAATCGGGCGCACAGCAGGTGAACGCGCCACGCAACAGGTTGGTGCGCGCAAACCTGAGACGGGAAGTTTTCCGGTTCTCTTCGACGAACGGATCTCGTCTTCGCTCATCGGCCACCTTCTGGCCGCCAGCAATGGCGCGGCAATCGCGCGAGGCGCATCCTGGCTCAAGGATTGTTTGGGGCAGGACGTTCTGCCTGCGCATCTGTCCCTGATCGAAGACCCGCACCGCCCGCGCGTTTCGGGCTCGCGTCCCTTTGATGCCGAGGGTCTGCCGACACGACGCCGGGCAATCGTGGGAAACGGCGTTCTGACCGGCTGGACGCTGGACCTGTCAAGCGGGCGAAAACTGGACATGGCGTCCACGGGAAATGCCGCGCGTGGGGTCTCGGGCCCGCCATCGCCCAGCAACTGGAACCTGAGCCTGACACAAGGTGACCAAAGCCGCGCCGACCTGCTGCGCGATATGGGAACCGGGTTGCTGGTCACGTCCATGATCGGTTCAACGATCAACCCCAATACCGGTGACTATTCAAGGGGTGCATCGGGCTTCTGGGTCGAGAATGGCGAGATCACGCATCCGGTCAATGAATGCACCATCGCGGGCAATCTGCGGGACATGCTGCGCCGGATCATCCCGGCGAACGATGCCCGCCCATACCTGTCGCGCGTGGTTCCGTCGCTTCTGATCGAAGGAATGACACTTGCCGGCAACTGATCTGCCCCTGCTGATCGAGGCGGCGCTGGAGGCCGGCAAGATCGCCACGCGCTATTCCGGCACGCAAGCACAGCGCTGGGACAAACCCGATGGCGCCGGCCCAGTGACCGAGGCGGATCTTGCCGTGAACACGATGCTAGAGGAGCGGTTGTGTTCGGCGCGACCGGGCTATGGCTGGCTCAGTGAAGAATCCGAGGATTCCACCGACCGGCTGGACCGCAACAGCACTTTCATCATCGACCCGATCGACGGCACCCGGAGCTTTGCAGAAGGCGCGCGCACCTGGGCACATTCCATAGCCGTCGCCGATAACGGCGTGGTGACGGCGGCGGTCATTTACCTGCCGATGCGGGATTTGCTGTACACGGCGGCCCAAGGTCAGGGCGCGTCTCTCAATGGTAAGACGATCACGACCTCGGACACCGCAGAGCTTTTGCAATCAGAAATTCTGGCCGCCAAGCCAAATCTTGACGCACGGCATTGGCGCAATGCGCAGGCGCCAGAATTCGAACGCGCGTATCGTCCGTCACTTGCCTATCGCATGGCTTTGGTTGCGCAGGGGCGGTTCGACGGCATGCTGACCCTGCGCCCCAGTTGGGAATGGGACATTGCCGCCGGCGACCTGATCATCCGAGAGGCCGGCGGCGTGTGTTCCGACCGTACGGGTCAACGGCTGATCTTCAACAACATGCATCCCAGGTTGAACGGCGTGATCGCCGCCAGCGCCTCGATTCATCAGCAACTGTCGGCACTGCTGGATCCGGCCGGGCCGGGAATTGGAACATGAGCAAACCGCGCTCACTCAGCCTGGCCGCCTACAGGGTGTTGTCATGGGGGTTGCGCAACGGGGTTGCGCCGCAATCCAACCTGCCGCGCCCCAAAGGTGAGTTGCTATGGATCCATGTTGCCACCCCGGATCGGCTGCGGGCTGTGACCGACTTCTGCCGTCGGCTGTCGCAGGTCAGGGCCAAGCTGAATTTCCTGCTTACAGCCCCCCCGGATGAGGATCTGTCCAACTGGCCGGACAGCAGGTTCCCTTTGATCAACCTGCCACAGGAACAGAGTGGCGCCGCCCGCGAGTTTATCGAATACTGGCGTCCGAACATGGGGTTGTGGGTCGGTGGCGATCTGATGCCCAACATTGTCACGCGCGCTGACGAACAGGCGATCCCGCTGGTCCTGTTCGACGCCCAATTCAGCGTCACACTGTCCCGGAACGCCCGTTGGCTGCCGGACATCACACGGGTGACCTTTGACTGTTTCCGCAAGATTCTCACGCCATCCGCCGAGACGGCTCGACAGATCCGCCGCCTCGGAATCCAATCCGGAAAAGTTGCGGAATCACCGCCTTTGCGGATCAGCCCCAACCCTCGGCCCTGGCCAGAAGACGAACTTATCGAGACCACTCATACACTTGCCGGGCGCCCGGTTTGGCTGGCGGCATGGGTTCAGGACAAGGAGTTCATCTCGGTTCTGACAGCCCACCGTCAGGCACTGCGGATGCTGCATCGGCTGGTTCTGGTGTTGCACGTGGCAAACGAGCCGGAAGTCTCGCCGCTGAGACGGCGGCTGGAATCGATGGACCTGCGCTGCGTCAACTGGGATGAAGGGGACATGATTGAAGATACCACGCAGGTCGTCCTGACATCGGACCCCGAAAACCTGGGCC
This sequence comes from Ruegeria sp. CL7, assembly GCF_056536445.1. Classification (NCBI taxonomy): domain Bacteria; kingdom Pseudomonadati; phylum Pseudomonadota; class Alphaproteobacteria; order Rhodobacterales; family Roseobacteraceae; genus Ruegeria; species Ruegeria sp. CL7. The sequence continues at coordinate 64,192 of NZ_JBQFPQ010000010.1, forward strand.
TGTGGCATCGCATGGCACCAGTGACCTTCATGGGCAGTTCACTGGAACGCGGCGCGGGCGGTCAGGATCCGTCCGAAGCAATCGCGCTGGGGTCTGCGATCATGTTCGGACCATATGTGCATCGCCATCAGGAATTCTATTCCAGCCTGCAACAGGTGAACGCCGCCAAAGAGGTTAAAACGGCAACCGAACTGGGCGACGCCGTTGTGCAGCTTCTGGCGCCGGATCAAGCTGCCGACATGGCGTTGGCGGGATGGCAATTGTTGACCGAAGGCGCACCGCAGGCTGACGCCCTGATCGAAATGGTGCAGGATATTCTGGATCAGCGGAGTGCGGATCATGCGGGCACCTGATTTCTGGAACACGACCCCGGACCAACCGGATCTTAGGGCGCGTATGCTGGCACCGTTGGGGCGCCTGTATGCAGCGGCAACCGCCCGTAGGATCGCCTCGGAATCCGGCGAAAAGCCGGGTGTGCCCGTGATCTGTATCGGCAACCTCAATGCTGGTGGAACCGGTAAGACACCAACGGTGATCTGGACCCTTGAACAGCTTCGAGGCGCCTGGCACGAACCACATGTCGTCACGCGGGGGCACGGAGGCTCTTTGGATGGGCCGGTGCAGGTTGATCCGGCCCGGCACACGGCTGCCGAAGTAGGAGACGAGCCGCTGCTTCTGGCGATGTTTGCCGAAGTCTGGGTTGCCAAGGACAGGGCGGCGGGCGCACGGGCCGCCGCAGCGGCGGGCGCCACGGCAATCGTGCTGGATGACGGTTTTCAAAACCCCTCGGTGGCCAAGGATTTCTCGATCATTGTTGTCGATGCTCAACGCGGGTTCGGAAACGGTTTGTGCCTGCCTGCCGGGCCACTGCGGGAACCGGTCGACATCGGGTTGAAACGGGCCGACCTTGTGTTGTCTCTGGGCGATGAGGCCGCGCAAATGGCTTTCACCGGTCAGTGGGGCGACAAGTTGTCTGTTCCCCATGTCACCGGAGCAATCGAGCCCCTGCAAACCGGCATGGACTGGACCGGCACACGCGCTTTGGCATTTGCCGGTATCGGCCACCCCGAGAAGTTCTTCAAAACCCTGCGACAGCTGGGCGTAGACCTGGTCCGCGCCGAAGCCCTGGACGACCACCAGCCTCTGTCTCAGGCACTGATGGCCCGTCTGGAAAACGAGGCGCGCCAACTGGGTATTCAGATGATAACGACCGAGAAAGACGCCGTACGTCTGCCCCCGGCTTTTCGGAGCAAAGTGATCACTCTGCCGGTGCGTCTACGAGTCGGCGAAACTGACAAAGTCCGGGATATGCTGCTGAATGCAGCACCGGCACCAAAATAGGCCCGGTCGGCCCCTACAGGGCCAACCGGAAAAGGGTTTTTAGCCGCCCAGTTCGTCTTCGATCAGCTTTTTGAAGTCAGCGTAGGACTGGTTGTCGACTTTCTTGCCGTTCACAAGGAACGACGGGGTCGCCTGAATACCATCTCGTTCGGCGTTTTCCTGATACCACGCAGCCAATGTCCGCGCCTTGGTACCGTCTTGCAGGCAAGCCTCAAGCTGGTCGCCATCGATGCCGGCCAAACGACCGATCTTGCGCAGCTCATCCACGATCTCGGCCGGACCACCTGCGCGTGTCCATTCTGCCTGCCCTTCATAGATCAGGTCTGTGATACCGAAGAACTTTTCGGGGCCAGCGCAGCGTGCGACCATCGATGCCCAAAGGCCGTAGCGGTCAAAATACACCTCACGATAGGTAAACTTGACCTTGCCGGTGTCGATGAAGTCTTTCTTGAGCTGCTTATACGCGCCTGTGTGGAAGTTTGCGCAGTGCGGGCAGGTATATGATGCATATTCGATGATTTCGACAGGTGCATCCTCGGCGCCCTGCACCATCTCGACGATCGTCGAAGTATCCAGGTCTGCCTCCTGCGCTTCGGCGGCACTGACCAGTGGAATGGTGACATTGGTGTTCGACCCTGTCAGCCAATAGCCACCAGCGGCCACGGCGACGGCCGCACAGATTACGGTTGCAATACGGCTCATTTTCAGCCCTTTCTCAGCGTTTCTGTTTGGATAAAACGTTGCGCCCGAGACGTTCAAGAGCCGCGCGCAAATCTACATCATGTACATCGCGTGACATTTTGTCGGCCTCGGCGGCAATGTCAGGCGCAATCTGGGGTTTGGCTTGCTTCGGCTTGTGGTCGAAACTGGCCTGCCCCTCGGCAAATCCGGTCGGAGCGGTCTGGGTGATACGGACACGGCTGATGGCGTTATAGCCATAGACCGCGTTTACCTTGCCGCGCAGCTGTTCCTTCTGCATTTCCAGCATCGGAGCCTGTGGCCCGGTCGTTAACACAGTTAGGGTGGCACCAAATCCGCCCTTGCCATAACCCACTTTGACCGGGCGCGCGATGGCGGCGGTTTCCTGGCCGACAATCTCGGCCCAGTGGGTCAAAAGCCGCGACACGGCAAACCCCCGGCTTTCCCCGGCGCGCCGGATCTGATCGTTCAGCAAGGATGCGGTGCGTTTGAACCCGCGGGTCGAAGAACGTCTGCGTTGCATCTGGTTTCCTGCTCCTACACCTCTATTGTACTGGGCAGGCCACCATGTGCCAGCGAAACCCGACCGGGAGTTGAATAAAACTTGCGTGACTCTGCTGAATTCACCGTCAGTGATGCGTTGCTGGAATGGTACGACCGGCACGCCCGCGAAATGCCATGGCGCATCGGTCCGGCAGATCGCGCCGCCGGGATGCGCCCCGACCCCTATCGGGTCTGGCTGTCCGAAGTGATGTTGCAGCAGACAACAGTTGCCGCCGTTCGCGACTATTTCCTGCGCTTCACCACCCGATGGCCTACGGTTCAGGCTCTGGCCGCCGCACCGGACGATCAGGTCATGGGGGAATGGGCCGGGCTTGGCTATTACGCCCGCGCCCGCAATCTTTTGAAATGCGCCCGGGCCGTCACGCAAGACTACGATGGCCGGTTTCCCGACAGCGTTGAAGCGCTGCTGAACCTACCCGGCATAGGCCCCTATACCGCCGCTGCGATCTCGGCCATCGCGTTTGATCGGCCTGAAACCGTGCTGGACGGAAACGTCGAGCGTGTCATGGCCCGGCTCCATGACATTCACGATCCGCTGCCCGGCTCCAAACCCCTGCTGAAGGAAAAGGCGTCGACCCTGACCCCGGCCACACGTCCTGGCGATTACGCGCAGGCGGTCATGGATTTGGGGGCAACCATCTGCACGCCAAAGTCGCCGGCATGTGGCATTTGCCCCCTGCGTGACCCCTGTCAGAGCCGCGTCGCAGGCACCCAGGCCGACCTGCCACGAAAAACACCCAAAAAGCCCAAATCCACGCGCTATGGGCACGTGTATGTTGCGCAAAGCGCAGACGGGGCCATGGTGCTGGAACGCCGGCCTGACAAAGGTTTGCTGGGCGGAATGCTGGGCTGGCCCGGATCAGAGTGGAACGATGCCCCGGCCGAACGGCCTCCGTTCCCGGCGAATTGGAAGATGTTGCCGGGCGAAGTCCGCCATACACTTACGCATTTCCACCTGATTTTGCGGATCTGGACCACGGATGCCGCCGATCACGACATACCCGAACATCTGACAGTTGTAGACAAACACAGCTTCAGGCCCGGCGACCTGCCAACCGTGATGCGCAAGGCCTATGATCTTTGGCGAGGACAATAAGTCCGCTGTGCAAATTTTCGGGCCATGGCTAGGATATCTCCGTAAAGTCGGAGCAGAAAAGATGATCGCAACAGGCACATTGTCCCGCTGGCAATCTGCATCCCCTTTCTGGGTGTCGCTGCTGCTGATTCCGCTGGTCTGGTTTTCAGCTGCCACCGGTGGATGGTCACTGCTGCTGGTTCCTGCCGCAACCTGGTGGGCTTTTGCAGTGCTGGACCGGATCACCGGGCTCAACACGCAAAACGCCGACCCCGAGACGCCGGACACGGCGCTGCAATGGTACATATTACTGACAAAACTCTGGGCCCCGATCCAGTTCGTCACCCTTTTTGGTCTGATCTGGTACGCAACCCACGGCACCCATCTGTCAACGCTTGAGAAAATCGGCCTCTTCTTTGGCATGGGCGTCATTTCGGGCACGATTGGGATCAATTACAGCCACGAGTTGATGCACCAGAAAAGCCGTATGGAACGCTGGCTGGGGGACATCCTTCTTGCCATGGTGCTGTATTCTCATTTTCGGTCCGAGCACCTGTTGGTCCATCACCGCCATGTTGGCACCCCACGCGATCCGGTAACGGCGCGCTACAACGAAGGTTTCCATCGCTTCTATCCCCGCGTTCTGTGGCAATGCTGGGTTTCGGCCTTCAACGCCGAGCGCAACAAGCTGGCCCGCATCGGCAGACCGTGGACAGATCGTTCAAACCCGTTCTGGCGGTACTGGGCGCTGCAAGGTGGGATGCTGGCACTGGCCGGCCTGATCGGAGGATGGTCCGGCGTGGCGCTGTTTCTGCTTCAGGCTGGTGTCGCGATCTGGCAGCTCGAGCTGGTCAATTACGTCGAGCATTACGGCCTGACCCGAAAACACCTGGGCGACGGACGGTACGAGCATGTCCTGCCACGCCATTCCTGGAATGCCTCGCAGAAAGCTTCGAACTGGTTGCTGATCAATCTTCAGCGCCATTCGGACCACCATTACAAACCCAATCGCCGGTTTCCGCTGCTGCAACATCACGCGTCGGACACAGCCCCACAATTGCCCTATGGCTATCCCGTCATGACCGTGTTCGCTATGATCCCTCCGCTTTGGCGGCGGGTCATGAACCCGCGCGTTCGCGCGTGGCGACGCCACTATTATCCCGAGATCACCGACTGGCACCCCTACAACAAATCTTTGAACCCCATGCCCAAAGCGTGACCGCAGCGCGCACTGGCGCGCTGCTTGACCCAACTGTCAGCACTGCATCTGCGATCCTGTTCTGACGGGCGGGAGGCCCTCAGCTTTTCATCACCCAGACATCCATCGGCGCCTCGACCCCTCGCACGGTTTGGTCGCGGCAGGCACCAAAACCGGCCATGACCTCCGGCGCCTGCGGGTTTTCTTCCTCAACCCGCAAACGCACGGCATCGCTGACAACGATACGCGCCTTGAAATCACGCGTCAGTGCCTCAAGCTTGGCCGCCACATTGACCGCATCGCCAATCACCGCGAATTCCAACCGGTTGGCGCCGATATCCCCAAGTACGACCGAGCCGTAATGCACCCCAACGCCGACATGGATTTCGGGCTCTCCCACCCTGCGACGTTCCAGATTCCAACGGTCGATCACACCCACCATTGCGCGCGCGCAGTCCAAGGCATTGCTCGCGTCCAGGGGCGTCGGCACCGGAGTGCCGAAGGTCGCCATCAAACCGTCGCCCAGATACTTGTCCAAGGTCCCGTGGTGCCTGAATACCTCGGTTTCCATACGGGCATGAAACCCGCGCAGAACCTCGATCACTTCATAGGGATCCCGCCCGGCGGCGTATTTGGTGAACCCGACGATATCGATGAACAGAACGGCCACATCTTCTTTGCGGACCTGTTTCAGCGGTTCATCGTTCTGGCTCAGCTCATCCACCACATTGGGCGAGAAATACCGCGACAGGTTGGCCCGTTCACGTTCCAATCCTGCGTTGTTCATCAACAATTGATTGAGACGCCGCATCGAAATGCCCAGCGTTACCGCGACCATTATGAATACGATCACTTGCTGGATACGTTGAGGGACCATGAAACTGTTGGGGTCCAACAGCTCGGCAACATCCGGATAGCCCTGCAAGGCCTCTGCAACCTTTTCGCTGATCCCCGGAATCGGCGTTGCCACCCACGAGGCAACGATCCAACCGATCGTCCACATCAATGCCGTCCACGAACCGATGGCAATGACCGTTCGCCAGGAATAAGCCAGGGTTCCAGCCGCCAGGATGACGAAAAAGTACTGAAAATTGTCGAACCGGTATTGCATGGCCAGAGGGCGAACATCGTCACTGAACGGGTTGGGCACGATCATTCCAAGGGTCATGATCAGCAAATCCACGAAGATCAAAAGAAGCTCGACCCGCGATTGTCCCACCCGACCGGAACGGCGGATCAGCCAACCGTTGGCGCAGATCAGCAGCAGAATGAAGTGATACCAAAGCACCTCCCATTGCGGGTTCAGGAAAACCAGAAGAACCCCGGTCAGCGCCATCGCCACCCAGCGCGCGCGGACGGCCAGTTCCAACCCTTCTCGCTTGTGCCGCTCCAACGCGGCCTCGGTGTATTTGTTGTCCAGATCGAACGTGTCAGGTTCCGTGAAAAACAGACTGCGGCGGGGCTGCGCGGTTGTCTCGGTCATGGCCGTGATCTTTCTTGCAGTGTCAGGGTCAACAACATGCAATCACTGTTGATCCGAAAACAAAAGACCCCGCCGTAGGATCGGCGGGGCAAGGCGTAGTGCCTTGTGTCAGGCCACAGGCACCGGCGGTGTTCTTTGTATCAGTTCATCTCGGCCCGGATCTGCTGGCGCAGAACGTCGATCGGAACCGTTTTGCCGTCACGCTTGAAGCACCAATAGGTCCAGCCATTGCAGGACGGCGCATTTTCCAGATGGGCGCCCACCTGATGGATCGAGCCTTTGACGTTGTCACCGACCAATGTGCCATCGGCCCTGACCTTGGCTTTGTGGCGCTGGTTCATGGAATACAACTCTTCGCCCGGGCGCAGCATGCCACGTTCGACCAGTTGCCCGAAGGGCACGCGCGGTTCGGCGCGTTTGCTGGCACTAACTTCCAGAGCCTCACGATCGAACTTGCGGACCTTGGCAATACGCTTCTCGGCCACCTTGCGGTAGCTTTCCTCGCGCTCGATCCCGATGAACTCGCGACCCAGCATTTTGGCGACTGCACCGGTTGTACCTGTGCCAAAGAACGGATCCAAAATCACATCGCCCGGATTGGTCGAGCCAATCAACACGCGGTGCAGCAACGATTCCGGCTTTTGTGTCGGGTGTGCCTTGTCGCCGTTTTCATCTTTCAGACGCTCATGCCCGGTGCAGATCGGCAGCACCCAATCGCTGCGCATCTGCACGCCTTCGTTCAGAGCCTTTAGCGCCTCATAGTTGAAGGTGTATTTCGCGCCTTCGCGTTTGCTGGCCCAGATCATCGTCTCATGCGCGTTGGTAAAGCGCTTGCCCCGGAAATTCGGCATCGGGTTCGACTTGCGCCAGACCACATCGTTGAGGATCCAATATCCTGCGTCCTGCAAAGCCGAGCCTACACGGAAAATATTGTGGTAAGAACCGATCACCCAGATCGCGCCGTTGGGCTTCAGCAGACGGTGTGCTGCCTTCAACCATTCGCGCGTGAACTGGTCATAGGCACCAAAGCTAGAAAACTGGTCCCAGTGATCATCAACCGCATCCACCTGAGAGTTATCCGGGCGGTGCAACTGGCCTTTCAGCTGTAAGTTATACGGAGGATCGGCGAAAATCAGGTCAACCGACGCCTCGGGCAGACTGTTCATCACTTCGATGCAGTCACCGGATAGAATCGTGTTTAAAGGGAGCGCTTTTGCGCCCTTTTTGGTGGTCGTTGTCATATCACTGCCTCAAGTATCCACGGCGCTTTTGCGCTCATTTGGTTGAGACAAGGATGAGTCAAAGACGATTCGCCGTCAATTTCTTTTTTGAATCAGCGACTTACGATTTACTCTTGATACAAGATATTGTGCACTGGCTTGAACGAACGTCTATGGTGTGGGGTCACGCCAAGATTTTGCAGCGCTTCCTTGTGTTGTTTTGACGGATAGCCGGCGTTGGTTTCCCATCCATATCCCGGATGCTGTTGCGCCAAATCCACCATCACCTGATCGCGCCAGTTTTTCGCAAGGATCGAGGCGGCTGCAATCGACACCGATCGGGCATCCCCCTTCACGACGGCCTGCGACGGGATTTTCAGGCCGCGTGGAATCATATTCCCGTCGATCAGCAGGAAATCGGGGGCCGGCGACAGTGCCTCAACCGCGCGCAGCATCGCCAGATGCGATGCCCTGAGGATGTTGATCTCGTCAATCTCGGCGACCGAGGCTTCGGCCACGGCAAACTCGGCGCTGTGCCGGATCTCGGCATCCAGGGCGGCCCGACGTCTGGCCGTCAGCTTCTTGGAATCATTCAACCCTTCGGGGATGGCCTGTGGGTTCAGGATCACCGCTGCCGCGACGACCGGGCCGGCCAAGGGGCCGCGCCCGACCTCATCCACGCCCGCGATGCGGCAATGGCCCCGGCCCAGCAGCGCCTGTTCAAGTTCGAAATCTGGTTTTGTCATGCCTTTGGAAAACCGTGTTTCACACAGCGCCGCAAGAAAAAAAGAGAGGGCAGCCCACACCGCCCTCTCTCACACGGCGCTTCTTTGGCGCCGCTCCTGCTCAACCGGTGTTACTGGTAAACGACACGGTATCCTTTCTGGCGCAGGCACGCGGGTTCGTATGCCCGCTTGACCTTTTGCCCATTCCAGAAACCGACTTTGCACTCTTGCGGCAGGCTATTGGCATGTTTGTAGTGCTTCTTGAGGCATTTCGGCCCAAGCAGCGGATGATCCTGTGAATACCCGTTGAATGTGCGCAGGCAGCGCTGGGGCAGATCATAACGCGCCACGCGCGGCGGCAGAGGGCGCACCGGCTGCGGCGTGTAAGGTGCCGGGGTATAGGTTTGGTGGCGAGTCGCCCGATCCTTTTTCTTTTCCTTGTTGTAATAGTGAACCCCGGCCCCGATGATCGCGATGGCGGCCAGCCCGCCAAGAATGTCCTTTGCGTCCGCAGCCCGTGCCTGAGACGCAGACACCCCGGTTATTGCAACCGCGGTCGCAACGATGAATGCGATGAATTTCCTGTGCATGATGCGTGTCCTTCATAGTGTTTGGGCGACCGTGTGACGGAGCGCGTCCTGATTGCCCTGACACTGGGGGCGACCGGCCCAGACAAGCAATAACGGCCCGGTGTTATCGGATATCAGAACCCGCAAACCCCTTGGGTTATTGAATATCGCGGCGACTCGTGCGCAGGATGCGGCCTATGAAACAGATCCTCTCTTCTCTGACCTTTGCGGTCCTGATATCGCTTGGCTCTGCTGCGTCTGCGGCGGATTGCTATGCGGATTACAAGGCCAAGAAAGACAACCCGCTGCGTTTGCATTATGGGGTTATCCAGGTCTCGAACTGCGACAAGGGCCAGGCCCAAGCAGAAATCGCCCAGCGCCTGAGCGCGTCAGGCTGGACCTTGCTTGAAGTGCAGTCCGTTTTCGGGCCGGAAGGGTTGGATCAGAGGAAAGGCAATGCCGGACAATTCTATCTCCGTTTCTGACGCACGCCGGTCGGGGGTCCGTCTGGTTGTGCTGGGCGTCGCAGCCATTATCGCCATTCTGATCACCGCTGCCGTTTTCCTGTTCTGGACCCTGCCGGACGCGAACGCATTCAACGCGCGGGTCGAGCGATTGTTCATCGAGACCGATCTGACTTCACAGACCGAGATTCGCCTGCTTGAAATTCTGGCCCAGTCCGGCACCGCCTTCGCCGACACCCTGTCCAGCTATCGGATGGTGATCTATGTGCTTCTGGTTTTTGCCTGTGCCATGATGGCCTCGGCATTGGTCTTTCTGGTTATGCTGGTACTGCTGAACCGACGCATGGCGCAGATCGAACGCACCGGCATTCAGGTGACTTCGTTGCTGATCAGCCGCGAGGAAAACACCGTCTACCTCAACAACATGGATTTCAAACTCACGCCTGCCGCCATGGAAACCTTGTCGGTTCTGGCTGAATCGCGACTGGATGATGAGGTTTTGTCCGGCGCCCAGATCGAGGCGATGATTTCCGGCCGTAATGAAGCCGATTGCGACGAAGCCGCAGGCGCGACGCGGATCAAACGGTTGCGGGATGCGCTTGGCAATCAGATGGTCAGTGAACTTCTGGTCAAAAACATCGCCAAAAAAGGGTACATGCTGTCCATCGAAAAAGACGTCATACAAATGGTCTGAACCTTGCTGCATGACCGTATGCGTTGGCACTTTTCCCTTCTGCGCCTCTTGGAATGTGGGATGCAAAGCCCCATTCTAGAAAAAACCCAGGCAAGGGAGGTCGCATATGAACGTCCACGCCGCACCAAAAATCAATGGGTATGGAATATCGGTTGAATCGCTGAATGGCACAATTGCCATTTATCGCAATGATGTGCTTTTGGCTGAAAGCACAGATGCCAAGGTGATGTATGAAACGCGCCTGCCGCCCACGATCTATGTTCCCCGCGCGGATGTCTGTGTTGATTTGAGCGAAGAGACAGACCTGCAAACATTCTGCCCGTTCAAAGGCACTGCCACGTATCACGACATCAATCTGGGGTCCGAAAACCTGGCCAATTCTGTCTGGGCCTATGAGGAAGCCCTGCCCGAAAGCGCGGCCATTCAAGGCTGTATCGGCTTTGTGCCCGGCGCCTATACGAAGATCGATCTGGGCGACAACCGCCTTCGCGAACCTGAAGACGGCAACATCAGCGGGCCCCTGATTGATTGGTTGATGCGTGGTGCTTCGACCGCGGCAACGCCCGAAAGCTTTACCGAAGCGCTGGCCGAAAAGATGCTGGAGCATGGCATCGCAATACAAAGGCTGAGCATTCTGGCCTGGTCCCTTCACCCCCTGATCGCGGGAAAGCACTATATCTGGGAAAAAGATGAAGAAGAGATTCTGACCCGGGCTCCGACATACGAAATCTATGATCACCCAGCTTTCATCAACAGCCCCTTGCGGCATGTCTCGAACGGCCTGGGTGGCGTGCGGCAAAGGTTGAATGATGAAAACCCGCATAACAGCTTCCCGATCATGGAGGACCTGCGGGCCAAGGGCGCAACAGATTACGTGGCCATGCCCTTGCCGTTTTCCGACGGGCGCACCAATGTTCTGACGCTGACCTGCGATCACCCGGACGGGTTTACCACCGAAAATCTGGGCCTTGTCTTTGAATGTTCCTCGGTAATCGCCCGTTTCTACGAAGTGTTCATGCAGCGCGAAAACGCGCAGGTCCTGCTGGAAACCTATGTCGGCAAACGCACCGGCGCGCGCGTATTGGGCGGCGAAATCAGGCGGGGTGACGGGGATGAGATCGACGCCGCCATCATGTTCTGCGACCTCCGTAATTCAACGAGCCTGGAAGAGAAGCTGGGCCGGGGCGAGTATATCAATCTGCTGAACGAGTTCTTTGAAACGGTCTCGGGCATTGTTCATGACAACAACGGAGAAGTCCTGAAGTTCATTGGCGACGCTGTGCTTGCCGTCTTCCCGGCAACGGACGAGGATGCCAGTACGGCCCGCACCAATGCCCAGCGCTCGGCGATCAAAATCGTCGAAACTTTGGGAGAGCTGCGAAAAGTAGGTACGGACAGGCATTGCGACTGTTCGATCGGCGTCGCGTATGGGCGTGTCACCTACGGCAATGTGGGATCTCGCGAACGGCTTGATTTCACAGTTATCGGTCAGGCCGCAAACATCGCCGCACGTTTGGGCGAGTTCGGCAAGTCGCAAGGGCACCGCATTGTCGTTTCAGAAGACATCGAACCGGCCTGTTCCAATGCTGTACCGCTGGGAGACGTCAATCTGCACAATGTGTCCCGTCCCGTCAGATCATACGCTTTACGAACCGCAGCCGATGAGATTCTGAACGGTTGAGGCCTGTCGTTTGCAGTTCTGAAGAAACCCGCATTGCCTTGATCAACGTGACGCCCTTGCGATCATGCTTCACCGATCACTTCGATCCGGAGGCGTTCTGCTCAAACGGCTTCCAACAAGATCAATGCGGTCTGCGCCGGCGAGATCGTGTTCTGAAGTTGCGCAATCTGACTTCTGGCCAAATAGGTGTCGGTCAGTTTCTCAACAGACTTTGGGTTCGAAAACTGTGCCAGGTCATCCGAGCCGGTCAGTTTGAGCAACCTGGCCTTGAACTCGACCAGTTGTTTGTCAATGTCCAGCTGCGCAAAGGATGACGGCAGTCCAAGTGCCGTTTCCATCATGCTGCGCAAAGGGGGCAACCCCATAAGATCAAACCACTTTGTGTCTGCGCTTGAGGTCCTGTTGGCAAGATCCGAAAGCTCTCGTTGTGCATAGAGCGAAATTCGCATCGTTTCATCCGACTCGCCAACGGCGATTTCAAACCTGGCGGTCAAATTGGCCTGGGCGATTTGCTCCATGTCGGACGTCCGCGCGGTTTTTCGGACAGCTCCGGGACCAAACCCAAAGGCGTCAGAAAATGCCCGGTATCGCTTGTCGGCCAAACGATTGGACAACGCGTCATCCGCCTGTGTCCCATCCTCGAGGATTTTGCGTATGAAAAACCGGTTGTCCAAATCTCCTTCCAAACCGAACGCACCCAAAGCGACCTGCAACAACCTGCGATCCGAAACCAGCTCTTCAGCGGATTGGATTTTCCCGATGTTGTCCAGAAAATACTTTGTCTCTCTTTCATTTGCAGCTGACGACGAAAAACTCTGGAACTGACTTTCATAGGTACGTTGCAGGAACCGCCAGCCCACGATTCCGCCGCTTGGGATGACGGGTTGGAATGTCATTGCTGGTAAGCCATCAGCCGCTCTTCGCGCGGCAGAAGCGAGCGAAGCGATTTGAGGCACTTGTAATAATGCTCTGCAACCAGGGCATCCGTGGCTTCGGCCAAGACCCGACGGCTATCTGCATCCGTAAAAACCTGGCTCAGCTCTTCCACGCGGCGCAACAGTTGCTGACGTGCTTGGCAAGGTTCGATGTCCCCTGACAATACAAGCTGCGCGGCATAACAGACGCGGCGCACCGGCGTATTCACCTCATCCGGATGAATCGCGTCCCGCAATCGAAGTACATTTGCCTGGGGCGTCATAATCGAAAACCGGCCGCGGCGATCGCCGTTCTCAATTACGACCCCGTTGATCAGAACCCTTTCTTTCGGGGCAAGCTTTAGGACCAGACCGCTCATCAAGTTGCCCTCATTTGGCGCAACCCGCGCAGTACGGCCGTGTTGATTTCCACCAACGGCTCAACGGTTGCGCCGTCTCCCAGAACGCGGCTGCTGTGTTGTTCGGTGAATTCGGCAAGGTAGAAGATCCTGGCTCTCAGGTCGTTGGGCAGGGCATTCTCGGAATCGGCAACGCCGGTTGCGAGCACCCCCCATAGCCGCCGGTTTTCGTGCACGGCCTGAACAAAACCCGAAAAATCCGTTGCCTTTTGTGCTGTTGCTGCCTTCAGGCGCCGTGTGATCCTTGAAATCGCTTCGTATTCTGTGTCTCGAGGCGTCCGAGTCGGCGCGGTGGTTTGCGCATAAGTTTGATGGGCTAGGGTTTGCGGTGTCACTTGAAATCCTTCCAAAGGGCCGTCATCAGGCAGTCATTGATGGGGCGCGAAGAACGCGCCCCAACCGATTTCGCGAATTAGCGGAACAGCGACAGAATCGACTGCGGTGCCTGATTGGCGATCGAAAGCGACTGTGTTGCCAACTGTTGCTGAACCTGAAGCGCCTGTAGCCGCGCCGAAGTCTCTTCCATGTCCGCGTCGACCAGAGACCCGATACCTGACTTGAACGAGTCGGACAGGTTCGAGATGAACTCTTTCTGAGTTTCGATCCGGCCTTGGGAGGAACCGAAAGCAGCTGATGCATCGATCGAAGTATCGATCAGCGATTCAACGGCGGCCAGGGCAGCGGTCGCACCCGCACCGGTCGATACATCAATGCCGGCCAGCGCGGCAAGACCACCTGCGCCGGCGTTCACGAATTGAGCCGAGAATGAAATGTCAGAGCCCGTACCGTTGGTGATGGACAGGGTTCCTGCTGTACCCGAGTCATAGTCGACGGTCAGACCGGTAATCCCAAGCTCTTCAATCTTCGATTTCAATCCAACGGCAACCAGATCACCGGTTGTTGTCGCGGCGGCGTCTTCGGCAGACACGGTATAGGACACGACCTGATCGTTGATCGCGACGACAACCTTGTCGCCGGCGGCAAATGCACCGCTGGATTCGTCGGTGACCAGCGCGGTCGCAGCAGTCGCGCCGTTGTCGATGGTTGCGCCGACGCGATCGTTGCCTGCCGATGCGCCGGTCGAACCGTCAAAAACCTGCTTGGTGACATAACCGCCGGTTGACAGGTTCTGCCCTGCAACGGTGATCGACGATGCGGTCACGGCCCCGGTATTGTCACGATCCAACGACGCCAGAACCGAAGCGGAACCAGCAGAGCCGTCAACCAGGTTCAGGCCATTGAACTGCGCTGCGCTGACAACGGACGCAATCTGATCTTTCAGAGCAGTCACATCATCATTGATTTTGCCTCGATCAACGTTGTCTTCCTGCGCGGCGACGATCTTGCCTTTCATCTGGGTCAGCAGATCAGTGACGGTTTCTGCGGCATTCCGGGCAACGGCGACGGTCGATTCGCCAAGCGCGAGGCTGTCCTTGATGGCGTTGAAACCTTTGACGTCCGACTCCATCACTTTGGAAATCGCCCATACTGCCGAGTTGTCCTTGGCCGTTGCGACATCCTTGCCGGTCGAGATCGCGTTCTGGGTCATCGCCAGGTTTTTGTTGACCGACTTGAGAGTTTGCAGCGCAACCATCGCGCCATTGTTTGTCAGAATGCTGGACATAGCTTTCATCCTTTTCGTTCGGGCCATTTTGCCCATGTTCACCCCGCACTATTTGCGGGCATTGGTGTCTTTCTGACCTGTGCGACGCGCCGCGTGGCCGTTCGCGCCACCTGTTGATCTCAGGTGCAACACCACTTTTGAACTCGATCCCCTAACGGAGTGCTAAAGCGCCCGGCCCAGAAATTTCGGATTTGAATCAAACTTCTGCCTATGCCCGCTTTTCCAGCTTTGCCGTGCTGCGCACCGCGAATTCACTTCGCTGTCCGTCTGCACCATAGGTGCTGAATTCCTGCCGAACGCGCCGCAATTCAGCCATTCGGCTGGCGACCGCCCGGATGCCTTCAGCCGCGCTGTTCAGCAGCGCCTGATTGCGCTCGGCTTTCTGTTGAACGCGAATCAGTGCCTCACTTTCCAGCACCTGAAGATCATTGATTGCCCCGATCAGCTTTTCTTTTTCAGGCACCATGCTGGACAAACGATCCAGATCCCCCTGCACAAGTGCTGCACGTTCCAAATCCAGGACTTCTTCCAAAGACTTGATCAACGCTTTATCGGCCTTAGAAGTCATCGGTTTTCTCCATCAGTGACTTGAACAGAATTTCGGAAAGGCCCACGCCGCCGGACCGGGCCAGTTGCTGCGCCTGATGTTGAACAAGCATCGAAGAAAACTGATCCTCACCGGCGCCACCGCCAAAGGACTGACGGGTCTTTCCCAACCCGGCAGATTTCAGCGTTTCGGCCAGAAACGCGGCCTCCAGCTCTATGGCGGCGTTTTTCAGCCGGGTCTGGGGTGACTGTAATTGAGATACGTGAGGAAGGGTGGAAACCTTCATGGCATTCTCCGAATTTGCTTCGAACTTTCTCGATCAAAGGTGAAAGCGGTTAAAATAAACGTAACTTCCTACAGGCAGTGTTCCGACCAGTCACACGGAGCCGGAGCAAAATGCCCAACCCCCTAACGCTGGCGAACGCAACGCCGACCACAACCGAGAAAGCCGTCACATCTCGTAAGGCTCCGGGCCAAAACACTGGCTCGGAGAGCTTTCAGGATATCCTCGGGCAAGAGGTTGGTGCCACCGGCCGCCCTGAAGGCGAAAACGCTGCCATCAATGCCGAGCTGAAAATTGTCGAATCAGAGCCCGAACCTGTGCCGGAGACAACGGCCGAGGCATCTGAAACGGCCCATCCCACCCCGATTTCAGAACACATCGGCGAACAGCAACCCCCTTCTGCATTTCTGGAAACCCCGGACCTGGACGAGGTAAAGGTGGTGCCGGTTCAGTTGGCGGAGGTAAATCAAGCACCCTCGGAAACACTGAAACAACCACCGGTATCAGTACCAAAAGGTTTGCCCACACAAAGCGACACGCCTTCCCCGGTTCCGGCGCTCTCGCAGAAGGCGCTGGGTCCGACGTCCCAACCTGTGCAAGTGACAGCCATGACCGAAATCGGCCAGATGTTTCATCAGCTTGCAAAGCCCACAGGCACGGTCGAACAAATGGGGGCCGTCCCCTTTCCGCTGGACCCTGAAAAGAAGCCGTTGCCCGAAGTGAACATTCCGACGCCCAAACCGTCAGCGCCTGACCGGGCGCCCTCGGTGGCGCAGCTTCAGCTGATGGCAACTGCCGTTGAAGCCGAACCCGTGGCACCCATTATCGAAGCTGAGGCCCTGCCGGCCGCCAGAGAGGAACCTTTGCCGCTGACCTCGCGTGAGTCCGCGCCTCAAATTACGGTTCCGTCCACTGCTGCCCGAACGGAAATCGCCCGGTCGATTGCTGGTCAGCTGTCAGCAGCTGTCCAGACTCGTATCGGATCAGGAGCAACGGAAATAGCGCTGAATCCGGAAGAGCTTGGGCGTGTGTCGATTGTTCTGAACGGTCGGGAGGACGGCCTGCAAATCACCATTGCGACCGAGCGCCCGGAAACCCTCGAATTAATGCGGCGTCATTTGTCCGTTCTGACAGAAGAGTTTCAGAAGCTGGGTTATGGGGATCTGAGCTTTGACCTGGGAACCTCTTGGGGTTCTAGCGCACATCAAAAGGATGCAAACGACGCTGACACACAATCCCCTTCACATTCTGAAGCTGCGCCGCATGAACGGATCGATCACACAACTTCCCAAACACAGTATCTGGCCTCGGGCCAAGGCATCGACATGAGGTTTTGACCAATGATTACGCCTGTCAACACCGCGCAGCCCTTTGCGGATCAACAAAAGGCCGGGGCATCTCAGAAATCCGCGATTACGTCCGACTTTGAGACTTTCTTGCTGATGCTAACGGCGCAGGCAAAGAATCAGGATCCGCTGGAGCCGATGGATTCGACCGAATATGCGTCTCAGTTGGCGCAGTTCTCGATGGTCGAGCAACAAGTCCAGACCAATGACCTCTTGTCCAACCTGGCCAACGCATTGGGCGGCACAAAACTGAACGAGCTTGCAAGCTGGGTGGGCATGGACGTCCGTTCGACATCAGCCTTTCACTTTGCCGGCCAGCCCGTGACATTGTTTGCCCAGGCCGGCCCTGATGCGTACGCGACGAAATTGGTGATCCGCGACAGTGACGGCACGGTGATCGATAATGTCACCGTGCCCACGACAACTGAGGAGTTTGTTTGGGCCGGAGTGGATTCTTCAGGCAATCCATTGGCATCAGGCAACTACACCGCAACACTGGAAAGCTACAAGGGCGACAAGTTGCTCTCCGAAAAACCTGTCGCCGCCTACAATCGCGTCGTCGAAGCACAGGTTGGCGACGATGCTGTTTTGCTGACCTTGCAGGGCGGTCAGGTGGTTCCCGCAACTCAGGTCACCGCAGTCCGAACTGGTGCTTGATCTGTCGGGCGGGACGGGCCAAACCTTGGCAAATCGACTCGCCATAAGAAGTGATGGAACCTCTGCCCGACCTGCCTGCCCCCCCTCGTGATCTGGTTGACCATCTCCACGCGCAAGGATTGGTCAACGCGCATCCCCGGTTCGAGACCTTGTACGGCGGGCGCACCAACAGGGTGTGGAAGGTCAAGGGCCGCGACAGTGACAAAGTCCTGAAACTCTACAGCACAGCGTTGCGCAATCCTTTGTTTCGCAATGATGCAGAGTTGGAGGCCCAATGTCTGAAGGCGCTTGGCACCACGGGCTTCGTGCCAAGGTTGCGGGCCACAGGGCAATACAAAGAAGCCCGTTGGGTGTTTTACGACCACGCCCCCGGAGCCCCCTGGCGGCAGGATTCAGCCCAGGTTGGCGCCTTGCTGCGCAAGCTTCATACCCTGCCCATTGCCGTCCAGGCGCCAGCCGGATGCAATGGCAGCGCAGACTTGCGCGCTCATGGAAAAAGAATTCTGCAAGGCTGCACGTCAAACGGGCGCGACGAACTCGCTGATTTGCAACCTTCAAATTCGGTCGCACCCACGCAACAGACGTGCCTGATCCATGGCGACCCCGTGGCAGGCAATATCCTGGTGGCGACCGGTGGTCTGACCTTGATCGACTGGCAATGCCCGGCCCAGGGCGATCCCTGCGAAGACCTTGCGCTGTTTTTGTCGCCTGCTATGCAGCAGCTTTACCGAGGCTCACCGCTGTCGAAGAAAGAGGAAGACCAGTTTCTTTCGGCCTACGGCAGGCCCGAAATCGTCGCGCGCTATGAACAGCTCAGGCCATGGTATGCGTGGCGCATGGCGACGTATTGCCTCTGGCGCGCTGAAAATGGTGCGCCCGATTACGCGACAGGTTTGAACTTGGAAACCGCAATTCTGTAACGCCCCGCCTCATCGCAGGTCGGCCAGTGCCAGCATGGCGTAGGCTGGCGGCATGAGCACACGGCGCCAGCGACCCAAAGGAAACCGACCCGGTGTTTGCGTCATCACGGCCGGCAGCCTGGAGTCCTGCCCCAGAACCAACCGCGCCAATGCTCGACCGCAATACGTGCCCATGGCGACGCCGTTGCCGTGATATGCAAAACCGGCGAACATCCCCGGTTGATCCGGAACGGGGCCGACAAAAGGTGTCAGGGCCCGCGACAGGCACACCAAACCGGACCAGATATGAGTGACCTCGACCGTCGACCAAGCAGGAAACATATGTTTGAAATCCTGCTGAACCTTTCGCCGAATGGCTGCTTCAGCCTCGGCCGATGACCGCAGGCCGCCCCTCATACCAAACAGAAAACGCCCGTCCGGCATCAGGCGGAAATAGTGCAACAGATTGCGCGTATCATAGCACATCTGATCCGATGTCCATCCCTGTGCCATCTGCTCGGTTTGGCCAAGGGGTCGCGTTACCATGACGGTCGACTGGGCAGGCATGTATCGTCCGCACATCCAGGCCGGGATATCCTCGCTGGAGTAGCCGTTGGTACACACCAACACCGCCTGCGCTTTGACTGGCCCGCTCTGCGTTTGCAACACAAAGCCGGACGCCGTTTTTTCAACGCTCAGAACTGGGGAATTCCGGAACAGATGCGCGCCCATTGCTTCGGCGGCTCGGGCAATCCCGAACAGGTATTTGCGGGGATTCAACCCGAAACCAACCGGCGAAGTGTATCCACCATGAAACGCGCCACCCATGCCCTTCGCGGGCAGGTCTCTGGCTTCGTGCAGGGTTCCCGCCTCGTCGGCATTGCGGCGCAGCATGTCCATCGCCCGCCTGGAATGCGCCAGCTGGGTTTCCCCGCTGGAGTGGGTATCCGCATCGATCTGATGCTGTGCCAACAGATCAGCGACCAGTCGGACCGCTTCCTGTTCCGCTGCCGCATAGTCCAAAGCAGCATCGCGGCCAAATCGGCGCTGCATGGATGCGTGGCCAAGTTTTGAGCCGCCAAGACAGCAAAACCCGCCATTTCGGCCCGAGGCACCCCACCCCGGTGCGCCGGCTTCGAAAACCGCAACCGAAGCATCTTCAGCCAAATGCAGAGCAGCCGAAACGCCTGTAAAACCACCGCCAATAATGGCCACATCCACATGCATGTCGCCCTGGAAGTTCGGCCAATCCGGGCTGGCAACAGTTTCGTCCCACCAACAGCCGTCGCGAGGTTCGCTGCCAAAGGCGTAGTCTGGAAAAATCCGCTTCATTCGGTGCGCGCTGCGGCCATTTCGTCCTGCTGCTGACGTACCATCGCGCGTTTGGTCACAAGCGAGGCCGTGATTACCCCGACCGTCACCACAGCGATCATGATCGTCGACAACGCGTTGATTTCCGGGCTGACACCAAGGCGCACGGCCGAGAATATCTTGATCGGCAATGTCGTCGCCGACGGCCCCGAAGTGAAGGATGCAATCACCAGATCATCAAGTGACAAGGTGAAGGCCAGCAACCAGCCCGAGATTACCGCAGGTGCGATGATCGGCAGGGTAACAAGACGGAAGGCTTGCGCGGGCGAACACCCAAGGTCCAGCGCAGCCTCTTCCAGCGACCGGTCAAAGGTGATGAGGCGCGAGGATACGACAACGGAAACGAAACACATCGAAAAGGTCGTATGCGCCAGAACGATGGTCAGAATACCCCGATCCAGGCCGATGCCAATAAACAGCAAAAGCAGCGACAGGCCGGTGATCACTTCGGGCATGACCAGCGGTGCATAGATCATGCCGGAAAACAGTGTCCGGCCAAAGAAACGCCCGCTGCGGACCAGTACATAAGCGGCGGCCGTTCCAAGAATTGTCGCCAGCGTCGACGAAAAGACCGCGACCCGGATCGTGACCCAGGCGGCATCAAGGAACGCTTCGTTCCGCAGCAGCTCTCCGTACCATTTCGTCGAAAACCCGGCCCAGACCGTGACCAGCTTGCTTTCGTTGAAGCTGAAGACGATCAGGATGATCATCGGGATGTACAGAAACGCAAAACCCAGCGTCAGCGAAACCGTGTTGAACCAGCTCAATCTGTTCATCCCTCGGCCTCCGCCTGTTTCTGCTGGTTGCGCTGGAACAGCACGATGGGAATGACAAGGATCAGCAGCAGCACGATGGCCACCGCACTTGCCACCGGCCAGTCACGGTTCGAAAAGAACTCTTCCCACAGAACCTTGCCGATCATCAGCGTACCGGAACCACCCAGAAGGGATGGGATCACGAATTCACCGATCACAGGGATCATCACCAGGAAACACCCTGCAATGATACCGGGTTTGGATAGCGGGATGGTCACCAACCAGAAGGCCTGCAAACGGGAACACCCCAGATCCTCGGCCGCTTCGATCAATGATCCGTCCAACCGTTCCAACGCAGAATAGATCGGCAGGATCATGAAAGGCAGGTAGGTGTAGA
Organism: Ruegeria sp. CL7; assembly: GCF_056536445.1. Lineage (NCBI taxonomy): Bacteria > Pseudomonadati > Pseudomonadota > Alphaproteobacteria > Rhodobacterales > Roseobacteraceae > Ruegeria > Ruegeria sp. CL7. The sequence goes on from NZ_JBQFPQ010000010.1 coordinate 85,117, forward strand.
CAATGCCGATATAGACGGCAGTTGACGTGTTCAGGATCGTCAGCGGCGTCGAGATGATACCGGTCCACAGCAAGATCTGGTTGAGGTACCCTTCGTTCGACAGAATGCCCATCCAAGCGTAAACCCGGATCAGGAACGAAGTCCAGAAGGGCAGGATGACCAGCATCATCAGTGTCGGTCGCCATTCCTGAGGCGCGCGGGCCATGCCGTAGGCAATGGGATAGCCCACCAGCAGTGTCAGGAAGGTCGAAATCAAAGCGATCTTGACGCTGGACAGGTAGGCTTTCCAATACAGGTCGTCCTCGGTCAGCCAGACATAATTCTCCAGATCAAGCTGGCTGAAAAACTCCTTTATCCCCGCCCAACCGGCAGACAGGTCCAAAGTCGGAGCATAAGGGGGTATGGCAAGCGCGGTATCCGACAGCGAAATCTTCAGAACGATGAAGAACGGCACCAGAAACAGTGCCAACAGCCAGACGTAAGGAATGGCGATCAGAACGGCGCGGCGCATCAGTTGGCCAACAGAACCGCAGCCGTGGCTGTCCAGGACAGCCAGACCGGGTCTTCCCAGGTGAAAGAACGGCGCGAGATGCGGCGGGTGTTGGCCGTCTGCGCCTTGATGATTGTGCCGTTTGCCAATTCAACGTGATAGGTGGACAGATTGCCCAGATAGGCAATGTCGTGAACCTTGCCCTGCACGGCGTTGACCGCATCGACGGGCCGTTCGGCAGAGATTGTCACTTTCTCGGGGCGGATCGCCAGATGGCAGGGCTGGCCGTCTGAGAAACCGGCAGGCGAAGATGCCGTGAACGGGGCCTGACCTTCGGCCCAATCGATCTGATAGGCGTCCTCTCCGGATGGAGTCGCGCGGCCTTCGATTATGTTCACATCTCCGATGAAGTCAGCGACATAAACAGATTCAGGGTTTTCATAGATGCGATCCGGGGTGGCCACTTGCTTTAACTGGCCTTGATCCATCACCGCGACGCGGGTGGCGACTGTCATCGCCTCTTCCTGATCATGAGTGACGATGACAAAGGTGGTGCCGGTCTTTTCCTGGATATCCATCAATTCGAACTGGGTATCCTGACGCAGCTTCTTGTCCAACGCGCCCAGCGGTTCATCCAGCAGCAGAAGCTTGGGCGCTTTGGCCAACGAGCGCGCCAGCGCGACGCGCTGCCTCTGACCGCCCGAGATCTGATGCGGTTTGCGACGGGCGAACTGTTCCAGCCGGGTCAGGCGCAGCATCTCTTCGACCCGATCTTTCAGATCGTGCTTGGGCATGTTGTCTCGGCGCAGACCGAAAGCGATGTTTTCCCAGACACTCAGATGCGGGAACAGGGCATAGGACTGGAACATCATGTTCACGGCCCGTTTGTTCGGCGGGATGGGGTCAATATCCTGCCCGCCCAGCAGGATATGGCCTTCGGTCGGGGTCTCGAACCCGGCCAGCATCCGCATCATCGTTGTTTTGCCGCACCCAGAAGGGCCTAGCAGGGCAAAAAACTCACGTTCGAAAATATCCAGAGACAGGTTGTCGATCGCCGTGAACTCGCCAAAGCGCTTGGTCACGTTCTGGAACTGGATCAAGGGTTTCGCCTGTGGGTCATTCCACGGCGCAAAAACGTCAGAACTCAAAGCAGCCCCCGCATGGTCAGTTTGGACAATAGTGCGGCGGGGCGATCGCCAGACCGCCCCGCGCTTTTGACCGGATCAGGTGCCTGACTTGATCTTGGTCCAAAGACGGGTCACGACCCGCTGTGTTTTCGCGGGGTACGGAGTCGTGATGTACAGGTTCTGCATCGTGGCTTCATCCGGATAAATTGCCGGATCGCCGATCACGTCTTCCTCAAGAAACTCCTGAGACGCCTTGTTGCCGTTGGCGTAGTATACGTAGTTGGACGCAGCAGCCATGTTGTTGGCATCCAGAATGAAATTCAGGAACTTGTGCGCACCTTCCGGATTCGGCGCGTCGGCAGGAATTGCCATCTGGTCGAACCACATCAACGACCCTTCTGCGAACGGGTGGTATTCGATGTTCACACCGTTGTCGGCTTCGGCCGCGCGGTCCCGCGCCTGCAAAATATCACCGGACCAACCCACGGCTACGCAAATATCGCCATTGGCCAGCGCGTTGATGTATTCCGAACTGTGAAACTTCTGGATGTAGGGGCGAACGCTTGTCAGAACGTCTTCGACCTTCTTGATCACTTCCGGGTCATGGCTGTCGGGGTCTTCACCGATGTACTGCAAGGTCATCGGTATCATTTCGGCTGGCGCATCAAGTAAGTGAACGCCACACGAGGCCAACTTTTCCATATTTTCTGGCTTCAGAACCAAATCCATGCTGTTCAGGGCCACGTCGTCACCCAAGACTTCCCTGACCTTGTCGACGTTCACGCCGATGCCCGTCGTTCCCCACATGTAGTTGATCGAGTAGGCATTGTTCGGATCATATCCTGCGGTACGCTTCTGAATCACGTCCCACAAATTTTCCGCATTCGGCAACTTGGCCATGTCCAGTTCCTGAAACGCGCCCGCCTGAATCTGGCGTTGCAGGAATGTGCCCGACGGCACCACCACATCGTATCCCGAACCACCGGCCAGCATCTTGGTTTCCAAAACCTCATTGCTGTCGAACACATCGTAAATCAGGGTCAGACCGGTTTCTTCCTCGAATTTGCTTAGCAATTCTTCGTCGATATAGTCGGACCAGTTATAAACACGCACCTCTTCGGCGAATGCCGCCGAAGTCCCCAATGCGATGACCGCTGTCATGGTCAGCGTTTTGATTGTCATATTCTTCTCCCTGCAAGTGTACGGCTATTTTCCCGTTTTTTTGGATTTGATCAAGTTTTGCGTTTTCCCTCGATCCAGCGTATGGTTTCACGAGGTCTGTCACCTGACAAGTCAGGGTTAGTCGAAATGGGAAGAACCGATTGGATTTGATCAAAAATAAGGCATCTGCGTCGATAGTCGACAAAGGGAAACAGCCCGCGCATGAGCAGGTTTATCAAACGCTCAGATCACAGATCCTGTTCGGCGAATTGGTTCCGGGCCAGCCTGTCACGATCCAGGGCCTAACTGATTCGCTGGGTGTTGGCATGACACCGGTGCGCGAAGCCATCCGCCGGTTGATCTCGGACGGGGCATTGGTGTTCCAGGGCAATCGGCGTGTAAGTGTGCCGCTGCTGTCCCCGGGCGATATCCAGGAAATGATCTTTGCAAGAACCTCAATAGAATCAGAGCTTTCAAGGCGCGCGACGTCGAATTTGCAGGCCGAGGATATCGATCATCTTGAGCGGCTTGATACGCATTTGGACCGTATGATCGCCGACGGGGATGTGGGCGGATATCTGCGTCTGAACCAGGCGTTCCACGAAACGCTGTACTCTCATGCAAACGCACCGATTCTCAGTGATCTCGCCGAAAGGCTTTGGTTGCGGTTCGGCCCTTCGCTGCGTGTCGTGTGTGGTCGATTCGGGACTCAAAGCCTGCCGGATCGACACAAGGATATAATTTCCGCTTTGCGCGAAGGCGACGCCGAAAAAGCGGCAAAGGCAACGGCTCAGGACATCGAACAAGGCATGGAATTGATGTCGGACGCCCTGACTTCCGCTTAACTCAGCCTGATTCGATTGACAGCGATGAATTTGATCATATTGTGATCCGCAACCGCGTTCTTGTAGGAGATTCTCCGATGTCCACCATAACCAACCATATGCCGACCGCCGAATTGCAGGCGCTGGATGCGGCGCATCACATCCATCCTTTCTCGGCCAATGGTGCGCTGGGGCAGGAAGGGGCCCGCGTGATTACACGCGCCAGCGGGGTTTACCTGACCGACAGCGAAGGTGAGGAAATCCTGGACGCAATGGCAGGACTTTGGTGCGTCAATATCGGTTATGGCCGCGATGAGCTGGCCGATGTCGCGGCGCGTCAGATGCGCGAACTGCCCTACTACAACACCTTCTTCAAGACGACCCATGTGCCCGCAATCGCACTGGCGGCCAAAATCGCCGAACTGGCACCAGGTGATCTGAACCATGTCTTTTTCGCAGCTGGCGGGTCCGAGGCAAACGACACCAACATCCGCCTCGTGCGCACATACTGGGCCGAGAAGGGGCAGCCGGACAAAAATATCATCATCAGCAGGAAAAACGCGTATCACGGGTCTTCTGTCGGGTCGGCTTCGCTGGGCGGCATGGCAGGTATGCATGCGCAGGGCGGCATTCCGATCCCGAACATTCACCACATCAACCAACCGAACTGGTGGGCGGAAGGCGGCGACATGTCGCCCGAGGAATTCGGCCTGGCCCGCGCGCGCGAGCTGGAAGAGGCCATACAGGAGCTGGGCGAGGACCGTGTCGCGGCCTTTATCGCCGAGCCGGTTCAGGGTGCAGGCGGCGTGATCGTGGCGCCCGATACCTACTGGCCGGAAATTCAGCGCATCTGCGACAAATACGATATCCTGTTGATTGCAGACGAGGTGATCTGTGGGTTCGGCCGAACCGGCAACTGGTTCGGATCGCAAACCGTGGGCATCAAACCGCATATCATGACCATCGCCAAGGGGCTCAGCTCGGGCTATGCGCCGATCGGCGGGTCCATCGTGAATGATGAGATCGCCGAAGTGATCGGCGGGACGGAATTTAACCACGGGTACACCTATTCCGGCCACCCCGTCGCCGCCGCCGTGGCGCTTGAAAACCTACGCATTTTGGAAGAAGAGAAGATCGTCGAGCATGTGCGCGACGTTGCAGCCCCCTATCTGAAACAGAAATGGGAGGCCCTGGTCGATCACCCGCTTGTGGGTGAGGCGAAGATCGTCGGAATGATGGCCTCCATCGCTCTGACACCCGACAAAGCCAGCCGCGCCAAATTCGCGTCCGAGCCCGGAACGGTCGGCTATATCTGCCGTGACCGTTGCTTTGCCAACAATCTGATCATGCGTCATGTGGGCGACCGCATGATCATCTCGCCGCCGCTGATCCTGACCCCGGCAGATATCGACGAGATGTTCGTGCGGATTTACAAATCTCTGGACCAAGCACAGGCGGAAATCATCGCTCAGGGACTGATGAAAGCCGCATCCTGAGATCAGAAAAAGGTTCTATTAAGGGGCGGCCCGTCTGGGTCGCCTCTTATCGTTCACCGCAACCGCTCCAAAAGTGTCGCAGTTGGATAGCCGTCCGGCACCAAGCCCTGCGCCAGTTGGTAGGCGCGAACCGCATTGATGGTATTCGGCCCTGTACGCCCATCGATACCCTTTGTATCGAACCCCGCATTGGTCAGGCGGGTTTGCAGTTCTTTCTTCTCGGTGAAGCTTAGCGCCCGCTCCCCTCGGGGCCAGTCGGACTGAAACGGTGCGCCACCCGCAAGCCGGTCGGACAGGTGTCCGATACCGATCACGTAAGCGTCGGCCCCGTTATAGGCCTCGATCACGCTGAAATTGTCGAAAATCATCAGCGCCACGCCATGCCTCCCGGCGGGCAAAAGGATTGCGGCTTGCCCGTGATCCAGGACCGGTTTGCCGTCACGCCCGACCACGCCACGCGCCGCCCAATCTGACGGCAGCAGGGTGAAGTCCCGTTTGGCGGTGGCATAGTCAAACCCTTCGGGCAAGCGCACCTCGACGCCCCAGGGCTGCCCCTTTTTCCAACCGTGTCGCGCCAGATAGGACGCGGCCGAGGCCAGCGCATCCGTCGGATCATCCGACCAGATGTCTCGCCGACCATCGCCATCGAAATCAACTGCGTGATCCAGATACGAAGTTGGCATGAATTGCGTGTGCCCCATCGCACCTGCCCAGCTGCCCAGCATGTTTTTGGCGCTGACATCGCCTGCCTGCACGATCCTCAGCGCGGCGATCAACTGCGTTTCAAAGAACTGCGCCCGCCGTGCATCAAAGGCCAGCGTCGCCAAGGAACTCAGCGTCCGGTTGCTGCCACGATAAGAGCCGAATGATGTTTCCAACCCCCAGATCGCCGTGACCACTTCCTTTTCTACGCCATATACCGCCTCGATTTGCTGCAACACCTGCCGATGTCGTTGCATCGCGGCACGACCATTGGAAACGCGCGTGTCCGAGACGGCGGAATCCAGATACGCCCAGATCGGTTTCGAAAATTCAGCCTGATTGCGGTCTCGTTTCAGGATGTCCTCGTCAAAGATCATGTCCGGGAACACCCTGTTCAATGTTCTTTCCGATATACCCTGCTGCTTCGCGCGCTCGTGAAACGCGCCGAGCCAGGCCTGAAACCGTGCGGTCACGGCCGCGGACACCCGCAAAGCCTCAACCGCCGGGCGCGGGACCGGACGGATCGAAACCGCCACATCCGCCGAGGCCAGCTGTATCGTTTTGCCGGACACTGCACTGTCTGGCCAAGTCGTATTTTCTGATATGTCCGCCTGCACCATGGATGCCCACAATGCGACGGTCATGACGCCGCCTACGCATTTTTGCATTCCGATTTTTCCTGATTACTGCTCGACCTCAGGGTAGCGCAAAATCGGCGAATCACAAAGTCTCAGGCGTCCTCATCGCGTTCTTGCGCGTCGCGCGCTGCGCGGATTTGCGCCAAAACTTCGCGCAGCATGGGCACCCGGTAAGGTCTAAAGCTTTGATCTGTCACGGACATGTCCTGCATGCGATCCAACCGGAAGACGCGAAAATCCTGTCTCAGGTGGCACCAGCCGAGCAACACATTTGATCGATCCATATAGACGATGCTCAGCGGGTTGACCCGTCTTTGTGTGGCACCGCCCTTTGCGTCCGTATACGAGAACTCGATCGCGCGTTCGTCCCACGTCGCCTGCCGCAAAATGGCCACGTCGATTGTTGGCGCGGGCGGGCGATTGAACCGCGTTGCCGCCAGAACCGCGTGGCTCAGCCGATGGGACTGACGCTGTGGCAATCGCCCCTGCAATTTCCGCAGGGCGGCGCTGGCTGCATCTGACAAGGCCGGGTCACCAATCACCTGAACTTCGCGCAAGCCAAGAACCAGGGCCTCAAGCTCGTCATCGGTGAAACCCAATGGCGGCAAAGTGGCATCTTCGATCAGGGTGAATCCAAACCCTGCCTCACCGTCGATAACGGCCCCCAGACCACGCAGCGCGTCAATATCCCTGTGTATCGTTCTGGCAGAAACACCCAGATCCTGCGCCAGTTGTTCAGACGTTCTGGGCGATGGGCCAGAACGCAGGGCTTGCATCAGTTGGAACAATCGGGCGGTGCGGGACATGATGAACCCTAGCCTATCCCTAATGACAAAAACTGTCATCAGCTCGGTTTACTCATCCGGCACGTCAAATATACGGAGCCACGCGATGCTGACCCTTCTCACCTATCCTTCCGCCTTCGGACTGTTCAGCGCCAGTCCGTTCTGCGTCAAGACAGCCTTGATGCTTCAGCACTCCGGTCAGGTCTGGCAGCGTTCGGACATGCTTGACCCGCGCAGGATGCCGCATCAAAAACTGCCAGTGCTGCGCACGCCAGAGCGGTTGATTCCGGACAGCGATCTGATCCGCGATTGGCTGGAACGGAAGGGGGCGGAGTTCGATCAGGGGCTTTCGGATGTGGAAAAAGCGCAATCCCGCGCGCTGGTACGAATGGCCGAAGAGCATCTGTATTTCCACATCGTTCTGGACCGCTGGGGCAATGACGAGGTCTGGCCAATCCTTCGCGAAACCTTTTTCACCGGAATTCCGGCTCTGATCCGAAAGCCGGCGTCCAATGCGATCCGAAAATCCGTTCTGAAAGGAACCAGGTCACAAGGGATCGGCCGGTTCTCGTTGCCCGAGCGCCTGGACCGGGTCGAACGCGATCTCGAGGCGATCTCGGCCCATCTGTGGCAATCCCGGTTCCTGCTGGCGGATCAACCGACATCAGCAGATATGAGCGTCGGCCCAATGCTCGCCGCCATGCGCGCAACGCCTGCCGATACCCCACTGACCCGAAGGATCAAACAAGATAATCTGTTGAACAGTTACGTAGACCGGATGGAACAGGCGATACCGATTGCATGAAACCTTTTGATGACCCGACAGTCGCCTCGGCCTTTGAAGCCCTGCCCCCGCAAGCACGCGCGGGAGCCCTGGCGCTTCGTGATCTGATACTGAATACAGCAGAGTCTCTGCCCGCCGCCACTCCATTGCGAGAAGAGCTGCGCTGGGGCCAGCCCGCCTATCTTGCCCCCAAAGGGTCAACGATCTGGCTGGGGGCTCACAAATCCGCGGATTTCGCACTGTTCGTGCGCTGCCAAAGCCGATTGATCGGTGATTTCACCACGGCCTTTCCGGGCGAGGACCGAATCGACGGGAACCGGGCCATTCTGTTCGATGACCCGAGCCAGATCGATGAAACCCGCCATGGCTGGCTGATTGCCCGGGCGCTGACCTATCACCTTTGACGGCGCTTGCGTTCGACCTTGCGCTTGATCTTGTCCTTCTTGCGCTTGGTGCTGGCTGCCTTGCGTCGCGTCGACCGCTTGGCGGGCCCGCGCCCGCGCGGCAGGGCCTGATCGTCGATGGACAGCAGTTCCAGCTCCAACCCGCCGGTCACAGGTGTCGCCTCGGTCAGCCTCACCGTGACCCGCTGGCCGATGGCGATGATCAGCCCGGAATCCGAGCCCATCAGCGTTCCGGCCTCTCGATCAAAATGGAAGAATTCGCGCCCCAAAGACCGCACCGGCACCAGGCCATCCGCGCCCGTTTCGTCCATTTTCACGAAGGCCCCGAACCGGGCAATGCCACTGATCCGCCCGGTGAATTCGTTGCCCACACGTTCGCTGAGATAGGCCGCCAGATAGCGGTCGGTCGTATCGCGCTCGGCCATCATCGAGCGGCGTTCGGTATCCGAAATATGCGTGGCCGTTTCTTCGAGCCGGGCAATTTCATCCTCGGTCAGCCCGTCCTTGCCCCAGCCATGGGCCGAGATCAGCGCCCGGTGCACGATCAGGTCTGCATAGCGCCGGATGGGCGAGGTGAAATGCGCGTAATTACGCAGCGCCAGCCCGAAATGGCCGAAGTTTTCCGGGCTGTAATAGGCCTGCGCCATCGACCGCAAGGTGCTGAGATTGATCAGCTCGGCATCCTCGGTGCCGGCGGCGGCATTCAGCAGCGCGTTCAGGTGACGGGTCTGGAGCACCTGCCCCTTGGCCAGATTCAGCCCGGCGGCCTGCGCCGTCTCGCGCAGGCTTTCCAGTTTTTCGGGCGCGGGTTCTTCGTGCACGCGGAACAGCAGCGGGCTGCGCTTGGCGATCAGCGTCTCGGCGGCGGCCACGTTGGCCAGGATCATGAATTCCTCGATCAGCCGGTGCGCGTCCAGCCGGTCACGGAAGGCTACGCTTTCGACCTCGCCCTTGTCGTTCAGAACGATCTTGCGCTCCGGCAGGTCCAGCTCCAGCGGCTGGCGATCAGCACGGGCCTTTTTCAGCGCGGCATATGCAGCATAAAGCGGTTTCAGAACGCTCTCCAGCAACGGCCCAGTGCGGTCGTTCGGATGACCGTCGATGGCCTCTTGCACCTCGGCATAGTTCAACGAGGCTGCCGAGCGCATCAGACCGCGCACGAACCGGTGACCGATCTTGTTGCCATCCGCGTCGATCTGCATCCGCACCGCGATACAGGCGCGCGGCACGCCTTCGTGCAGCGAACACAGATCACCCGACAGACGGTCGGGCAGCATCGGCACGACGCGGTCGGGGAAATAGCTGGAATTGCCGCGCTTGCGCGCCTCGCGGTCCAGCGCGGTGCCGGGCCGCACATAGGCGGCGACATCAGCAATGGCGACCCAGATCACATGACCGCCCGGGTTTTTCGGGTCGTCATCAGCATGGGCATAACAGGCGTCGTCATGATCGCGCGCGTCCGAGGGATCGATCGTCAGCAAAGGCATATCCCGCAGATCCTCGCGGCCTTTCAGGCCGACAGGTTTGGCCTTGTCGGCCTCGGCAATCACCTTGTCGGGGAAATCATCCGGGATGCCGTGCTGATGGATCGCGATCAACGAAACGGCCTTGGGCGCAGTAGGGTCGCCCAGCCGTTCAACGATACGCGCGCGTGGCAGCCCCATGCGGTTTTTCGGCCCGGCTTGCTCGGCCTCGACCAGTTCGCCATCCCTGGCGCCCAGCGCAGCGCCTTCGGCCACCAGCCATTCGGTCGATCCGGCCTTGTCGATCGGCACGATCCGCCCGCCTTCGGCCCCTTTGCGGAAGATACCCACGATTTTCCGAGGGTTCGTTCCGATACGGCGGATCAGGCGGGCTTCGTAATTGTGATCTTCCTCATGCACCACGGTCAGACGAGCCAGAATGCGATCACCTTCGCCCAGCGCCGGGTCGCTGGCGCGAGCAATGATCAGAACGATGGGCTCGACCCCCTCGCCATGCCATTCCAGCGGCCGCGCGAACAGGTCGCCATCGGCATTCGGCGCCTTTACCTGCAACACGCTGACCGGCGGCAGGCGATCCGGGTCGCGGTAACTGCGCTTGCGCTTCTCAAGATGGCCTTCAGCCTCAAGCTCTTTGAGGATACGTTTCAGATCAATCCGATCCGCGCCCTTGATGCCAAAGGCTTTGGCGATATCGCGTTTTGAGGTCAGGGTGGGGTTCGCCGAGATCCAGTCCAGGACCTCCTGCTTGGTAGGGATGCGAGTCATACGTCCGGCCTAGCACGCGTTTGCGACCGCGTCATGACCAAAAAGCCTCAGGGGTCAAGATCGGCAACCGTATCCACATCGCGCAGCTGATCAAGCAATGACACCCGACCGCCAGAAATCGAGGCCAGCGTGTCAGCCAATGCGTGTTCCGTCGACCAGCGCACGTTTTGGAACAGACTTGCCGGCAAGGCTGCATATCGTTGCCCGCCGACCAGCCAATAGCCACCATCCGGGGCTGGCCCAAACACCATTTGAGAACGCCCCAAAGCGTGGAAAGCACGGGCAATATGGCGGCGCGAAATGCCCGGAATGTCCGCACCGATCAGGCAAACCGGGCCCTTGGGCATCCCGCGCAGCATCCGCCCCATACGATCCCCCAGGTCCCCACGCCCCTGCGCGGCGCGCGGCAGGTCAGCGGGCCATACCCGGCTGTTCAGACCCTGCTGATCGGGTGAGACGGCCAAAACGATTCGCCAACGGGGATCACGCAGCCGCCGGATCAAGGTCCGAGTCTGGTGCCGAAACCACCACGCCGCCGCGACCATGCCGATTTCTCGTCCAAGCCGCGTTTTGACGCGGCCCGGTTGAGGTTCCTTCACCATGATCACCAATGTGCGCTGCATGGATCAGGCGAAATAATCGGTCAGGATGCGGTTATAAATCGATTTGAGTTGCTGGATCTGGGCCACCTCGACGCACTCGTCAACCTGATGCATCGTGCGACCGACCAGACCGAACTCTACAACCGGGCAATGGTTCTTGATGAAACGCGCATCCGACGTACCACCGGTCGTCGAAAGCTCGGGCGTTGCGCCTGTTTCCGCCTCTACCGCCTTGGCCACCAGATCCGACAAGGGCCCCGGCGGGGTCAGAAAGCTTTCGCCTGAAATCTTGATTGCGACATCTATTTCAACGCCGAACCGAGCGGCCACCTGATCTGCTTCCGACTTCAGCCAGTCGCTCAGGCCGGCCCCGGAATGCAGATCATTGAATCGAATATTCACCGTTCCCTTGCACTGCGCCGGGATTACGTTGGTGGCCGCATTCCCGGTATCGATTGTCACCACTGCCAATGTCGAAGCATCGAAGTGGTCCGTGCCCTGATCCAGTTCGTGACCCGCCAGCCGATCCATCAGCCGGGCCATGGCTGGCAACGGGTTCTTGGCACGATGCGGATAGGCCGAATGCCCCTGAACACCGGTGATCGTAAACCATGCGGTCATCGACCCCCGACGGCCGATCTTCATCATTTCACCCATCTTGTTCGGGCAAGTGGGCTCACCCACCACACAGACAGACATATGTTCATCGGCGCCGTCCATGTAATCCAGCAAGGCGGTCGTGCCATCCAGCGCGTCGCCTTCCTCGTCGCCGGTAATCGTCAGGATGATGGCGCCGTCAGGCGGGGTGTCGCGCACGAAATCGATTGCCGCCGCCGCAAACGCCGCAACGCCGGATTTCATATCCGTTGCCCCACGCCCATACATCACACCATCGCGTATTTCGGCCCCGAAAGGCGGCATCGTCCATGCGGCTTCGTCGCCGACCGGCACAACATCGGTATGGCCGTTGAACCCGAAACTGCGCGGATGGCCTTTCTGGCCCCATCGTGCGAACAGGTTGCTGACGCCACCACGGTCGACACGCGTGCATTCAAACCCCGCATCCGCCAGCTTCGATCCCAGCAGAACAAGCGCGCCGCCCTCGGCTGGTGTGACCGATGGGCAACGGATCAGATCGGCTGTCAATTGGACGGGGTCGGTCATGCAATGGCCTCTGGAACGGTGTCTTTCGCGGGTTCGCGCACAGATTCAACGAATTGGCCGGTTTTCCAACCCCAATTCGCAAAAATATCATTTCACCCGACTGAGCAGATATCAAAGCGATACCCTGACAAATCATGGCGGTTTACCCGGCGACCATCTTGCCGCCAGCCGCGCAATCGCGTTACAGGGCCGCGAAACAGGTGAATGAAAATGAAGCGCGCATTCTACGCACTGATCTGCCTGACTTTCGCCGTCCTAGCGCAGCAGAGCATGGCACAGTCCCTCACGGTCACGACGGTGACCCGCCCCCCGTTTTCCTATGTCGAAGACGGTGCGGAAACCGGCTTTTCGATGGATCTGCTCGCCGCGCTGGCAGAAGCGCTGAACTGGGACTATTCCATCAATCGGGTGGATTCATTCTCGGATATGCTGGAGGCGGTTCAGAATGGGTCCGCCGATCTTGCAGTCGCCAATATCTCGATCACTGCGCTGCGGGAAACGCAAATGGACTTCAGCCAGCCGATCTTTGAGGCGGGCCTACAGATCATGGTGCCATCGGAAGCCGCGCGCCAGCCTTCGCTGCTGCATGCGCTGCTCTCAAAAGAGCTTTTTATCGCCATCGGCCTGGCCTTCGCCATTCTGTTGGGCGGCGGCATGTTGATGTGGAGCTTTGAGCGCAGTGCTCAACCCTATTTCGATCGCAAGCTGAACGAGGCATGGTTTCCCTCGTTCTGGTGGGCGCTGAACCTCGTCGTGAACGGCGGGTTCGAAGAGAGGATGCCGCGCACGCCTTTCGGCCGGCTTCTGGGTGTCATTCTGGTTGTTTCGTCACTGTTCATCGTGTCCGTTTTCACGGCCCGCATCACCTCGGTCATGACGGTGGATGCGATCACGGGCAGCGTGAATTCGGTGAATGACCTGTATGGCAAAAATGTCGGGACAATCTCGGACTCGACCGCGGCAAGTTTTCTGAACCGGCGTGATATTGAATTCACCGGCTATCCCGGGCTGGAGCAGATGCTGGATGCGTTCCAGTCCAAACAACTGGATGCTGTCGTATTCGACGCGCCGATCCTGTCTTATTATGCGGCCCATGAAGGCCGGCGAACGGCGTCGATGACAGGCGGCGTCTTCCTGCGCGAGAACTATGGCATCGCTTTCCCGACCGGGTCGCCTCTGGTCGAGGATGTCAACCAGGCCCTGCTTTCGTTGCGTGAAGACGGTACTTATGACGAAATCTATCGCAAGTGGTTCGGTATGCGGAACTAGGCCGGCGCCTCGTCCCCGAAGAACGGTGTCATCTGCGCGACGATCACGGCGTTTTCATCCAGGGCACGCTGCATCAGGGCACGTTCGTCAGGTTCGATGTCATGTCCCTGTGCCTCACGCTCGGCCAGGGTCCCGTAGCCGGTGACATCCAAAGGCGCGGTGTCGGCCTGCTTCAGAATAGCCACCGTCTCGCGCACGGCCTCGGCTTCGTCCACGCCGCTGGCGTAGCAGATCAGTGCCGCCCCCGTCGCACCGTCCGGCAGCCCGTCGCCGTCCTTGCGGCCGATCTGGACCAGAAGGGTATAGACTTGCTGACGAGAGGGCTTCTTTTGCTTTTCCATGGGCCTTGCATTACGCGCGGTGTTTTGGAGGGTCAACTGCTTCCATCGATCCAGGCTTTGAGCGTGGAATCTTCCGCAGCCCCCTGCCCGGCCCACAAGCCTAGAGGATTTGAAGGAATGCGACTCAGCAAAGCCCCTTCCCCATTTTCGCCCAAAAATTGAGCCGCGCTTCAACTCCATTCCTTAAGTTGAATCGGGCACATTTTTGCCACATTTTGACCTCAATTTTAGCCATTTCCTGCTGAGTTCGACGCGTTTCCTGCCTTTCACAACGGTGAAGAGAAGCCAACCCTAGGATGGTGCCACTGCGTAAGTCATTTTTTTACAGGAGAATTAAAATGAGTGTTCTGTCCAAGTTAATGATGACAACTGCAAGTGTGATTGTGCTTTCCGGAGTACCTGCTGTCGCCGTGCTGTCTTTTGTGACGCCAAGTGCAGCTTACGCCCAAGACGGCGGTGGCGATAGCGAAGACGGGGGCGATAGCGAGAGCGGTGGCGACAACGAAGGCGGCGGCGATAACGAAAGCGGCGGCGATAACGAAAGCGGCGGCGACAACGAAGGCGGCGACGATAACGAAAGCGGCGGCGACAACGAAGGCGGCGACGATAACGAAGGCGGCGGCGACAACGAAGGCGGCGGCGACAACGAAGGTGGCGACGATAACGAAGGCGGCGACGGTAACGAAAGCGGCGGCGACAACGAAGGCGGCGGCGACAACGAAGGCGGCGACGATAACGAAAGCGGCGGCGATAACGAAAGCGAAGGCACGGAAACCAACGCAGGAAACTCAGAAGTTGACGCTATGCAGGGTGAAAATCGCTGACCCACACAGAGCGTTCGTCTGAGCCAGGACACAATCTCAGGACAGGCTCTGACCAAGGTGCGGTCGCATAAGTCAAACACCCCAAAAAACGGAAAGGCCGGAGCGGGTCAGCTCCGGCCTTTCTGTACAACCGGGGCGATCAGTCCCGCAGCAATTCGTTGATGCCGGTTTTCGACCGGGTCTTTTCATCCACCCGCTTCACGATCACCGCGCAATACAGGCTGATGTTGTTCTTTGACGGCATCGAACCCGCGACGACCACGGAATAGGGCGGGACTTCGCCATATGTCACTTCGCCGGTTTCCCGATCCACGATCTTGGTTGATTTGCCGATGAACACGCCCATCCCCAGAACCGAGCCTTCGCGGACGATGCAGCCCTCGACCACCTCGGAGCGCGCGCCGATAAAGCAGTTGTCCTCGATGATGGTCGGGCCGGCCTGCATCGGCTCCAGCACGCCACCGATACCTACGCCGCCCGACAGGTGGACATTTTTGCCGATCTGCGCGCATGAGCCGACGGTCGCCCAGGTGTCGACCATGGTGCCTTCATCCACATAGGCGCCAAGGTTGACAAAGGATGGCATCAGCACCACGCCCGGCGCGATATAGGCCGATTTGCGGACAACGCAGTTGGGAACCGCGCGGAACCCGGCCGAGCGCCATTGATCTTCACCCCAACCAGCGAACTTGCTGTCCACCTTGTCCCACCAGCCGCCGTCCTGCGGACCGCCTGTCTGAATTTCCATGTCCTTGATGCGAAAGCCCAGCAGAACCGCCTTTTTGGCCCACTGGTTCACGTGCCAGTCGCCGTTTTCCAGCTTTTCGGCAACACGCAGCGACCCGCTGTCCAGCGCGTTCAGCGTGTCTTCGATCGCTTCGCGTTGTTCACCTGCCGTGGCAGGTGTGATCGTGTCGCGCGCCTCCCAGGCGGCTTCGATGGCGGCTTCCAGTTGCGCGTTGGACATGGGGCGTCTCCCTACAGAATCTGTTCATGTTGGTTTGGCCTATACGCAAGCCGGGCCCATGGCGCAATGCGACGAACACGGGCCGTTTTGCGTCTGAAAGGCCCGCAATCAGCTGGCGCGGCGTATATGTCGGGTCAGAATACCTTTTGCCGTGCTCAGGTCCTTCCGCCTGAGTGCCTGAACAAGTGCGGCGTGATCCTTGTCAGTTTGCTGCACCCATTTCGACCGCCAGTGCGCAAACAAGTGGCGTGCGCTTGCGATATGCAGATCGTCGATGGTGTGCAACAGACGGGGCAGCCCGCAAGGTGTCAGGATGGCGCGATGGAATGCTCTGTTCAACGCCTCCCATTGGGGCATCGTCTGCGCCTCGTCACAGGCGATGCGTGCGCGGTCGATCTTGTCCAACGCGACCGGAGACATGTTCTGCACCGATTGCTGCAACGCCAGTGTTTCCAGCGCCACGCGCATTTCGATGACCTCTCGCACCTCTGCCGGGTCCAGCGCCGTGACCCGCATGCCCCGGCGCGGCTCGTGCCGGGCCAGTCCATGCGCCTCAAGCCGCAACAGGGCTTCCCGCACCGGAACATGGCTGGTGTCGAAGGTGCGGGCAATATGATCCTGCCGCAGCTTTTCCCCGGCGCTCAGCTCTCCGGTTATGATTTGCTGGCTGAGGTTCTGGTAAATCGTGTCCGAGATCGTAGCGGTCATAAATTATAGATAAAATCTACGACAGCTATCCTCAACCAGATAATTCACCCCGCAAGCGGGTCCGGCGCGACATTCGCACCACACACCAGAACGGCCACGCGCTCGCCCGGTTCGGGCCGATACACGCCCGAGGTCAAGGCTGCCAACGCCGTGGCGCCCGCCGGCTCCACCAGAATACGATGCGCCTGCCACAACGTCTTCTGAGCCGCCGCGATGGCATCATCCGACACCAGGACCGACGTCATCCCCTGTGCCAGGTCGAAACAGATCTGCCCAATCCGGCGCGCGCCAAGCGCATTTGCCGCGATGCCGGATACGGAAACATCCACCGGCTCACCGGCCTGCAACGCCGCATTCAATGCACAAGAGGTCTGGGGTTCGACCGCCACGACCTTGCGCGCTCCGTCAAACCAGGCCAACGCCCCGGCGATCAGCCCACCCCCGCCCACGGCGACCAACACCGTATCTGCCTGTAGGCCCTGCGCATCCCATTCCGCAAAGCAGGTCCCCTGCCCCGCCACGGTAGCCGGCGCATCATAGGCGTGAATCTGCATCGCGCCGGTCTCCGCTTCATGCGCCTGCGCCTGTGTCAGCGCATTGGCGTATTCGCCGGGCACAACGCTCAGATCCGCGCCGGTTTGCCGGATCAATGCAATCTTGGATGGCCCCGCCAGTTCGGGCACGAAAATCTTGGCCGGATAACCAAGCGCCTGCGCCGCAAAGGCCGCCGCTGCACCATGATTGCCACCGGATGCAGCCACGACACCTGCATCGGGCACGTCGAGGCTCAGCAACGTATTGAACGCACCGCGCGCCTTGAAACTGCCCGTGTGCTGCATGTGCTCCAGCTTCAGCTCAATGGGATGGCCCGGAACTCGGCTCTCGATCACCGGCGTCACCTGCGTATGCCCGGCGATACGATCCCGCGCCGCTGATATTTCGCTCTTCCAATTCATTCTTGTCTTTCCGTGACTGGCACTCTGCCCGCGAACCCTATAGCTGTTTGGAAAACACGCAAGCAGGGATCGATCACCCATGAGAGAAGACCGCCACAATCCGTTTCGCGATGCGCAGACAGATCGTTCGACCGCGAGCGAAGTGCCGGACACGCCGCAAACGCGATCGTCCGCCTATCGCCTTGCCTTTGCCGATGACGAATTCCTGTGCCGCGACGAGCTGCGCCCGGTACGTCTGCAACTGGAACTGCTGAAACCCGAGATGATCATGAGTGAGCGCGAGATCACCTCGACCATCGTGATGTTCGGCGGCGCGCGCATCCCTGAACCATCGCAGAAACACACCGCACGAACGGAAACGCTGGCTGGTCTGTCGACCTATTACGACGAGGCGCGCGAGTTCGCGCGGCTGATGACCGTGAAATCGAACGAGACCGGCTGCCGTGAAAACGTGATCGTCACGGGCGGCGGCCCCGGTGTGATGGAGGCAGGCAACCGTGGGGCACAGGACGCGGGCGGATGCTCGATCGGGTTGAATATCGTTCTGCCGCACGAGCAGGCCCCGAACCTTTATGTGACGCCGGATCTCAGCTTCAACTTCCACTATTTCGCCATCCGCAAGATGCATTTCCTGATGCGCGCCCGCGCCATCACGATTTTCCCCGGTGGTTTCGGCACATTGGACGAGCTGTTCGAATCCCTGACCCTGATTCAGACCGGCCGGATGGACCGCGTGCCCTTCCTGCTGTTTGGTCGCGAATTCTGGGAAAAGGTCATCAACTGGAAAGCGCTGGCCGATGCCGGAACCATCTCGGACGAGGATCTTGACCTGTTCCGCTTTGTGGACACGGCGCAGGAAGCGGTCGAGATCATTGAAAACTGGGAGCCCGCCCCGCCCCGCGACGAAATACCGGGGCGCTGAACCATGGCGCCCAAGACCGGAGAGATGCTGCATCTGCGCGGAAATGCCCTGAGCAAGGGCGAACCCGTAGCGCTGCCACTGACCCAAAGCAGCATGTACCACCTGCCGGGCACCCCGGACGGGCAGGCGAGTTACGGCCGGGTGGACAACCCGACCTGGGTGCATCTGGAGCATGTTCTGTCGCATTTGGAAGACGCGCCCTGCCTCAGCTTTCCCTCGGGCATGGCAGCGATTTCCGCAGCACTGTTTGCCACCGTAAAGGCCGGATCACGCCTGCTGATCCCCTCCGACGGCTATTACGTGACGCGCCTATTGGCCGATCGTTTCCTGTCGCGGCTGTGCGTGATCGTTGAGGAACGCCCCACCACCGCCTTTGCCGACGGCGGTTTTGACGGGTTCGATGTGGTCTTTGCCGAAAGCCCCTCGAATCCGGGGTTGGACATGATCGATCTGACCGAGGTGGCGGATCGGGTGCGCGCTGCCGGGGGCATAACCATTGCCGACAATACGACGATGACTCCGCTGGGTCAGCGTCCTCTCGATCTGGGCATCGATGTGGTCGTCTCGTCCGATACCAAGGCGATGGGCGGGCATTCCGACATGCTGATGGGCCATGTGGCCAGCCGCAACGGCGACATCATGGAACGGGTCGAGGAATGGCGGAAAGTCTCCGGCTCGATTCCGGGGCCACATGAAGCATGGCTTCTTCATCGCGGACTTGAAACGCTGGACGTTCGGTTCGACCGGATGTGCAGCTCGGCCGAAGTATTGGCCGAACGCCTGACGGCACATCCCGCAGTGAAACAGGTGCGCTATCCCGGGCTGGCCAACGACCCGTCGCATAAACTGGCGCAAGAACAGACCACACGTTTCGGATTTCTGCTGTCCCTGACGCTGAACAGCGAAGACCGGGCCGAAGCCTTCATCAACAATTGCTCGCTTCTGCGCCCAGCCACGTCATTCGGAGGCGTCCACAGCTCGGCCGAGCGGCGCGCGCGCTGGGGCGACGACGTTGATCCGGCCTTCATCCGCCTATCCGTCGGATGCGAACCCGTGGAAGAATTGTGGCAAGCTATCGAAGCCAGCCTGAACGTCGTGTGATTACTTTTTGGGCTCACGCAGTTCTTTGAACACGTAGATCGGCAGCACAACGCTGGCGATCAACGCCCCCAGCCAGACCAGCAATGTTGCCGCCAGCAGGTTCGAAACCCCGCCAACGGTCAGCCCGGCTGCAATCAGGTCGGTCACGAAAAGGCCCACGAAGGTTACGATCAGGGCGATCCCACCTTTCAGGGCGGGCGCTTTCTTTTCGCCCAGTTTCAGGATCAGGGGTTCAGCCACGACCTGTACGACGGTGAAGACAATCACCACCACGATGAACGAGATCGGCTTGATCGCAAATCCCGACAATATCAGCGCGGCAAGCAACAACCCAATGGCATTCCCGGCCATCAGGGCCAGGGCGGATTTTATTCTGCGTGACATGCGGCGGTCTCCGTCATTCGACAAGTATAAATATGCATATACTATCAGGTCTTCGGGATTTTACGAGACAATTCAATCGCCTCTTCCGTTTCAACCATTGAAATCAAATGGTAGAACACCTTCATCGTGATCAGACCCGCCCCTGACCTGTGAGAGTGAGATGAGCGACGACCCCTACACCGTTCTTGGTGTCTCGAAGGACGCCAGTGCAGCCGAGATCAAAAAAGCCTACCGGCGTATCGCCAAGGATTGCCATCCGGATCTGAAACCCGGCGATGCCACGGCCGAGGCCAAATTCAAGGCCGCCGCCGCTGCTTATGATCTGTTGAAAGATCCTGAAACACGTGCGCGTTTCGACAACGGGGAAATAGACGCCTCGGGTCAGGAACGCCCGCAACAGCAGTATTACCGGGACTATGCCGAGGCTGCTGGAAACCCCTATCGCGGGCGTCAGGCGGATCCCGACGACATGTCAGACATCTTTGCCGAGTTCATGCGTGGTCGCGGCGGTTTTGGGGGCCAGCGCGGCCACCAGTTTCACGCACCGGGTCACAATCTGAACTATTCACTGCAAATCAGCTTTCTGGATGCCGTGTTCGGCGCCAGTCAGAAATTGACCTTGCCGGATGGAGACCGGATCGAGGTCAAAATCCCGGCCGGGATCACCGACGGCCAGACCATCCGTTTGCGCGGCAAAGGCGCGCCGGGATATGGCGAAGGCCCTCCAGGTGACGCACTGGTGACGGTTTCGGTCGCCAAGCACCCGGTTTTTGAACGTCAGGGCGACGACATCCATATCACGCTGCCGATCACAATCGACGAGGCCATTCTGGGCGGAAAAGTCCCGGCCCCTACCATAGACGGCGGTGTGAATGTCAACGTCCCGGCAGGCACCAGCAGCGGCAAAACGCTTCGGTTGCGCGGAAAAGGCGTGAAAAAGCGCGGCTCGTCCGCCCGTGGTGATCAGCTGATTGAGCTGACCATTGCGACACCGGACAAGATCGATGATGAACTGAAGCAGTTCATGGAAACCTGGCGTCAAAAGCACCGCTATGATCCGCGGAAAGGAATGCAGCTATGATCCTGACCGAAAAGGAACTGATCGAAACGGTCACCCGCCTGACCTCGGACCGCCTGACCGAATACCTGGCGGCGGAAATCGTGATTCCGGAACAGTCGGATCAAGGGCTGGTTTATCAAAATATCGACGTCGCCCGTCTGGAACTGGCCTGTGAGTTGCACGAACAGTACGACATGGAGGCGGATGCGCTGTCGATGATGATCTCACTGATCGACCAGCTGCATGGGCTGCGGGCCGAACTGCGCGAAGTTCTGAACGCGATCGAGGCGCAACCCGAACCTGTGCGGCAGCAACTGGTCAAGGTCATCGGTACAGCGCGATTCCGTCGCAGATAACGGGGTTTTGGACTCGAAACATTTGGATTAGAAGGCCGGCTTGATCCTTTGACAGGTGGCGCCATGACCCAGTCCAGATCTGAATTGCTGATGCCTGCGGGCAATCTGCGCAAGCTGAAACTCGCTGTCCTTTACGGGGCGGATGCGGTGTATCTGGGCACGCCCGATATGTCGCTGCGCACGAAATCCGAGTTTTCGCTGGAAGAGGTGATCGAGGGCGTCGAGTTCTGCCACAGCCATGGCCGGCGCGCCTATCTGACGCTGAACCTGTTCTCGCACAACAAGGACATCCCGAAGCTGGACGAATATATCGACACTGTCCGCAAAGTGCAGCCGGACGGGTTGATCATCGCCGACCCCGGCGTGTTCCAGTACGTGCGCGACCGCGCGCCGGAACTGCCGCTGCACATCTCGACCCAGGCCAATATCTGTTCCTGGCTGTCGGTGAAGTTCTGGCAGGATCAGGGCGCGGAACTGGTGGTTCTGGCGCGCGAGGTTTCCTACCCCGAACTGGTGGAAATCCGCGAAAAATGCCCCGACATCAAGCTCGAGGCCTTCGTCCACGGGGCCATGTGCATGACCTATTCGGGCCGTTGCCTGCTGTCGAATTTCATGGCGGAACGTGGCGCCAACCAGGGCAACTGCGCCAACTCCTGCCGCTGGAACTATGCGCTGAAACTGCGCCTGAAGGATGGCACACATCAGGAATTGCGCATCACCGAAGAAAACGCCGACCTGTTCGAATTCCTGCTGGAAGAAGGCTGCCGCCCCGGCGATCTGATGCCGATCGAGGAAGACGACCGCGGTTCCTACATCCTCAATTCGCGCGATCTGTGCATCATGCCCAAGCTGGACGAATACCTGAAGATCGGGGTCGACAGCCTCAAGGTCGAGGGGCGCGGCAAGTCGGAATACTACGCCGCCATCGTCGCGCGCGCCTATCGCATGGCCATCGACGATTACTATGCCGACCCCCAGAACTGGGACCCGAAACCCTATATGCGCGAGTTGGAGACCGTGGGAAACCGCGGCTATACGCTGGCCTTCCACGAGGGGCGTCTGACCAACTACGCCCATGATTACGAGCACACGGCGTCCATCGCGCAATGGGAATATGCCGGGATCGTCACCGAAGTGACCCAGGATGCCTTTCTGGTCGAGGTAAAGAACAAGCTGGAACCCGGCGATGTGCTGGATTTCGTCTCGCCCATCTCGCGCGAGACGGTTCTGCTGAGGGTCTATGATTTCGAACGCGCATCCGATGGTGCGCGGATGGACGTAGTGCATGGCAGCACCAAAACAGTGATCCGCCTGCCCTTCACCCTGTTCGACCACGAGGATATCGACGATCTGCGCGCCCGGTTCCCCGCCTATTCCGTTCTGCGCAAGGAACGCGCCCTGACTGACGAACACTGGAGCCGCATCCGCTTTGACAAGCTGGTGCAGGGTTTGGAAACCTCGGGCCGTGACAACCCTGGCGCCTATGCCCGCCGTCGCGACGCCTTGGTTGAAAAGATCGGCGAAGACGGCAACGAACGCCGTTTCAAAACCAACCGCATCGGCACCGAGGGTTGCTGTGGCAAAGGTTGCAACGGCTGCTTGATTTTCTGGCAGGACGACAAATACGCGCTGGCCCGTGAAGTTTTGTCAAAGCGCAAGCAGGGCGAACAACTCAGCCGCCGTGAGGCGACGGAACTGAAGCTGCCGGGCGCACAACAAGCCTGAGCCGGCTCAGTCGCGTGTTCGATACTCTTCCGGCACGTAAAACGTATAGTCCCGATCTGCCACCTGTTCGTGGCAGACATGGCAATAGGCCACGGCACCGGCGCGGTCGCCCATAGTGTCCCCAAAGACCGAGCCGTCCGGCAAGACCATGATGTAACGCCAATCCGCCGTGTCCGGGCTGGCATCTTCTGCCAGTTTCTCCATTACGAACATGGCACCGGGATGCACGTGACCTTCATCCGTCACGGTCATGCTGTCCTTGGCAAGAACCGACCCCATGGGAAGTTCTTCACCTTCCTGCAACGTCGCGTAGTTATGCGCCATGCGATTGGCGTAGCTGTTCACATACCTTTGCCCGTGGGTTGCCGAAATATAGGGCGCATCGTTGAAAATCGGCCAGCTTTGGTAGTTGAGGATCAGGTCCAGTTGCGCCACGGCGTAGCCACGCGCCATGCGGCGATTGAGGGATCGGTAGTGTTCCAAAGCCTCTTTTTTGCTCAACTCGGCAGGGTTTTCGATTGCAATATGAGCGTCCTGGCCGTCAGCAAAGGCCAAGCTTGAACCCGAGACGATAGCGAGCGCAGCGGCACCAAAACGGATGATCGAAAAAGAACTTGCATTCATAATCGTGGCCCACCTGAAATTCAGTTCACCTGAGCGCTTTCTGCACCACTTGGAACAGTCTAGCGGAATCGCAAAAACTTGCCATCTCTGACCCGGACACCTCACCGGCTTGTGCATCGAATTGAAGAGGCAAATTCAGCGACGGGCACGAGAAATATAGCAAATCATGCATGTAGTTTCAGCATCTGAAACATTAAGTTTGAACAAAACAATTGTGACGTGCAGACAAAGCCAGAAAACACTTAAGGCGCGATCCAATCAAGCCTGGCCCAGATGGACCAAACCCTATCGGCTCAGACCCGTTTCGGCCTCGATTTGTTTGCGTGATTTGCGCGCCCGTTCGGTCGCCGACTTCAACTGACCGCAAGCCGCCATGATGTCCTCACCGCGTGTCTTGCGGATGGGCGAGGCATAGCCGGCCTGATAGATGATGTTTGCGAAGGCGCGGATGCGGTTGTTCGAGCTGCGCTTGTACGGTGCGCCGGGCCATTCGTTGAACGGGATCAGGTTGATCTTGGCCGGAATGTTGTGTCGCTTGATGTGATTGATCAAACGATGCGCATCTTCGTCACTGTCATTCACACCATCCAGCATCACATATTCAAACGTGATCCGTTCAGAGTTCGAAGCATTCGGATAGCTGGCCAAAGCGGTCAGCAGTTCCTCGATATTCCAACGTTTGTTGATGGGCACAAGAACGTCGCGAGTTTCGTCCGTAGTGGCGTGGAACGAGATCGCCAGCAGGCACCCGATTTCCTCGGCGGTGCGCGCGATCTCGGGCACCACGCCCGAGGTCGACAGAGTAATCCGCCGGCGCGACAGAGAAATGCCCTCGGGGTCCATGGCGATCTTCATCGCGTCGCGCACGTTTTCGAAATTGTAAAGCGGCTCGCCCATACCCATCAGAACGATGTTCGACAGCAGGCGGGTTTCGTCCTTAGGTGCGCCGGGGGTTGGCCATTCTTCAAGATCGTCGCGCGCCATCATGATCTGGCCAACGATTTCGGCGGATGTCAGGTTTCGTACAAGTTTTTGAGTGCCGGTATGACAAAACGAACAGGTCAGCGTACAGCCCACCTGAGACGAGATACACAGCGTGCCGCGATCTTCCTCGGGGATGTAGACCACCTCGACCTCATGCCCGCCGGCGATACGGCACAGGTATTTGCGGGTGCCGTCCTCGGACACCTGACGTGTGACCACCTCGGGGATTTCGATCACGAAGTGCTCGGCCAGTTGAGCGCGATAAGCCTTTGCCAGATTGGTCATCTGGGCAAAGTCGCGCACGCCCCATTGGTAGATCCATTGCCAGATCTGACCGGTGCGCATCTTGGCCTGTTTCTCGGGCGTGCCGTGTTCAATCAAGGTTTCGCGCAAACGGTCGCGCGTAAGGCCGACGAGGTTGATCTTCCCGTCGGGCAGTTTGCGCGGGATGGTCATGACGTCTTGGGTGATCGGCGCTTTGGGCGACATTGGCGTATCTCGACGGAATCGGGCTTGGGATGCGCCTCTATATAGGAACCTGCGCAAAGATCAAAAGGTTTCCTAAGCCGGCAGGCCCGGCACGATGAACATACCGGGCCTTTTTGATCAGTTTACCGGCGGCGGTGTGTAGCAATCACTGGCGTCCAGGGTCTGAACCGGATCTTCCGGGCCACATTGCTCGCCCGATATCGGGTAGGTTTCAGCATTCTTCTCGCAAGCGCTCAGCACAGCGGCGGATGCGACCAGAACCAGAGTGATCCAAGTTTTCTGTTTCATCACGATGTCCTCTCTAAGTGGCTAAACCACTTAGTTCACATTGCCGAACGCGAAACTTTGATGCGGATCAAAACTGGCAGATGACCATACGTCAAAAGCCCCGCGACCAGGCGGGGCCTTTTCAACAATCGGCGCGATAAGATCAGTTGGTGCAGCGCTTCTCAGCGTCTTCAATCGCTGCGGTAAAGCCCAGCAGCGAGAAGGTGTCTTTCGTCTGCGTCCCACGCTCGGACCGGGCGGTCAGAACAGCCTCGGTTCCGCGCTTCAGGGCGGTGATGATCTTGGCATCATCCGCATCCGACGCGGCCCAGGCCCATTCGCCTTCTGTGAACAGTTCGAACTCGGTCCCGTCCACGTTCAGGTTCACCGTCGAACCCGCGGCAAACGGGTAGCCGCCAGTAAAGGTCAATTGGCCTTTGACCTCGGCATTCGGGCGATAGAACACAAACAGCAGGATATCGCTGCGCCGTACGGAAACCACACGTCCACCGCGGGTGTTTACGGTTTCCTTGGGTGCCGAGACGCTCCAGCATTCGGTGGGATCGTCTTCGACAAAAACGCTCCAATCCGTTTTTGCAGCTACGCGGTTGGTGCTTGTCGCCTGTTGGGCGATTGCAGATGTTGCTGCGATGCCTGCCATACACAGGCCCGCTATCGTGCGAACGAGCATTGATCCCATTTGTCCAGCCTCCTAGCTCGACCCTTACCTCATACCCATCGGACACGTCTGCGAACCCTGCCGGTTCGTCTATTCGTTTGCGTCTTCCGATGATTGCCGACATACACACACTAACGCAGGTTTCGCCACAGGCGAAAGGGCGATTGGCAGAATTTTGCGCATAAATTTCGGAGGTCCAGATGACGCAGCCCGTACCCATGACAGAACTTTGGCGCGGCCCTCTGCTGGAAAGTCTGCATCTGGGTCATGCGGTTATTTGCGATGACACGGGCCAGATCGTGCGCAGTTGGGGCGACCCGCAATCCGTCATATACCCGCGGTCATCCGCCAAGATGATTCAAGCGCTTCCGTTGGTCACATCAGGGGCGGCGGCGAAATACGGTCTGACCAGCGAACACCTCGCGTTGGCCTGCGCCTCGCATAACGGGGCGGCGATCCACACGGATCGCGTGACGGCGTGGCTGGACCATCTGGGGTTGAACGAGCACGATCTGCGGTGCGGCCCACAGGAGCCCGCCGACACCGCCGCGCGCGACCGGCTGATTTTGGCGGACGACACGCCTTGCCAGATCCACAACAATTGTTCCGGCAAGCATTGCGGCTTTCTGACTCTGGCACAGCATATGGGCGCCGGGCCGGAATACCTTGAAATTGATCATCCGGTGCAACAAGCCTGCCTGTCTGCCGTCGAAGAAACAACGGCCGAGACCAGCCCGGCATACGGCATCGATGGCTGTTCCGCCCCGAATTTCGCCACATCGCTTTTCGGTTTGGCACGTTCGATGGCTTGGTTTGCTTCAGCCGCAGACCGGTCCGACCGCTCCAGCGATGCAGCGATGCAGCTGGTGGCCGCGATGGTGAAACACCCGGAACTGGTTGCCGGTGAGACCCGGGCCTGCACCGAACTGATGCGCGCCATGAACGGGCGCGTCGCCATCAAGACCGGGGCCGAGGCGGTGTTTGTGGCCATCATCCCGGAAAAACGCATGGGCGTTGCGCTGAAGATCACCGATGGCACCACACGGGCCAGCGAATGCGCCATCGCCGCTATTCTGGTGAGCCTTGGTGTGCTGGAGGCCGATCACCCGGCCACCCGCAAATTCATGAACGCCACGCAATACAGCCGCCGGGGGCTGGAATGCGGCGTGATCAAACCTGCGCCGGGTTTCCCCGGCTAAGGCCACTACATCTCGATCTCGTGCACCTCGGCCACTTCAACCGAGCCTGTGCCGTTGACGACCATCGGACAGCCCTTGGCCATCTCGGTCGCAGCATCGATACTGTCAGCTTTGATCACCGTAAAGCCCGAGGCCGGGTTTGCGCCGCCGTTATCGACCACTCCGTTGTTGCTGACGGTGTAAGACTGCCCCACCGGGTTTCCGGGGATATCGAGGGCGTCTCCCATATCCTGAAACCAGGCGCCCCAGGCGGCCATGGTCGCCTCGATCTCGGCGGGGTCGGTCGGGGTGTGTCCCCCGTGATAAACAAACAAATATTGGGGCATATCGCTCCTCCCTGATGAAACCTTATTTGCACTTCGCTTCGAGTTTGCGCAGCGAAGACGTCCAGCCCTGATTGTGGTTCGCGGCTGCTTCGGCATCGGCCAGTTCGCGGTGGTCCAAAACCAGGCGCGACCCCGTGCCTGTCGCTTTGACTGAGAAGGTGACGTGGCTTTCGGCCCCGCGCTGATCCTGATCGTCATGCCAGCCCCAGGTAAACCCCACCGAGTTTGGAGGGTCGACATGCGTGACGTGGCCCGAGACCTTGTATTGCTGGCCCTCGCCGTTTTCCATGACCGAATACCACGGGCCGGTGCGCGAGAAATCCAGATTGTGTTCAGGCACGTGCATCCCTTCGGGGCCCCACCATTGCAACAACCGGCTGCCGTCACTGATCCATGCAAACAGGTCCTCTGGGCTGACGGGGAAATCCCGTTCCAGTTTCAGGTCGGCCATGAATTCTCCCTTTCGATGATATCACTGAGGCGATCAAGGCTGCTTTCCCAGAATTGCCGTTTGGAGATCGTCCAGTCGGCAATCATACGCAGCCCGTCGGACCGGATGGAGTACATCCGTTGGGTGCCCCGCACACGCTGCTGCACCAACCCGGCCTCGCGCAGCACCTTGAGGTGGCGCGAAATCGCGGCGCCGGACATGCCGCGCCCTTCGATCAGGTCACCAGCGGGCAGTTCGCCCTGCTCCATCAGTTGCTCGACAATCGAGAACCGGGTGGCATCAGACAAAGCGGAAAAGGTGGTCAGAAGCGTGCTCATGACCTCTATTTAACACAAATGTTAAATAATGAAAAGCCCTGTCAGAATTCGGCAAAATCCGCGCGACTGTACCCTTGTAGATAAAGCAGTGCCGTCAGGTCGCCGTGATTCACCCGCACATCACATTGTGCGGCCACCGACGGTTTGGCATGAAGGGCAACCCCGGTCCCGGCCCGGCCAAGCATTCCAAGGTCATTGGCCCCGTCACCCACGGCAATCACATCACTTTCCGACAGGCCCCGACGCGTTGAAATCTGCGCCAGCGCTTCGACCTTGGCCTGACGCCCCAGAATAGGACGCGCGACGTCTCCGGTCAGCTTGCCATCTTCCGCCAGCAAAGTGTTGGCAAGGTTTTCATCGAACCCCAAAAGCTCTGCCACCCGCGCGGTAAAGGCCGTAAAGCCACCGGATACCAATGCTGTATAGGCCCCGTTGGCCCGCATCGTCGCCAGCAATTCCCTGCCTCCGGGCATCAGGGTGATCCGTTCGCGCAGGACTTTGCCGATGACGCTTTCATCCAGGTCCTTCAGCAAACCAACCCGCTCGATCAGGGCACCTTCGAAATCCAGCTCTCCGTTCATGGCGCGGGCGGTGATGTCCTTGACCCTTTCGCCGACGCCAGCCTCATCCGCCAGTTCGTCAATGCATTCCTGCTGGATCATGGTGCTGTCCATATCGGCCAGCAGCATCTGTTTGCGCCGCCCCTGCGCAGGCTGCAAAATCAGGTCCACGCCCATACCCTGCAAGTCTGCCCAAACGTCCCAGCGATTGTCGGGGATAGCGTTCAACTCGAATTCTGCCGCCTCATCCGGGTTGAGCCAGAGGATGTCCCCGCCACCCCACGCATTGCGCAGTGACTCGGGTAATGCGCTGTCCAGCGAAGGCGCTGCCGGATTGGTCAGCAAAGTGGCGACATACATCTTCAATCTCCAAATTTTCTTGGCCGGGCGAGGTGATCTAGGGGGTCAACGGCAAACGGCCCTGATCGGTCAATTCCCAGCAGGTCTGCCCTTCGAACACCGCGACACCCACCGGGCGCCCATATCCGGCACCTGTGTCCAGATTGACGCGATTTCCATAATGCGTTGCCCGGTCTACCGGAGTATGACCATGCACGATCAGTTTGGGATGCGGACCCAGATGAGCATGAAAATCCTGCCTGATCCAGACCAGGTCGTTGTCCCCCTGCGCGTTGAGCGGCACGCCCGGGCGAATACCTGCGTGAACAAAGGCAAGCTCGGGCGTCTGATGCATCAGAACCAGATCTCGCAGAAAAGTCAGGTGCGATTTCGGCACCGCCGCCTGCGCCATCTGATGCAGATCTTCCAGGCGAATCTGGCCTTCGAATTCCACGCCATAACTGCGCAGGGTCTCGACCCCACCCAGCCTTTCATGCAGCCAATGATACCCGACAAGCAAATGCGGATCGTGACGCGGCGTATCCTCCATGAACCAGGCGAACATGCGATCATGGTTGCCCAGCAAAGTGATCCAGTTCAGACCCGCGTCGCGCCCGGCAATCAGACGCTCGATCAGCCCGCGGCTGTCAGGGCCGCGATCCACGTAATCACCTAGAAACACGATCTGGGCGTCCGGGCCGCCATCACCCCGGATCAGAGACAGCGCGCGTTCCAGCTCGGCCACCTGCCCGTGCAGATCACCAACAACGTAGACAGGCTGTGTCATAGATCCTCCGACGGTAAGGTTCAGCTTGCTTGTGCCGCAGATTGCAGCCCGAGAAAACAAAGGACCCGGGCCTTCGGTCAACCGGGTCCCGAACTGTTTCTCAAACTCAACAGGCCTCGTCAGGTGACATCAAATTCCAGCGGCTTGATCTGCGTGAACAGACCCGTTTCCGCCAGCTTGGCGCGTGCTTCGGCCGGAACGGGTTCGTCGACATAAAGCAACGCAATCGCTTCTCCTCCGGCCTCGGATCGACCTAGGGTAAAGTTCGCGATGTTGACGTTGTTCTCGCCCATGGTCTGCCCCAAAGCACCGATGATGCCCGGCACGTCTTCGTTGGTGGTGTAGAGCATATGGGCACCGACCTCGGCGTCGATATTGATGCCCTTGATCTGGATGAACCGCGGTTTGCCGTCGCTGAACACAGTGCCGCCGATAGAACGCTCGCGCTTGTCGGTCACAACGGTGACTTTGATATAGCCCTCAAACGCACCCGATTTGTCCTGATTGGTGGTCGAGATCTTGATCCCACGTTCCTTGGCGACAACCGGGGCCGACACCATGTTCACCTCGGGGTTGAACTTTTTCATGATCCCGGCGACCACCGAGCAGTTCAACGCCGCCAGATTCATTTCAGCGGCCACACCATCATACAGGATATTGATCGCCTTGACCGGCTCATCCGTCATCTGGCCGATGAAGCTGCCCAGATGGCCGGCCAGCTTGATCCACGGCCCCATCACCTTGGCTTCTTCCGCCGTTACACTGGGCATGTTCAAAGCGTTCTCGACCGCACCTGTCAGCAGATAGTTCGAGATCTGCTCGGCCACTTGCAGCGCCACATTCTCCTGCGCTTCGGTCGTTGCTGCACCAAGATGCGGCGTGCAGACCACGTTGGGCAGATTGAACAGGGGGTTGTCCTTGGCGGGTTCCTCACCGAACACGTCAAACGCGGCGCCCGCAACGTGACCGGATTGCAGCGCCTCGGCCAAGGCCTCCTCATCGACCAGACCACCCCGAGCACAGTTGATGATGCGCACGCCTTTCTTGGTCTTGGCAAGGTTCTCACGGCTCAGAATATTGCGGGTCTGATCCGTCAGCGGCACGTGCAGGGTGATGAAGTCGGCGCGGGACAGCAACTCGTCCAGCTCTACCTTTTCCACGCCCATCTTGGCGGCTTTCTCTTCGCCCAGATAGGGATCATAGGCGATGACTTTCATCTTCAGGCCAAGCGCGCGCTCGCACACGATGCCACCGATGTTCCCCGCACCAATGACGCCGAGCGTCTTGTTGGTCAGCTCGATCCCCATGAACTTGGACTTTTCCCACTTGCCCGCATGGGTCGAAGTCGAGGCCTCGGGGATCTGCCGCGCCACGGCAAACATCATCGCAATGGCGTGTTCGGCAGTGGTGATCATGTTGCCGAATGGCGTGTTCATCACGATCACACCTTTTTTCGACGCCGCTTCCTTGTCGATATTGTCAGTGCCAATTCCAGCGCGGCCGATCACCTTCAGCTTGTCGGCTTTTTCGAGAATGGTCGGCGTGACCTTGGTGGCCGAGCGGATGGCAAGACCATCATACTGGCCGATCACCTCGGCCAACTTGTCCTTGTCCTTGCCCAGATCGGGCATGAAATCCACGTCGATGCCGCGATCACGGAAAATCTGAACGGCGGTTTCGCTGAGTTTGTCGGAAACGAGTACTTTGGGAGCCATGTTTGTGGTCCTTGAATGTATTGAGAGGTCCGGGCCGATGCGGCCCGGTGGAGATGGGATGCGATCAGGCGGCTTCTGTCTGCGCCGCGATTTCGGCCTCAAAGGCCCATGCCAGCCAAGGCAGCATCGCTTCGATGTCCGAGGTCTCGACCGTACCGCCGCACCAGATCCGCAAGCCCGCAGGCGCGTCGCGATAGGCACCGATGTCCAGCGCGATATTCTCGGACTCCAGCCGCTTGGCCACAGCCTTGGCAAAGCTTGCGCCGTCCTGAATTCGGGCGTCGGTGAATTTCAGACAGACGGATGTGTTCGACCGCGTCGCAGCGTCTGCGGCCAGGTTTTCGATCCAGTCGTTCCGGTCGCAGAACGCATGCACTGCATCGGCATTGGCGTTCGCGCGGGCTGTAAGGCCCTTCAGACCGCCCACCGAGCGCGCCCAATCCAGTGCAAACAGATAATCCTCAACCGCCAGCATCGACGGCGTGTTGATCGTCGCCCCGGTAAAGATGCCTTCGATCAGCTTGCCACCCTTGGTCAGGCGGAAAATCTTGGGCAGCGGCCATGCAGGGGTGTAGCTCTCCAGACGTTCAACAGCGCGCGGTGACAGGATCAGCATCCCATGCGCGGCCTCACCGCCCAGAACCTTCTGCCAGCTGAAGGTGGTCACATCCAGCTTGTCCCAGGGCAGGTCCATCGCAAAGGCAGCCGAGGTTGCGTCGCAGATCGTCAGACCCTGACGATCATCGGCGATCCAGTCGCCATTCGGCACGCGCACGCCCGAGGTGGTGCCATTCCACGTAAAGACCACGTCATTGGCGAAATCGACCGATGCCAGATCCACGATCTGTCCGTAATCGGCGGTCTTCACCTCGGCGTCGATCTTAAGCTGCTTGACCACATCGGTCACCCAACCGGACCCAAAGCTTTCCCACGCCAGCATCTCGACCTTGCGTTCGCCCAATAGCGACCAAAGAGCCATCTCAACCGCGCCCGTGTCCGAGGCGGGAACAATGCCGATCCTGTAATCTACCGGAATGCCAAGCACCTCGCGCGTGCCTTCGATGGCCGCTTTCAGCTTGTCCTTGCCAACGGCGGCACGGTGCGAGCGTCCCAAGGCGGCATCGGCCAGTTTGGTCAGATCAAATGTGGGGGGTTTGGCGCAAGGGCCCGAGGAAAAACGCGGATTGGCCGGCCGCGTCGCCGGTTTTTGAGTGCTCATCTGTATTACCCTTCCAGATACACGCCCCTCGTTGGGGAGGGGTGTCCCACGCACAGAGCTATGGGCCCTTCGCACCCGCAGCAAGCGAAAAAGACGCTTCGCTAGGTAAAAACGACATCCAAAGAGGGCACAAATCAGAACATGAGTTTCCGATTGGCGAAAAACCCCGCCGAAACTCGGCGGGGTTGTTGCTGTTATTCCGCGGCGTCTGCGTATGCGTCCATTGGGGGGCATGTGCAGACGAGGTTTCTGTCACCGTAAGCGTTGTCGACGCGGTTGACGGGGG
>NZ_JBQFPQ010000011.1:0-90619 GCF_056536445.1 Ruegeria sp. CL7
ATGGGGTTTTCGATGTCGGCCTCTGTTTCAGGCTGATTGCCTCCGGCCTCGGGTTGGTTTTCCCCGGTTTCGGGCTGGCTGCCTCCGGTTTCGGGTTGGTTTTCCCCGGTTTCGGGCTGGCTGCTTCCGGTTTCGGGTTGGTTTTCCCCGGTATCAGGCTGGCTGCCCCCGGTATCAGCAGGTGGTGGGTTCGTTCCGATATTGGGTTGGCTTGTTCCGGTATTGGGCTGAGACGGCGTGCCGGTCCCGGTATACCCGTTGTTTTTGAGCCAATCAAAATATGAACCCGAAATGCTGTTTGCGAGGTCAGAACCTGCACTGACCAAAGCCGCCGGGCTTCCCGGTTTGACGATGTATTGATTGTAGCCGTCCGTCTGCGCCGTGGCCTGATAGGTAAAGTGCTGGTCGTATTCGGTGGGCTTGATCAGGACGTTGTCAGAAACAGTCCAGCCCGCCTGACCATTATGCCCCAGAATCTGCGATGTGATGTTTTGGGTGATCGTGACGTTCTGTGAATCTGACGAAACGTTAATGACTGGCACTTCGACACTGCCTGTCAGAGTCTTATCATCTACATGCAGAACAGTGTTTTTTCGGATCGTCAATCCATCCACGCCATAAAGAGAAATGCCGTGGAGGTGACCATTGTAAATTACATTGCCTTCTATCAGTAAGTTTTTGTGCTGGACATTCGGATCGCTGGTGTCTTTGCCGTCGCCGCCAGCCCAAATGGTTTGGGTGAAATCCCCCTGGCCCATATCGAAGACATTGTCGCGAATGATGATGTTGTCGCTGCCGCTACCATTGGCGCGCTGGATCTGAATCATGTCGCGATGGTCGCCGGAACCGGCCAGACCACCGAAATCGTGAATATAGTTCTGCTCGACCTTGATATTATCTACGTTGTCGAAGACTAGGCCATCTGATCGGATCGAATGAATATCGTTGCCAGTGACATCAATGCCGTTGGTATTCACGGTGATGACGGCCTTCCACCAGTTTTTTAGCTCGGTGTTGTTAATGTCAATGTTACTGGAACCGTTGATGAGCAAACCGGTGCCGGTGCCAGTACCGCTGGAAATATCGCCGTCGAAGACCGAGTTGGTGAAGGTCACATTCGAGCTGTTATAAACGCTAAAAACGCTTAGATGCTCTGGATCACCAGAACTGGCGGTGTAGTCAAACAAGATGGTATCAAACGTGATATTTGATGCCTGGCTGAGGCCGACCGCCGAAAAGCTTGCCGGCACATTCGGATCAGCGGATTTAATCGTTACGTTGGCTGAAAACTGTGTACTGTTCAGGCTGAGCTTGCCGTAGTCGCCGGCTGCAAGCAGTATCGTTTCCCCACCTGTCGCCTGTGACAAGGCCTGGTTCAGCTCTGCCGCAGAGGTTACCGTGATTGTCGTCGACATATTTCACCTTCTGTTTCATAGGCGCTGTGAGTGGCAGCGCACGAGTTCCCGCACACCCAGGACGAATGGAACAGCCGCGTGAGGGCGGCAGAGTGGCCTAAATATGGCTATGTTTGGAAATTGTTGCCTGTATCGGGACAATGCTGCCCCTTTGCCTTCATTTCCGAGTGAACTCGATACTCGATACTGGGAATTGTTCCATTTCCCTTGGCGGTTGCTGTCTGTCTGGCTAATTGATTCCCGTTAAGCAACAATGAACACATAATCGCCATTGTTCCGGCGTGTCCTTGCGTATCGATGGCAGGTGTCGGCAATGAATTGCCCGATGCCCTTACGGAAACCTTCAGTTTTAATTAACACTGCCCAGGAAGGCGCCACTCTGAGACTAAAGAGTGTAGCGGAAATGTCAGGTAACCCCCGGGGTGCACCGCAATAGACAGTATGTAGTGGTTCATCTAAGCTTTCGAACGGTCACAGATCAGAAAGGTGCACCATGCCCAGATCTCGTATTCTTGCGCTGGCAGGTATGGTCCTGCTTCTGTTAAGCCCTGCGCTGCATGCGCAGACATACTGCGACATACAGCTCTTCAAACCCAGATTTACAGCCGACGCTAAAGGTCAGATCATATCGGACGCAACCGCACTGTCAGCAGCATTGCAGAATGCCCGAGGAGGAGAGACTTACCTGCTTACACCTGGCAACTATGGCACTCTAAAGCTGGGCAAGGCATTTTCATCACCTGTGGTGATTAGATCGGTAGACCCCCGAAAGCCTGCTTGCTTTAATCGTATGGAGATCGAAGGGACCAGCAACCTTCATCTGGACGGCATCTACTTTGACTACAATTTCAAGCCCGGTGAGCCGGAACACATTGCTTACTTTGCTATTCAGAACAGCAGTAAGGTTAAAATTTCAAACTCAGTTTTTGGAGGGGATCAGGCTAGAGGCACGGGAACACTTGCTGATGGTGATGGTACCGGGCTTGGTCTGCTGATTCTATACACAACGGATGTTGATATCGAGAATACAGAGTTCAGGAATTGGTGGAAAGGGCTTATGGCAATCAATTCAAATGATATCAGTGTTATCGACAGTCATGTTCACTCGATTCGTTCTGATGGTTTGGTTTTCGATAATGTCGGCAACATTTGGGTCGAGCGGAACTATATTCATGATTTCGATAGTAAAGCGGGCTCACAAGATCATCGCGACATGATCCAGATTCAACGCGCGAATAATAGCGGAAGCGCCAATATTACTATCCGAGATAATGTTTTTGATATGGGCGCTGGTGGCTTTACCCAGACGATCTGGGCCGGTGGCGACGGTCAGGATCTAGGTAACGGCCAAATGCGACATCGGAATGTGCTGATCGAGAACAACATAATATACAATGGTCATATCCACGGCATCTCGGTCCATGGTTCGGACAATATATCTGTTCGGAAAAATACATTAATCCATGTACCAGGTGGGCATTCAGTTCCAACCATCAACATTTCACCGGATTCAACATCCGTAGTGATCGAACAAAATGCGACGGCACCGATTATAGGGTATGAAGGGCAGCGCAATTGGGTAGTGCTCAATAACGCAATCATTCAGGATCAAAGCCCGTCGAAAGGCGGCTATTATGATAGCGAGTTCATCTATTATGCGGTTGGTCGCCAGAACGGATACAATGAATACGGGGTGCGCCCCGGAGGGGTGGTCGATCAGCTGCAAGCTGGGTCGACATTGGTGGAAATATATCCCTCACGCAGGTAAGATATGGCAGCGG
The DNA here is from genome assembly GCF_056536445.1 of Ruegeria sp. CL7. Lineage (NCBI taxonomy): Bacteria > Pseudomonadati > Pseudomonadota > Alphaproteobacteria > Rhodobacterales > Roseobacteraceae > Ruegeria > Ruegeria sp. CL7. The sequence continues at coordinate 3,197 of NZ_JBQFPQ010000011.1, forward strand.
AAGTGTTTACATCCGGCTTGGCGTTGGCAGGCCATGAGGTCAAATCGGTGCATAGGCGAACATCTGGATGTATGCGGCTCAGCCAGCGCAATCACAAGAGAGCGAAGATTTAGATGACTACGCTTCTAACAGCAAAAGCCAAAGCCGAGGTGACAAATCCGCTTGTGCTGGGGATTTTGATATTTTCCTTTGCAATGCCATTCTTCTTTTTTCTGGGCGGGTTGAAGCTCAATGGGTACCGAACGGTTTTGCTCATCTTCATGTTCCCGGCTGTTTTGGGCTGGCTTAGTGGCCGGGCAGGAAAAATCAGGGGAATCGATTTTCTGGTCATCGGCTTTACGTTTTGGGCGGCGCTTTCGCTTGCCGTGAACCATGGTCTCGGGACGCTGTGGGAATTTATCGGAATGTTCATGATCGAAACTCTTGCCCCATATTTTATAGCCCGGACATATATACGTAACCTTGGAGCATTTAGGTATTTCGTGAAATGCTTCTTTATTCTTATGCTAATCCTTCTGCCATTTGCCGCATTTGAGGCCAGTACGGGCAAAGCACCGCTGCTGGATATTTTTGGCAAGGCCCTGAATGTGTATCCTTGGCAGGGGTGGAAATTTCCGCCGCGGTTGGGCTTGATGCGGGCTCAGACAACAATGCCACACCCGATCCTGTTCGGGGTATTTTGTGCGCCGGCTTTTGCGCTGACTTGGTATGTTCTTGGGTGGGGAAAATCACTCTATTCCAAGGCCGGCCTTACATCCATTGTCGCGGGTGCCGTTTTCTTTTCTCTGTCATCGGGTGCTTTTCTGAATGTCATAATTCAGATGATGCTTATGGCTTGGAATTGGTTTTTTCAATTCCTCAGGAGTAAGTGGAAAGTTTTGATTATCGGATTTGGTGTGCTGTATTTTTTGGGTGAAATATCATCCAACCGGAACATGTTCCAGATCTTTGCCACTCATTTCACGTTATCTGCCGATACAGCATGGATGAGAATTCACATCTTCAATTTTGCCTCGGACGATGTTCTGAGAAATCCAATTTTTGGGATTGGTTTGAACGACTGGACTCGCCCAGCTTGGATGTGGACAATCGGTAGTATCGATAATTTCTGGCTTGTGATCGCCTTGCGGCACGGAATTCCAGGGTTATTCCTGCTGGTTGGTGCCGTGGCTGTTCTGTTTCTCCGGGTCGGGACTAGGCAACTAAGTGGGGCGGCGGCGGATGCCCGTCTGGGATATCTGATCTCACTGTTCGGCCTGCTCATGTCAGCCGTTACGGTGCATTTGTGGGATGCCACATTCTGCTTTCTGATGTTCCTGCTGGGTGCGGGGGTCTGGTTTTTGGATGCGGATGATAGGTCCGGTCAGGATGGGGACCAGGCCCAGGCCGAGGAAGGAGGGCGGAAGATGCGGTATACCCGGTTTCCCAAGGCCCTGCCCGGAGAACTGTCTACCGGGCGTGTCGCACGCGCCCGCTAACCTGTGGTCGTCCAGCGCCGACGGGTCATGCCCAATGCGCGCCGAAAGCGGCGCGCGAGCGGCATGTGACCCGACAAGATCGCCTTCAAATCCTGATCGCTCATATCCTCGCGCAGCGATGTGCGGGGGCGTATAAATGCGTTTTTGCGCCAGATGCCTCCGTCGCTTGACCAAGCCGTAGTGTAGCCCGCATCGCGCAGCGCACGTAACACCCGTGTATCGTAGCGGCCAAAGGGAATGCCCGCTTCGACCACCGGGCAGCCGCATATCATTTCCAACTGCGCGCGGGATTCGCTGAGTTCTCGGATCAGAGCAGCGTCATCCAGTGTCGGCCAGGCAAGATGGTCAATTCCATGGCTGCCGATTGTCATATCCGCATTCTGCAAGCGACGCAGATGGTCTGCATCCAGTGATCCGGCTTGTCCGATCCGTCCGGTCAGAACAAAAAACCGGGCCCGCAGGCCTCGGGTAACAAGTGCTGGCAGGGCGATGTCATGATCAGAAAGATTGCTGTCATCGAAGGTGATGGTGAACCGGCTCGGATTGGGGGCCGCAGCGATCCGGTCCAGAACCCGCTCAAACTTGCCAACGGACAGCCAGTAGGGGGCCTCGCCCGGTTCCAGAGAGCGTTTTGGTGTTCCGATGCCGTGAAAGTTGATACCGATGGGCTTTGTCATGAGCGCAGCTTCTTCAGGCGGGCGTGAATGGTTTCGGCGATGCTGATCAGGGCAGAGCTTGCGCCGGCAGGGCGGAACTCGTACGGGCCCGCTGCGCGCAGCTCTGTGCCGCCCGTGCGCAGCTTGTAACGTGTGACGGAAGGGTTGGCTTCAGGATCTATCCCGCCCAGGTCGAAATACTTCAGGCCCAGGTCGCGACAGCGCAGCATGGAATGCCACATCAGATAATGCCCGGCATTCAGGCGCCGCCCGGTGTCCAGAGTGGCCCCGAACAGATAGACGGCATTGGACCCAGCCCGTCCCAGCGTCATCGCGGCAATGTCGGCCCCGTCCTTGCGGGCAAACAGAACCTCATGGGCAAAATCAGCCCCCTCAAGGCCATAATAGAATTCTGGCGGGATATCCGGCCGAAAGCCTTTGGCTGCCTGAACCTCGGTATACATCGGATGAAACCGGTCGGCTGCCTGTGCAATCGGCACGATATCCAGATCAAGGCCGGCTTTCAGCGCATTGCGCAGGGGGTTGCGCCATTTTCCGTGCAGGGCACGCATCAGTGTATCTTCGTCCTGGGTACAATCCACGACCACGGTTCGATAGGTCGGGGATCGATCGGTGGGCAAAAACGCTTCGCTACGGGCCAGCTGATCCAACAATGCAACATCATGCCAGGGTGTGGCCGGAAACCGCAGGCGCAGGATATGCCCGCTCTCCTGAGCATACGTACGCAGTGCGGACAGCACGGCACGCAGTGTTGCAGCGTCGGGATCAGGCCGATCGACATGCAGCACCAGCGGTCCGGCGGCAAGCCATGCAATGCCACGCCGCAGGCCAGGAACATGTTTGATGCGCAGACATGCGGCGGCAACAGGCTGCCCGTCCGGGGTGGTGAGCATCAGGAACTGTACGTCTGCCCCGATCCGGCGGGCCGCCGCGCGGGCATAGGTCAGGCTGTGTTCAAGGGTCAGGTCGCGGAACGACGCGCTGAGGGCGGGCCACTTTTCTTCAGGCAGAACCCGTGCAGAGAACTGATATGCGATCATATCCGCCTCATATTCTTGTTTTGATCCAGCTGGACCACAGCGATTTGTTTTTCAACGGGATCACGGCCCTCAGCCGGGGTGCAACCCGCCCGAACCAGAGCCTGTAATAGACCAGGTGCAACACACGCGCCCAACCAAGGCAGAGCTTCAGCAAGACAGGGGATATTCCTGATCGCCGTGAGACGATCAGGCGATGAGTGGGCACCGATTCACCGCCATAGACCAGCTTGTAACCATATGCGCCAATCCCGGCTTCGATCCGCGTCACGCCAGCGGCGATCAGCTGTTCGATCATCTGAACCAAGCCGATTTTCCCAAGGCTGAGGCGTTCCAGTTCCGGATCGGTCGATCTGGCGGGCAATCGCCAATGGCAGGTCTGTCCCGCGACCAGACAGAATTGGGTGGCAAGGGGGCCGTTTCGACCATGTTGTTCGACGAACCAGGTTTCCTGCCCCTGCTGGGTGGCGTCTGCCAGATCGCAGTAGAAGGCGGCGCTGCCAGGCCAATCCGCGAAATGGCCTCCTTTTCCAACCTCCTGCCATTGCCGGTTGTGGAAGGAGACGAAATCCCTGAACTGATGCGCATCAGGATGGACCATCCGCGTTGTCAGGCCGTGGTCATTCTGTAGATGTTTCAGATCCCGTCGATACTGACTCCGCCGTTTCTTGGACAGGTTGGCAAGATAGCCCTCAAACGTATCGGGCAGTTCAAAAACCGTATGGGTGCCAGCCGGCGTGTCGGTCAGCGCCAGCCCCGGTGCCACCCCATTGCGGATGGCTGCCAGCATGGTGCCGCGTTCCGAGGCGGGGGTGAAACTGACCAGATGCGCCCGGCCATCGCCGAGAAGGCCGTTCAGGGCCTCGGCGCAGCTGTTCTTTAGCGCGGTTTCCGTGGCGGCCAGTTGGAAAATCACCGTGTTGGGATCGGTTGCGGCCAATTTGGCGATACGGACCCTCACAGGCCCCAGCCAAACTGGATAGATCATGAACGGCAGCAAGGCGACCAGCTGCCCCTGAGCGTCATATGCCACAAGGGTCCGGAGCGTTTTACCGCGCCCAAAATGAGCCCACCAAGTCAGGACCCAGACCGGAGTGGCATAGATATCCGCGCCGGTCTGTCGGGCCAGTGCGGCCCACGCATCGGTCATGCGTTCAAGGCCGGTGACCCCATCAACCCATTTGAATGTCAGCCGGACGTCTGTGTCGGTCACTCTGTCGGCTCCTGGCTGGTCAGGTGATAGCGCAGCGAGGCCCGGGCCAGACGCCGCCGCGCGGCAGCTTCTTCCCGCTGATTTGCGACCGACATGACAAAGCGCAATACGGATGATCCCACAAACACCATCCGGCCGCGGAACAGGCCCCAAAGGCCATAATGTTTGCGCAGATAGATCATCTTGCTTTTCTGCATCTGTACGTACATCCGCGAGCGGATCTGGGCGGTGCTTTTGCCGCCTCCCTCAAGGTGCAGGATGCGCGCTTCGGGGGTGAACACGCATTTCCAGCCTGCATCGCGGATGCGACGGCACCAGTCGGCCTCTTCCGAGTAGACGAAGAATGCCTCGTCCAGAAGACCCACGGCCTCGAAGACGCGACGGGGCACCAGCATGAACATGCCCGAGACGACGTCGACCTCGCGTTGCGAACGCCGATCCCAGTCTCCGTACTCGGCGCGGGCCAGAAGCGGATTGCGCCGAGACAGGCGGTGCAGCCCAAACTCGATCAGCGCCAGGTTTCCCGGACCCGGGTCGGCAAAACAGGTGCGCTGAATGGTGGTTTCATCTTCCAGGACCTGACATCCAGCGCAGCCGACATCCGGGTGCTGATCCAGCCAGTCCAGCATGGTATCGATCGCACCATCCAGAATGATGGTATCGGGATTGAGCAACAGCAGATTGTCACCCCGTGCGATTTCCAGACCCTGATTGTTGGCGGCGGCAAATCCCCGGTTCGTGTCATTGGCGATCAAGCGAACATCAGGGAATTCGTCACGGACAAGATCGACGGATCCGTCGCTTGATGCATTATCGACGACGATGACCTCATGCGGCTTCCGGGTCTGCCGGGAAATCGATATCAGGCAGTCCCGAAGAATGTCCCGGGTATTCCAGTTCACGATGACAATGGAAACAGCGCATTCGCTCTGCGTGCCGTGTGACGGTGAAGTCATGAAACCCTGTTCTCGTTACTCACTTACATTTTCAAATTGTTTAGCCATTGTTCTGATATATGAATACACTCAACGTCATTAAGCGACGGCTGTTGTTAAATAGTAGCTGTGAAATTCAGAGCGAATAAACCGGTATATTGAGGTATTAGTTTGGCTGTGCAGGAACTTGAAGGGCAAGATAGTGTTGCGATTGAATGCACTGAAACCCTGACCGCAGACCGGAATGCCGAATGGATGACGTTTCTGAATGCGGCCCGGCATCAGCATCCGCGGCAATCTCCGTTGTTTACGAATTCGGAACAAAGATTGAAACGCAAGGTGATTTATGCCTCGGCGCGCCGGGATGGGGCGCTTGTGGGTGTCGCTCTGATCTCACTTGAACCGCACCCGTATCTGCCCGGCGCCTGGGCCCGGGCCCGCTGCCTGAGCGGCCCGGTTTGCGACGATGCCGCCGACATGGTGACGTTTCTGGATGGCCTGTGCCGACAGCCGGGGTTTTCAAGGGTCGGCAGCCTGACTGTCACCCCGTTCTGGACCGAAGAAGAGGCCGACACACTGGATGCCGCGCTGTCTTGTGCAGGTTGGCGCGTGGCTGAAGAAGATCAGTTTCGTGAAACCGGATGGGTCGACATATCGGTCACGAGCGAAGAGATCATGGCGGCGTTTTCCAAAAGCGCCCGTCGCGAGGTCAGGCGCGCCGAACGGCAGGGCGTGACGTTCCGAAGCGCGCGAACCCCGGAAGAGTTCCGCATTTTTCTCGAGAGCATGAACCGGTTGCGCGTCTCGCGCAGGCTGCCCGAGCTGAGCCTTCCCGCATATGAGGCGATGTTTGAAGATGTATTGCGGCCCGATGAGATTGGCACCGTGATCATGGCCTGGCAGCAAGAGGCCTTTCTTGCCGGGCTTTTGGTGTATCGCAGCAGGGACATTGTGCACGGCCGGCATTTCACCACCGAGCCGGATCAGCTGCGGGCGGCGGGCAATCTGCGTATCGCCCCGGCCTTGTGGTTGGAGGCCATGAGATGGGCCAAGGGCAAGGGCTGTAGCACCTTGGATGTCGAGGGATATCGTGAGCCTGTCCCGGGCGAAAAGAAATTTAACATTCACAAATACAAATCGGAATTCAATCCGCAGGTTGTCCGACGTATCTCTGCGCGAGAAAGGATTGTGAACAGACATGTCTATCTGACGGGAAACATCCGCAGCCTGATCCGAAGGCAGCTGAAAAAGGTCAAACAGGCCGTTACTGGTTAGGCTCAATATTTGGAAAATAAGGTTTGTGCCTTTTGGACATAGTTATGAGAACCGTCTGACACGCCGTCGGACTTGGCGGGGTTATTGACTTGTGGAGCGGGGATGAGAAACGGCACAGGTAAGAGCACGCTTTATTGCGGCGACCCTTCGATGCGGTTGGCCAATTTGTTCCGCCGCGATCCTGCGGGCGGGTATACGGCGCTGTTCAGGGACCGTTCCGTTTTCTGGAGTTTCAATACGCGTGTAGCGATCCGGGCGGCGTGTGATCTTCTCGACCTGAAACCTGGGGACGAGGTTCTGGCACCCGCCTATAATTGCGGGTCAGAGATTGATCCGCTGATTGATGCCGGCCTTTCCGTCCGGTTGTATCCGGTCGCTAAAAACCTGCTTGCCGATCCCGCGCGGATTGAACCGCTTATCACCAAACAGACGCGGGCCATCTACGTGACGCATTATTTTGGAGCGATTCAGCCCGCTCTGACGGAACTGCGCGCATTGTGTGATCGGCACGGGCTGCGTCTGATCGAGGATTGCGCGCTGAGCCTTCTGAGCGGCGCTTCTCCGGCCGAGGGGCGTATCGGGGACGTTTCGGTCTTCTGCTTTCACAAGTTCGTCCCCGTTCTGGAAGGAGGAGCGCTTGTTGTTAATGCAGCGGATTTGGCGCTTGCACACCCGTTTTCGCAATCTCCGCCACGTAAAAAAGTCGCAAAGAAGCTGGCGCGCGCCGGCTTGGCAAATGTCTTGGGTCAACAGCGCATAAAAGGGCTGAAGCAGGCATTGCGTGGATCGGATCAGGTTGACGCAGTGGTCAACTCTGATGAAGATCAACTCGAAGATATTCCCCCACATTACTATTTCGATCCGACCCTTCGGAATGCCCGAATGAGTGTTTTTGCGTCACGAGCGCTGCGTGCATTTTCCGTTTCAGAAACCATTTCAGCCAGAAGAGCGCATTGGGAACGTTATCGGGATCTGCTGGATGGTATGTCAGGAATACGCATGCTGCTACCAGAGCTCGCGCCCGAGACCTGTCCGCTCAACATGCCGATCATGGTCGAGGACAGAGACAGGATCGTACAGCAACTGCAGAGTTTGGGGATCGGGGCGACGCCTTGGTGGGCAGGCTTCAACAGTAATCTGGACTGGACAGGTCAGGGTGAAGCGATGGCGATTAAGAACAGTGTTGTGACATTGCCGCTGCACCAGTATCTCTCAGATGCGCATGTTGATTACGTCGTTTTTGCGCTGAAAGAGACGCTTGCGACCTGAGCTACAGGAAAAAGCGCCTCGAAACAGGTGACGCCTTAATTTGCCGGAATAAATCTGGATTTAACTTTCGCAGCCATGTCCAGTGCTAGACTCTCAAAGCCTTTTGGTTTTCCGGCAAGGCGCCAGAGCAGCAAATGCGTGCCGACATATACAAAAAACCCGACCAATACTTTGATCGAAAACCGGATGCGCAGTAATGGCAGGTCTTCCGCTGTCTCGTAAGCCCATCCTACCGCGTCACCACTGCCATAGGCGCTGCTGACGAACAAAACGGCAAGCAACATGACAATGGTCGAAACAAAAGTGCGCCAGGCCATCAAGATCGGTGTCAGAAACCCACCGGTCCCGAAATCCTTGGCCATGCTTAGCGCCAGACCGATCGCAAACAGGCTGGCGGCTCCGGATCCCAGGATCGCGCCAGTGAAGCCATAGCTTGATCCCAGCACCGTCAGCGCAGTTGTGGCGATCAGCAGGATTGTGTTGCGGAGAAACAGGCGCTTTGTAGAGCCTTCGACGTAGCTTGCAGACCGAACATTGGCCTGCAATGTCTCGATCGCTTTCAAAGGGGCAAGCACCCAGATGACCTGTGCAGCGGCCAGCCACTGATAACCGGCCACGACAACGATCAGGTGATTGGCAACCAGAGCCATGCCGACACTGGCTGGAACGATGATCCCCAAAAGGATGGCGTTGACCTGTTCGAAGGCTTCCCGGCTGGAGCCTTGGGTCCGGGAAGTATTGGCAAGGCTTGGGTAAACGACCCGTTCCAACGGGCCGATGATCTGGCTGGTGAACAGGACCACAAGGCGATAGCCGACCCTGAAAATCCCTGCATCGGCCAGACCCAGCATGCTTCCGATGACAATCTGGGGCATGTTGTTGATCAGAAACTGGGTGATCTGGGCCCCCAGTGACCATGATGACACATCAATGCAGTCATGCCAGCATCGGAGCGTTAACCTAGGCCGCATCGGGGCAACGGAAAAGCTCCAGATGACCCGGATGACCTGAGTGATGACGCTGGCGACCACGATGGCCCAATAATCACGCCAGATCCATGTGAGGCTAATGGCCATCAATGTGTATGCAATTCGGCTGGTCGTTTCTTCCCCTGCGATGAAACCGAACCGGAGATCTCTTTCCAAAAGTGGGAAGCGTGTGCTCTTGATGGAACTTGCGATAGCGATGAAGCAGAGCGCGGGGATAAGCGATGTCAGTTCCGCAAGCCCAAAAAATGTCATCAGAGGGGCGCTGGCCCAGATCAGGAGTGCCGAAAAGATGCCCAACAGCACCTGCATCGTGAACACGGTGTTCAGGTGATCGTCAGTGATTTCGGGCTGGCGGATCAGAATCATGGAAACAGCCCGCTGGACGATTTCCAGAAACGCGGCCGCGATTATGAAATAGGCAATGATCCCGAAATCCGTTGGCGTCAGAAGACGGGCCGTCACAACCAATGTCAAAACGCCCAGAAACTGGCTGAAAACGCCTGATGCAAATAATGTTGCGGCCCCCCTGGTAAGGGTCGCGCTGTGATCGGGTGTGCCCGGGGCGATAGTCACGCCTGGTTCAACTGGAGGCTTCAAAAGGCTTGCCTTTCCATACTCGGAACAAAAAACTTATCAACGTAGCAATGTTTCTAATCTGGCTACCCTCAACGTCGCTTCAAAAACCCGCACTTGCTGTTCTAGAAATTTAGTCGGCTGGCTGCTAGTCAAACCTGTAAGTATATTTTTGTGTTGAAATCGCATGTTTTTCCAGTTTCAGAGAGGTACACCATGTTTCAATCAGTACCGTCGCGGCGAGTCGGTGCAGAATATTACATAGCAAAATGAAGTTTCGCCTCAGTGTCTCAGATTGGATTCTGACTGCGCAAGGGTAACAAGTAGAAGAGACCGGTGTTTTCCGGACCCGGTGCCTGTTTTCAAGATGGTATAACAGTATGAAGATTGCGATTTTTGGTCTGGGATATGTGGGGTTCACAGCAGCATGCTGTCTGACCCGTGAGGGGCATGAGGTGATCGGCGTCGATGTAAATGCCGACAAGGTCTCGGAAATCAATGCCGGGCAGCCTCCGATCAAGGAACCCAAGGTGGCCGAACTGCTGACCGAGGCGCTTGCAAAGAACCTGATCCGCGCCACGGTTGAAATCCCCGACCTGTCGGATGTGGATCTGGCCATCGTTTGCGTCGGCACGCCCAGTTCCACTGACGGGTCGCACAACATGAATTTCGTGGCCGAGGTGACGCGGCAGATTGCCAAGGCCGTTTCGCCCGACCGCGCGCGACCGCTGACCGTGGCGTACCGATCCACCTTCCGGCCGGGCACGGTGCGGCAGCTGATCGAGCCGATCTTCCAAAGCTATCTGGGCGATCGGACGGGTCAGGCGATCGAGATTGTCTATAACCCCGAATTCCTGCGCGAGGCTTCGGCGGTGGATGATTTCTTCAACCCGCCCAAGATCGTTGTCGGCACGGCAGACGGAAATCGCTCGGCGGTGATGGACGAGATGCACGAAGGCCTGAATGCGCCGGTGTTCTATACCGCGTTCGAAGAGGCCGAGATCACCAAATTCGTCGACAACACCTGGCACGCCACCAAGGTGGCCTTTGCCAATGAGGTGGGCCGCATCTGTCACAGCATGGGCGTGTCGGCAAAAACCATGCACGAGATTTTCGTCTCGGACACCAAGCTGAACATCTCGGCCTATTACACCCGTCCGGGGGGCGCGTTCGGGGGGTCCTGCCTGCCCAAGGATGTGCGTGCGCTGCAACATATCGCCGGTGAGGTGGGGGCGCATACGCATCTGATCGACAGCCTGTTGCAGACCAATCAGGCGCATAAAACCTATCAGGCGCAGGATATCATGGCGCGGCTGCCCGAAGGGGGCCGGGTGCTGATGGCCGGGCTGGCCTTCAAGGCCGGAACCGATGATCTGCGCGAAAGCCCCAATGTCGATATCGCCCGGCGCCTGTTGCAGGCGGGCTATCAGCTGTCGATCTATGATCCGGCCATCAAACCGGCCGATCTGCGGGGGCAGAACCTTGGTTATGCCTTTACCCACCTGCCCAACGTGGGCAGCCTGCTGGTGGACCGCGCCACGGCCGAGGCCGGGCCTTGGGATCTGGTGGTCGGTTCAAACCGGATCGTGAATGATCTGAACCTGGGTGATGCAGAGGTGGTAAGAACCTATGAATATGACTAGCCCTGTGCCCGCCGTTCAGCCGATCTCGTTCGAAGAGCTGCGCCAGAGCCAGCCCCTGAAGGGCCTCAAGGTTCTGATCGTGGTGGAAAACCTCCCCGTCCCCTTTGACCGCCGCGTCTGGATGGAGGCGCGCACGCTGGCCGCCGCAGGCGCGCTGGTCTCGGTCATCTGCCCCACCGGCAAGGGCCATGAGGAACGCGTGTGGGAAGACGAGGGCATCAAGGTCTATCGCCACCCGCTGCCGCTGGATGCCAGCGGGGCGCTGGGGTATCTGCTGGAATATGGCGCGGCGCTGTTCTGGGAAAGCTGGCTGTCGCTGAAGATCAAATTCACCCGCGGCTTTCACGTCATCCATGGCTGCAACCCGCCCGATCTGATCTTTCTGGTGGCACTGCCCTTCAAGCTGTTTGGCGTGCGCTATCTGTTCGATCACCACGACATCAACCCCGAGCTTTACGAGGCCAAGTTCAACAAGCGCGGTTTCTTCTGGAAACTGATGAAAACGTTCGAGCGGCTGACCTTTGCCTCGGCCCGTGTGTCGATTGCCACCAATGAAAGCTATCGCAAGATCGCCATCGAACGCGGCGGCATGGCGCCCGAGGATGTGTTTGTCGTCCGATCGGGCCCCGACCTCAGCCGGTTGCAGCATCTGCCGCCGAACCCGGCCTGGCGCAACGGGCGGAAATACATGGTGGGTTATGTCGGCGTCATGGGTGATCAGGAAGGGATCGACCTGCTGCTGGAATCCGTGGCGCATCTGGTCAAGGTTCAGGGCCGCGACGATATCCAGTTCTGCCTTGTGGGCGGGGGCCCCAGCCTGGACAAGCTGCGCGAACAATCTGCTGAAATGGGCCTGTCAGAGTATGTCACTTTCACTGGCCGCGCCCCCGATCATGATCTGTTCGAGATCCTGTCAACCGCCGATGTCTGCGTGAACCCGGACCGGGTGAACGAGATGAACGACAAATCCACCATGAACAAGATCCTCGAATACATGGCCTTCGAGAAACCCATCGTTCAGTTCGACGTGACCGAAGGGCGGTTCTCGGCGCAGGAGGCCTCGCTTTACGCCAAGGCCAACGATCCGGTGGATATGGCCGACAAGATCACCGAATTGCTGGCCGATGACGAACGTCGTGCCGCCATGGGCCGCTATGGCCGCGCCCGAGTCGAGTCCGAAATGGCCTGGCCGCATCAGGTGCCCGCGCTGATCGCGGCGTATCAGCGGATCTGGAAGGGGTAGGGGTGAGTGTTGCTGCTGTGCAGCTTGTTTTCCCGCTGCCTGTCCTTAAGTGTTTTTGTGGTGTCTTAGCCTTATGACTGGCGTTTCGATAAAATGTCAGAACAACACAGAACAGGGTGAGGGGCTCTATGTGAGGTCAGACGGGCGACTATTGGGAAGCTGACCTTTGATACAAAACCCATGGCGCAGTTGTCGCAACGATCTCGAAACCATGTGTCTGCACAGGAGGCGTTTCTTTTGAGCAGATAACGATGGAATCGACTTCGGTATCCTGCAACAGGCTCAGAGCTGATGGCACTGTATGATCTGCACTCAAAGCAATACTGTGCACCATTTCATTTACTTGACTTAGTGGCCCAACTATCCGCAGCGGTTGTTGGGTGGGGTTGGCAAAGGTTGGAACGGCGGTGCCGTTGAAAATCATGAGAAAGGACAGGGGCCTGCAACTGGGCTTGAAGACCCATGCATCCCGGGCGTCTTCAATATAAACCCCGGCCCCCAAGGTACGCGTATCGTGGCGGCTCAGCGCATCAAGATATGCGCTGTAGATCTTGCCATCCTGATACCATCCAACGGTCAGCATCAGGTTGCGCACCAGAAGCAGCCCGGCGATCGACGCAACGGCAGCCCGGCGTGATATCGGTTTCGCGTCGGGGTTCAGGGACAGGCTGGCCGCCAGAAGCGCCAACATCAAAAGCGGAATACGCTCGGCCAGATGCCCGACTCCGAACAGGTTCGGGGGTATGAGCAGGATCAGCACCCCGCACAACGCCGCGGCAAGTTTCATACGCCTGTCGATCTGCAATATCCCGGTCAAAAGGCCACCGATCAAAAGGCCCCATAGAACCAGGCCAAAGCCCCAGTCGAAATTGCGCCATGTCGAGTCGGCAACACGCAGAATGCCATCCATTCTCAGATAGGCTTCGGTGCCCAGCCGACGCCATAAGGTGCCTTGCTCGGCATGAGCCAGAAGGTTGGTCACTGGCGTGATGACACCGCCTCCCGCAGTTTTTGTCTGAATGAACAATAAAGCTGGCGCAACGGCGATCAGGGCCAGTCGGGCGGCCCTGCGGATCAGTACACGGGGGCCCATGTAGCCCGATGATAGGGCAAGCGACAGTTCGACCATACCCAGCAGCAGCCCCCACAGCGCAAAGGCCAGTCCGTGAATGAAGAAAAGAAGCAGCCCCAGACAGGCTGTGACGGTCAGTTGCCGGACGGGGCGGTCCTGTGTCGCAATCCAATAGCCGGTTGCGCCCAGCAGAACCCCCAACCCAAGCAGAAAATTCGAAAACCCCCAGATCAGGATATGGTTATACGCGACCAGACCGGCCAGCAGCACGCTGAGCACCGGGAGGTGACCGTGCAGAACACGTGACAGGTACAAAATTCCCGCGAACGGGGCCGCAATGATCAGGCCAGCGATCAGCTTGGCACCCAAAAGCGGGGGCAGCACTTTCATGATACCCGTGCCCAGAACATCCAGCCCGAGATTGGGCAGCAGTTGCCAAGCCGCCTCATAGTTCTGTTGCAGTGTGGTCGAGTCCGGAAGATTGGCCAGAATGTAGTAACGGGCGATATGAGCGTAGAAATCCGTCAGTGGCAGAACGGGTGTCACGCACAAGGGGATAAGGCTGGCAAGCAGAGTCAGTGCCAGAACTGGTCGCAGAGAACGGCTTTGAGGTGTCGTAATCATTTCTGCCGCAGGCACTTTTCTAACCATATACTAGAAACTAAAAACTGATCCATCAGGTACCGATAGCACATCATTGTGCAATCTATTTTTCTTATCGCGACCACTCAAAATCCAACTGCGATGACTTGGCGTCAAAGGCTTAGAAGCCTGAGCGCCGAATTTCCTCCTCAAAACGGTACAAAGCGGGGCAGGCGGTTCAGGCTTGGCTCCATGAAACGTTGCAACCTTGCATCCGCATCCGCTTCGGTTTCACCGGGCAGGATGGGGGTCACAAACCGGACCAGAGCGCCATCGGTGCGCCCCATGGTGAAGCCGTCCTGAATAACGCTCATCTTGGCGCGGAAATCATTGACCATACGCTTGCCGCGCTGTTCGAACCAGTAATAGACTAGCTGTTTTGACAGCTCTTTCTGGATCACGGCGCGGTTGACCGTAAAGCGGCCATAAGGCGTGTTGCCGGGGTTGATCTCATACGGTTCAAGGCTGAAGATTTCCCAACCGCCCACCGGCAGGCACACTTCGGGCGAATGGATGCCGTCGCCGTCGGTCTGCTTGTCGTAAAAGGCCACGAACATGTTCACGAAATCGCCCGATCCGGTGTTGATATAGGTGGCATTGAGGTAATCGCTGGCACCCAGAACCTGTTCTACCTGTGGATCCAACGTGGTGGGCGACCCGGACCAGGGGCCAAGCTGCCGTGGATACAGTACAAACGGGTCACGTTCCACAGGCCGCACTTCGGAAGCGGGCCGCAGGGTCCAGGCGGTTGAAACCGTAAGCGTCAGAAGGGCCGCAACCGCCAGCGCCACCGATGCGCGAATGCCAAAGATACGCAAGGCAACAGAACCCAGCCCCTGGGTATCCAGATCAATGGTCTCGGCAAAGGGTTGCGGATTCGGCGCCAGGCGCTGCAAGCCGATGGCCATCAGGAACAGAATGGCGACGCAGAGCAGGAAGATGATCCAGCCTTCAAAGAAATGCATGAAGCCTTCAGCCTGCTCGATGCCGTGCTGATTAACCAGCACGCCGATCACGCCAATGCGGATCGAGTTCATCAGCACGGTCAGAGGGGCCGCCGAAACCAGCAAAACCACCTTGTGCCAGATCGGGCCACGATAAAGCAGGGCAAAGAGATACGAGAAGCTCAGGATCGGGAACAGATAGCGCAGCCCGGAACAGGCCTCGGCCACCTGCAGTTTGTAGACCCCCAGATCGATGATGTTGCCTTCGATGAAAACCGAAACACCGGCCATCTGCACGAACCAGACGCCCAGTTCGGACGAAATCCATTGCAGGAAGATCGTGAGCTTCCAATAGACGAACTGCGGCAGCGGCAGCATGAACACCAGATGCAGCACGGGCAGCTGGTGGTATTTGCCCCGCTGCCAGCCGAACACGGTCAGCATGACGCCGCCCACCCAGATGATCATGGCATAGGTGACGATATCGGGAATACGGGCCAGGTTGCCCAGAATGGCGATGATCAGGGCCACGGCAATCACAAGCACGCCCGGCCAGCGATCATGCACAACCGGGTTGGGGGGCGGCATATCCCGCAATTCACGCAGGAACAGATACAGCGAGATGATCGGGATCAGCGGGCCATGGCTGTATTCGGGGGTGCTCCAGGCGGCGCCCAGAGACACGATCCCGATCCAGAAGACGGGTACCGATCCAAGCAGCAGCAGGACAAACCAGAACAGCCCGACGGTGTTCAGGACCGGCAAGCCTCTTCTGGCCGCTTCAAGGATATTACTGCGGCTGTTTTTCGAATCGAGGTGATGCATCACGGTCCATCATGCACAATAAGGTGTGGCCTGAAATTATGACGGCTCAAGTTCCCGCTATTTTGATCCGTTTTCGGGACATTGGGCGCGGGATGTCCTGATTGTCGATATCATGAACCGCGTGAATGAACGTCAGGGTTTGAGAGAAAAGCGTCGGCCCAAAGTCAGAAAGACCGAGTTTGAAGTTGCCTTAAAGCCGTTCTGATCGTCCATTTCATATTGGTACCCCACGTTTACAGCCCAGTCTTTCGTGACCGCCCGTGTATAGGACGCACTGAACGTACCGCGCTGGCGCGGGTTGGGTTGACCGGTTCCCTCGTCTTCCTGGTCGATGTAATCGACGCTGAAAGACAGACCCGATACCGGGTTGATGAAATAGTCATATGTCAGAAACACCAATGTTTCACGTGTTTCTATGCTCTGCGTACTGGTGCCGACCCGGCGTTGCACCGTTGCTCCGATCCGGGAACTGGCCAGCTGATAGCTGTAGTCGAGCTGCCCGATCGGTGTGACTTCGTCGAATGGTCCTCTGGTCAGGCCCAGGTTGAAGCTGAATAGTCCGTTGGCGCGCTGAAAACTGCGGCCGGCCGTTGCGTTTATCCGTGACCCATTGACCCCGAATGTCTGGTCAATCTGAAAATCCGCCGAACCATCTGGCAGGGTTTTGTTCCATGCGAAATCCCAGACGAAATCCTCGGTCACGGTGTTGGTATTGGTTGTGCGCTGCGTGTCATCCACCTGACTGTAACCGATATTCGCACTGACGGTGGTGACAGGGGATATGTCATAGGTCCCCCCTACTGTCACAACCGTTGTTTGCTCATCGGTTCGCACGTTGTCTTCTGCCGAGAAATCAGTGTAGCCGAGACGCAAGTTGGCTTGGAAAACCGGTGACACCCGCAATGTCGTGATCGCCGTGTAATCGCTTGATTTGTTGTCGAACAGGTTCGGATCGATCGTGTTTGTATAAGTGCGTTCGCTATAGCTGTAGATGAATTGGAACCCGATTGGATCATTCAGGCCGGTTTGCCAATTCAGGTTGCCCAAGGAGTTGACCTGATCCCCGATGGTTCCGGTCACATCGGCGGCATCGATTCTGCCATCCAGATTGGTGTCGGTCAGTGAACGATTAAAAGCCAGATCCTGTTCGCGGTAATCCAATAGCAGGTCAAGCTGGCTGTTCTGGCGCGACCGCTGATACGACAGGCGGGCAGACGGGTCCGCAAAGCTGGAATCCGTCCCGATAATCGGCTCATTGGCGATCCGGTACAGTCCGGAAAGGTCAAGAGCCAATCTCGAATCCGAGGTCTGCTTCAGAATACCCAATGCCAGCGTATTCTCCCACCAGGTCGTGGACCCAAGCGAAGGATCGGTCAGGCGAAGATTGCTGTCATGTCTGAGCGACGAGAGATAATCCAGGGTCACACTCAGGCCGGTCCCGGTCCCAATCTGCTGACCGGTCGGCAGGCCGACCCTTCGGGCCGGGTTTCGCTGTGCCCGTTGTGCGATCAATTGCTGGCTGGGTGTCTGCTGCACAACTGTCGGTGCGACGGTTGTCTGCTGCACGGATGTTTGCTGTGTCGAGGTTTGTGTTTGCTGCGCAGTCGTTTGCTGTGTCGAGGCCTGCTGCCCGACAGC
The DNA here is from genome assembly GCF_056536445.1 of Ruegeria sp. CL7. NCBI lineage: Bacteria > Pseudomonadati > Pseudomonadota > Alphaproteobacteria > Rhodobacterales > Roseobacteraceae > Ruegeria > Ruegeria sp. CL7. The sequence goes on from NZ_JBQFPQ010000011.1 coordinate 20,650, forward strand.
TGGTGTAAACGAACTTATGACAGCGATCCCGCCCCCCAGAATGGTGGACAGCCTGCTCCTGGATTTCCCCACCTGTATCAGCCCCTATTCGAACAAGCGGCGTGCTGGTACGACAACCACGTCTCCGGGTCTAAGCACTGTATTGCCTTGGATGCCACCGCCCGAGCCTTTGTAGTTATAGGTGTATTTTCTCATCACGCCTGTTTTACTGTCAGCCCGGCGCAATTCGATGCGCTTGCGAGCCGCGAAATTGGTCAGACCACCGGCCTGAGCCAAAACCTGAAGAATTGTCGTGCCTTCGGTTGCCAGATGCTTGCCGGGCACATTGACCTCACCCATGATGAAAACATCGATGGTTGGTCCGGATGCGGCCTGTCCGCCCAGAAGCGGCGGCGGAGCCAGCGACGCCACTGAAATAAAGACTGTCGGCGGCGTATTGAAATTCGCGGCCAACGCCGATGAGAGCGACGCGCTTAATCCGCTGGTCGACTGACCGGCCGCACGGATCGAGCCGGCAAGCGGAAAGTTGATGGACCCGTCCGGCAGAACCAGAATGGTCCGATTCAGGGTGGGGTCTTCGAGAACTTCAACCTGCAGCGCATCACCCGGTTGGATTTGATAGGATTGCGCCCATGATGCGGTGGCCGCGATCATGGTAAGGGCAAGAGCGATTAATGACCCGATGACTGTACGCATATTCAAATCTCTCACTTTTTCCTACTTATGCCTTCCCACAAGCTGCAAAACAATCAGCAGGGAGTCTGATACATACAAGATGCGGCAGAAATGCAGCGGCGTCATTAGCTCTGCGTTAGTGGCTGTTGGTGGGTACAGCGTTCAGCTGTTCAATCTCAGCCTCTACCAATGACGCGATTTCCGTAGAAGCCCCGCTGAAAGCCCTGGCTTTATGGAGAAGACGCAGCGCATCTTCGTTCCGTTCCAAAGCCGCATATGTTTTCCCCAGATGATATAGTACCAGGGGATGCTCAGGGAACGCCGCTGCCGCAGGTTCAAGATAGGCGACCGCCTCTTCATAATTTCCCACCCGGTAGGCGACCCAGCCATATGTTTCTTGAAAGACCGGTTCCTGTGTGCCGCGCAAACGTTGCGCCAAAACTTGCGCGCGCCGCAGGCTCTCCTCATCGTTGCGATATGTTGTCAGCAGGCTTGCAAGATTGTTGGCTACAATCAGAGAGCGATTGGTGATCGGATAGAGCTTTTCGTATGTTGCGATTGCCTGGTCCAGATCCCCGCTGCGTTCGTAATCCGTCGCCTGCAGCATGAGCAAGGCCGGGTTTTCAGGCAGATTGGTCAATGCCTCGGTCAGAATTTCCCTAGCCTGATCGGGAGCGTTCCGTTCCGTTGCCAATCCGTGCAACGCAATCCATGCCCGCGTCGTAGTCGGATATTCCTCAAGAATGACACGGTAGAGCTGCTCAGCCTCACCGCGGTCGCCTTCACTGATCAACGCGCGGGCTTTGATCAGGCGGATTGGCAAAGAATCCGGGTCTTCTGCAAGCAACTGGTCAAGATGGGCGAAGGCTTCGGCCGTCTGCCCCTTTGTAAGCATCAGGCGAACAAGCGCGATATCGGCGGGCAGGCCAAATTCGGGATCATCCGCCAGCTCGTTCAGGAAAGAGGTCAGCTCATGTGTGCGTTGCTGTGCGGCCAGCATGTGCGCCCTGAGCTCATTCGCGGAGCGCCGTGTTCCCGGGCTGTCCAGATCCCTGATGGCATGAAGGACGGTTTCCAGGCGGTCCCAATCCTGCATGCTCAGATATACTTCTCCCAACAAAAGCAGAAGCTCGGAATGTTCCGGAGTCTGGCGCAGGGCTTGGGCCAAAACACGTTCGGCGATCACCAGATCACCTTCCGCGATCAGAAATCGGACATAGCGCAGCGTTTCGTCCGGTGCGTTCCCCGAAATTTCCGTCGCCAGCGCCAGCATCTCGCCCATCAGTTCTCTGTCTCCGTTGCGCTCATGCGCCTGGGCCATCAGGGTCATCAATTGCGGGTCACGGGGCGCCTGACCGAGCGCTTCGCGCAAAAGCACAATCGCATCGCCGGTCTTGTCCTCGTCAATCAGCCAGGACGCCTTGAACTTGAGAGCGCTGACCTGGGCTGCATCCTCGGACAGGACTTTTTCAACCAAAGCGCGGGCTTCATCGGGCTGGCTGACCTGGAACAGCATGAGGGCAAATTCTACCTCACTAGCGCGGGTCTGTATGTTTCTTTCCGCGCCTTCCAGCAGTGTCTGCATCTCGGCGATCGCGGCTTGTTCATCACCCGATCGGAATTTCAGCGCTGCACGCACCGTCTTGAATTGGAACGTGTTCGGGCCGTTCTGAGCGATGATCGTATCCAGCTCGGCAATTGCCGCTGCAGAGTCGCGGTTATCGTTCAGAAAGGCGATCAACCGCTGTGTCGGCATGTGATCTTCAGCGAGCGGATCCACCTCAGCCCGCAGCATCTGTTCTGCCGCATCCAGATTCCCCTGATCGATATAATGTTCCACAAGCAACTGCTCGACGCCCTCATCGTCAGGGAATGTCACGGCCATCTGCCGAAGAAACGTCTCGATTTCTGCGGGCATATCCAGTTCCTGAAGTGCGCGGAGCCGGATTCCATAAAGGCTTTCTTCCATTGGATCGGTGGCTATGGCCACCTCTGTTTCCTCCAGAACACCGGGCCAGTCCTCATCGCGGATCAGATGGTCAATTACGATCTGGCGCGCGGTCATCAGTTCCGGATGGCTTTTGATCATCTCGCGGGCCCTATGGACGGCGACATCCACACCTGCGAAATCCCCATCCCTGACCGCGTCGGTATAAGCCAGCATATTATTGATGGATTTGATTTCGATATCATCCGGAGCCAGAGCACTTGCCAATGCGCCGTGACGCCTGACATCTTCCCAATTCCCCACTTCCAGAGCCATCTCGGCAAGGTTCCGATGGCCCTCAAGGTTGTCTGGGTACTGTTCTATCAGCCGCAGATACTGACCATATGCAACCGGGATGTTGCCGCGCTCGCGCTCCACCCTGGCAAAGGTCAGTCGCGCTTCTTTATGCTGGCCGTTGAGGTTGAAAACATTTCTGAACTCAACAAGTGCGCGCTCGACATCACCGGCTTCCAGATGGGCCAACCCGGCCTGGAAATGCGCTTCGGCCCGCTCCTCGGCCGAGTCGCACGCGCTCAGCAGGAGCGTCGCCGCAAAAAGAGCTGCGATCAGCCGTGCGCCAATAGGAGGTACGATCCAGTTCATTGCTGTTCTCCTGCAAAACTTAAGGAAAAAGCATACAACCAATCAACCTGTTCGGCTGCATGGCCCGTTCTCAGCAACCCGTGCCGCGCAGGACCACAAAAATGGTCCGGAACACGATTGAAACATCTGTACTGAACGACATGCTTTTCCAATACTCGGTATCGTGAAACGCACGCTCAGCAAATGTGGACTGATTGCGTTTCGAAACCTGCCAGGGTCCCGAAAGGCCGGGACGCATGGCGGTATAGAATTTTCCTGGATAAAGCTCTTTCTGGTTCACCATCATCGGGCGGGGACCGACCACGGACATTTCACCTACAAAAACGTTCCAGAACTGCGGCAGCTCATCCATCGAGGATTTGCGCAGGAAAGTTCCGAATTTGATGATACGCGGGTCATTGCGCAGCTTCTGATCGCGGTCCCATTCTTCCTGGGCTTCGGGGTTCTTCGCCAGATGCTCCTGCAGCACGGTTTCAGCATCATGCACCATGGTGCGCAATTTAAGCATCTTGAAGGCTTTGCCATTCTTGCCGACACGTTCCTGCCGATAAAACGGGGTCACGCCCTGACACGCAAGAAACGCGGCCAGCAACAGCACCACCGGCACGACAAAAGGCGCTGCAAGCACTGCGAACGCTATGTCAAAAAGACGCTTGCCTCCGCTTCTGTATATCCCTGGATATGACACTGTGGCAGGCACAACAGAAATACCGGAGTAGCCCGCGCCAGCGTTGGCCACTTCTTTCGAATGACTTGTCACTATTTAAACCCCCAACACACACAAACACTCATGAACCACTTACCAAACTCAGGAACCGAACACGCTCGACCTCAACTACATATATTTAAAATCTTATATTTCTATACCACTTCGACCCTGCACTTACTCACTTGCGAGGTCGCTTTCCCGTATACAACTGTTAACAAATTCCACCTGCCTTGCAAAACATTAATGCTGGCGAACGTGTTCTCTGGTCGCTGAATGCAGGTGCTTTTTTACGGTATCATGAAGCTGCGACCAATTGATCGGCCGCAAATTCATGAACTTTCGTTTCCCTGCGGGACACAATGGGCAAGAATTTAGCTCTTTAGGTTTGATTCCCGCCCCTAGAATCTCTTTTAATGTGTGATCACAGCAGGTTCTGATTGCCTCTTTCTCGGTCAACTCAATAAGGGCGCAACGGAAACAATCGCGCCGATCACCTCAGATTGAGAAAGCGGAAAGGTCAATTCACCGCGTGTGCAGTTTAGTGGTGCCTGCTATCTTGATTTTGTGACAAACTAGTACCCAAGTACTTTTTGTTTATGTGATGTGTTCTTTGTGTAAGGGATTTCTGGTGGTTCAGAGCATGAGTTTGGATAATCTCCGGGGGGCCAGTACGAGGTTTGACAAGGCAGAAGGCAACCGAGGTGCAATGGCGTCCAGCGACGGGTTTTATCTAGATTATTTCGGGCTTGACCGACGGCCCTTCACGCTGCTTCCGGATCCCGGATTCATGTACTGGTCGCCGCTGCACAAGCGCGGTTACTCGGTCCTGCAATTCGGCATCATGAGTTGTGCGCCCATCACCGTGCTGACCGGGGAAATCGGGGCCGGGAAAACCACCCTGATACAGCATCTCCTCAGCGAGATGGAGCAGTCGATCACGGTTGGGCTGATCTCGAATGCGCAGGGCGGTCGCGGAGAGCTGCTGCAATGGGTCCTGCACGCGCTGGGTCTGCCGATCGAGGCGGATGCAAGCTATGTACAGATATTCCGGGCACTGCAGGATTTCCTGGTCGCGGAATATGCCGAGGGCCGGCGGGTGGTTCTGATCTTTGACGAAGCGCAGAACCTGACCGTCGAAGGGTTGGAAGAAATCCGGATGCTGACCAATATCAACTCGAATACGGATGAGCTGATCCAGCTTGTTCTGGTTGGTCAGCCTGAATTGCGCGACATGGTTCTTGATCCCAAGATGCGCCAGCTGACACAGCGCGTTGCCGCAAGTTTTCATCTTGAACGGATGGATGAGTCTTCGGTCAAAGCCTATATCAGACATAGGATGAAAACGGCTGGCGGTTCAGGCGATGAGTTCACCGAAGAGGCCTGCAAGCAGATTTTCACACAAACGCGCGGTGTTCCGCGACTTGTAAATCAGTTCTGCGACTTTGCCCTGCTTTATGCCTGGACGAATGAGGCCGAGAAGGTGGATGAAGAGGTTGTGGAGCAAGTGGTCAAAGATGGCGTGTTCTTTGGCGGAAACTCACTCGAGAAGGAGCTGACAGTCTGATATGGGCCCGGTTCGCTATTACTTTTCCATTTTCCTGAGGCGGTTTCCGTATTTCCTGATCGTCGCCCTGATCGTGTCTGTAGCGTCATTCATTGTCGCTAGAGCATTGCCCGCCACGTATGTCTCGACGATGCGCCTTATTGTTGAATCGCCTCAGATTCCGGGCAATTTGGCTGCCAGCACCGTCACGACACCTGCAGCGGAACAGCTTCAGATCATCGAACAGCGCCTGCTGACCCGTCCGATCCTTCTGGAAATCGCGCGCGAGTTTCAGGTTCTGCCCGACCAGGATGAAGCAAGCCCCGATCAGGTTGTCAAAGCCATGCGCAAGAACACCTCGATCTGGATTTCCAGCGGTCTCAATCAGGCCAATCTGATGACAATCAGTTTCGAGGCGCGAACCGGTCCGATCGCAGCTGGTGTGTTGAACGCGTATCTGACGGAAATCCAAAAGCTGGACGTCTCGTATCGCAAGGAGCGCGCGACCGACACGCTGGCCTTTTTCCAGCTGGAAGTTGACCGCCTGAGCAACGAGCTAAGCAGACGCAGCGCCCGCATTCTCGAGTTCAAGAATGATAATTCCGATGCGCTCCCCGACAGTCTGCAGTTCAGGCTGGCGCAGCAGGGGGCATTGCAGACCAATCTTGAACAGACGGATCAGCAGATTTTTTCCCTTAAGTCACAGCGGGAAAATCTCATGAATATCTTCAGTTCGACAGGGCAGGTTGTCGGGCCTCCGCAACAAAACCAGACCCCGGCACAACAGCAGTTAAGTCAGCTGCAGTCACAGCTCGACAATCAGCTTGTGGTCTATTCCGAGAACAGCCCGCAGATCAAACTGCTGCGCGCCAGGATTGAAAAGCTTGAGAAAGTTGTAGCTGCCGAACAAGCAAACGCCCCGGCGCCATCTAACCAGACGGGAAATTCATCCCTTGACCTGCAACTGGCGCAGATCGACTCGCAGATTGCAGCGCTCGAAGATCAGCGCCGGGTGCTTCAGGACAGGCTCGACGCGCTGACCCTGACGATTGACCAGACCCCGGCCAACGCCATCACGCTTGCAGAACTGCAACGCGAACACGACAATATTCAGAACCAGTACAACGTCGCGATCAGTCGCCTGGCCGATGCTTCAACCGGGGAACGGATTGAGGTCACGTCCCAAGGGCAACGTATTTCCGTCATTGAGCATCCCTCTACGCCAAGCGAGCCTTCGAAACCCAACCGCCTGATGATTGCCGGAGGGGGATCGGCCTTTGGTATCCTGCTGGGGCTGGGGCTGGTGGTTTTGCTGGAGGTCCTGAATCGGTCCGTGCGTCGGCCCGAAGACCTGATCAACAAGCTTGAGGTCTGGCCGATCGCCACGATTCCCTATGCTCCATCACGCGGTGAAGTGTTGATGCAGCGCGCGGTATGGGGTGGGATCATACTGGCCATTCTAATCGGAGTGCCAGCCGGGGTCTGGGCGGTGCATACCTATTACCTGCCCCTCGATCTTATTACCGAGAGAGTGATGGATAAACTGGAGACATACTGGTGAGTATTGTTTCGATTGATTTGGTGAATGTGTGATGGACCGTCTTCAGAAAGCGATTCAAAAGGCGCGCGAGGAACGGCAGAGCCGCGAAAGCCCGCCGCCGGTCATGGAACAACCGCCCCGTCACGCCCCGTCAGAAGACACTCGTGACGCCCGGTGGCAAAGCGTGCCCGAGATACAGATCGACCCAAAGCTCGCAGTGCGCAACCGGCTTGCATCTCTGGCTGGCGGCGCGGACGCCACCCCCTACGACATGTTGCGGACCAAGATGCTGCAGCAGATCTTGTCCAACAAATGGCGCAGGGTGGCATTGACCTCCCCGTACAGCGGGTGCGGCAAAAGCACGACGACGGCCAACCTGGCGTTCAGCCTGGGGCGGCAGGAAGATCTGCGGACGATCGTGATCGATTTCGACATGCGGCGCAGGGGGCTGGCCGAGATTCTGAAGCAAACCGGCAACCACAGCATGGCCGACGTCATTCAGGGATCGGTGCCGTTTCACGAACATGCGCTGCGGTATGGCAAGAACGTGATTTTCGGGCTGAATTACACGCCCACGCGCAACCCGGCGGAAATCTTGCAAAGCCGACGGGCGATCGAATTTCTCGAACAGCTCGAGGCGGATTACAAACCCGACGTCATTCTGTTCGACACGCCCCCCCTGATGATGAGCGATGACAGCCACGGCTTTCTCAGGAATGTCGATTGTGCCCTGCTTCTGGCTGCGGCCGAAGAAACCAGCATCGACCATATCGACGTTTCCGAACAGCAACTGGCGGAACTGACCAGCGTCATGGGGATCGTGCTGAACAAATGCCGATACATCAGCGGGACGTTTGGCAATGAGTACGGATCCTACTGATACGGCTCCGGCCGATGCGGTGATCATTCCCCATTACAACGATTTGCCCCGGCTGGAACGATGTCTTCTTGCCCTGAGAGAGAACGATCTGACGGCGACCGAAATCGTTGTCGTTGACAATAACTCTCCGGTGTCGCTGGACACGATGCGCCAGGCCTTTCCCGAGGTGCGTTTCGTGGTGGAAACCCAAAAGGGCGCGGCCCATGCCCGCAATCGCGGGGTTGCAGAAACCAGAGCGCCCCGGCTGTTTTTCATCGATGCCGATTGCGTACCCGCGCCGGACTGGTTGAGCGTCGGGCGTCAGGTCGCGGATCAGGCCGATCTGATTGGTGGCCGGGTAGATGTCTTTGACGAAACCCCGCCCCCGCGCAGCGGCGCAGAAGCGTTCGAGGCCGTTTTTGCATTCAACTTCCGCAGGTATATCGAGGTTCAAGGGTTTTCCGGCGCCGGCAACCTGCTGACCCGGCGCGATGTGTTCGATGCGATCGGCGGGTTCATCAACGGTGTCTCGGAAGATCGGGAATGGACCATGCGCGCGGTCGCGCGCGGGTATAGCCTGATCTACCGGGACGACTTTCGTGTCAGCCATCCATCCCGGCAGAACTGGCCCGCGCTCAAGGCCAAGTGGCGGCGCACGACCCAAGAGGCATATCTGCTGCATGGCACCAACGCCGCCGCCCGCATGCGGTGGGCGATCCGTGGATTGGCCATGCCGGCCAGTGCAATTGTGCATACCCCGAAAATCCTTACCAGCGACAAGCTGGCCTCGGCGGGCGAAACCAGTCGGGCGGTCATCACGTTGTTCCGGCTCAGATGTCAGCGGATGATCTGGATGTTGCGCCAGGCAGCAGGTGGCGACATCTGATCAAAAGAAAAGGGACCGCGAAACGGCCCCTTGTCCTGTTTGTCAGGTTTGTGTGTCGCTCAGGCGGCCCTGCGGCGACGCGTCAGAGCCAGACCACCAAGCGCGGTCAGAAGCAGCAGACCACCGGCGGGCAGCGGAACTGGTGCGACGTCGAAATCAAACGTAACCGGCACCGGATTGCCATTGGCATCGGTCGCCCCTTGAGAGTTGGCCCAGCTAAACACCAAATTCTGGCTCAAGGTGTTCGGGCTGACGCTGCTGAACAGCGTGCTGAGTGTCGTCTGAACACCACCCAGAACCGACGTCGATGCCAGCACGTTGGCCGGATTCAAGGCGTCGACCCAGCTCACCGTCAGACCTGTGAACGTGCTCAGCAGATTGATGGTGATCGAAGCGTTCGCAACACCAAAAAGAGGATCAATCGGCGACTGGAAGTTGATCATGTAAGCCCCGGGTCCACCCATCGTGGAAACGGTACCGGAGAAGAGCGTGTCGGAGGTGATGTCATATCCACCCCCCGGAAGAGGACCACCACCCGCTGACACCGAAGTCAGAGCGCTGGCCGATCCGGCCATCATCACAGCAGTAGCAAGCCCCGCCGCCATCATTTTAAAAGTTCTAAACATACAAAGTCCCACCTTTGATTTTTATACACACAACCCGCTCGAAATCTCGGCAGGGCACCTACTGCAATTATTAATAATTCATTTCTATTTGATTGCGAAGGATTTTCCTCGGAATTGTGGCTTTTTTTTGTCGCAAGGGCCCATTGCTCAGCACAATGGATACCTGAGTTACAGTTTGTTTCCCTATCGTGAACCAGAATCACCCGAATAAGGCGAATCTGCGTCTGGAGAACATGCCGACTTTCCGGCGATTCCAAGCGTTTTCACATTGCACCAAGCATAATCCGAACCGGTTCAGGCAATGCAGAACCACGCCCGATCACTCTGTCATGAAATGCCGCCGGCACGTCTTTTCGCATGACGGGCGCCCCCGTGCCGCACAAGGCAAGAAACAATACAAATCATTTCAGCGCACTGTCCACTTTCGGCCCGCGACAAGGGCCCTGCGGATCGCGACAGAAGGGAAAAAGGCCACAAACCCGGGTTCCGCCATATTTCTTCTTCGACGGTCCGAAAGTTTCGTGTAGCTTTGGATTGTTATTGTACCAAGTTCAGGCACGCATTTTCAATCGGAAGCCCTTGTTTAGCCGTTTGTCCATTGTGCCTGCCTATTTAGCGAGGAGACATTGCGCATGGGCGTTGGCCAGAACATAGCCGCTGAGAATGCGAACTGGACCTTTGGGGGCAGTGTTCCCGATACGTTTGTAGACCACATCAAATTGTCTGTTCCTCTTTATGAAATGGGTCACGGCCTGATCTGTCAGGTTTCCGATTTCTTCGTCCGCAATGACAGTCTCTGCTATGAAATCGGCACATCAACCGGAGAGTTGATCCGCAAGCTGGCAGAACATAATGCGGGAAAGCCTGACGCACGCTGGATCGGCATCGATGTCGAACCTGAAATGGTGAAAGTCGCCGAAGCTCATTGCGCGGATGTCCCGAACATTTCCATTCTTCATGACGATGCCCGTCATATGGAGATGGAAAAGGCGGACATGATCGTCAGCTATTATACAATGCAGTTCATCCCGCCCCGGTACCGGCAGGAACTGTTCACCAAAATCTACAACACCCTGAACTGGGGCGGTGCGTTTGTCATGTTCGAAAAGGTCCGGGGGCCGGATGCGCGGTTTCAGGATCTTGTGACCCAGCTCTACAACGAATTCAAAATCGGCAACGGATTCTCAAGCGAGGAAATCGTCGAAAAGGCGCGCAGCCTGAAAAGCGTGCTGGAGCCGTTTTCCACTCAGGGCAATCTGGATCTGCTGGGCCGGGCCGGTTTCAAGGATGTGATGAGTATTCAGAAGTATATTTGTTTTGAAGGTTTTCTTGCTATCAAATGATTGCTTAACGCCATGCCGGCAGAGACCGGAGTGGGATAACGCCGCTTATGGCCCGATTGATGGAGGCTGCCGAGGACGCTGATGAACGCGCCTGATTTTGATCCTTGTGAAATGGCACTGGAAGACGGGCTAAATGCAATAGTTGCTTGCTTTCAGCACACCGTACTTGTGGCGAAGCTGGTCGCAGAACGGATATGACCGTGTCGGCTCTTTCGGATAAGCCATCTTGGACGGTCGGGGCTTTCCTCCTGTTGATCGCGGCGCTGCTGGTTTGCCTGTCCGTTCTCATGATCAATGGCGGGCCGCTTTATTACTTCGATACCGGCAGTTACATCCGGCAGGGAAATGTGGCCTTGAGCAGTTTCCTTCCGCCGACAGCTGACAGCGTTGCGGCAGGTGTAACCCACACCGCCGATGAGGATAACACCGCAACCGGATCACGGTCACTGATCTATGGCCTCATCATGGCTGCGCTTGTTCGGATCGATGCCCTGTCCGTCCTTCCGGTATTGCATCTGGTTGCTACGCTGCTGGCCGTCTGGATGCTGGCGCGAACCGCTGGCCGGTCGCCGGGCGGGGCGCCAAACACAACCATCATGACCGCAGTGCCTTTGCTGGTGGCAGCCAGCACTTCATTGCCGTTTTATGTCGCCTATATGATGCCGGATATTTTTGCACCGGTGCTGCTGATCGTGATTGCCTCACTGACGGCCTTTGGGCGGATGATGCAAACCTGGGAACTGTTTTTGGTATCCAGTCTGGCCCTGTTCAGCGCCCTTCTGCACCCGTCTCATCTGGCGGTTGCGGCGTTAATGATACCTTTTGTCGCTTTGGCCGCGCTCTGGGGGAAAAGACCACGGCGCTGGCGCGCGACAATCTTGATGATGATGGTTCTGGCGCTGGCACTGGCCGAGCGCAAGGCCTTTCAGGTCACCGTGGAAATCGCCACCAACAAAGAGGTCGTCTATACGCCGCATATCACTGCGCGGCTCATCGTTGACGGGCCGGGCATGGATTATCTGGACGAGGTCTGCCCGAATGCCGAAGTGCCCACCTGCGCACTACACGAAGCGCTGTCGTGGTCAGATGATCCCTACAGGCTGACACCCTCCCATATCATTTTCGAACGCTCCCCCAACCTAGGTTCATTCCGGCTCATGTCACCCGAAGATCAGAAACGGGTTGCCCTGTCCCAACGGGAATTCGCCAAGGCGGTTTTCCTGTCCCGGCCTCTTTCCACCTCGTTGGCACTGGCCCGGAACGGCTATCAGCAGGTATTGCGCTATAGCATTGCCATGACGATCCCAACAGATGTGGAGCTGGAAAACGCCCGCTGGTTGGCCAGAATGGAAGATATCCGGCCCGATATGTTCCAAGGCGGTTCATTGTCTCAGGACAGGGGCTGGATAGAAACGGCCGATATCGTGCACGGCGTGACCTATGCCGTCTCTTTTGCCTTTATCGTTTTCATTCTGCTGCGGCCGGGTAGTGTGTCGCGTGACATGAAGCTGTTTGCGCTGTTCATCCTGATCGGAATAGCGGTCAACGCTCTGGTCTGCGGAGGAGTATCACAACCCGCGGATCGTTACGGCGCGCGCGTGATGTGGTTGTTGCCCTTTACAGCGGCATTTCTTTTCCTTGTTCAGCGCTCAGGCGCTTCGCGTATCATTGCCGGAGATCCTTCGTGAGTTCAGATCACCCCCTTTCCATCAGCGTGGTCATGCCGGCCTACAATGCCGAACATCTGCTGCCGCGCGTTTTGCCGCCATTGATTGAAATGCTGAATACCGGTCAGGTGCAGCAGGTTCTGGTGGTGGATGACCAATCCCCCGACGGCACCGCGGCGCTGGCACGGGAAATGGGCGCAACCGTGTTGACCACGCCCGTCAATGGCGGGCCAGGGGCTGCCCGCAACCTGGCCGCCCAGCAGGCCACGGGCGATATCCTGTGGTTCGTGGATTCCGATGTCATCGCCTGGCCGGACGGGCCTGACCATATTCGCCGGGCGATGTCCGAAGACAATGTGGGCGCCGTGTTCGGATCCTATGATGACGCCCCGGATGGGCAGGCCTGGTTTTCACGCTACAAGAACCTTCTGCACCGCTATCACCATCAACGCGCCCGCCGCGAGGCGCGCACCTTCTGGGCCGGATGTGGCGCCATCCGGCGCGACCTGTTTCTTGAAGTCGGTGGGTTCGATGTCAAAACCTATGAGGTGCCTTCGATCGAAGATATCGAACTGGGCTACCGGATAGCGGCCACCGGTCGCCGTATCCTGGTCGAGCCGCTTTTGCAGGGCAAACACCTGAAGGTCTGGACCATCCGCAACAGCCTGAGCACGGATATCTTCTGCCGTGCCCTGCCCTGGGCCCGGCTGATGATCTCGCGTGAGGGGTTGACCGATGACCTGAACACCTCGATGGCTGAACGTGCACGGGCCGCAATTGCCGGGCTGTTGCTGCTGTCGCTTCTGGCCCTGCCGTTCTGGCCGGGAAGCTGGCCTTTGCCTTTTGTGTTACTGGCCGCGGCCTTTGTCGCCAATCTGGATCTGGTGCGCGCCATGTCCGGGCATGGCGGGCCGTGGTTTGCGTTCAAATGTCTGCTCTACCATCAGGTCTATTACGTCTATTCGGCCACCATCTATGTCTGGTGCCTGTTCGAATATCACATGCTGGGGCAAAAGCAGAAACTGCGCGTCAAGCGCAGCTAAAGCGTCCGACGCAAAACCTGAATCGTGAGGGATTCCCAAAAGCGCTGATTTGTGATTATGGGATGGCCCGCCCTTTTCGGCGGCGGCCTTCGGTATGGTCGCCTTGGTCAAAAAGGAAAGGAGCGGACCAATGTCGATTGTTACTCTTGGGATTGATTTGGGCAAGACGGTTTGCAGTCTTGTGGGTTTGGACGCGGCCGGTACGGTTGTCATGCGAAAGCGTCTTCGGCGCGCAGGCCTCGTCGCGTTTGTCCTGGGCCTCGATCGATGTGTCGTCGCAATGGAGGCGTGCTGTGGCGCGCATCACTTAGGACGTGTGTTTTGTGGCTCCGGTTTTGATGTTCGGCTCATGTCGCCGGAATACGTCAAGCCCTATGTGAAGGCGCAGAAGAACGATGACCGCGACGCGGAGGCGATTGCTGAAGCGGCGACGCGGCCCACGATGCGGTTCGTCCGGATCAAGACCCAGCAACAGTCCGATGTTCAATCTCTGCATCGCGCGCGGTCTCGGCTGGTGTCGGAACGTACAGCTCTGATCAACAACCTGCGCTCTCTTTTGCTGGAGCGCGGCATCACGGTCGCCCAGAGCCGCAAGAAACTCGAAGCGGAGCTGTCTGTCTTTGCCGATGAAGAGCACCCTGATCTTTCACCTCGTATTCGAAGGCTGATCGAAGACATGCGCGCACAATGGCGATCTCTGGACGAGCAGATATCTGCCTTTGACAAGGAGTTCGCGACAATGGCTCGAGAGGACGTTGCGGCGCAGCGCCTGATGAGCATACCGGGCATTGGCGCCATCAACGCGACCGCCTTTGTCGCAGCAGTTGGCAATGCTGAAGCTTTTGGACGTGGTCGCGATCTGGCGGCATGGCTTGGGCTCACCCCAAGGCAGGCCTCGACAGGCGGTCGGCAGAAGCTCTTGGGTATCTCAAAGCGCGGCAACAGATACTTGCGTAGCACACTGATCCATGGTGCGCGTTCGGTGTTGCACAGATTGGTCCATGAACCATCGCAACTGGGGGCTTGGCTCCGTGATCTATCGGCCCGTGCCCATAAAAATGTGGTCGTGGTGGCACTGGCAGCAAAGCTTGCGCGAACGATCTGGGCTCTGCTCAGGAAGGAACAAGGCTACCAGCGCGTGTTGGCAGCCTGACAAGACGGGCAACCGGCGAACGAAGCCGGCGACCCTGCCTGCGAGTGGTTGAGAGGAGATGGCCTGACAGTTGAGCGGCGGCGGCAAAACCTGGAGAAAGTGAATGGTCGTGACAGACCGTTGTGATTATGAGGATGCCGGCGCGCGAACCCCATCTTGGCCAGGGCAAGACCCTGAGACCGGATACGTTGATGCAGACTGCGCAGAGCTTGATCCAAAAACAACTTGCAGACCGGGCGGGCCATACGTTCATCCTCTTTGGGAGGATGGATCATGTCAGCACCTTTACCGAATGCGCTGCGGGCTCGGTTTCAGAAGTTGGTTGAAGAAGGGTTAAGTGGTCGCGCGGCGGCGTTGCGCTTGAAGCTCTCGCCTGCCACCGGGGCACGTTGGGGTCTTGCGATCCGACGAACTGGACAAGCCAGAGCTGCGCTTCAGGGTCGTCCGCGCGGCAAGGGTAAGCTTGATCCGCATCGCACCTTTCTGATCGAACTGATTGACCAGGACGGCGATATGACCATGCCCGAACTGGCCGGTGCGCTGGCGGATGCGACTGGCGTTCAGGCGCACCCCGATGCAATTGGCCGGTTCCTTCGTAAGCTGGGCTTCACGTACAAAAAAAGACATTGGTCGCGACGGAGCGACGCCGCGCAAGGGTAAGAAAGCAGCGCGACCATTGGTTCAAACACCGCCTGCCAGCCGTGTCGGCCCGACCGGATCACGTTGTCTTTATTGACGAGACCTCTGTCAAAACCAATCTGACCCGCCAGCGTGGCTGGTCTCAGAGAGGCGAGCGGCTGGTCATGGATGCGCCCTTTGGGTCATGGGGCACACAGACCTTCATCGCAGGCCTCAGCGCCGACGCGCTGATTGCACCTTGGGTCATCAAGGGCGCAATGGATGGCGAAGCTTTTGCGGCCTACGTCGAGCAGGTGCTGGTACCGGAACTGGAGCCAGGCACCGTTGTCATTCTGGACAACCTTGCCACGCACAAGAATGCCGCCGCTGCCAAAGCCATGCGCAACGCCGGATGCTGGTTCCTGTTCCTGCCGCCCTACAGCCCCGATCTCAACCCCATCGAGATGGCGTTTTCGAAACTCAAAGCGCACCTGCGCAGGATCGGGGCGCGAACATTCACCGACATGTTCCACGCTCTCACGGAAATCTGTGACCTCTTCTCACCCGAAGAGTGTTGGAACTACTTCAAGGCTGCCGGATATGCCTCAGGTTAAAGGTCGAGTGCTTTAGCTGACCGTACAACACGATAAACGACCGGAACTACAGCTTCACAGCGCAGTGCTTTTACGAAGACTCTTACCCGGTGACACCTTCTGATTACGTGTGGCTTCAAACTCTTCGTGATAGGACCGCTCAACATTGACATCCCAGACGTCATGATCCTCGCCCAGAATATTGCGCGCGGCGTACATCGCCGACAGCATGGAATGATCCTGGTTGTTGTAGCGGTGCAATCCATTGCGACCCACGGTCTGGAAGTTTTCCAGCGTCTTCAGCCAGTCGCTGACCGTGTCCAGGGCGTCCTTGTATTCGCTGTCATAGACCGGATAAGCCTTGGGCTGCCGGATAACTGCGTGATCGATGACATCACTGGCCTTGGCCAGACCAAGCTTTTCAAGCTCTTCACTGGCAAGATGCCTGAGATCCTCGTCACTTGAGGACCACAACCCGTCACCCTTCTGACAGAAATATTCCATCCCGATCGAGGCAGTGTTCTGATCGGGCAGCATTTCCGCGGACCAGGCGCGGAAATTCTGGATGCGACCCACCTTCACCTGCGGGCTGTGGATGTAGATCCAGTTGTCCGGGAACGGATCCGCGTGATCCAGGATCAGGGTCACGATCAGGAAATCACGATACCGCAGACGGTCTGCCGCCTCGACGACCTCGGGCGGTGGCGGCGGATCAAAAGCATGGATCAGATCACGAACGGCCATCGAATTGACGAACTCTTCACCCTCCACCCGCTCGGTGTGTTTTTCGCCATCTTCAGTCCAGTGGCGCACATCGATCGAGGTGACGCGATTGCCATCACGGTTCACCTGGATCACTTCGGAATGGGTTTCGACCGAGCCCCCCTTTTCCCGGATCAGGTCACGGGTCTTTTCCCACATCATGCCGGGGCCCAGGCGTGGATACTGGAATTCCTCGATCAGGCTGGCGGTGTCATTGGCCCCCGAAATCGCATTCCAGACCGCCTTGGGCAGGGACAGGTTCTTGATCCGCTGCGCGGCCCAGTCGGCGCGGATTTCGGACGGTGGAATACCCCAGACCTTCTTGGTGTAGCTGTGGAAGAAATGCATGTAGAGCCGTCCGCCAAAACGGTTGATTACCCATTCTTCGAACGTGTCTTCCTGCGGCTTCGGCCGCAGCTTCCATTTGATGAAGCTGCCGATGATCTTGTAGGTCTCGTAGGGGCCGATATTGCCAAGGGCGTTGAAGATACGCAGCGGGTAATCGTAGAATTTGTTGCGATAGAAGATGCGGCTCAGGCGTTGCACGGTGATGAAATCATCCCCCATCACCTCGTGCCACATATCCTCGACTTCGCGCACCTTGGTGAAAAACCGATGCCCGCCAATGTCGAAGCGATACCCTTTGTGCGTTTCGGTTCGCGAGATGCCACCAACCATGTCCGAGGCTTCGAACACCCGGGGAACATGTGTGTCGCTCAGTTTCTGAAGTTCATAGGCTGCTGTCAGCCCTGCTGGACCACCACCAATGACGACAACGGGAACAATATCTTTTTTCAAATGACTAACACCCATACCAAAACACTGACCTAAAGCTACAAGAGGTTATCCGAGATTCACAACAAAATCCTGTCAGTTCCCGAAACGGGGCTCCTGCGCCTTTAGCTCCACCCCTTCCGCGCAGAAAAATCAACCATTCCGTTTGACGAACCGCACTTTCGCCCTTCTGTGCAAATCGATAACAGGCCAAACCCGGGTCACCTGTGCCGAAAGCCAGTTTGGGCTTTGCGAAACCGACGGTCTTTCACACCGCCCGAAACAGCACGCGCTTTCCACAACGCCCTGAAACATAACGATGATTGCTGACTTGCACAGCCAGCCGAAACTCCCCGCCCGGAAGCGAAACATAGATTTGATCCATACACCTCTTGCACGGCGCCTGACCTGAACCATGACCGTTTTTTTCAGGCTGCGTCTGTGATGTCCTTCACTGTATCGACGGACCGAAAGGGCGCATCAACAATGCTGTGACTTTTCTCGCATTGTGTATAGTTGAGCGCCAGAGCAGCAGGAAATTCAGCACCTCACGACTCGTCGCTTGGTGAATCTTGACAGGGTGGCACCGCTGCCGTCCTAATACGTGAGAATGTTTGCAAAACCCAGGTGTCTCAAACCTGGGGGACGATGAGTGAATTGGTAGCCAGTCTCGTTGTTAACGAGGGAGCAATTTTATGAAGTGTGTTATTCTGGCCGGCGGCTTGGGAACCCGGCTCAGCGAAGAAACCGTCAAGATTCCAAAACCCATGGTCGAGATCGGCGGCAAACCGATCATCTGGCATATCATGAAAATCTACGCGGCACACGGCATCACGGATTTCATCGTCTGCCTCGGCTACAAGGGTTACGTGATCAAGGAATACTTCGCGAATTTCTTTCTGCACAGTTCAGACGTCACGATCGATCTGGCCAATGGCGGGCTTGAGATTGCAAACAGTAAATCGGAACCATGGCGCGTGACGCTGGTCGATACCGGAGAGGACAGCCAGACCGGGGGGCGGCTGCGCCGTGTCATGCATCTTCTCAAGGATGAAGAGGCCTTTTGCCTGACCTATGGCGACGGTGTTGGTGATATCGACATTCGTGCCGGGATCGATTTTCATCGGGCGCATGGCAAGCTTGCAACCGTCACGGCAGTTCCTCCGCCCCGCCGCTTCGGCCAGCTCGAACTCCAAAGCAACCAAGTTCTGAATTTCTCCGAGAAACCCGTCGGAGATGGTGGGCTGATCAATGGCGGGTTTTTCGTGCTGTCCCCGAAAGTGGGCGATTACATTGACGGCGACAATACCGCTTGGGAACGCAGCCCCCTAATAAATCTGACTCGCGATGGCGAGCTGATGGCCTTTGAACATAAAGGCTTCTGGCAGCCCATGGACACCATTCGCGAACGTCAGGAACTGGAAGAGCACTGGGCCACAGGCAACGCACCGTGGAAAATCTGGGAATGAGTGCGAGCGCGTTTTCTGGACGCAGGGTGCTTGTTACCGGGCATACCGGCTTCAAAGGCGCCTGGCTGGCTGCTTGGCTGGCCCAGGCAGGTGCGAAAGTCACCGGGTATGCCCTCGCCCCCGAGACGAAACCCAATCTCTGGGCGTTGCTGGATCAATGCAAAATACGGTCGGTCATCTGTGACCTGAATGATCGCGTTGCCCTGGACCGGGTCATCGCCGAAACCGATCCTGAGTTCGTCTTTCACCTAGCCGCGCAATCGCTGGTGCGGCGATCCTATCGCACGCCGGTCGAGACTTTTGCGACCAACGTTATGGGCACGGTTCAGCTTTTGGACGCATTGCGGACCGCGCCCAACCTGCGCGCGGTGGTGGTCGCCACCTCGGACAAGGCCTATGAGAATGTCGAACAGGTCTGGGGCTATCGCGAAACCGACCCGATGGGTGGGCACGACCCCTATTCCGCATCAAAAGGGGCGACCGAAATTGCGACCGCCGCGATGCGGCGCAGCTATTATTCGCCGGGTGCTGCCGATCCGCACCCGGCCCGGGTTGCCAGCGCACGCGCAGGCAACGTCATTGGCGGCGGCGACTGGGCCGAAGACCGTTTGGTTCCCGATATCGTCCGCGGCTGTCTGAGCGATGAAGGGCGTGTCGTATTGCGCCACCCCGGCGCAATACGCCCCTGGCAGCATGTTCTGGAACCTCTCAGGGGGTACATGGTGCTGGCCCAGAAGCTCGAACAAAGCGATGCCTTCGCGACGGGCTGGAATTTTGGCCCCGAACGTGACGATGAGCGTCCGGTTCTGGATGTGGCCCAGGCGATCATCAAGGCGCTTGGACAGGGCCGGATCGATATCGATACCCCGGCAGACACCCCGCATGAGGCCACAATGCTCCGGCTGGATGTATCGCAGGCGCGTGCACAGCTTGGCTGGCGCCCGGTCCTGAGCTTTGACGATACCGTCAGGCTGACGGCAGGCTGGTATGCGGGCTGGGCCCGTGGCACCCCGGTAACCGAGCTGTGCCACGCCCAGATTGCCGAATTCGAAACACTGAGTATGAGACAGGTATGACCGGCACGACCCATCCCACCTGCCGCCATTGCGGCGCGGACCTTGAGATGACGCTTGTCGATCTCGGACTGTCCCCTCTGGCCAATTCCTATGTCGACCCCGCGAAAGTGGACAAACCGGACCCGGTCTATCCGTTGCACGCCCGCGTGTGCACCGAATGCTGGTTGGTTCAGGTGGATGATGTCGTACCGGCGGAAGAGATTTTTTCGACCGATTACGCCTATTTCTCCAGCTTCTCGGACAGCTGGCTGGCCCATTGCCGGGATTACGTGGAAAAAATGGTCAATCGGTTCGATCTCGGGCCGGACGATCTGGTGATCGAGATCGCCTCGAATGACGGGTATCTGCTGCAGTATTTCGTTGAAAAAGGCATCCCGGTTCTGGGGATCGAGCCATCAGGCAATGTGGCAGCGGCGGCACAGGAAAGGGGTGTGCGCACGCTGATCGATTATTTCGGCGAGGCGCTGGCCCGCAAGGTGGCCGCGACCGAGAAACCTCCGGCGCTGATCGCATCGGCCAATGTGCTGGCGCATGTGCCTGACATCAACGATTTTGTCGCCGGGATCGCCACGCTTCTGACCGGCGATGCGGTCTATACGGTCGAATTTCCGCATCTTCTGAACCTGATCAGAGAAGTGCAATTCGACACGATCTATCACGAACATTACTCCTATCTGTCGCTGCTGGCGGTGGAAAAGATTTTTGCCAAGGCGGGCCTGCGTGTCTTCGACGTCGAGGAACTGCCCACCCATGGCGGTTCGCTGCGGGTGTTCGCCTGCCTTGAGGGTGCCAGCCATCCCGAAGGGCCCGGTCTGGCCAAGGTCCGCGCGGATGAGGCTGCGGCGCAGTTCGACCGACCTGAGGGCTATATGAATTTCACCATTCAGGTCGAAGCGCTGCGCGACGGGCTGCTTGGCTTCCTGCGCGAAGCAAATGCCAGGGGTGACACCATTGCGGCCTATGGCGCCGCCGCCAAGGGCAACACGCTGCTGAACTATGCCGGGATCGGCCCCGACCTGATCTCTTACTGCGTTGATCGCAACCCGGCCAAGCAGAACACGCTGCTGCCCGGCAGCCATATCCCCGTGCATGGGGTCGAAGCCCTGCGCGAGACGCCGCCGGATTACGTGCTGATCCTGCCCTGGAACATCCGGGACGAAGTCACGGATCAACTGTCCGACCTGAAGGCACATGGCACCCGCTTCGTAACGGCCGTGCCAGAGATCAGGATCAGCTGATGGCACGGGTTCTGCTGACGGGCGCAACCGGATTGATCGGGCGCGCGACAGCCACGGCTCTGACAGAGGCGGGCCACGAGGTGGTGACGCTGGGCCGCAACCCGGCAAGCGACATCACCTGCGATCTGCTGGACCCCGATGCCATCACGACAGCCCTTGAAACAGCCCGCGCCAGCTATCTGGTGCATCTGGCCTGGCATGACGGCGCGCGCGACCGCTGGACTTCTGGGGCCAATCTGGACTGGATGGCCGCCACCCTGCATCTGGTGCGGGAGTTTGCACGCACAGGAGGCCAGCGTGCCGTCTGCGCCGGAAGCTGTGCTGAATATGACTGGTCGGTACCGGAGCTGATCGAAACCAGCCCCCTGCGCCCCCGCACCCTTTATGGGGCGGCCAAGGCCGGAACCGGTCTGGCACTGTGCGCGGGCCAGCAGACGCTTGGCCTGTCCCTGGCATGGGCCCGCATCTTTTTTGTCTACGGGCCGGATGAACCGCCGGGGCGACTGTTTGGCGATCTGATGTCAAACCTCGGGGCGGGACGGCCGGTTGATTGCACCGACGGGCGGCAGGAGCGGGATTTCCTGCATGTCGATGATCTTGCCCGCGCCTTGTTGCGCGTGCTGGAAAGCGATCTGACCGGCCCGGTCAATGTCGCCAGCGGTACGGCGACCCCGGTTCGAGACCTGATTGCAGAGGTGGCAAACCAGATGCACCGGTCCGATCTGATCCGCTTGGGCACCATCGCCCGCGCAGCGGACGATCCGCCCCGGCTGACGGCGGACGTGACCCGGTTGCGGGACGAGACCGGTTTTATGCCACAATATGACATTGCTTCCGGAGTCGCCCGGTGTCTTCGGTCAAGGGAGGAGGCCGTATGAAATCTTCATCCTTTCTACGCAAGCAATCCTTCATGCTTTTTGCCCTGGTCGGCATCGTGAATACGGCCTTCGGGTATGCGGTTTTCTCGGTTCTGAGCCTGTCGGGGTTGCCCGCACAGGCGGCTCTTGCGATCTCGTTCGTCATCGGCGTGTTGTGGAATTTCATGACCCACGCCCGGATCGTATTCGACACCAAAGGGTTCAGGAAATTGCCCTTCTACCTGCTGGCATATGTCATGGTTTACGTTTTCAACGCCTTTTCGCTCGAAGCTCTTCTGAGCACGGGACTGCATCCGATCCTTGCACAGGGCCTGCTGGTTCTGCCCGCGGCCGTTCTGGCATTCATCCTTGTTTCCCGGGCGCTGACCGATCGCTTCCCGTGGCAGCAGGAGGTCTGATATAATGCCTCAAAACTACAGACATAAACACTTTCGATCCGTAACCGGTCCATCTGATATATAGTAGGATATGGACTGTTAAATGTATTTGGTACCAGTGCTGGAAGGATAATCGTCAATGCGTCTTTATCTTGCTGATCTTGGACATAACCTCGTTACTGCCACGTCGGACACCTACCCGTTGGGTGTTGGAAATCTTGCAACCTATGCCCAAGCTCATGCAAAAAGCCCGACACCGATTGAGGTCGCGATCTTTCGTGATCCGCAGGAATTCAAAGCGGCCGTCGACACAGCTCCGCCCGATGTGGTCGGCTTTTCCAGCTATTCCTGGAACCACCATCTGGCCCTGTCCTTTGCCGACTACGTCAAGGCGGTCAATCCCAACAGCCTGACCCTGATGGGTGGTCCCAACTTTCCGCTGACCGAAGAAGAGCAGGACAGCTGGATCCGGACCATGCCGCAGATCGACATGCATGTGCGCGGCCCCACCTATGAGGGCGAGCGCGCGTTCCTCAGCACGCTGCAACGCTTCATCGATGTCGGCGCCCGACGCGAAGGCATGTGGGAAGAGGCCGTCGATGGCGCGCTTTACGTGCACCCAAAAACCGGAGAGATCCTGCGCGGGGCCGAGCCGCCCCGCATCCGCGATCTGGATGAAATCCCCTCGCCCTATCTGGCCGGGTTGATGGACAAGTTCTTTGACACCGGCCTGTTTGCACTGATGCAACTGGCACGGGGCTGCCCGTTCACCTGCGCGTTCTGCAATTCGGCGGTCAAATCGAACTCGAAGGTGTTCCGCCATTCGTTTGAACGCACCAAGGCCGATCTGGATTACGTCGTCGCCCGCATCAACCATGCCAGCCCGCTGTGCTTTGCGGATGACAATTTCGGCATGTATGTGCAGGACGAAGAGGTGGCCGATTACCTGGGCCATCTGATGGATCGGTACGACTGGCCCAAATACATCCGGACAACCACGGGCAAGAACCGCGGCGACCGGATCATCAAGGTGATGCGCAAGGCCAAGGGCCGGTTGCCGATGACCTCGTCGGTTCAGTCTCTGAATCCGGAAGTTCTGAAGAACATCAAACGCGACAATATCAGCCTGGACACCTATGCCGAGGTACAGCAGGAGCTGCATTCAAAGGGCATGCAATCCTATGGCGAGCTGATCCTGTGCATGCCCGGTGAAACCCGGGAATCCTTCATGGATGCCGTCGATCAGCTGATCGAAACCGGCGTCAGCCGGGTCGCGGCGCACCAGTTGATGCTGCTGCACGGCGCACCGCTGGCCAACCCCGACAGCCGCGAGAAATTCGGCTTCAAAACCCTCCATCGCGTGGTTGCCCGATGCCTGGGCAAATATACCGGCCCAACCGTGGTCGAGACCGAGGAAATGGTGGTCCAGTCCGAGAATTTCTCGTTCCAGGATTATCTGGACACCCGTGTTTTCCATCTGCTGCTGACGATCTTCTATTACGAAGACAATTTCGAAGAAGCCTTCCGGCTGGCGCGGTCCCGTGGCATCCGGCCCTTCCTGATCGTCAAGCATATGCAGGACATTCTCGATCAGGCCCCCAAACCCTTCCGGGATGCGGTGGCCGGTTATCTGGAGGAAAACCAGCAGGAGCTGTTTGAAACCCGGGCCGATTGTGTCGCCTGGGCGCAGGAAAATTATGATGATCTGATTAGCAGCGAATTGGGGGGCAATCTGCTCAGCAAATATTCGATGATTGGCCGGTTCATCGTGCTGGACGAAGCACTTGATTTCCTGAAACGGGCCATCAGCGACCTTCTGGACAAGGACGACCACGAAGCGCACGAGATGCTCGACACGATCATCAATTACTACAGCGCCGTGATGCTGCATGTGCCCTTCTCGGAAACCCTGGAACACGAACCCGTCTGGAGCTCGTCTTTCGATGTCGAGGCCTGGAGGAATTCGGGATATCAGGGCGTGCTGCAGGATTACCAGTTCGATGCCCCCCGCGAGTTCCAGACCCAGGTCGATCAAAGGGTGAAAACCACCTTGCTGTCGCGGATCGAAACCTTTGGCGAACATGCCTCGGGGCTGGGCCGGTTTACCCGAACGATGTTCGCCAATGATTTCCGGCGCAACTTCGTGTCAGGCGAAAATCAGCACGCGGCCGAATAGGTCTGGCTTTGGGCTGGGCCTATTCGCCATCCCCCAGATAGACAACTTCGCGGCCCGGGAAGGCCGCGATGATGTCTGCGTTCTGCTCGGGGCCCATATCGCGCAGGAAAATCGGTTTGCCCTCGGGCAGGAACGGATCGTTGAGATAGAGCGCAGACCCGATATCGCCCTGTGTCGAGACAAAGACCAGAGCGTTTCCAAGCCCGGCAGCCTGCCGACGTATGTCACCGGTATAGCCACCATACCCATTGTATTTCGACACCCCCCGCCATGGGGTGAAGCTGACAACAGACACCGCACACAGCAACAGGATGACGCATTGCAGGCGGCCACGATGCCGTTCGGGCAACCGGTCCCGGATGGTCTCGATCCCAGCCGCCGCCAAAGCCAGCGCCGGCAACAAAGCCGTATGCCAGTAGCGCGGCCCAAGATAGAACGTGCCCGTAAACCAGTAAAAAAACAGGGCCCCCACAAGGATCGCGAACACCACCAACATGGCCCGATCGAACCCGGTCAGCTTTCTGCCCCATATGAACGCAATCCAGACCGGAACCAGGGACCCGAATGTCCAGCCCAGAAGTTCGTAATTGAGCGCGGCAAAACCATTGATCAGATTCAGCAGACCCTCGGCCGGGCTATGCCCGACCCAGATGTCGAGCGCGCCCCAGCTCTCGGCCGGTGACCCTACATTGGGACCAAACCCATAGGCATTCTGCGTGTCGGGCCATAACCGGCTCAGGTAATCCGCTTGCGGGGTCAGCAGCGCGTCTCCGGTGATCATCAGGTTGAGCAGCAAAAAGACGCCACCCGACAGAACACCGCCCAAGGCGCAGGCGATCATCTGTCCGATCCCCCCCGGCAGGCGCCGCAGCAACCACAGGCCGGTCAAAACGCTTATGATCAACCCATCAAGCTGTCGGGTGACAAAGGCCCAGCCCAAAGCCAGACCCGCAACAAGCGCAAGCAAGACATCCCTGCGCGTTGACCCCTCCCCAGCCCTGAGCAGACACCACCATCCCAGCAGCACCATCACCAATGTCGTGGAATGTGCCATCAGCGTGCCCCCGACGGCGAGCACCCAGGGCGACGTGGCCATCAGCAACGCCACCAGATCGGCCCGTTCGCGACTGACGGCACGGCACACGATGCCATGCGCCAGCCAGACAGAGATCCCGGTCAGCACGGGGTTGACCAGCCACGGCACCCCGGCCAGCACACCCAGGCTCAGAACGATGGCCCAACCCTGTGCCGGCACGCCGATCCACTGATCGCCGCGAATGTCGAACAGGTAATATTCCAATGCGGGCTGCGCCGCTGCGGGGGGGGGCGGGCTTCCGAGGACGCCCGCAGCAAAGGTACGCGCCTGAAACAGATACGCCACCTCATCCTCGACATGAGGCACGCGGTCGAACGCCGCCCAGGCCAGAGCCGCGCTGGCCAGCATTGCAAAGACCGCGAGGGCAGCCACCGGAATGCGGGGTGCCCGGTCAGGCCCGGCAACTGTGAAAACGGCGACCAGCGTCGCCATCTGCACAAGGTTCAGCGCACCGCCGATCCCGATCTGCAAACCGAAGGCCAGATAGTACCCGTAAGCCACGTACGGCGTCGCAGAAACGCAAAAGGCCGCAGCCAGCCCCAGCAAAAGGATCAGCCGCCACCGTCCTGCTTCTGCCATCAGGCCCGTTATGGCCGCCCTTCCCTGCGGCCGCACAAGCACAAAGCCCGTCAACACCGTCTGCCCCGCCAGTATCGCCAGCATGATCAGGTTTTCAGGAGGGTTCGCGGAAATCTCAAGCCGTGGAAACCAAAGGGGTTGGGTCAACCACAACCGGGCCGCACTGCCCAGAAGCAGCGCCGCGCCAAGCAAGCCAAAAAGAAACTGGCCGCGCTGCCGGAAAACACCCCCCACAAGCAACGCAGCAATCACCACGGCCGCATACCAAAGGCGCAGTTCCGCCAATGTGGCATTGCTGCCCGGCAGGTCCGCAGCCCAGGCCGAGCTGCCGCACAAGGCCATCGCCCCGGCAAAGAGCCACATCACCCGACCTGAACGCATATTCATGCCATATGCTCGTCTTTGACAATCGCCGGGTCCCGTGCAGGACCTTCGATATTGATGCGTTCCTGTTCAGTGACGATCGGACCGCCCCGCACCTGATTGTGGATCGAGGTTATGTATTCTCCCAACATGCCGATAAACAGCATCTGGATACCTGACAGGAAGAACAGCGCGACGATGATTGTCGTGGTTCCCCGTGGAGCCAAATCCGGATTGAAGAAATAGAACACCACTGAAATGAGGGAAAACAGAATACAGCTGATGGCAATCACCAGACCACTCAGCGTACAGAACCGCATTGGGGCACGTGTGAAAGAGAAGATCGCATTCAGCGCCTGATCGGTCAGCGCCATCAGATTGTGCTTGGAAACACCTCTTTTGCGGGCCCGCCACACATACGGAACGATGATGCGGCGAAACCCGCAATTGGCGATGATGCCGCGGATATAGGGGTAGTGGTCGTTATGCGACAGCACCGCATTGAGCACTTTGCGGTCAATAAGCTGGAACTCACCCACTGATGGCTCCAGCCAGACATCGGACAGCCGGTTGACGATCGTATAAAAGATGCCGCGCGCCACGCGCATCACGATCTCCTCTTCGCGGGTGGTGCGGGCACCGGCCACCACATCGTAACCGCTTTCCCATAACTGCACGAATTCCGGGATCATGTCCGGCGGGTCCTGAAGATCCACCGGCAGGATGACGACCACGGCATCCCCTTCGGCATAACGCAACCCGTTGAAGGCGGATCGGAACACTCCAAAGTTGCGGGCGTTTACGACAACTTTCACATTCTGATCTTTTTCAGCGATCTCTCGCAGGATCTCGACAGTCCGGTCGGAGGATGCATTGTCGACAAAGATATGCTCGCACCTGTAGCCTGGCAGCTTTTCCTCAAAAATCGCTTTTACGGTTTCATAGCAATTCGCCACATTGTCTTCTTCGTTGTAGCAAGGCGAAACAATGGAAATTGTTTTGTGATTTTGTTCTAAATCTGAAGACACCAATTACCCAACCTCCAAGTTGGAAACGATTGTATCACCCGGTGCTGTATCGGATTCGCACATCGCCCAAAGTACAGGAATATTTTGCAATAACGTGCGCACACCGCCACATCTTTTGCCGATTTCACGCATTCACAACAGTCAGTTTTCTCCGACCCCTTGTTTCTTGAACATCAGTGTCATTTAGTGTGCCGGTAAATTTATCAGTTGTCAGCGTTCCAGATGAACCGAACCTTTCGAAACCGGCTATTTTCCCTGCACACCTGGCTGGGATTGCACCTGTCCATCTTCTTTACCTTCATGTTCCTGACGGGGGCAGTGCTTGTCATCGGCATCGAGGTTGAATCCATTGCCCGGCCGGAAATCTGGACCACCATTGCCAAAGAAGACCGGACGGCCAGTTTTGCGGAAATCCATGACGGCATTAAAACCGCCCATCCCGAAAGCGCTGTATTTGTAATCGAAAAATACCCCGCCCCGTGGTTCGCAGATCGAACCTTCGGACGAACCGGCTGGGGCGAAAACATCAGCTTCTGGACTGACCCGGTGACCGGAGCAGTCGTTTACGAAACGAGGGATGGCGGGTTTCGCGACATTCTGCGCGATCTGCATGATACGTTCCTGACCACCAAACGCCCCATCTTCATCCTGATCTCGGCAACATCCGTTCTGCTGCTGTATCAGATCGTCAGCGGGCTGATTACCTACCGACGTTTCTGGAAAGGGTTTTTCCGCTGGCCCAAACGCTCCGGGGGGTTCAGATCCTGGGTCGGCGCCACGCACCGGCTAACGGCCCTTTGGGCAGCGCCGCTTCTGATCCTGATTGCAATCACCAGCTTTTATTTCATGCTCGGCGGTCTGGGAATCGAAGGCACAACCCCAAAACCTCAGCCCACTTCCCCCCGTGACACCGCCCTGCCTATCGGCTTCAGTTCCGACACCCTTGAACAGGCCGAGGCAAACGCTGTTGCCGCCTTGCCGGGCCTGGAGCCGCTTGTCATGGTGCTGCCGGGAGATCCGGCTGGCACTTTTGCCTTTGAAGGCCCCGTGGTCGGTTTTGCGAAGACGAGTGGATGGGGCAGCGTATCGGTTGATCCAGTGACCCTTGAGGTGCTCGGCGCGTTCACCCCGGATGATACCCGCGGCTTCGCACGCTGGAAGGCATTGATGAACACATTGCATTTCGGCACCTGGGGTGGTGCGTTCTCATTGGGTCTCTGGGTTCTGTCAGGCTTCGTGGCCACCGGCGTTGCCCTGACGGGCGCCTTGATCTTTGCGGCCCGGCTGGCTCCTGAGGCCGCACAATACGGCCCGATCCGGCGCATCTGGCGCGGATTGGGGCTGTCCCGCTGGATCTATCTGTTGATCGTTCTGGGTATCCTGCTGACCGCGTATCAGCGCTTTGGGCCGGGCAGCTACCCGAGAGCTGGGGTCTTCCCGACCGACGCACCTGCTGCGGTGGCCTATCTGATCCTGCCCGCACCTGTGCGCCGCGATACCCCGCTTGATGTCGAAATGCTGGTTGGGGAACCCGGCATCACTGCGGCGTCCATAGCAACAGATGGGGGGGCAGAGCAGCCCGTCGAACTGGTACGGAACGGTGAAAAGGCGCAGGCATCTTTTCGCATCACCCCCAATGACACGGCCAACCGGATCACAGCCCGCCTGACAAAACCCGATGGCACTAAAAAAACCGTCACGTTCCGACTGGGGCAACCGATATGGTAAACGAAACAACACTTCCTCTGACGAATGAGAAGGCTTTTCAGGAACGGCTCAGCATCCTGCAAATGTGCTCGTTTTTCACATTCGGAGGCGGCATTCAGCGCCACATTACCGATCTGGGCGGGTCCCTGATGGCGCATGGGCACAAGGTGATCAAGGCTGGTGCCCCCGGCGAGCTTGGCGAGACCGCGGATGGCAGTGTCTTTGTACCTTTGCAACTTGACCGGGTCAGCGACCACAGTGCGAATGGCAAACTCAACCCGGCCCTCAGAATGTACTGGCTGGTACGTTCGGCCCTGACCCTGCGCCGGGCGCTCAAGGACCATAAGGTCGATATCATCCATGCGCATGAAACCGCCCCGCTTCTGACGGCTCGTCTGGCCAGTCTGGGAATGGGAATTCCCATTGTGATGACCTATCACGGCTCGTCGCCCGACCGTCTCAACGCGGTGGCCCGCGCCTGCCGACAGCAAGCCGATCTGGCGATCTGCCCCAGCGAAACCGTCATGCAATCCCTGCTGGAACGCCAGGTCGATCCCGACAAGGCGCGGGTGATGCTTTTGGGGGTACGTCCCAACCCGCCCGCCGATCCGGCAGCTGCGGATGCCCTGCGGCGCGAACTGTTGGGCGCAGATGGCACACATCTGGTTCTATCCTTGTCCCGTCTGGACCGCCAAAAGGGCCTCGACGCGATGATCGAAGTGGCCCGGCGTGTGCGGCAGGATCTGCCCGGTCTGCGGATCGTCGTCGGGGGCGAAGGCGTGCTGCGCGGCCAGGTCGAAGCCTGGGCCGAACAGGCCGGGGTTTCCGACATCATCCGTTTCCCCGGGGTGATCTCGGATGTCGCCACCTATCTCGCGGCCTCGGATCTTTATATGCTGACCTCCCGGTGGGAGGCCCTGCCGATTTCAATTGTCGAGGCGTTCCGCGCCGGGCTGCCGGTGATCGCCACCGATTGCGGCGGTGTGCGTGAATTGGTGGATGGCGATGTCGGGCGCCTGTGTGCGGTCGATGATCTTGATGCCCTGTCTCAGGCGCTGCGCGATCTTTGCATCGACCGCGCCGAATATGACCGGCTAAGCGCCAATGCCACGGCGCGCGGTGCAGAAGACAGGTTCTCGCCAGCCCATGTGCATAGCGGGTTTGAAAAGCTGTATCGGCAACTGGCCGGGCGGGGATAACCCCCGGTCAGCCCGATGCGCCGTTCTCGAAAGCACCAGCTTCCAAGGCATGGGCCAGATTGGCCCGCCCTGCACGATGCGCGGCCTGCGCGAAAGCCGCGCCGAACCGGCCCAATACCTGATCTTCACGCCAGAGCGTCTCAAACCCCTGCCGCGCCGCTGCTGCCATCTGATCCCGCGCGGCACCTCCGTTCTGAAAACGGCGCATGGCTGCAATCAGATCATCTTCGGTTTCGAACAGTTCCCCGCCCCCTGCCCGCTCCACGATCTCGGGGAACGGACCCAGCCGCCGGGCGATCACCGGCGTGCCCAGCCGGAAGCTTTCGATCAGGATGATGCCGAAGGTTTCATAACAGACCGAGGGCACGATCAGCCCCAGTGCGCCACGATAGTAAGCGTTCAACTCGTCCGGCGTCTTGCGGCCCAGGAATTTGATCCGGTCATTGCCTGCGGCCTGTGCCTTCAACTCATCCGCATAGTCACCATCACCCAGGATCAGCAGATCCGCGTCGGGATAGCGGTCAAAGGCCGGGAACACATCCTGCAACCCCTTGATCTTTTCCAACCGCCCGACAAACAGGAAATAGGGGCGTTCCTGCGCCGCCGGTTCCGGCAAGACGCTCTGATCCAGGTCGGGCAGGAAATAGGGCAGCACCTGCATGTCCTGCCGCAGGCCGAATTCACGATGTTTGGCGCGGCTGAATTCGCTTTTGGCAATGATCAGATCCATGTGATCCAGCGCCCGGTCCAGCGCACCGGTATACCGCCAGAGCTGCGGCGGACGTTTGTGCTGCAACACGCAGCGCAGGCACTGGCGCTCATCGCACAGCTCGCGCCCATGCCGCCACAGAACATGGGTGGGGCAGACCAGCCAGTGTTCATGCGCTTCATAGATTTTCAACCCCTCGCCCATCGGCAACAGGCCGGGGCCGCCGATCAGGGATGTGTTGTTGTGCCAGATGATATCCGGCTTCCGCTCGGCCAGTAACTCGCGGATGCGGGCAGCATGGACAACCGGACGGCCCAGTTGCTGGGTCAGCAGGTTCGACATCATGCCGTTGCGGCTGCGCAGCCCGATCCGCCGCACCCCGTCAGGGGTGCCTTCGGGCTGCGGTTTGCCGCCCAGAATCAGATAGCTGTCTTCGTCATGCACCACCGTCACGTCGTGCCCGCGCGCCACTAGCGCCCGCGCCATGCGCTGAATGCCGATGGCGTCACCGCCAAAGGAATAGGGGGGATAAAATGTGGTGAACATCAAAATGCGTAACGATTTCATCTATCTCTCAATTCCTTGAGTGTCAGCCGCAGGCAGGTGCCCGCCTTGCGGCCCAAGCATCGAAACCAGCAGGCGCAGCCTGTCCCGCTGGAACAGAAAAGCCAGCAAACCATAGGCCAGAACACCCGTCACCGTACCGGCAAGTAAAAGCAAAGCCGGGGACAGGCCGTCCAGTTGCCACATGACCCCCTGCACGGCCGCCACCATCCCCCCTGACAGCAGAAGCGGCGCAAGATGCTGCCGCATCAAAGCCGGCCCGGACAGCCCGGCAATATGCCCCAGATTGGCAAATTTGAGCGGCCAGACCAGCAGAAAGACAGCCACAAAACCGGCTGTGACGACCGGCAACCCATACGGGGCCAGCACCACAATCACCCCCGCCGCCAGCGCCACCTCGACCCAGGACAGAACCGCCAGACGACCGGGCTGACCGGCCGCCAGACAAAAGGTCTGCTGCACCTTTTCGGCGCACAGATACATGCCAAACACCGACATCAGGCTCAGGACCGGAGCCGCCGGAGCCCATTTCTGACCGAACAGCAGCACCAGCGCCGGTTCCGACAGAACCGCCAGCCCGGCAAAGGCCGGAAAGGCCAGAAACCCGGTCAGGCGCATGACGTCGATCAGCAAATCCGTCGCCGGACCACCATCGCGCGCCGCCGCACCAAAGGCAGGCTGCGCCACGGTGCGCAGCGGTGTGATAATCAGGAACGAGGCGGTCTCGATCACGCGCCAGGCGATTGCGTAATACCCGGCCGGAACCGGCCCCAGCATCGCGCCGATGATCACCGCAGGCGATTGCACCGCAGCCAGTTCCGCCGCGCGAAGGCCCAGAATCCGATGACTGAAATGCAAGACCCTGCGCATGTGATCCCGCGACGCATGGAATGCCGGGCGCCAGGAGACCGCCCCCCAGGCCATCACGATATTGGTGGCTGTCATCGCCAGCCGCTGACCGACCAGGCTCCAGACCCCGTATCCGGACAGCGCCATGCCAATGCCCACGACCCCTCCGACCGCCGCGCCGAGCGCTGCACGGATGGCCAGAACACGGAACCGCATTTCCCGGCGCAGGATCGCAACCGGCACCGCCGTCAGTGAAATCATCAGCACCGTTGGGGACAATCCGATCAACAATTCGCGCGCAACCGGCTCATTGTAGAAATATGAGACCGGCCCCGCCCCCAGATACAGCGCAACCGTCAACACACCCCCCAGCAGCGCCAACAGCCAGAAAACCGAGTTCAACCGCTCTGGTGACAGCGCCTCATGGGTCAGCAGAATGTCGGAAATCGTTTCACGGACCAGGAATTCGGAAAACAGCACAAAGGCTGCAACCATCGCCAGAAGACCAAAGGCCTCGACCCCTAAAATACGGGCAAGAATGGCAAAAATGATGAAATTGAACGCCTGCTCGACCCAGATACCGGCCGACATCCAGGCAACTCCGCTGCTGAAACTCTGCCGCCCTGACACCCGTTTCCTTCCTGTTGCCCGAACCCCGCCAAGTGCCGATGGACACATGGCTCAAACACTCACACCTGTTGCGCACAGTATGCGCAATTGCAAACTTGACGCCTTAACGGTCGAATTTGGTCAAATTTATTGTCTATGTTCAGTCTGTACGTGTTCGAATACTATACGCAATACAGGGAATTATGCCCGTCATGTTCCAGGCGCCACGCAATTCTTGCAGCGGGGGCTGGGGCAGGGATTATTGAGTGAATAAAAGGTTTTCATTTTCATGAACAAAGTCGCAGAGCCGATGGAGACGAACAGCACCACACCCGAAGAGCTGATCGCATCGGAAACCGCCGGCATGAGCCTGAGCGTGGTCATCCCCGCCTATAACGAGGAAAACGCCGTCCGCCACACGGTCGAGGACGTGCGCACCCATCTCGAACCGCTGGGCATTCCCTACGAGATCATCGTGGTGGACGATGCCAGCCAGGACAACACCCGCGCCGAGGCCGAGGCCAGCGGTGCCACCGTCACCTTCAATGATGTCAATTCCGGCTATGGCGCCAGCCTCAAGCGCGGGGTGCGGATGGCGCAGCATGAATATGTGGCCATTCTGGATGCCGACAGCACCTATCCCGCGCGCTACCTGCCCGGAATGCTGGCCATGTGCCGCGATCAGGACATGGTCGTGGGCGACCGGGGCGCGGCGATGAAGAACGTGCCGCTGCTGCGCCGGCCCGCCAAGAAATTCCTGTTCGCCTTTGCCTCGTTCCTGGCCGAGCGCAAGATCAACGATCTGAATTCCGGCCTGCGGGTGTTTCGCAAATCCGAGCTGATCCCGTTCCTGCCGCTCTTGCCGCAGAATTTTTCCTTCACCACCACGATCACGCTGTGCATGACCTCGAACGGCAAGCGGATGATCTATACGCCGATCGAATACGGCAAGCGGGTGGGCAAATCGAAAATCCGGCCGATCGACTTCATCAATTTTATTATCCTGATCTTGCGGATCAGCACATTGTTCAATCCGCTGCGGGTTTTCATCCCTATGGGGCTGGTGTTTTTTGCTCTGGGGACTGTGAAGTTCATTATCGACCTCACCTACCTGAACCTCAGCGGAACCACGGTGTTCGCGTTCCTTGCTGCGATCATGATCTGGTCATTGGGATTGATCGCCGACATGATCTCACGGCTGCATCTCAGACCCTGATTGGGCATGATACAAACTTTCTGAAGCAGTAAAGGAATGCACACGTGACGGATGTCTCCCCTTCAGATGGCAGCACTGAAAGACCCCATATCATCATTCTGGGCGCCGGGCCGGCCGGTCTGGCCGCAGCCCATGCCCTGACCGGGCAGGCGAAAGTGACCGTGATCGAACGCGCGCCCAGTGCCGGGGGCAATTCGGCCTCATTCCCGATTGAGGGCGTGATCTGTGATTACGGCTCGCACAGGTTTCATCCGGCGGCAGAGCCCGAGGTTCTGGCCGATGTGAAATCCCTGCTGGGTGACGATCTGCTGCTGCGCCCCCGCCACGGGCGCATCCGGCTGGGCGGCAAATGGATTCACTTTCCGCTGAAACTGACCGATGCGCTGATGCGCCTGCCCAAACCCTTTGCCGCGTCGCTGATCGGCGACATGGTGCTGAAACCCTTCCGCAAGAAAAGCGAAGGCCCCGAGACATTCTCGACCGTGCTGTATGACGGGCTGGGGCCGACAATTTCGGACAATTTCTATTTCCCATACGTGCGCAAGCTTTGGGGGCTGGATCCGGACAAGCTGGCGGTGAAACTGGCCGAACGTCGGGTGGGCAGCGGATCGGTCGGCAAGATCCTGATGAAGATGCTGCGCCTGTTGCCGGGGCTGCGCAGTGAAACGGCGGGGCGGTTCTTTTATCCGCGCAAGGGGTTCGGGCAAATCTCGGACGCGATGCGCAACAGTGCCGAGGCCAATGGCGCCACCTTCCTGTTCAATACCGAAATCACCGCCATCGAACGGGACGGCAATCGCATCACCGGGTTGACGATCCGCGACGAAGAGGGCGAGCGGCACCTGACCGGCGATCTGATCCTGTCGACCATCCCGCTGACCGGGTTGACGCGCCTGATCAGCGACCCTCCGGCAGAGGTGGTCGAGGCCGCCCGCGCCATCCGCTTCCGCGGCATGATCCTGCTGTATCTGGTGCTGGAGACAGACCAGTTCACCGAGTTCGATGCGCATTATTTCCCGGAACTGTCGATCCCGATCAGCCGCATGTCCGAGCCCAAGAACTATAACGCCAGTGGCGCGCCGAAGGGCATCACCGTTCTGTGCGCCGAGTTGCCCTGCGACCCGGATGAAAAATGGTGGTCCATGTCCAACGAGGAGTTGGGGCAAGAATTCACCAAATGGCTGGGGCAACTGGGCCTGCCCGTCACCGTGCCGGTGCGCCGCTGCGAAACCCGGCGGCTGAGCCATGCCTATCCGGTCTACGATGTGGGCTATGAAGACCGGTTCGATACGGTTGATCAGTGGCTCTCAAATCTGGACGGATTGCTCGTATTTGGACGGCAGGGCCTGTTCGCCCATGATAATACGCACCACGCATTTGCCATGGCCTATGGCGCGGCGGATTGCATCGACGACAAGGGCAATATCGACCGCGCGAAATGGAACAGCTATCGTGAGGTCTTTGCCACCCATGTGGTGGAAGACTGACCATGCCCGCCTGGCAGGCCGATATCCTGATGTATCATTCGATCTCGGACGCGCCGGGGCCAACCTCGATCGCACCCGACATCTTTGCGGCACAGATGCGGGCGCTGGCGGCGTCCGACCTGCCGGTGGTGACGCCGGACGCGCTGGCCAACCCGCCTGCCCCCCGTGTGGTCATCATCAGCTTCGATGACGGGTTCCAGGATTTCGCCGATACCGCCTGGCCGATCCTGCGCGAACTTGGCTTCTGCCCGATCGTCTATCTGCCCTCGGGCCTGATGGGTGGCACCGACAGCTGGGCCGGGGGCAACATCCCGCCCCGCCCGCTGATGGATTGGGACCGGATCGAAACACTGGCCGGTGAGGGGGTTTGCTTCGGGGCGCATAGTGTCAGCCATCCCGATCTGTCGACGCTGGATGCAGAGACCTTGGAGGATGAAGTCAGCGGATCCGGTCAGGATATTGCCGCCCGGCTTGGTCAACCCGTCCGGCATTTCGCCCCGCCCTATGGCGCGTCGAACCCGAGTGTACGCGCACAGATTGCCCGGCACTACGACACCTCGGTCGGCACCCGTCTGGGCGTGGCCGGACCGAAAGATGACATCCACGACCTGCCGCGGCTCGAGATGTTCTATTTCGCCGACATCGCCCGCTGGCAGGCTCATCTTGCCGGGCGCGGCGGGGCCTATCTGGCGGCCCGCAAACTGATGCGCGGCGTGCGAAGCGGGCTGAGCAGGGTGCTGCCCATCAACTGAGTGTCAGGCTTCGGGTGCAAGCGTTCCGATCCGGTGGGCATTCGCCATCACACTGAATGTAATTGTCGTCGCGGGGATGGTCGGCAGGACAGAGGCATCAACGACGTGAATGCGCGTCGCGCCATGCGGGCGCCCCAGCACATCGCTTTCACCCGGGCCCGGGTCATCCGACATCGGCAGATCACCTCCGACATGAAAACTGGCCCCCGGTGCCCCGAACCGCGCTGCAAAAGACAGGCTGGTCAGACCAAGCCCCCGCAAGGCCCGGCCATAGCGCGCAAGCGCTGCCCGCATTGTCTCGGCAGTTGCGGGATTTTCTTTCAGTTCCGGGCGTAACCGCCCATCCTCTGCCAGACGCAAGGCTATTTCATGCGAATGATCGGAATGCAGGAAAACCTGCGCCACGATCAGACGTCGGGCCAGCGCCTCAAGCAGCGGCCCGCTGCCGGGTATCCGGCGGCCATAGTTCTGTTTCAGATCGCGGGCATAGTATTCATTCCAGGTATAGATCTGCGCGTGAACCAGTTGCCGCGACACGGTCGGGTCATCCAGTTCGGCAAAAAGCTGCGGCAGCGTCTGATAGGGAAAAACATCGGGCCGCCTGGGTGCCCGCCAGCGGTGCAGCATCGGCAGAAAGGCCTGCTGGCTGTCTTTCAACACCAGCTCCTTGCCCCGCAAGCCGGGTGACGCCAACAGGATACGCGCGCTTTCCAGCACCCCGGCGGCCAGAAACACCCGATTTCCGCGGATGTCGCTGCCATCTGCCAGAGTGACGACAACATCGTCGCCTTCCTCGCGGACCTGCCGCACCACGTGATCCGCGCGGTAAGTAAAGCCCGGCTCTGCCTGCAGTGTTGTACGCGCCTGCCGAGCCGACCAGATCAACGACCACGGGCACCCGTGCAGACACAATCCACAGGTCTGACATCCCGGTCCAACCGCCTGACGCGCAAGACCGACATGCATTCCCACCCCCTGCAATGCCTTCGCCTTCTGCCTGGACCGGGCCAGCAGCATCTCGGCCTGCGCGGTTGGCGGAATGGGAGTTCGACCTGTCATATCGCAGGCGGGAAAGAGGTCTTGCAGCCCATCTTTTTGCCCGGACACAGGCATTATGTCCGCCACCGCGCTGTAATGTGGGGCAAGATCATCGGTCGTTATGGGCCAGTCGTCGATATCCGCCTGCCGATACGGCAAAACCGCAGCGCCCCAGACATTGGACAGCCCGCCCGCCGCCCGCGACGCGCGCAAAGCAAACCAATCCGCCCCTTCCGCCAGTGTACGCGCAGGTGAGGCCAGCGCATAACCGGATCCATAGCGCCACACCTCGCCCTCCAGGGCCTGAAACTGAGGCTCCATCCAGGCTGTACGCGCCTCGGCACTCCAGTCTTCGGCGCGTGTTCGAGACATCTGCTGCACCCGGTCCGTGACCCCGGGCCCTGGTTCCACCCCGGCATCCAGCATCGTGACGTTTCGCCCTCGCGCCAGCAAGGCCCGGGCGACGGAAACCCCGGCAGGCCCGGACCCTATGACAAGATCGCTCACTGCGCCTTTACTGCCCGGACCAGAACCAGCATTTCATAGTTAGGATCATGGGTGGACAGTTCTTCGGGCGCAATTTCACTGGCCCCAAGGCCATGCAGGTTGCAGATGCAGGTAAAGACGTTGCCAACGGTCGACACCTCGACATTCTCTGCCGGGAAGACCGCCCGGAACAGGCGGCGCTTGGACTGGCTGGTGAAATGCCAGTATTCGCCCCAGTCATCCACGCCTTCGCGCCGCGCCACACGGGTCATCCCATGCGAGGTGCACAGCACCACGCCACCGGGTTTCAGAATGCGTTCCAGCGTTGCAATCGCCTTGTCGACCTCAAAGATCATCTGAAGGGTCTGGGTGATGATGATGCAGTCGAAACTGTTGTCGGGAATATGCGGCGCATCGGTGATATCCGCCACGATGGTCGCTTGTGGATTGCCCTCGACATAGCTCAGTACATCCGCCTGCGTGACCCGGTCACCGCCGAATTTCTTCGTATAGGCCGGATCGCCGAATTCCAGAACCCGGCCACGGATATCGTCGCTGTGGTTTTGCAGGAATTCTTCCATGTAATGGCGTTCGATGGTCAGCAGGTCGCGATCCTGCCCGAACACGGCACTGATCGGCGACAATCGCCGTAAGCCGCCGAAATCGACCGACCCAACCGGCACCGACTGAAGATTGTGCAACCGTTGTTGTTTACGGATCCATTTGCGCAGCCGGTCCGGCAGCAGCACGGTCGCGGTGTCGCGCACCAGCTTTTCAACTCTTTGTCCCGGTGTCATCGTGTTTGGCTCTTCATGCGTAGGCTTTGGCGCGTTTCTCGGCCATGATATCGGCGATGATATCATCCAGCGTGCGCGCCGGGCTGAACCCGGTGAACCGCCGCAGCTTGGACACATCGGGCAGACGGCGGGCCATGTCTTCGAACCCTTCGGGATAGACCTCTTCGTAAGGCACCAGCCGGATTTCCGAGGTTGAGCCCGTCATCGCGATGACCTTTTCGGCCAGCCCCCGGATCGTCACTTCCTGTTCACCACCGATATTGAAGACCTGCCCCCGGGCTTCGGGGACATCGAGCAGACGCACAAGCGCCTCGATCACATCGGCCACATGGCTGAAACAGCGCGATTGCTCGCCGGTGCCATGAACCTGAATGGGCTGATCCGTCAGCGCCGCTTCGATGAAGTTCGGAACAACCATGCCATAACGCCCGGTCTGGCGCGGACCGGTCGTGTTGAAAAAGCGCAGGACGATCACCGGTAGATCAACCTCGCGCGCATAGGCCAGTGCCATGAACTCATCCAGCGTTTTGGCGCAGGCATAAGACCAGCGCAGAATGCTTGTGGCGCCAATCGTTAGGTCGTCATCCTCGTTGAACGGGAACTTCGATGCCTTGCCGTAGACCTCGGAACTGGAGGCGATGAAGACCAGGGGCTTGTGGCGCAGGGCCGCGCGCAACACGTTCTGCGTGCCGTCCACATTGGTCGCAATCGACTGGCTGGGCTGATCCATGATCAGCTTGACCCCGACCGCGGCGGCCATGTGAAACACCGCGTCAGCAGCCCCGACCAGTTCCTCGACCAATGTGGCATCCAGAACGCTGCCTTCGACAAAACGAAAGGCGGAATGATCCTGAACGGAAGACAGGTTTTGCAGCGATCCGGTGGACAGGTCATCCAGCACCGTCACCTCATGCCCATTGCCAATCAGGCGCTCGGCCAGATGTGATCCGATAAAACCGGCCCCGCCCGTGATCAAAATTTGCATGAAAAACCCTCGTACCAACAGAATCCACTCTAATGCCACAGGCTTAGCATAGGGATCGGTGGCCACCAAATGGTAGATACCGCTATGGTGCGCTGACAGGCCGGGCCTGCACAGTTTTGGAAAAAGGGCTGAATTGTTGCACAACGCATTAAGAATGTTGAACCTGCGGACATGACCGAAAAACACGTGGACCCCCGCCCCGGCGACGGGCTTGCAGGCCAGCGCGTGGTCGTGACCGGCGCCACCGGCTTTATCGGCCGGCGCCTGATCGATGCGCTGCTGAAACTGGGATGTGACGTGACCGCCTTGCTGCGCACACGCCACGGGGCTGCCACGTTGGAACAGGCCGGAGCAAAGGCACTGGTTTGCCCGCTGCACCCTGGCCCGGCTCTGACGCAGGCGCTGGACGGTGCGGCGGCTCTGTTTCATCTGGCTTATGATTTCCGGGCCTCCGGCGCGGACAACCTTGCAGCCTTCGACGCGCTTGCCAAAGCCGCCGAAGACGGGTCTTGCAACCGTATCGTGCATCTGAGTTCCGCCGTGGTCTATGACAGCTGGCCCAACGGGCCGATCACCGAACGCAACCCGATCACGCCGGAAGATGTGCAAAGCTATCGCGGTGCCAAAATTGCGATGGAACAGAGACTGTTGCAGGGGAAATGCGACGCCGCCATCTTGCAGCCGACCATCGTCTATGGGCCCGGCAGTGCACTTTGGACCAACGGGCCATTGGCGATGATGCGCAGGGGCGGCATCATCCTGCCCGACCCGCCCGGACAATGCCCGGCCGTGCATGTCGATGACGTGGTACAGGCCGCCCTGCGCGCGGCCTCATCACCCCGGACCGGGGTCGAGCGATACCTGATCAGCGGACCGGACACGCTGGGGTGGAAGACGTTTTTCGAAGGCTATGCCCGCCTTGCCAGATGCGGAGAGGTGCGGATTGATCCGGCTGCGAACCCGGCCCCGCCCCCGTCGCCCAATGGCAATGCGCCCGCAGGCCCCTCTCTGGCGGGGCAGCTCAGCGCGCATCTGCGCCGCCTTGTCGGGCGCCGCCGGGTCGAGGCCGCCGCAGACTGGGCACGGTCCGTTCAGGCCCGGCTGGCAAAACCCCGGCCCGTGATGCCTGACATGGCGGGACGCAGACTTTTTGCCGGTCAGCCAGAGGTTTCAACCCGATATGCACAGGATCAGATCGGGTATGTGCCTCGTGTTTCCTTCGACGAATGGATCGAGCATATGCGAAAACAATCGGCACGCTGATTCAAGACTGCCTTGTTTTTGGAAACACCCATTCCGGGTCTTTGCCGGGAACGACAAATTAGTTGGCTTCGTTCCCGATCTGTCCTATCCGATGAAGAGAGAAGGTTTCCAATCTGCTAAGCTAATTTTAATTCAGTGTGACTTTGTACGATCAGGATAGATTATGAACTACGAAACCTCGCACCATCAGTCCCTCAAGCAGCTTATCGCGGCGCGCGATGCGCGGGTTGCCGTGGTCGGGCTGGGCTATGTTGGCCTGCCGCTGGCGCTGACGGCTTATGATGAAGGGTTTGATACCACCGGCGTTGATCTCAACCCCGACCGGGTGGCGCGGATCAATCAGGGGGGTCAGGTCATCTCGTATCTGGCACCGGATCGGATCGCACACGCGGTGGAGAGTGGGCGCTTTCGCGCAACGCAGGACGCCGCAGCACTGGCCGAGGCCGATATCATCCTGATCTGTGTGCCGACCCCGCTGACCGACGCACAAGATCCCGACATGCGTTTTGTCGCCGCCGCCGCGCAGACCATCGCACAGCATCTGCGCCCCGGTCAGATGGTGGTGCTGGAAAGCAGCGTCTGGCCCGGCGCCACGACCACGCTGGTTCAGCCGATCCTCGAAGCGGGCGGTTTGCGGGCAGGTTCCGATTTCTTTTTGGCCTTCTCGCCCGAGCGCGAAGACCCCGGCAATGACAAGTTCGACACACACAGTATCCCCAAGGTGGTCGGCGCCGACGATCCGCTGTCGCGGCAACTGGTCGAGGATTTCTATCGCGCCATCGTCACCAGCGCCGTACCGGTCAGTTCGGCCGCCACGGCCGAAGCGGTGAAGCTGGTCGAAAACAGCTTTCGCACCGTCAATATCGCGCTGGTCAATGAATTGAAGACCGCGCTTGAAGCAATGGACGTGGATGTCTGGGAAGTGATCGAGGCTGCGGCGACCAAGCCGTTCGGCTTTATGCCCTTCTATCCCGGTCCTGGAATTGGTGGGGCCTGCATCCCGGTGTCTCCGGCCTATCTGGCCTGGCGCGCCGCGGATGCAGGATCTGATACGCCGCTGATCAATCTGGCCCGCGCCAGCAATGACGCGGTGCCGGAAATGCTGGCGGCACGGATGGCGGCGGAACTGGCCGCGCGCAACGGGTCTGCATTGGCGGAAACCGGGCAACCCCTGACCGGACAGCGCATTCTGCTGATGGGCATCGCCTATAAGCGCGATGTCGAGGATACCCGCCGCAGCCCGGCGCTGGTGCTGCTGGACGAGCTGGAAAAGCTGGGGGCCGAGATTGACTATCACGATCCGTATTTCCCCCGCCTGCCCGAAGGTGGCGAATACCCGCAGCTTGCGGGCCGGACATCCCAGCCGCTGACGGCGGACAACCTGAAACGCTATGCGGCGGTGGCCGTAATCACCGATCACAGCGCCCCGGATTATGGTCTGGTCGCGCGCGAGGCCGCGCTGGTCTTTGACACGCGCAACGTCTTTGAAAAGCAGGGGATCAGGGTGGCAGACGGGCGTCTGGTCAAGATGTGACCGTCTTGCCGGCGGTGGCACACCCCCGTCGGATCCTGCCCGAATATCGATATGTGTTGACAGGTATTCTCTGCATCAGGACACTTTCCAGGATAACACCATGCGGGTTCAGGAGCGATAATTGCAGGTTTCATCAGCTGCCTCATCTCATGTGAAGTCGGCCTCTCCACAATTGCGCGGTGAATACCTGATCAGTATTGCCGTTCTGGCAAAGGGCGATATCGCGGATATCGAGAAGACAACGCTTGAAGCGTTGCAGTTTCTGGAAAACACAACCGAGTTCTTTGAAATCCTGCTGCTTGTCGGAACGACGGATTACGATCGCAACCGGGACGTTTTTGACCGTCTGTTCCGTCTGCGCAATCTGCGCAGCCTGATCCTGCGTGAAGGAACCGGCGAGTACCGCGCCGCTGTAATTGCCGCAATGGAAACAATAGGTGATTTTGCGATCATTGCTTCCCCGGATGAACACCCCCTTATCGATCTTCGGAAAATCTACGACACCATGACCAGCACCGGTGCCTCGGTCAGGTTGCGGAACCCAAACCGGGCTGGTCTTCCGGCCCGCGCTGCGGCCGGTTTGCTGAGCCTGATTTCCGGCTATGACGTTGATCCTCAGATTCTGCGGTCAGCGGCGTTTCATCGCTCTCATATCGGGTGGATCGCCTCACGGCCCGATCGGGAAATTGCCTTGCGTTTCATGCCACGCAGCGGCGGGCATTCCGAAGATGTCACGACGCTGGACGTCGATCCGGGTCAGGATTTCCGCAACAGACGTTCAATCTACCTCAAGTTCGGGATGGCGATGGAAATCCTGTCCAACTCGCCCCCCAGTATTCTGCGTTTTCTGGCGATGCTGAGCTTTTTTGTTTCATTCTGTTCAGTTCTGTTTTTCTTCTACGCGCTCTGCCTGTTCGTCTTTGGCGCTACGCTGCAACCCGGCTGGTTTACGACCAGCATCGCGATCAGCGGTTCCACCGCGCTGGCAGGCCTTTTGTTCGGTGCCATTGCGACAGCGCTCTATCAGATTCTCAACAGATTGCAGGACAATACGGGCGACGAGGTCATCCGGGAATTGAACAACACCGATTTCTTCAAGAATTTCCGGAGGGTCAATGTCGAGACCATGGCTCCGGATTGACGCCCCCGATCAACCGTGATGACCCATTCAGCCCCCCCTGAACCGGCAGGTGCTGCGGATTTCGACGTCGTCATCATAGGCGGCGGGTTCTTTGGCTGTGCGCTCAGCCTGCTGTTTCGCAGTATGACCGACCGGATATTGGTGATCGAACGCGACGCCGAGCTGATGACACGTGCCTCGGCGGTCAATCAGGCGCGGGTTCACTCTGG
The DNA here is from genome assembly GCF_056536445.1 of Ruegeria sp. CL7. Taxonomy (NCBI): domain Bacteria; kingdom Pseudomonadati; phylum Pseudomonadota; class Alphaproteobacteria; order Rhodobacterales; family Roseobacteraceae; genus Ruegeria; species Ruegeria sp. CL7. Next base: position 64,856 of record NZ_JBQFPQ010000011.1, read on the forward strand.
CCTGCATTATCCCAGAAACTTTGTCACAGCGCAGCGGTCCCTGAAGAACTTTCCGATATTCACAGACGCCTTCCGAAGTTGCATTCAGGACGATTTCGAAATGCTCTACGCCATCGCCCGGCGCAAATCACATGTGCAGGCCAACCGGTTCGAGGCGATGTACAAGCTGATGGGTGCCTCTATCCAGCGCGCCAGCCCGTCGCAAAGCGCCTTGTTCGACACAACTGAAATCGAGGCGGTATTCACCTGTCAGGAATATGCGTTTGACTGGACCAGGCTGCGGCAGCACCTGCGGGCAAGAATGACCAAGCATGACGTACCTGTCTGGTTCGAAACCAAAGCACATCGGGTTAGGAAGACCAAAAGCGGGCTTCTCGAAGTCGACCTTTCGAACGGCGCCACGGTTGGCGCGAAAACTGTTTTCAATGTTGGCTATGCCCAGATCAATACATTGCTGAGAAACAGCGGTCTTGATCTGTACCCTCTCAAACATGAAATGGTCGAGATTGCGCTGGTCACCCCCCCTGCCGAGCTGAACCACCTTGCCGTCACCGTAATGGACGGGCCTTTCTTTTCGGTCATGCCCTTCCCGGCAGAAGGGGCCTATTCTCTGTCGCATGTCCGCTATACGCCTCAGGCGTCGTGGATCGATACACCTGCGGGCCCCTCCGCATATGAACAGTTCGAACAGTTGCAGCATCACAGCCGCTGGCGTCATATGGTCAATGATGCGGCGCGCTATATGCCCTGCCTGGCTGGTATCGAATGGCAGCAGTCTCTGTTTGACGTAAAGACGGTGCTGTTGCGCAACGAGTTTGACGATGGACGGCCCATCCTGATGGATGAGCACGAGCAGATGCCGGGCTTGTTTTCAATACTCGGAGGGAAGATCGACAATATTTTCGACCTGTTCGAGTTTCTCCAGGCCAGACGCCCGGACTGGGCCGCGCTGTCACCACATCTGGTGACCGAGACCTGATGCGCTTTCTGAGGTTCACAGCAATCAGCGGGATCGGTCTGGTCGTCGACATTGTGATGGCCCTTTTCCTGCATCGGGTTGCCGGGGTCCCGCTGTGGCTATCGGCGACGCTGAGCTTTCTTGCTGTTGGGGCATGCAACTATCTGCTCTTCGAATTCTGGCTGTTCCGCTCTGACAACAGTGCCGTTTCGATGCGGCGTCTGGCCGGGGTTCTGCTGAGCGCGGCCTGTGCCGGCGGTGCCAGAATCGCAACAATCGTGGAAATTGGGCCCTTTGTTGACGATGCTCTTACAGCCAGCTGGCTACGCGACACTCTGATCCTGTTGGCGGGGGCCAGCGTGTCACTTACGGTGAATTTTGTTATAAACTCCCGCATTGTTTTCAAACGGAATACGCAAGGGTTACCACCGGAAGAGTTGTAAGCCTGATCTGTGTGTCAAAGAGTTTCAAAGGATTAAAAAATGGATTGTCTCGTCGGATATACAGGGTTTGTCGGCGGGAACCTGGTTCGTCAGCACAAATTCTCGGGCCTTTTCAACTCATCCAACATTGACCAGGTGGCTGAACATGACTGTGACATGCTTGTGGTTTCGGCCGTCCCCGCCACGATGTGGCTGGCCAATCAGAACCCCGATGCGGACCGGGCCAATATTCTGGGATTGTTCGAAAGGCTGCGTCATGTACGGGCAGATCATGTCGCCCTGATCTCGACAATCGCAGTCTACCGCGACCCATCCGGCGGCGTGACCGAAGACAGCGACGATTTTGAAACCGAACTTGCTTATGGGCGCCACCGCCGAGAGTTCGAGACCCTGATTGCGGATTGCTTTCCACGCCATTCCATACTGCGCTTGCCGGCTTTGTTCGGGCACGATCTGAAAAAGAACTTCCTGTTCGATTGCATGAACCCGGTGCCCTCTTTCTTGAAGCCTGAAAAATATGACGCCTTGTACACGGCAACAGAGGCTGCCGAACGGCACATTGTCGAACAGGGCTTCAGCTGGGATGAGACCGCCCGGATGTGGCGCTGCAACCGGGCTGAAATAGCAGCTTCGGGCACCGGCGAACATCTGCGTGAAATCTGCGAAACCGCCGGGATCACGGCGCTTGCCTTCACGCACGCCGACAGCATGTTCCAGTTCTACGACCTGTCCAGACTGTGGCGCGACATCATGACAGCCCGTGAAAACGGTTTGTCCTTCCTCAACCTTGCAACCCGTCCTCTGCGCGCCGACGATATTTATCAAAGCCTGACGGGAGCCCCCTTCAACCACCGTGAAGCACCGCAGATCACTCAGGATATGCGCAGCCGGTTCTCACAGCTCTGGGGACGTCAGGATGGCTATCTGCTTGGACGGGATGACATTCTGTCCGGTATCCGGGAATTTACCGGGATCAACCAATGAAGCTGTCTGTTTCAAATATCGCCTGGTCCCCCGATCAGAGGCTGGACGCTTATGCGCTGCTGCGTGACCATGCGGTCAGCGGCCTTGAATTCGCACCGGGGTTGCTGTTTCCCGATCTGGCCGCGCCGCTGGATGCAACGGCGCAGGAGTGCGAACAGGTCCTCTTGCAGCTTGCGGAATTCGGGCTGCGCCCCTCTTCGATGCAGTCACTTTTGTTTGGTGCCGATAACGCCCGGCTTTTTGGCTCGCCTCTGGAACAGGAAACCTTGCAGGACACCATGAAGGGCGCGATCAGGCTTGCAGCCCGTCTGGGGTGCGAAAACCTTGTATTCGGGTCCCCGAAAAACAGGGTGATCCCGGATGACATGACAAAAGCGCAGGCCGAGGCAATCTGGCGCGACAGTTTCTTCAGGATGGGGGATGCCGCGGCAGCGGCAGGTGTTGTCATCGCGCTGGAACCCAACCCGGTGCAATACGGCACGAATTTCATGACCCACATCTCGGATACGCTGGATGTTGTCAAATCACTTGATCACCCGGCAATTCGCATGAACCTAGATCTGGGGGCCGCCATCATGACGCATGAGATCGAAACATTCGAGACCTGGCTTCCTGCCGCTCTGAGTGTTTCAAACCATGTTCATCTCAGCACCCCAGAGCTGGCTCCTCTGTCAACGCAGGTGCCGGTTGTCAGACATGCATCGGGCGTGTTGGACGCGGCGGGCTGGCGCAAGTGGGTTTCGGTTGAAATGCGCGGCGGGATTCCCGCGCTTTCGGAATCTCTGACCTCGTGTTTCGGGCCGCGATGAGAGGGGGCCACATGTCCATGGATGAACCAGACCACCAGGTCCCCGCATATCAATGCACCGTTTTCAAACCCCGCGTGGCTTCCACGGCTCTGGTGATCCCGGTCATCAACGAAGGCACACGACTGCTGGGTCAATTGGACGCTATCGCCGACCTGCAACCGCCGGTGGACATCATCATTGCTGATGGCGGATCCGACGACGGGTCTACGGATGCACAGCAATTGGAATACAGAAGGGTCCGGGCCTGCCTGACCAAGACCGGCCCCGGCAGGCTGAGCGCGCAATTGCGAATGGCCTATGCCTGGGCGCTTGAACAGGGGTATGACGCGATCATTACCATGGACGGCAATGGCAAGGATGGCGTCGATGGAATTCAATCCATCCTCGAAAAGCTTCAGGCCGGATATGGCTATGTGCAGGGGTCGCGCTATGCGCCCGGAGGCAGCGCGATCAACACCCCCCTGTCACGGTGGATCGCAGGTCGCCTGATCCACGCGCCTTTGATCAGCCTTGCGGCGCGGCACTGGTTCACTGACACCACCAACGGGTTCCGCGGTTATTCCCGCGCCTTTCTGACAGACCCGGGCGTGCGCCCGTTTCGGGACGTCTTCATGAACTACAATCTGCTGTTTTACCTGTCCGTACGGGCCTCGCAGCTCGGGTATGACGTCACCGAAGTCGGTGTGACCCGGGCCTATCCAGGCAGTGGGAAAATACCAACTAAAATCAATGGGTTTCGTGGAAAATTCGACCTGTTCGGCGAATTGATCGGGGCCGTGACAGGACGCTATCACCCCAAGGTTTAGACATTCAAACCGGCATTGCGAAATTCAACGACACCACCGATTTCCGGTACAAGGCGAAGGCAAGGAAAAGATGAACACCCACCAGTACTGGCCCGGCATAATTCTTGCGATCCTCTCATTTCTTCTGCTGCTGCCACTGATGCTATGGCTGCCCGAACAGTTCGGGCACACACCCGGCGTGATCAGTGCGGCACAGGCTGAAGGGTACAACAATCGGATTGCTCATCTCACGAGCCTGCTGTGGATTCTGGTTACCCTGACGGGTGTCTGGGTGGTGTCGCGCAAGACAGACCCGTCCCCCATCGCCCCTCCTCGATCTGTAGATAAGCCGGGTTTGGCCGTGTCCTGCCTGCTTCCATTGATCACAATTCTCGCTGTTGTGTTCCTGTACTTCCCCCCTGCGCTGGCGCCCAAAGGATCGTATTTCGAAGAGTCCATCCATTTGACAGCCATACACAGAATGCTGGGCGGAGATGTTCCATATCTGGATTTCGAGTTCCTCTACGGGCCTTTGATGCTTTATCCGGCCTACTGGTGGACCCAGCTGACATCCTTCTCACTGACGTCCTTCTACACCTATGTGATGATGCTCGAACTGCTGGTGATGCTGGCTCTGCTCATTCCCATTCAAACGTATATTTCATCATTCTGGGCTCGGGTTGGCGCGTTCCTGCTGCTGTCCAGCCTGTATTTCAATACGATGCTCGGACCGAACCAGAATGGTCTGCGCAAACTTATGGGCGTTCTGATCCTGATCAGCGTCGCCCAACGCCCATTGCATTTCGGGCTAAGCGTGCTCCACGGTGTGGCGGTCGGGCTTCTGCTCAGCTATTCGCAGGAATTCGGAGCCGCGACTGCAATTGGCATTCTGGCGATCTATGCGTCGCTGTTCATCAAATTGCGGGACAAGCGCGCCATCCTCGCGTTGCTGCTTACAGGGGTTGTGTCCTGTATCGTCTGGCTGGGATGCCTGTGGCTGCTGCTGGGACCGGCCATGATGGATTACTTTTCCGTCATCCGTTACCTGACGGCCCAGTTTGATTCCGGCGAGGCCGCATTTCGCTTCTACTGGACAGCTTCAAGCCTTGCCGTATTTGCCCTGATACTTATTGCAATCTGGCTCGTCGGAACCGCTCTGAGCCGCAAGTGGACCGAAATGCCAGGCCCCGGCGATCTATTGGCCATCGGCGCGTTGGCCTATGCCGCGCTTTTGCTCAAAAGCGGCCTCAGCCGGGCAGATCAATGGCACCTTGTTCCCTGCGCCCTGCCCATAGCCTTCAGCCTCATTCTGCCACTGCGCACGTCTGTCATGCCGATTACTCGGCGTGTTCGCGTGCTGGGCATCATGCTGACACTGATACTGGCCCTGACCTATTCTTTCGGACAGTTCACAATCGTCCGATACGTCTTCCGCGAAGGATTGCTTGCGAATTACAAGGCCATGCTTTCGGATCAGGCCACCCAGACCGCACAGCATATCGACAGCGAAAGACCAAATATTCTGAACGAACGTCGAAACCCGTCCGAGGATATCGTCGAACTCGCCACCTTCCTTGCAGAGCCGCCACAAAGGGGCGCCAGGGTTTTCGCCTATGATCGCCTGTGGTCTTTGCCCATGAAAGTGGGTGTTTCCAAGTTCGGCTACCTGACAGACAACTTCATCTACGGGGATGATCGGGGCAATTTGCTTCGTCAGGCACTTTCAGAAAATCCGGATGTGCTCGTCGTGATCGAACGCGAAGCCTATGACTGGCTGAGATCCACACCCGAAGATACATCCGCAACGCCCGAGCCGGACTGGATCAGTTCAGGACAGTTTGGCCGACTGCGGGAAATTCTGTCATCAGCCCATGTTCCGGCTGTACCGACCGAAGTCGCGCAGATTCAAACGCGGTGGCGGCGTTTGGTCGGCAATTACCTGGCTGACAATTATACGCCGATATTCAGCAACGACAGTTACGTTGTGCTCGGACATCGAAACGAACCGGCGGATTAACATAGCAATATCTCTCAGCCTCTGTTTCGCACGCGAAACATCATGTGCCGCGCGCGTGCAGCCAGGCTTTCAGCTCCGCAAGAAATGTCTCGGACATTCCCTCGCCGGACAGGGTGACCTGTGCACCGTTTCGACTCTGTTTCAACTGAATGCCGCCGAATGTCTCTTTCAGGGGGGGCTTGGCAGCAGGTGGGTTTTCCCCATTCGGCCCCAGGCCGTTCACTGCACGGGTCAGAGCTGAAATCTCGGCTTCCACGCTCTGAGGCGCGGCCTTCCGCAGAGCGGTGGTGATCAAGGAAGCTGCTTTTGCCTCCTCTTTCAGAACTTTCGCAATCGACAACCCCAACCGTTCAGGAATAGCTGACGCAAAGCGCAGATGGTCATCCAGCGCGTGATAGATCGCGATGAAAGACCCGATCTTGGATCGCTTCGCCCGGCTGGCCGAGGCGAATAACCCGCGCAGGGCCGCAGTCTCATCCGGGTAAACGCCCTGCTCTGCCGCGCGCGCCACGATCCGGGCGCGCTCATAATAGCTCAGCCCGACGCGGATTTCATTTTCCTCGACCATGGCCACATAGGCATCAGATGCGCTCTGCGGCTGCCTCAGGAACGCACGCACGGTCTCAAAGCGGGCCTCGCCCGTTTGCTGCGCCAAAGCTCGCAGCGCTGTCAGACGCCGCCAGCCCGAGATCAACCCGTACCGCCCGCCCTCCAGTTCCACGACCTCGATCGGGGTTTGCTGGCCACGGGCCTTCAGGCTTTCCTTCAGCGCCTCCATATCCGCGTCATCGGCCGCCATACGGTCACGGACCAGATAGGCTTCCTCGATGGCGTCCAATGGCAGATCCTGCACCAAGCGCCCTTCGGCCCGCGCGGCACGCAATTCTCCGGACAGCTCTTCCAGCGCCGCCTGAGCCGCCGTGGCCCCGGCCACCTGCGCAACCGGCGGCGTGGTCCGGGGGGCGTCTGTGGGGAACATGGGATTCAGCCCGGGGGCAGGGCGGTTGTCTTCCAGATAATCCGGTCGGGCAGGGGTCAGTCGTTTACGTTTTGCCATTGGTTTCTCCTTTTCCTGCGTGGATCAGACTCTGTTTCGGGACGTGGCAGGCGTGTTTCGCGCGCGAAACATCGCGCTCAGAGCGACAATTCCGGTGTTCCCGCCTCTTCGGCCTGCCGGGCCCGTTCTTCGCCCCGCCAGACGCCGATCAGCAGCTTCTTGAACGAGGCATAGGTGGCATCAAAGGTTTCCCGCCCGCGCACATAGGTCTCGCGGTTGAAATCGCGGTAATCGGCCTCGTAGATACCGTTGACCTGTTCCCCCGCCTGACCGATCAGCGCCGTGTAGCCCTGCCAGTGCGGCGACAGGGTCCGGCCCAGATAGGCCTGCATCAGCCCGGCCAGTTCCGCCTGCTGGCTGCCGTCATAGCGGGTGATGATCGTGCGCACCGCATCCCACTGAAACGCCATCTCGGGCCGCCCCAGGGCGCGGGCGGCCATGTTCTCGCCATCCTCGATGGACTGGAAGGTGGAATGCAGCATGTCAAAGAACCGCCCCGTGGAGTCGAACTCCAGGAACGAGGCCCCCATGGGCACCAGAAGGATATCCGATGCGGCCAGCCCGTTGATCGTCAGATAGCCAAGGGCAGGGGGGGTATCGATGAAAATGATATCGTAATCGTCCAGCACCCCATCTTCGTCCAGCGTATCCGTCAGCGCATCCCACAGCTTCCAGCTGCGGCCCTGCATCCGCCAGACGGGGATCTGGAATTCCGCCCAATAGAGGTTCAGCTGCGCTCCGATCAGATCGATATTCGGCCAGTGGGTGGTTTGGATCAGATCGCTGCTGCGGGTCTTCAGCGCCTCGGACAGGGTATCGTCGATCGGATGCGGGGCCTCACCCCGGTCAAGACGCCCCTGATTGTCGCGGCGCAGATGGGTGGCGTAGTGGCGGGCAAGCAAGGGGAACACCGTCTGCCATTCATCGCTGACCTTGCCGCCAAAGATCGACGTCATCGAACCCTGGCTGTCCAGGTCGATGACCAGCACCTTGTAACCGTCCAGAGCCGCCGACATGGCCAGATGCGCGCAGGTCGAGGTTTTGCCAACACCACCCTTGAAATTGGCCACGGACACGATCTTGGCGGGCAGACCCTCGGGGCGGTAAGGGCGGTATTCTTTTGCCTTGGATCCTTCCGAGGCGAAATGTGCCCGCAGCCGCAGAACCTCATCCAGCGTGAACCATTTGGCACCGCCTTCGGTTTCGGACTGTCCCTGGGGCAGATCCGGGTTGCCCTTCAGGACCCGGCGAAAATGAGCAGGCGCGACAGGGATCAGATATTTGGTGATTTCCCAGGTTGAAAACAGGCGCAGCTTTTTCTGACCGTTTTCTTCCAGCCCCCGGTTCGCCAGGTCGCTACGCCCCCGCGCACAGGCATCCGCGATTTGCGAGAACTCATGTGTTCCGGTTGGGTCGCCCAGTTCAGCATAGGCCAGATCCGGGTCGATATTGAAATACGGGGGAAGCCCCTCGGACGTTGCTGCTCGCATTGAAATACTGCCCATGTGCTATGTTTCAGCCAATATACCACAAAAGGAAGCATGTGAAAGCATTATGAGCACAAAACCGGATTTTCTAAGCAAAATTAAGGGGTAGAAAGCCTTCGAGACGCTGCTTTTGGGCCTATAGCAAAAAAATGTTCAGTTAGAATCCTGTTATCTTATTGGTTACGGCTGAATTTGAATTCTATTAAGTGTAAGAAAAAAAAGCGGTTTTTGTATTTCTCGTAGATCATACTGAATCTGATCCCACGATAGGGTGACTCTGATCCCACGTTGCAGTGACTCTGAACCCACGTTCCGGCGGCTTTACGCATCCTGTGGATAACTCTACGGTGAGCGTCAATAAAACCACGAACAAAGATTCGGGCAGGACATATGGGCAGGGCAGTATGAGCGGGTCAGGGGCGTTGTTGCCTGACCGGCACCCAACGGGCGATTTTTTTGTATGCGATATCTTCGATGCGCTGCCCAAGACAGATATGGGTTCGATGGAGCATCCTATGTTTTCGCTCTCGACCCGGCCGGACCGGCGCATCCTCAATTACGAACATAACGGGGTCGAGATCACGGTGACGCCTTCGGTGCGCGGTCTGGCGACGATCCACGACAAGGACATCCTGATCTTTTGCATCAGCCAGCTGATGGCGGCGATCAATGCGGGCCGGACTGTCAGCCGGGTGTTGCATCTGAAGGCGCATGATCTGCTGGTGGCCACCAACCGCGAAACCAGCGGTGACGGTTACAAGCGTCTGCGCGAAGCGTTCGAGCGGCTGGCCGGCACAAGGATCACCACGAACATTGTGACCGGTGAAACGGAAACCACCACGGGGTTCGGCCTGATCGAAAGCTGGGAAATCGTGCGTCACACAAGGGCGGGGCGGATGGCCAGCGTCAGCGTGAAACTGTCGGACTGGCTGTTCCGCGCGGTGCTGGCGAAATCGGTGCTAACCCTCAGCCGCGATTACTTCCGCCTGCGCAAACCGCTGGAGCGGCGGATTTATGAGCTGGCACGCAAACATTGCGGGCGTCAGCCCGAGTGGCGGATCTCGGTCGAGGTGCTGTTGAAAAAGTCCGGCTCGGCCTCACCCCGGCGGGTGTTCCGCAAGATGATCCGTGACATGATCGCAGCCGATCACCTGCCCGATTATGAGATGACCGAAGAGCCGGGCGACCTGATCCGGTTCTCGCGCCGGGGTCAGGTGGTCGAGGGGCCGGACAAGCCGATCCTGCCGCCGCAGGCGCTGGAGGAGGCCAGGGCGATGGCGCCTGGCCACGATGTCTATGCGCTGGAAGCGGATTGGCTGGCTTATTGGGCCGCGTCAGGCCGCCCACAGATCAGAAACCCGCAGCGGGCGTTTCTGGGCTATGTGGCCAAGCGGGTCGCCGGACGGGACTAGGCGCTTAGCTGGAATAGGCGGGGTTTTGTTTCTGCACGCGTGTCTTCACGATTTTGACAGCGCCGATAACAATGAGGGCTGCAATGATGAACAGCCAGCCAAAGAGGATGTAGCTGCCCAGAGCCATCAGGATGGACGCACCGGAAATCAAAGCAAACCCGCCGGCGCACAGGCCAACTAGAATGGCTATCCCGATAATTCCAATCATCTTCTCCAAGTCCTCCGGCTATGGTCTTGGTCTGGTCAAACCCAGGTGGGCGCCGTCATGCCATTGAGCAGATGCCCAAAATGATTCCGCGATGAAATCATGGCAAAACTTTGAACCACCAGAGGTTAAAATTTGGTTATTTTTACCGGAAGGAGCATTGCTCCACTACTCGTGCGACACTGCGTGTTTTTTTGTTGAGACATGAACATGTCTTGCTTTTCTGATGTGTAACTTATGAGGGGCAGCCATTTATGGCAATGGAGGTTCGTCAAGACGTGCAAAGGTCCGCCTATCTTGATTTCAGAATGCAGCCGGTTTCGCCCATGGCCATTTTGACCGGTGCCGCCAATTCTTCCGTGCTTTTCCGATGGCCTTATTCAAAGGCAAGCAAACGCCCGGGACGCAATCAGAGTGCCGAACGGAGAGAGGTGCGGACAGAGCTTCGCCCCATGCCGCCAGAAGGGCGCTTGGATCTACCCCAACAGATCCGTCGCCGGGTTTTCGGCGATATCCACGTCGTCATAGTATTTCTGCGCCTGCGCCACAGATCGGTGCAGCGACAGGCGCATGGCGGCCTGGATCGGCGCACCGTCCAGCGCGGCCTGGGTCAGAAAGCCAGACCGCAATCCATGCGGCGAGGCGAAATCCTCGGGCAATCCGGCCAGCCTGAGACGATGTTTGACAATCTGATAGATTGCATCCGGGGTCAGGCGGCGTTTCAGCACCCGGTCCGCCTTGGAGATGGGGCGGAATAGCGGGCCACCTGTAATCTCACCAACCTCGATCCAATGCACCAGCGCCTGCGCGGCGCGGCCTTTCAGGATCAGGCGTGGCGTCTCTCCCTTGGCCGTGGTCTTGGTTTCCAGCAGCGACAGCCAGGCGACGCCGGATGTGTCGAACTCCTTCAGCGACACGTCCTCGCGCATCAATCCGGTGATCTCGGACCGGCGGCGCCCGCCGCTGGCCCAGCCCAGCATCAGGATCGCCCGGTCGCGGCAATCGCGTCGCGAGCCGCGGCAGGTGGCCAGCAACTGTTCCAGCACGCCACGGGTGATGGGATGGGCGGATTTCGGGGCAGGGGGCCGGGCGGCCGCCCGGCGCGCCTTGGCCCGGGCCTGTTTCACCTGCGGCGCATCAAACGGGCTGGTCAGGTTCTTCATCCGGTGAAAGGCCAGCCAGGAGGCAATGCGCCGGTCCAGCGTCGACGGCGCCGGGCAGGCCAGCGATTTGCGCAGCCCCCGCGCAATCAGCACCTCCGCGGTTTGACGCGCAATATCTTCATCGGGCGCATCACCCAGATCGCGCGCATGATCAAGGATGAAGGCCAGCGCCGTGGCCTCACTTTCGGGCCAGTCCAGCGCCACCCCGAAGCGCGCCATTTTCCACGCCGTCACATAGATCAGATCGCGTTCATAAGCCCGCAGCGTATTGGCGGGGGTGCCGCGGATATAAAGATCACTCAGCGCGTCCTGATCTGCCTGCGACAGGGCAGGGGCGGCGGCGGGGAGATATGGGGCAGGGGGCTTCATGGCGGCCACTCTGCGCGCAAATCGGCGGGATATCAATCACATTTGATAAGGGATACTTATTGGGTATGAAAGAAAGATATTTGGCTCGAACAACAAGTAAACAAAATCAAAAGATAATGAGCGTAATAATGGTAGCACCCCTAATCTGGCGGGCCTTCTGAGGATCTGTTGCAACTTTTAGCCATTGACGTTCTCGGAGTTAGCAAGTGAGTAATTGTCGGTCGTATCAATTCGAAAGCAAGTTCATGATTTCTTCCAGATCACGGCACGACACCAAATAACGCAGGTAAAGGAAAACGGCGTGCAATATTATTTCCTTTGGAAAATGCGCGCCCTTGAATGACATCGTCACAGTTTGACTTTTCCGAAATCCGCCGCGCCACTTTCACGAGGACCAACCTCGAACAGAGGGTCTCAAAGCTTGCGACAGAGCCTTTATGGTCGTTGAGGGTCGATCCTGTCTGCCCCCTCCGGCAGGATACGCCCGATTAGAAACTCGTTGTTCGAAAATACTGTGGTGACGCAATCCGCTGCGGCCGTACCTGACTGAAGCCGGATTACGGCGTAATCCGCGCGCAGCGCAGTGTTCTTGGTACATTCCCCGTCAAAGAATGCGCGACGTGCCTGCAATAGCTGATACCAGCGCACTACATCAGGTTTGCTGGTTGGAATGTATTTGAAATTTACGACAAACCCTCGCCCACTCAATCGTTCCATCCCGCCGGGAAACGGATCGCCCTCCAGAATTGATCCTCCTGCAATTGCCTCCTGCACCACGATTGCCGCATTCGGTGCCGTGTTGGTGCGGATCCATGATAGAATATCGCGTTCGGAGGCGCTGAGAGCGGCTTCGAGCCTGATATGTGGGGGATACCGCGTGACGATTTGCGCCAGACTGCCCAAGGCCTGGGGCAGTAAGAGCAACAAAACTGCGGTGCAGGTTGCCAGAGCGAGCCGCGGTCGCTGGTCCTGCTCGACCAGTTCCGACAGCATATGCGCCAAAGCCAGAAGCGACATCAGACAGATTAGCCCGGCAGGACGCAGCAGATAGAAGGGTGCCAGCAAGTAGCGGCCATCGTCCAGCATGTAGATAACAAGCGCCAGAAGGACATATACATTCAGCCCGATCAACCAGATCAGCAAAGCCCGGTCCCTGAACCGGTCGCGTAGCATTACGAGCGCAATCAAAAGCGCCAAATGCACGCATGCACCGGGCAGCCAGGCTTTGAGGAAATGGCGGATGCCATCGAGAAGGGGAGCAACATGGAAGTGCGCTGAAAGTTCTGTGTAGATCGCGTTTAGCGAGCGATCGAGGCCCGAGGTATCGACCTCCACCCCGATCCGCTCCCGGATCAAGACAAAGAATAACGGCAGGATCAGCAGGAAGAATCCGATCGCGAGACGTGCGGATTGCCACATGCGACCTGTTTTCAGAAGGTGCAGCAGAACCAGTGTCACAGCCCAGAAACCACCGACCAGAAAATGCATGTAGGTTGCCACTGCCAACGCGATCATAGCCATTATCCAGCGGCCGTTCAGCGCTGAGGTGATCGCGAGGAATACCGCAGCGTAGGCAAAGACCTTCGCCTCTATTGTGTCGAACATCCATTCATTGCCAAGAATACCTTGAGCGCTTTGACAAAATATCAGGAGTGAGAGAGCCAGTTCGGCCACCCGCAATCCGAAATCGCGTGCGATGGCGGCAACCCCCAAGGCAGAGAGCAACCAGAGTGTCAGTGCGAAGATCGTCTTAGCGGCTTCAAAGCCTGCCAGTGTGATAACGTTGCCGATCAGCAAAAAGCTGACGATGCGTCCCTTTGAATCGTCGAAAACCGCATGGCTGTCTGTGAATGCGTCGGGTTGCGCAAATCTATAGGAGAGATCGAAATAGTTGATCTCGTTACCCGACCATTGCACTGGCCACATAAATGGACCGATGACTGCGATTGCGGTTAGAGCAAGTAACCAATAGCTACGGCTCGTTGCAATGTCGCCGACCTGCCCCAGCGCTCCTTTCATCAGCCCCCCCATAGCACAGGTTGCCATTGCAGTTGCTATTAGTGCCCGCATTCATCCCCCTTTGCGCATGCGGCTGCAGTTTAGTGAGACATAACATAGTTATGCATATTTTTTGCAATATTTATAAAGCTTTGAACGCTGGAGGCAACTTTGGGAGTTTTTGCTTTAGGATTTGAAGGTGTTGTCTAGTCGCACGTTTCAGATCAGGTTTTCTTGCACTTTGAAGACCGGTTGCCGGGTGCATGGTTGTCATCGTATTCGGCGTCGACCGCCGCATGATGAAGCTTCGCGAGGGGAGCTTTCCAAATGTAGACGGCGCAACTCAGGTGATCCAGTGGTGCAACACCTTCAGCGAAATGGTTCTGATCACGCCCCCAGCGAAGACATTAATATGGATTCAAGGAATCAATGCGAGCCGTGATGCGGTTACGCCGACGTTTTGGCACTTTGTTCGAAGAGCCTGCCGGTTTTGAGCATGGCATGTATTATGACTGCCAGCTTGCGCGCGGCGGCAACTGTCGCGCGCTTGAAACCGATCTTCTCCCGGAGATTGAGATCCCTCACAATCGCTGAACTGCGGACCAGAAACGGGGTGAGCAGCAATCGCGTCCTGCACTAAAAATCAAACTGGACCAACCATGCGGGTCACGTTCACGCAACGGTTTCGCCGGAATCTTGTGACACATTCCGGCTCTGAAGGGATGAGTGTTTCGTTTACAAGCATAAAGGCCCCGCCCAGGCCCTGTTTAAAGCCAGATAGTGAGTTAAGATTTTATTTTGTAACACAACCACCTTATCCTGTCATACGCCCTAAGAGCTAAACGAGGGAGATTTGAGCAATACATCGTTCTCAGATTTCCATCGGATTAACTTTGTTCTTGATAGTTATTTAAGCGGAAACCATTTTGCCCCGTTATCTCCAGCCAATGACCATTTTGAAGCTTTAAAGCCATGATTTCAGAGCTCAAAGATAAGCGCCTGCTCCTCAGGTTTCTCAGTATCAGCGTTCTGGGTACGATTGCGGATTACCTGTTGGCGCTTTTGCTCGTTCTGACTATTGCAGCCCCTTATGTTTTTGCTTCGATATGCGGCTTTGTGCTGGGCTCATTTGTCAATTACTGCGGGCATAATATCTTCAGCTATGAGCATACCGACAAAGGCACAATCTCGCTCCAAGGATATGGCAAATACCTGATGGCGGTTCTGTCATCTTTGCTGGCCCGCCTCGCTGTAGTGGCGGCTCTGGGATATGTGACAACCTTGCCGTTTTGGGTCATCCTTCTGATTGCGATCGGGGCATCTTTTGTTACCAGCTATGTGATTTCGACACTCTGGGTGTTTCGCAAACCGGATTAGGCATCGATGTAAAGCTCGTACCACATCATGTAGTTCAAAAGACCCCAGAGCGGGCGGCCATTGTCTCGTTTCCCGCTCACATGGTCGTTGATCAGTGTCTGCACCGCCTGAACCCGAAACAGGCCTGTGCGCCGAATATTCTCGGGCCCGAGATAGCGCATCATCAGATCTTTCAGCTCGATCTTGAGCCAGCGGGAATAGGGCATTTCAAGCCCGACCTTCTTTTTGTTGAGAATGCTGTCGGGCAGATCGTTTTCCATTGCCCGCCGCATGAGATGTTTCTTGCGCCGGTTCTTCATTTTCAGATGTGAGGGGACTGTGGCCATGAACCCGGTCAGCTCCGGGTCGGTAAAGGGCACCCGGGCCTCAAGAGAATGCGCCATGGTCATCCGGTCATTCTTGATCATCAGATCGTCGGGCAGGAAAATGGTTGAATCGATATACATCAGACGTGACAGTGTCTCTTCCGCACCGCAATGTGCGTAGGCCGCCTGAAAATGACGCACCGAAGGCTGCAAGGACCCGGTGTCTGCAACCCCATCAGCGTAAAGGTCCAGTTTTTCAGCTTCGCCCAGGACAATCCGCCACCACAGATGTGCTTCTTCCGGTGGCAGATCCAGCCCGCCTAAAAAACGCTTGGCCTTGAATTCAAAGCTGAGTTTCTTGTCCGACACAGGCAGGCAGTTCACCAAAGGCTTCATCACGCCGTTCCGAATGAAACTGGGTATCTTCCGGGCTTGTTTATACATGTTGTAGGCTGCGTGTGTATCATAGCCGGCGAACGCCTCGTCGCCGCCTTCGCCCGACAGAACGACAACCACTTCGTCCTTGGCCAGTTCACTGATGAAATATGTTGGTATTGCAGATCCGTCCCCATATGGTTCGTCGGTGAAGGTCAGGTATTTCGGTAACATATCACGCACCATATCGGCGGTGACGGTCACCTCACGATGCTTGGTGCTGAACTTCTCGGCCACAATTCGGGCATAGGGCAGCTCATTGAAACTTTGATCTTCGAAGCCGACAGAATAGGTGTGGATCGGTTCATCCACATGTTTGTGCATGAGTGCGACCAGCGTACTGGAATCCAGCCCCCCCGACAGGAACACGCCAATCGGCACATCCGCAACTAGGCGCCGCTGCAAAGCCTTATCCATCAGGTCATAAGACCTTTGAATCGCCTCTTCTTCGGTTATGCCGGGATCAACGTGGAAGTTCAGATCCCAATACCGCTGCGTCGTCACTGTGCCGTCGCAGGTGACAGTCATGTGATGCCCCGGCGGTATTTCAGAAATACCTTCAAAGGCTGTCTGGGTTCCTGGAATGTAGTTGAAGGTCAGGAAATCATGCAGGGCCTGCATCGAAGGTTTCCGCACAACCCGGTCATCGGCGATGATCGCCTTGATCTCAGAGCCAAAGCGAAAATGGTCATTATCTTTCTGGTAGAAGAAGGGTTTGATCCCATAGCGGTCACGCGCCAAGTGCAATGACTTACTGCGCGTGTCCCAGATCGCAAATGCAAACATCCCGTTGAGTTCCGGGATCATGTCGAGGCCAATTTCCTCGTAAAGATGGATCAGAACCTCGGTATCCGTGCGGGACTTGAAGACATGGCCGCGCTCTTCAAGGCGGTATTTCTCTTTCAGTTCCTGAAAGTTGTAGATTTCGCCATTGAAGACAATCACTACAGTGCCGTCCTCGTTTGTCATTGGCTGATGACCTGCATAAGACAGGTCAATCACCGAAAGACGCCGAAAACCCAGCGCAACGTCCTCGTCCAGCCAGACGCCATCATCATTTGGTCCGCGATGGGCCAATGTTGCTGCCATTGCCGTGATCAGCTCTTTTTCGGGGCGATCAGCCGCCGGGTCGACCTGCAGGATTCCGCATATTCCGCACATATCAATCGTTATCCTTTACAGTACTTGTACTCTTTCCTGTGGCTTGGGCCTTGGTCGGATCTACGAGGTTGACCACCACGTCTCCCCCGCCCAGAGAACCCCGGAACCGCGCAACGGTAGCGTATTCCTTTTTGATCCTCTCCAGTATTCCCGGATATGTGGTCCGGGCGTGCACCGGCATCGTATAGACCAACCAGGTTCTGCCTGACTGTGAGGCCAGGCGATCCAGATCATCGGTCGTTTCGATGACATCCCACCCCTTGTCATAGTATGCATTGAACGGAAATCCTGCGATCCCGACAGCAAGAACCGTGTCCCCGGGTTGCAGGTCGCTTTCAATCAGATTGATGGCACCATTGAAATCCTGTTTTGGCAGATACACGTGCAGGAGGGATAAAAGAGATACCGCCACAATGCCTGCGCATATCAGTCTGGGCAGCCATTTCGTGGCTGCGGCGGGCAACCGTGCCAGGTGCGCAGTCAACTGGCCGGCAACAAAGGCACCGCGGATCACGATAAGTATCGCAAATCCGAAGGTGAAAAAGAAAAACCTTGGGAACAGGGTATACCCGATACTGGTCATTGCTATGAAACCGACTCCAACCGGGATCAGAAACAACGCCACAACAACCGGTCGCGTTCGGGCAAAGCTGATGACACCAATCGCAAAGACAAGGCCGGCGGCTATCACAACACCCGCACTGGCCAACCCGATTTGCAGACTGCTGAACAGTTCTGCCAATGCCCAAAAAGGGTTGGTCCACTCGTTGTCTTCGCCCTTCAGTCCGGAATTCAATAGCGCCCCGCCGACCATACTGGGCAAGACCAGAGCATAGACCTGAAACGTAAACAGACCCACCGGGATGAAGCCACAAAACAACCCGTTCCAGCGATAGCGCTTGTATTGCTTGTTTTGCTGGACCCAGGCTGTGCTCCAGATTGCAAAATGCGCAAGCACCATCAGCCCCATAGTAGGGTGCGCATACGCCCCCAGGACGACGGCAAGGCAATACAGCCCCCATTTGCGGGGGCTCCCCTGGCGCATGGCGTCCAGAAACCAGGTGCTGGAAAGCAGGGCAAAGAACAGTAATGCGGTGTAACCACGTGCATTCTGGCTGAACCAGATGTGGTGATAGGAAAACGCCAATAGTGCCGCCGCAAACAGAGCCTCACGAGTCGGGCCGACGCGTCGGGCAAAAAAGTAAATAGCGGCAATGCCGGCAATGCCAAAACCGACCGCAGGCAATCTCAAGGCCCAGACACTGTCACCGAAGACTGACAAAGACAGGCGCGCCAGCACCGAGAACAGGACATGGTTGTTGGCATCGTGATAGGTGCTGACGATCTGCCCGATTGTAAGGGGCATGTAATTTACAGATGTCAGAATCTCATCATACCAAATGCCGGTATCAAGCTGATAAAGACGCAAAGCGGTAGCGCACACCAACAGAAGGCCAAAGATCAGTGTCTGGACTGAACTGGCAGGAGAAATCTCAGGGTACTGTGGGGACAGTGGGCGGCCAATCGGCAGAAGCCGCAATAACAGAAGATACACCCCTATGATGATGAGCCCGGCCTTGAACAGCCAGATTCCTTGGGCAAAGGCCGGATCTGTCGCCGTATCGGTGCCGCGCAGCACCTGGGTGAACAGGCTGTTCGGCAAAAGCAGCCCTAATACAACACCCGCTATTCCCGCCAAAGTGCCAAAAGAAAACCTGCCCATCTAACTAAGTACTCAATACCATAGACATCTATATTCCAAGCGCCCTGCGAAGCTTTGTAGAACCGGTTTCAATACGACAAAGATTTCGTCTCCTGTCATTCATATCAATTTTTAGATCGGCAGGAACTTATTCTGAAGATGATCGTAGTTTAACGAAACAATTTCCAAGGATGTGTAATTATGTTTCATGTTGGTGTAAATCTACCTCGGTAAAGAGGTGTGGAAAGAGAATTGAGCCTGAGTAGATTGGTTTTATGGCATCCTGGGATGCCAGAGGTTGGATTGTTTGATGGCGACATTTGAAAAAGGGTCTGTTTTCCCCGGCAAGCGTGATTATCGGACTGGTGCTGTCTTGGTCGGGCTTATGGTTGCGGTTTTGCTGACGCTGATATTGCGCCTTTGGGGGGTCGAGCTACGCAGTATGTCCCATCCGGAAATCTATGTTCCTGGTATTGACCTGGTTGCCGGTATTTCCGAACCACCACCGCGCCATAACCTTGCCGAGACCATATGGTGGCATTTCCATGATGAGCCGCACCCGATGGGCTGGTATGTATCCATGCTGGGCTGGACCAAAGCCTTTGGGACATCCCATTTTGCCCTGCGGTTCCCCAGTGTATTGTTCGCTGTCGGCTCGATTCCACTGGTTTTCCTGATCGCCCGCAGCATATTCGGATCGACCGTGGGGTGTCTGGCCGCGTTGTTGCTGTCTCTTCATGGTTTTCATGTGTTCTGGAGCCAGATGGCTCGCATGTACGTCGCTGGGGCCTTCCTGTCGTTGCTGGCGACTTGGCTTCTTCTGTGTCTTGTCAGAACACGCGAGCCGCGCCCGGGTCTTGAGATTGCTTATGTTGCCTCGGTTATCGCAGGGGTTCTGACGGTTGAGCTATTCTGGCCCCTTATCATGATCCACGCGTTCTGGGCTGCTCTGGTTTTGCCCCGACTAAAAGTGGATGGTCTACGGTTTCATCAACGTATCGGTCTGCGGCAAGCCCCACGGTTGCTGCAGGTGCAAGCGTTTGCCTTTATCCTGTCTGCCCCTGCCCTGACACATGCGGTTTATCGTGCGCGTAAAGGAGCGGCCCCTGATCCTTCTTTTGACTTTCTGGTCGAGTATTTCTCTTTTGGGTTCCTGTTTGCGAAAGACGATTTTGCAGTCCCACTACTGCAAATCGAGCCGATCTGGACCTGGCTGGTTCTGGGCTTCGCCCTGTTGCTCCTGGCGGCCAGCCTGAAAGCTCCAAAACGCGAAGCGCCAGTGATGCGCGCCCAGCAGAAGATCCCGGTATGGGTTTTGGTGTCGGCGGCGGTCTGCCTGGCCTGTTTCATGTTTTGGCTGGGTTCGATTGCCCATCGCAGAAACGAAGCGCTGATGGCGATGTCTGTTTTACCCTTTCCGGCGCTGCTCATCCCCGTTCTGGGCAATATATGGGGAGACGTTGTACCTAGACTGCCTTCGACCACGCTGCAATATCCTCAGGAGCGGACACTGCTTTTATGGCTGATCGCAGTTGTCTCTCCGCTGATCCTATTTGCAGCGTCCTACAAAGTTTCTATCCTCGCCCCCAGAGCTTTTCTTCTTTTCGTGCCGTTTCTGCTGATCCTGTGCGCGGCGGGTGCAGTGTGGCTGTCCCAGCGCCACCGTGTCAGGGTGGCTTTGATCTGCCTGTGCATGGTGGTGTTTGCCGCCAGTATACCTTACGCCGCTGGTAAGCCGGGCTCTCCCAATGACTATCAGGGTATTGCAGAGGCCGTACGGCCGGAAATGAAAGACGGTGATCTCGTTTTCTTGCGGGACCGCAATTGGGTTGATACGCCGCTATTCTATTACATTAATGATGCGAATTTCGTCGTCTCCGAATACGATACATCTTTGCGCACCAACCCCACATCCCGCGCCTGGCTGATCACGTGGCCCCACGAAGGAGACCTTGTCATCACCGATGCACGGCGTGAAGCCCTACAGAATTATGAGCGTACTTTGAAAATTGAACGTTTGCGGGCCAGCGCCGAGCTTTTCGAACCTGATACCGGGCATTGATTACCCGGGCGGTCCTCCTGGCGACCCCTTATCGGGAGGGCGTGTCTGGTTGACAAATGCCAGTCTGCGGGTTGGTCGACTTGCCCACAGGCGGGTCAATGTGTCTGATCATCCAGGCCAAGGCTGCTTTCGACAATGTAAAGCGGGCGTTTCTGAGCCTCCGCATAAAGTCGCCCAAGATATTCCCCGATGATGCCCAGCACGACAAGTTGGAGACCGCCGATCAGCAACACTGCAACCATCAGCGAGGCATAGCCAGGTACATCTACACCGTAAATAAGAGTGCGTGAGATCAGGAAAACACCATAGATGATCGCGGCCAATGCTGTCAGCATTCCAACATAGCCTGCAATCCTGAGAGGTACGGTGCTGAACCCGGTAATACCGTCCAGCGCAAAGTTCCAAAGGCGCCAGTAGTTGAACTTGGTCTGCCCCGCCGCACGCTCGGGGCGGTCATACGCCACTTCCGTGTGCCGAAACCCGACCCAGGCAAAAAGGCCCTTCATAAAGCGGTTGTGCTCGCGCAGCTGAACGACAGCCTGAACCACGCGTCGGTCCATAAGGCGGAAATCGCCGGTATTGGCGGGTATCGGCACGCCTGAGAGCCGGTTGATGACCTGATAGAACTTCAGCGCTGTCCAGCGTTTCATCGCGGTATCGCTGTCGCGGTGGCGCCGGACGGCATAGACGACATCGAACCCTTCGCGCCACTTTTCAAGAAATGTCTCGATCAGCTCGGGCGGATCCTGCAAATCCGCGTCTATCGGAACAACGGCTTCACCCGCAGCTGCATCCAGCCCCGCCGTCAATGCGATTTCCTTGCCGAAATTACGTGAAAAGTTCAGCACCTTGATACGATCATCGCGCTCATGCGCAGCAGCCAGAATCCTGGCGGTCGCGTCTGTGCTGCCGTCGTTCACGCAGATGATCTCGTAGCTTTCCCCAAGCTGATCGAGGAATTGCCCCAAGCGTGCGAACAGGGCCGGCAGAACCTCTTCTTCATTGAACATGGGCACGATGATGCTGAGCGTCGGGACGCTTTCGTCCGGGGCTTTCCCCCGAGACAGGAATGTGGGGGTGCTCATGTTTAAATTTACCATAACGCGTAGCCTTTCCCGTGCGTCCGGGGATAAGTGACCATGGTTTTGCCTTGGGCTCAAAAAGTTCTGTGTGCGTGCGTATTTTTTTGAATTTCAGTGTCTTTTCACAGTCACTAAGCACCTCACGCCGTGCATTTGGTGATGACAAAGTTTTTAGTTTGGCGTTATTTGGCCAGTCAGGCGCATGCCTTATTCTAGGTTGCCGGATGGATTCTCTATCGCGCCGAGCGTCAGCTTTTCGGACCAGGTGACTGCACCATCCCCGCCAACCATCGACACGTCGATCACATCGGGCACCTCACCATTCCAGCCTGCGGTATAGAAACACCCGCCATGTATGGTGTGGCCACGGCTCTGAACGTCGTAAAAAGCGCTGCGGATGGTTGGCGTCGCGGTGTGTATTACGTCAATTCTGTCCCCCCGAACGGGGGGCGCACAAATTTCCGAGAACCGCAGAACCGCTGTTTGTGTGACGCAGACACGGCCGATTTCGGGCCTGTCACTGTCGGCGCACATGAGGCTGCCGGAAAAGCCGG
Source organism: Ruegeria sp. CL7 (assembly GCF_056536445.1). Taxonomy (NCBI): domain Bacteria; kingdom Pseudomonadati; phylum Pseudomonadota; class Alphaproteobacteria; order Rhodobacterales; family Roseobacteraceae; genus Ruegeria; species Ruegeria sp. CL7. The sequence goes on from NZ_JBQFPQ010000011.1 coordinate 87,221, forward strand.
GGCTTTGCGACAGGCAGACATAGGCGGCACCTTGATACAAATAGACGGAATTCTCGGCCGGGAAGGCCTCGCAGGCCAGCGCTCCTTCATACAGCCCGCCCTCGGCGTACCAGTCCAGGTCGTACATGTCCTTGAAGATGCCGGGACGAGAATTCCCGGCGTGAAATACGGTCCAACCAATCATGTCCCCCCAAGCCAGATCGGGGTAATCTGTATGGCCGACGATGCGGAATGGCGCCCCGTCATACCCTTCCAGTTCCGCGACCCGCGCCATGATTTTTTCGGCAAGCGCCTCATCACGGTCTCCCATTTCGGACTGATCGCTCCAGACGAAAGGCGCCATGAAGGCGTATGTGAGCGCAACGATCAGGGGCAGGCCCAGAATGATGGGCGCCGTGAACCCTCTTGCCCGTATTTCGGCATCAACAGCCAGATAGAACACCGCAGCCAGCAAGCCGACATATGCGACGGCCCGAGACGGCAGCCATGGTCCGTCATAGGCGAACCAGATCAGAAGAGGTAACAGGAGAATCCCGATCATGCCCACCAGGATACGCAGGGCGTTCATCCAGTTGCGCGGAGGGCGCGCAAGGACATAAATGCTCAACCCGACGCTCAGCAAAACCCCTATTCCGATATAGGCTGAGTTCAGAGTCTTGACCGCAAAGGGTATTCTCTGAAGCGATCCCCGCCAGATCTGGCCAAGCAATCTCAAGCTGTTTTCAAGCTTGTCCTGCAACTCGTGCGCCGAGGCCAGGGCGACACGGTTGGTTGTGGGGACATGGTCATGCAGTTGGGCAGCCAGATGGGCCTGCGCAACATAGGCCAGAAGGCCAAGACATGACCCAATTGCCGACAGCAGGATGAATGTGCCCACATCTGTGGTCTTGTATCGGTCGGTTCGGATCATCGAGACAAACAGGATCACGGCACCGAACGGGACAAAAGGTTGATAGAGTGCTGCACAAAGCGAGATGCATTGCGCACCGATCAAAAGCCAGATCACCCGAGCGCCAAACGCATGAAGGATGCCGCGTTCAAAACATTTGAAACCGGCAACGGAAAGCAGCAACGCCAGCGGGAAAGCAAACACGTGGCTCGAAAAGGTAAGGGCGTTGATCATATAGATGTGATGAACGCCAAGCGTGAAAATCAGGAAGGTCGCGAAGGGCCGGGTGTCACGATCGCCGGACTGCCGCGCCAGAACCCATGACAGCAGAAGAAAGGCGCCTGCCGCCAGACCAGTCTGCAAAACGGGCAGAAAACGTTCCTGGAGAACATGAACATACAGCACCTCCATCGCCCAGCGACCTTCCTCGGTCGTCCAGTTGAGAGGGAGCCCGCCTTCGGGCGCGCCATGGACCTGACGCCAGTCATCCGGGTTTCTGCCATCCCTGATCAGGTCCGGTGCGGTTGTGAGTGCATAAATGAGCAGGCTGGCGGAAATCGCGTATGGCCAGCGAAATTTGACTGGTAGTGCAATGCTCATGTTATGCGCTTTCTGCAGATACGTGGCGCATGAGTGCCGATCACCCGCTCAGAAATACTCTTTCAACTTGCGGGCGCGCTTCATGTCGGACGGTAGGGACACCGCCGCCCGAACCAGTCTCGCTACCGCGCGCATGCCCGGAATCGTTTTGAGTGCGGACAGCTTCTTGGATGTGTTCAGCAGGTTTTCATAGATCTGATTGTCAGCATGCCTGAAATCCTTGGCATGTAAATCTTCACCATTGTTCTCGGTCGGCGCAGACACAACCGAGGTCGCTTTGCGGTTAACTTCAAACACGACAAAGGATTCAAAAAAACTGATCCCCCAGGCTCGTTTTTCCGCAGCATTTGGTGCCAGTTTCCAGAAACGGTGGTTGATACGATCAACCATGTTCATGGCATATTTGACGAAGGATCGGTTCCGAAGCCCGAACCCCTCCATGTAGGATGTATGCGTGTCCTCCACGACCAGCATGCCCCCATCGCGGATATGCGGCAGCAGGCATTCAGTTGTGATGATCTGTTGTTCATACGTATGGCCGCCATCGTCCAGGAGGATGTCGATTTCACCGACCTCTTTTGCAATTTTCTCCAGAAAGGCCGGATCGCTCTGGCTGCCGATGAAAATTTCAAACCCATCCTGTTCCCAACGTTTTGCGCCGGGGTTCAGTTCAACACCGATGATGCGGGCTTGCGGCCCGAAAAACTCGCGCCACATGAACAAAGACCCGCCACTGAGAACCCCGATTTCGACGAAGGTAATTGGCTTGCCGATGTAGGGAGAGAAAAGCTTGTCATACACATCGAAGTAGGTCGAATGCTTGCTGCTTTTGTACGGGCTGTTCAGGTAAGCTTGATAGCTTGCTGCGGTCACCGGCATTTTCTCAGGTTTCATTTCGTGGTCCTGTAATTGAATAAAGTTCACTCGTAAGCAAGGTCATGGCCCGTCTGTCTGTCATATATGATGCCGATGCAGGATCATGTGTCGAGACAAATACTCCTTCACTCTAAAACACAAAACTACCGCAATCTCATTTCGGAACGGACCCGATTGGACAGCCCCGTCCTGAAGGCCTGTTTCAATATGGGGGCGTAAAGCTCCTGGGTGGGGTCAAACTCTTTTCGCATGTGTCGTAGTGAATGGCACTGCCCGCAATTAGCCTTAAGTCAACAGGGATGCTTCATAAAGGGCGTATGCGCACAGTTTTGCATGTTCCGTAGCGCGCCAGTTCGGAAAAGGCGCGGGCGGGCCCCAAATCTGAGACCCGCCCGTGCTTTGATTGACAATTTCTCTAACCTGAGGCGGTTGTTGCCATCAGGCAAACAAATCCGCGTATGGATTCGGCGACGAGTCAATGAATTCCACATCATCGTCGACCCCGAGGCTTTCCACGCTGTCGCCAACGTACCAGTCCGGTTCTCTGCCGCCCGCGAAATCGAAATCGGTTTCGGTTTCATCCAGGACAACAGCGCCGTCCACCAGCACCTGAAGGCGGTCAGTATTCTGATCGACCATCAGAGTCACCTGATGTGCCTCTCCGTCGTTCAGATCAAGATCCTTGATCTTATAGCCATCACGGAAATCGCCATCGTTGTTGTCGACTTTCGCGACCAGATGACCCTTTTTGGTCAGCTTCAGACCGAAGTTCGAGTGGTTCCAGACAAGCCGCTCGGCGCCGGTATCGTCTTCGCCTCGGGTCATCTCGAACGATAGAGAAACTTCCTCGGCTTCTGCGTAACCAGGCACTTTTCCGATGTTCCCCCGGCTGTCCTGATTGCTTATGTCGATCATCAACTCGCCCTGAGGTTCGGCAATGTTGATGGGGTTTTCGATGTCGGCCTCTGTTTCAGGCTGATTGCCTCCGGCCTCGGGTTGGTTTTCCCCGGTTTCGGGCTGGCTGCCTCCGGTTT
>NZ_JBQFPQ010000012.1:0-75923 GCF_056536445.1 Ruegeria sp. CL7
GGAAGACGGCCTGCGCTTCGCCATCCGCGAAGGCGGCCGCACCGTCGGCGCCGGCGTCGTGTCGAAAATCATCGAGTAAGTCGGCTTTGCCAATACTCAAAGAAAGGGCGTCCCTCGGGACGCCCTTTTTCTTGTTCAGGAGACAACTGTGTTAAGAAAGCCTTGTAAAGGTTGACCGAAAAATCGCGACTTGGCCTGCCAAAATATCCAGTTGGGGCAAAACCAGCTTATGGAAAGGGCTTTCAGTACTTGGTTTGCGACTGCCGAGATTCTTTGATACAAAATCTATAGCATAGAGCGTTTCCGATAACCTCCCACCGTAGACGGGCTCGTGATGTGCCAGCCGGTTGCGTGTCTGGTAAATTACTTCGAGTTCCTTCGCAATTGCAGCGCGGCTAAGTTGCTTATTAGGAAAAACGCGCTTGAGTCCTCTTTTCCAAAGGGTGTTTTCGTAGTTGTCAGAAAAAAGACGCTTCCAAAAGTGCATTGTGAGTTGCGCAACGATTTCTCCTTCAGAGACCGCTATCGTTGATTGTCTTTTTTCCGCAATCTTCCTGTGTTTAATACCTTGCGGTTTGCCATTTGGGAACGCTACTGCGTCTAACGCCGACTTTTGCTGACCGGTGAGTTTGGAGTACTTTGCTCTTTGGGCATTTTTTGCAGCTTTTTTGATTGAGCTTATTTCTATGGCGGACCAGTTGAGTGAGGTAGGTGGGTTTGTGAGCCAATCGGAAACCTGGAAAGCATCGTTCAAAGCGTTGCAGGCTGAGTTTCGGATTGCGACCTCAATTAACCCTGTAACAGCCATGATCGAGACACCTAAACTCATCGTCGCTTGATGTAGCTCGATGGCATCCTCTGGTTTTTGCTGCTTTGTCAGCGCTTGGAAGGTTCCCAGCCGAGGGGCAGAAAGAAAACCTGAAATTTCGTTTGTATCCGAAGGGGATAGAAACCTTGACATTAGTATTTTCCTTTACTACATACAGTCTTGAAACGTCGGGATACATGGTCGGCAGCGCGACTTTCGTGACGGACCCCCGACGCTATAAGAAAAGGCCGCTCAATTGAGCGGCCTATTTTTTGGATAATCCCTATTAAGCCGTTGCTGCACCAGCAATATCTCACATGCTAAGAATTTCAATCTAAAGTTGAGTCTTCAATATAATACCGTTTGAAATTATCCCTTGGTGGAGAGACCACGCGGTTTACGACTTTAGCCCCTTGCCAAACCCCACCAACCCCTGTATTTCGCGCGAGTTCTCAATAAGAACGTCAAGGCGGGGTGATTCCCGCCTTTTGGGTTCGATGAGGGTTGGCGATGCGCGTCTGTCCTCCTCTCAACTCCAACGCCTGAATAAAAGGCTGTTAATATGCAAAGCCAAAACATCCGTATTCGGCTGAAGGCATTTGACTATCGCGTTCTGGATGCCAGCACGCAAGAGATCGTCAACACTGCCAAGCGGACCGGCGCGAACGTGCGCGGCCCGATCCCGCTGCCGAACAAGATCGAGAAGTTCACGGTTCTCCGTGGCCCTCACGTTGACAAGAAATCCCGCGACCAGTTCGAGATCCGCACGCACAAGCGTCTTCTCGACATCGTTGATCCGACCCCCCAGACCGTTGACGCGCTGATGAAGCTCGACCTCGCTGCTGGTGTGGACGTCGAGATCAAGTTGCAGTCGTAATCGGAGGGTATGAGAATGCGCTCTGGTATTATCGCAAAAAAAGTTGGCATGACCCGCCTGTTCATGGAAGACGGCAAGCAGATCCCTGTGACCGTTCTTCACCTGGACAACCTGCAGGTCGTTGCACAGCGGACCTCTGACAAAGACGGCTACACCGCCGTTCAGCTGGGCGCCGGTGCTGCCAAGGCAAAACGCACCTCGAAAGCCATGCGCGGTCACTATGCCGCTGCCAAGGTCGAGCCCAAGCGTAAGCTGGCTGAGTTCCGCGTCTCCGAAGATGGCCTGATCGAAGTGGGCGCCGAGATTTCGGCAGAACACTTCCTGGCTGGTCAGAAGGTTGACGTTTCGGGTACCTCGATCGGTAAAGGCTTTGCCGGTGCAATGAAGCGCCACAACTTCGGTGGTCTGCGCGCCTCGCACGGTGTTTCGATCAGCCACCGTTCGCACGGTTCGACCGGTCAGTGTCAGGACCCGGGCAAGGTGTTCAAAGGCAAGAAGATGGCCGGTCACATGGGTGCTGCCCGTGTTACCACCCAGAACCTCGAGGTTGTCAAAACCGACGCCGACCGTGGTCTGGTCTTCATCAAAGGCGCCGTTCCCGGACCGAAATCGGGCTGGGTCACCGTCAAGGACGCCGTGAAGAAGAAAGCACCGGAAGGCCTGCCTTTCCCGGCTGCTGTGAAATCGGCTGCAACCGAAGCACCTGCGGAAGAAGTATCCGCGGAAGGTGGTGAAGCATGAAACTTGATGTAATCAAACTGGACGGCGGCAAGGCCGGCGACATCGAGCTGGATGCAGACCTGTTCGGCCTCGAGCCGCGCGCGGACATCCTGCACCGTGTGGTCCGTTGGCAGCGCAACAACGCGCAAGCCGGCACCCACAAGGTCAAGACCCGCTCGGAAACCAGCTACTCGACCAAGAAGATCTATCGCCAGAAGGGCACCGGTGGCGCACGCCATGGTGACCGTAACGCGCCGATCTTCCGCAAGGGTGGTATCTACAAGGGCCCGACCCCGCGTTCGCACGGCCACGACCTGCCGAAGAAGTTCCGCAAGCTTGGCCTGCGCCACGCTCTGTCGGCCAAAGCCAAAGCAGGTGAACTGGTTGTGATCGAGAACGCCGAAGCCGAAGGCAAGACCGCCGCACTGGCCAAACAGGTTGCAAACCTGGGCTGGAAACGCGCTCTGGTCATCGACGGCGCGACCGTGAACGAAGGTTTCCTGAAGGCGTCGCGCAACATCGAAGGTCTGGATATCCTGCCGTCGATGGGTGCAAACGTTTATGACATCCTCAAGCGTGACACCCTGGTGCTCACCAAAGCGGCTGTCGAAGCACTGGAGGCTCGTCTGAAATGAGTGCGAAGGCAGAACACTACGACGTGATCCGCAAGCCGATCATTACTGAGAAGTCGACCATGGCGTCTGAGAACGGCGCGGTTGTCTTTGAAGTAGCGATCAACAGCAACAAGCCGCAGATCAAAGAGGCCGTTGAGGCGCTGTTTGGTGTGAAGGTCAAAGCGGTGAACACCACCGTGACCAAAGGCAAGGTCAAGCGGTTCCGCGGCCAGCTGGGTCGTCGGAAAGACGTCAAAAAAGCATACGTGACCCTGGAAGAGGGCAACACCATCGACGTGTCCACCGGTCTCTGATCGAACCCGTCTTTGGAGAGAGATGAAGGCCCCCGCGAAAGCGGGGGTTTTTTTGTTTGCCGCCTTCAGGGCTCAGTATTGCCACGCATTTTTCTTAAACAGTTCGACTTCTTCGGGCGTCATGACTTCTGGAGTTTCTTTGGCCTCTTTGACCAGTATCTTTGTTACGTCTAACGCGCTCTTTAGTTTTGGTGCTGAAATCCAAGAGTCGTTCCAAAGTTCGACCTTTTCGCCATTTACAATTCGACAAATGTTTTCGCCACTCAAGAACTCGATCCCGACTTCATTGGGCTTTGTGACCCTTTGAAGCCAGACTTCTAAATACCCATTGTGGGGTACCTTGTTCATCTTTTCATATACCTTGTTCCAAAGCGCTTCTTTCTGTTCTTTGTTTTGGAGTGAAATCAAGTGGCTTAGGATTCCGGCAATGGCTGGAAACGTCAGTGGTGAAACGACAGCGATATCTGTTGCAATAGCTACCTGTACTTCGAGGTCATCTGGTTCGACCTTTTGTTTGATGATTTCCGTATGGAGCTCACCCAGCAATCGCCGTAACGCGCCGCTGTTAGGATATTTGCGACCAAAAGAGTGTAATCGAAGCAGCTGCTTCTGGAAGGTTTGCGCGTTAGAAGTCCCGAGGTCTTGCAGATCTATACCTGCGAGCTTGTCCGCCTTAATAGAGCCCTCGACAACATTTGTGCTGAGGATGGTTTTCGCGGTTCCCAGCCTCATCCCTACGGCTCGGAGGGCGTCGCTCACAGCCTTTAGTATCTCTTCTGCTCTACCATCGCTGTTGGCGAATATGCGATAGTCGTCTCGGTATCGGAGTATTCGGAAGTCGTTTGCGGAACCAAGCTCACTCGTAATTTGTTCATCTACGTAGCCTAGGACCAGCTCTGCGACAAAGTCCATTAGAACGGAACCTTGGGAAATCCCGTTGGTTTGCCCGTAGCGCCCGGCCCGAATGTGAGCATCAATCTTGTCGCCGAGTAGTTTTCCGTTCCCCTTGGACTTCTTCGCGTCCTCTAGGCCGTGCAGTGCCCATGCGATGCTATGGGTATAGAGCGAACCATAACAATCGACGACGTCGGTGTGAAGAACGTGACTAAACTCCAGTGAGTAAGCGATGGATCGCTGCTCGACCTTTTGCCACCAATTCCTTACTTGAGCCGCTTGATCAGATTGCTTGTCTTTTGAAACAACAGGAGAACTGCAGCATGTGACGACGCCTTGATCAAATGCTGACATACGTGCGGTGATATGCGGCCAGTTTTCTTCTGAACAAATCAAATTGACAAGTGAAACGTATATTGCTGGGTGCATCAACTCATAGGGTCGCCACGCGAAGCGCCCATCTTTGTTTGCAACAAAGCTATAGTTTACATCTGAAAGCGCGTCCGGGTTACTCGCCTTAAAGGCCGAGTAGAGCTGATTACCTAGAACTTCCGAAACGCCGGCTAATATTGGCTCGAAGCTTATGTAATTGGGGAAATCTCCATTGAAGTAGCTGCTGCCCTTTAAGAAATGCGCTTTGGCTTCAGCCGCACTTAAGTCCAGTAGTTTTGCCGTAGTCAAAATGGTTTCTCCAATGCTCTTGTACAAAGAGGAGCAGTCGGAAGCCGAAAGTTCAACTTGAGACTGGTTCCGTAGACGGGATTTAATGTCGCACAATCTGGCGTGTTAATTCGGACCGTTAGTCTGAGGGTAAGAAACTTTCCCCTATAGACACCCACTCCCAACCCTGTTTCACGCACCCAATCTTACGGCCTCGGATTCGTTCCGGGGCCTTAGATTTTTTGAACCGGGGACCTTCGGGGCCCTATACCCTTGGCACCTGCGGGGGCCTCTCACATAGCGGGAAACCCCCTCGCACTTGCTAAACGGAAGACAGAAAGCATGGCACTCAAGTCGTATAAGCGCGATATTTTTGATCGCCGCAAAGACGGCTGGACGTCAGATGCAGTGCTGAAAAAGAGCAAAGAAATCGTTCTGAGCACCGGTTTTTGACCCAACATGAGCGGCTGATCACGGCCCCGGCGGCTTCACCCGTCGGCGCCGATTTCATTTCAGCCCCGAAATTCTGCGCCGTCTGGCGTTGGAAACAAATGCGCGGTGTCAGCGCCGAGCCCGTTTTCAGGTTGCCGATAAAAAGATGGGGCCGTTGTCCGTTTCCGATGGCCTTAAATAGGACCGTGCCGATGTGGATACGGTTTCTTTGACGATGGGTCGCCATGCGGTCTGAAAGACCGATTCGTCCGGGTCGCCCAGACGTCTGGCACGTTGTTGGAACACGCAACGGCAGATCTGCGCCTGCGTATCTCCAGGTTTCATGCACCGGCCACGTCCCCTTTTGAGCTGCCTGTTACATCGAGAATCGTCCGCAAGGGCATTGCCTGCTCAGCTTAACGCACGTGGCCCGTCGGTTCGTGGATCACTGCGACCAGGACTGCGCGTTGCAGAAGATAAAGGTGCAGATGACAAACCACCCGATCAACCTGTTCAAGTGTGGAATGCCAATCCGGACACCGTGTGTTTCAAGACGTTTCGGCCCGCGTCATGCGCCAGCAGCTGCCGCAGGCGACCATAGGGTCTGGTGGCCTCCGGCGCGTCAGCAGAGCGCACACGCATATTGCGGCCTTGCCATGTTCGGTCGAGTCACGAGCTTTGAGATGGTGCCATAGTCCCCGACATCCAGCAGGGGGCATGGACCCGATATTAGCGTCACACAGTAGGGGTAGCGTAATTCGGCAGAATGAGTGAGGGGGCGCTCAGGTGCTCTGTGGCCGTTCTGCGGGCTTCTCCCGGAAACAGAAAAGGCGCCGTGCGGCGCCTTTGTGTCTTGCACTGGGATATCCGCGATCACGAGCAGTAAACATGCTTGTGCGCAATATCTGCAATGTCGCAGCGGCGGATGCCGATGTCATCGAGTTCGCGGTTGGTCAGGCGCTGCAACTCGGTATAGGTGCGCTGATACTCAGCAGCACGTGCACGGGCTGTTTTGATCCGTGTGACCATGTCAGCGATCCGGGTGCCGAAGTTGAAGCCGGTATGGGTCAGTGTTGCAGTTGTCATCTCTGTATTCCTTTCTCGTATCAGGGCGTATTCCCTGACGTTTCCTTTTGAGTTCCTTCATTGGACAAGGCAGAGATAGGAGCGTTTGCTATCGCTAACAACGCAGATTTTGGTCTAGCCGATATGCATCTGTTGAATGGCTATACATGTCGTGGGCCACGTCAATCACACGCCGCTTTCATTTCTTTCGCGCGTTTTATTGCGGGCGGCCATCGCCCGACCATCACGTATGCTCAGCCCCATCAGTGTCAGATTGGTCGCCCCGGCAATCAGTTCGATGATCTGTACAATATAGAAGCTGGTATCAAACGAGCCCGCGTTTGCCTTTGCGCTCAGGTAGACGGCGGCTGGAACAAGGACGATGAGACCGTTCATAGCAATGATCGGCATCCGTTTCTTTTTGGTGAGCGTAGGGGCATCTTTTCGACGACGCCCAAGTGTCGCCCCGGATGCACCGACAATCACCATTGCAGGCACCAGAACAAAGAGCCCGCTGACGATCATGGACTTTACTGCCGCGATGGTCGCATGGTTTGCAAATAACTCACTGTACAAAGTGGATGTCCAGAATACGAGGATCGTAAGAAAGCCTACTACTCCGGCGATGGGGTGGATGGTTCTTAACATGTTGCTACTCCCAAATGAGGGTCAGGCGACGCAGTGGTTTTCGACTGCGAGCTTGCGAAGAAGATGTGGCCTGGCCACTGCGTTTGCTGGATAGTCCGCGATCCGACGCTGGAACTCGGGATGAGTGAATGCGTCGCGAAAGCTTTGCACGTTCCGCCAGATCGCGTAGTTCACAAAGGTCGAACTGCCCGCGATACCCTGATGGAGTTGGGTCGAGATATATCCCGGTTGCGATTTCATGAAATCCACATCATGCGCCCATGCCCGAAGCAGCGCCTTTTCGTCTTCGGCGTCCACCGTAAACAGGTTGATCAGCACCACCGGTCCTTCCTCGGTCTGCATCTGATCTGCCAGCGTGACGATCGTGTCCAACTCTTTGATACGAGCCATTTCGATTCCCTTCGATTCTGAAATATAGCAAGCTATATAAAATTGCATAGCATGCTATTCAAGTGTAAATCTAGGACATGGACTTCGAAAAAGAAAACTCGGCCGGGTATCTGGTTAATCACATGGCACGATTGTTCGCAAAGGAGTTGCAGCAACGCATTGCGCCCTTTGGCATCGTCGTCGGACAATTCCCAATCTTGCTGGAACTCTGGCTCAAAGACGGTGTGACGCAAAAGGATCTGCTGACCAAAATTGACGTCGAACAGGCGACATTGGCCAACACGCTCAACCGTATGGAACGTGATGGCTTGATCAAAAGAACGAAGAACCCTGCTGACGCTAGGGCTCAATTGATTTGGTTGACCGAGAAGGCCACAGCACTTCGCAACAGCGCCTACGAGGCAGCTCAGAACGTGAATGCCGATGCATTACAGGTCTTGAATGACCCTGAGCGCACACAATTCATGAACTACATGCGTCGAGTCATAGGCGGCATGCGCTCAAGGTGAATTGAAAGAGGATCAGTTTACGGCACCGGCAGGCAAGCCATTAAACAAAAACACCCCCGACCGAGGTCGGAGGCGTTTCTAAGTCTTCGAAGCTGCGGGATTAGCCGCGCTCTTCGACGATCTCTACCAGATGCGGGATCTTGCGGATCATGCCGCGGACCGAAGGGGTATCTTCCAGCTCACGGGTTTTGTGCATCTTGTTCAGGCCCAGGCCGATCAGGGTTGCGCGCTGTTCGGCGGGGCGGCGGATCGGAGAACCGATCTGCTTGACGACGATGGTTTTTGCCATGGGTCGCTCTCCTTACGCTTCGGCTTCAGCAGCCGGTGCTTCGTCCCGCTTGGGCAGGATGTCGGCAACTTTTTTACCACGACGTGCGGCAACCGAACGCGGGCTCTGCTCTTTCTGCAGGCCGTTGATGGTGGCGCGGATCATGTTGTACGGGTTCTGCGAGCCCAGCGATTTGGACACAACGTCCTTGACACCCAGCATTTCGAACACAGCACGCATCGGACCACCGGCGATGATACCAGTACCTTCAGGCGCGGTGCGCATTACCACTTTACCAGCGCCGTGACGGCCCTCGATGTCGTGGTGCAGGGTCCGACCTTCGCGCAGTTGCACGCGGATCATCTGACGCTTGGCTTGCTCGGTCGCCTTACGGATGGCTTCAGGTACTTCTTTCGCTTTACCTTTGCCAAAGCCGACGCGGCCTTTCTGATCGCCGACAACCACCAGAGCGGCGAAGCCAAAGCGCTTACCACCTTTTACGGTTTTCGACACGCGGTTGATCGCAACCAGACGATCTGCAAATTCCGGTGCTTCTTCACGGTCGCGGCCACGGCCCCGACGGTTTTCACGTTCTGCCATTTGGCATCCCTTTTCTCATGTGGCGCATACGGCGCCGTTTCTTCAATCCAAGTGAGCCCCGACTGTTGCCGAGGCCCCCGGATCATCGGGGCAGCCGCAAAGCTGCCCGCAAGTCTTAGATCTTCAGGCCGCCTTCACGCGCAGCGTCGGCCAGAGCCTTCACTTTGCCGTGGAACAGGAAGCCGCCACGATCGAAATAGGCCTCTTCGACGCCTGCCTTCTTGGCACGCTCGGCGATGGCCGCGCCCACTTTGGTGGCCGCTTCGACGTTGTTCTTGCCAACTACACCCAGATCTTTTTCCAGGGTCGAGGCCGAGGCCAGGGTCACGCCACGCACGTCGTCGATCAGCTGAACAGAGATGTTCTTGTTCGAACGGTGTACGGACAAACGCGGACGACCCGCGTTGACCTTGCGAAGTTTGTTCCGAACGCGCAGGCGGCGCTTCAGAAACAGGGTTCTTTTGCTGTTTGCCATTGTGTTCGTCCTTACTTCTTCTTGCCTTCCTTGCGGAAGATGAACTCGCCCTTGTAGCGGATGCCTTTGCCTTTGTAAGGCTCGGGGCGGCGCCACTCGCGGATTTTGGCCGCGGTTTCGCCCACCAACTGCTGGTCGATACCTTCCACAACGATCTCGGTCTGCTTCGGGGCGGTGATGGTGACACCTTCCGGAGCAGTAAAATCAACATCATGGCTGTAGCCCAGGTTCAGCTTCAGGGTGTTGCCCTGCATCTGAGCCCGGTAACCAACACCCTGGATCTCCAGCTCTTTTTTGAAGCCGGTCGTCACACCGGTTACCAGGTTGGCAACCATGGTGCGGCTCATGCCCCACTGCTGGCGGGCACGTTTGAACATGCCGCGGGGGTCGATCTTGACCACGTTGTCTTCAACCGACAACGTTACGTCGTCGGTGGCGGTAAAGCTGCGGGTGCCTTTCGGACCTTTCACTTCGATGGTCTGACCCGACACAGTGGCAGTAACGCCGCTGGGCAGCTCGACCGGCTTTTTACCAATACGAGACATTGCAGACCTCCTTAGAAGACGGTGCAGAGCACTTCGCCGCCAACATTGTTGGAGCGAGCGTTTGCGTCCGACATCACACCTTTCGGAGTGCTGACAATCGACACACCCAGTCCCTGACGGACCTGCGGGATGTCATTGACGCCCATGTATACGCGACGGCCGGGCTTCGAGACCCGCTTCAGTTCGCGAATAACAGGGGTGCCTTCGTAGTACTTCAGGCTGATTTCGATGGCCGGATGACCGTTTTCACCGGTCGTCTTTTCATAGCCACGGATGTAGCCTTCGTCCGCCAGCACGTCCAGAACCCAACCGCGCAGCTTGGAAGCCGGGGTGGAAACGGTGGACTTGCCGCGCATTTGCGCGTTGCGGATACGGGTGAGCATATCGCCGATAGGATCATTCATATCTATGTCTCCCTTACCAGCTCGATTTCACCATGCCGGGGATCTGACCAGCAGAACCCAGCTCGCGCAGCGCGATACGGCTGACCTTCAGCTTACGGTAGTAAGCGTGGGGACGACCTGTCAGCTGACAGCGGTTGTGCAGACGAGTGGCCGAGCTGTTGCGCGGCAGTTTCGCCAGTTTCAGACGCGCCTTGAAGCGCTCTTCCATCGGCTTGCTCTCGTCATTCGCGATTTCTTTCAGCTCGGCACGCTTTGCGGCATATTTGGCCACCAGGCGTTCGCGCTTCTTTTCGCGTTCGATCATTGCTTTTTTAGCCATGTCTCAATCCTCCCGGCGCTTATGCGTTGAACGGCATGTTGAACGCTTTCAACAGTGCCTTTGCTTCAGCGTCGGTTTTCGCTGTGGTGGCAATTACGATATCCAAGCCCCAGACCTCGTCGACCTTGTCGAAATCGATTTCCGGGAACACGATGTGCTCTTTCATGCCCATGGCAAAGTTGCCCTGACCATCGAAAGAAGGCTTTACACCGCGGAAGTCACGAACGCGCGGCAGCGCGATGGTGATCAGACGATCCAGGAATTCGTACATCCGGTCACCGCGCAGGGTCACTTTCGCACCCAGCGGCATGTCTTCACGGACGCGGAAACCCGCGATCGACTTCTTCGCCTTGGTTGCAACGGCCTTTTGACCGGCAATCGCAGTCAGATCCTCGACCGCAGCTTTTGCTTTCTTCGAGTCTTTGACGGCCTCGGCACCACAACCGATGTTCAGAACGATCTTATCCAGCTTGGGCAGCTGCATGTCGTTCTTGTAACCGAACTCTTCTTTCAGAGCGGCACGGATGGTTTCGACGTACTGAGCTTTCAGACGCGGGGTGTAGGTTGCGGAATCAAGCATCGATCACGTCCCCTGTGGTCTTGGCGAAGCGCACCTTCTTGTCACCTTCCATGCGGAAGCCAACGCGGGTTGCTTTGCCGTTCTTGTCCAGCAGTGCCAGGTTCGACAGGTCGATCGGGTTTGCCTGAGGCAGGCGACCACCTTGCGAGTTCTGCGACTGACGGGTGTGGCGGATGGCGATGTTGATGCCATCGACAACAGCTTTACCGGCCTTGGGGTCAACCGAGGAAATGGTTCCCTCTTTGCCCTTGTCCTTGCCGGCCAGCACGACGACCTTGTCGCCTTTGCGGAGTTTAGCAGCCATGATTACAGCACCTCCGGAGCCAGCGAGATGATTTTCATGAAGTTCTTGCCGCGCAGTTCGCGAACAACGGGGCCAAAGATACGGGTACCGACTGGCTCGTTGTTGTTGTTCAGGATGACGGCGGCGTTGCGATCAAAACGGATCGCGGTGCCGTCTTCGCGACGGACTTCTTTGGCGGTGCGCACGACGACGGCCTTGCGGACGTCACCTTTCTTTACGCGGCCGCGTGGGATGGCTTCCTTCACCGAGACGACAATGATGTCGCCGACGGAGGCGTATTTACGCTTGGAACCACCCAGGACCTTGATGCACTGAACTCGGCGTGCGCCGGAGTTGTCAGCGACATCCAGATTGGTCTGCATCTGGATCATGTGGTTTCTCCCGACCTGTGGGGGCTGGTCTTGTTAATTCCCCCAGGGTTTCGACAAATGGAAAGGTCTGGGGGCTTACGCCTCCAGAACTTCCCAACGTTTCGTCTTCGATTTCGGCGCGCATTCGATGATGCGTACAGTGTCGCCGACCTTGAAGGCGTTCTTTTCGTCATGAGCCCGGTATTTCTTGGACTTACGAACGGTTTTTTGCAGCAGCGGGTGCTTGAAACGGCGTTCAACCGAAACAGTCACGGTCTGCTCGTTGGCGTCGCTGGTTACTACTCCGGACAGGATACGCTTGGGCATAGGATTACTCCTCCGATGCCGCGGCAGCGGCCTTTTCGTTCAGAATGGTTTTGACGCGGGCAGCATTGCGGCGGGCCGCTTTGATACCAGCTGTATTTTCCAGCTGACCGGTTGCCTGTTGAAAGCGCAGGTTAAAGCTTTCTTTCTTCAGGTTGGCCAGTTCCTCGCGGAGCTGGTCCGGGGTCTTGTCACGCAGTTCTTGGGCGTTCATCGCCTTTTTCCTTTGCTCAAAACACCAGAAGGCCCCCTTGCAGGGTCACCTTGGACCTGGTGGATGAATGATAGACATACGAACCCCCCGACTCGGCCGGGGGACTTGCAGGATGCCGTCGTATAAGGGTTTAGGGGGTGGGTGGCAAGGGTAAGTTTGACGTCTTCTTTACGCCAAGGGAATAAGTTGCTCCCGGTCGCTGAGCGGGTGGCCAACCACAAAGGTTCCGCGAAGTATTCCTCCTCCAAACTCAGGCCAAGGTCTGTATTGCCAACAGGCCGCGTTCGGCGCCCAATAGAGAAGGCCCAAAAGCCTGAAGTTCACAGAGGAGGTAAGAAAATGACCAGTCCTTATTCAGGAGGATGTGAACACGTCAAGATAGTCGCAGCGGCAGAACCGATAGACAACCATGAATGCCATTGTGATGTCTGTAAGTCCGTGACCGGACAGCACACAACCCATGTTGCGTTTTTTAACTACTCAGACCTGTCAGCAGACCCCGAAGATAAGATGAACCGTCAACCATTCAACGCCAACAATCCCGATGGCCCTTTAGAGCTTTGCACATGTTCAGAGTGCGGGGCCGCGCTGATGCTTGATGATAAGCAAAAGCGCATACGCGTGGCTGTACCCAACGTGATGGGGTATGATGACAGCCAGTTTCCGGCAGCGACTTACCACGCGTTCTATGATGACAGCAAAGGGTACCCCAAGCCTGATGACGGACGACCGGTATATGAAGCGCTTCGTCCAGAATTTGCTTGGCCTTCACCTGCCAGCTGACAGGGCGTAAGCTCATTCTGAGCGAAGTACCAACGGTGTTCGCTGACATTCAAGATGCCGGTATTCGGTGGGAGCGTTCAGTCCCACCGATAGTTGAAACTGACCGATATCCGCTCTTCCTCGGCCATGTTCATCGGCACCTCGTGGCGTAGCCAGCTTTCCCACAGCAGCACGTCGCCGACCTGAGGCTTCATATAGATAAAGGGCTGCAAATCGCGCCGCCCACCTTTGATCCGCGTTGGGGCCGCCATCATACGGCCCGAGCGGGGGTCTTCCAGCTTCAGCGCACTTGCCCCCTCGGGCATCGACACGTACGTCGTGCCCGAGATCACGCTGTGCGGGTGCAGGTGGCTGGAGTGCATGCCGCCCTCGGGCAGGATATTGATCCAGAGGTCCTCGAGCTTCAACTCTCCCTCGCCCAGATCGAATTCCAGATCCTTGGCGAAGGCCGCCACATGCTGATCCAGCACTTTGACCAAATCGGCAAAGATCGGGAACCGCCATGGCAGATCAGTCAGCGAGGCATAACTGGTATAACCGGGATAGCCGTTTTCCTCACACCAATCCTGCCCGGCCTCATCGTCCGCGGCAATGACAAGGCACGAGTTTTCCAGTTCTTCCGGGTCGATCCTGGGATCAAACTCAGACAATGCAGCGCGGTAGAGACGGGTTACGAAGAGTGATTCAATCTGTGCCATAGCGCCCTCTTAACCCAGCTTCACCGCGATTGCGATGGCTCTTTTGCGAGGCTCTGCCTCGCGCTCCGGGATATTTTTTGCCAGATGAAATCCGGATCCCCTGCTTCATCTGGCCATAAATATCCCGGGGGAGTCGCGGCTTGCCGCGGCGGGGGCAGCGCCCCCAAATGATAACCCCCGCCGGTTTCCCGACGGGGGTCAAATATATCACGAACGGGGAAACCCCCGGATCGCTTACCAGTCTTCGCGAACCACGACGCGGGTCTTGATCGGCAGCTTCATCGCGGCCAGGCGCAGGGCCTCGCGGGCGATGTCGTCATTGACGCCGTCGATTTCGAACATCACGCGACCGGGCTTGACCTTGCAAACCCAGCGGTCCACCGAACCCTTACCTTTACCCATACGAACTTCGATCGGCTTTGCAGTGACCGGAGTGTCGGGGAAGATACGGATCCAGACACGACCCTGACGTTTCATGTGACGGGTCATGGCACGACGTGCAGCTTCGATCTGGCGTGCGGTGACGCGCTCGGGCTGCAGGGCTTTCAGACCGTAGGTGCCAAAGTTCAGATCAGAGCCGCCCTTGGCTTCGCCCTTGATCCGGCCTTTGTGCATCTTGCGGAATTTAGTACGCTTTGGTTGAAGCATATCTTTCCCTCCTTAGCGACGACCGCCACCAGCACCACGAGGTGCAGGGCCGTCCTGGAGTTCCTGTGCTTTACGGTCACGTGCCTGCGGATCGTGCTCCATGATCTCACCTTTGAAGATCCAGACCTTGATCCCGATGATCCCGTAGGGGGTCATCGCTTCGGCATGTGCGTAATCGATGTCGGCACGCAGGGTGTGCAGAGGCACGCGGCCTTCGCGGTACCATTCGGTCCGTGCGATTTCGGCGCCGCCCAGACGGCCAGCGACGTTCACCCGGATACCCAGGGCACCCATGCGCATGGCGTTCTGAACCGAGCGCTTCATTGCGCGACGGAACGAAACACGACGTTCCAGCTGCTGAGCGATCGACTCGGCAACCAGCTGCGCGTCAAGCTCGGGCTTGCGCACTTCGACGATGTTCAGGTGCAGTTCGCTGTCGGTCATCTGGGCCAGCTTCTTGCGCAGAACTTCGATGTCTGCACCTTTCTTGCCGATGATGACACCCGGACGTGCGGTGTGGATCGTGACGCGGCACTTCTTGTGCGGACGTTCGATGATCACACGTGCAACACCGGCCTGCTTGCACTCTTTCTGGATGAACTCACGGATCTTGATGTCTTCCAGCAGAAGATCACCGTAATCCTTGGTGTCAGCGTACCAGCGGCTGTCCCAGGTGCGGTTGACCTGCAGGCGCATGCCGATCGGATTGACTTTATGTCCCATTAGGCTTGCTCCTCAACTTGACGCACCTTGATGGTGATCTCCGAGAACGGCTTCATGATCTTGCCGAAACGGCCACGGGCACGCGGGCGACCGCGCTTCATGACCAGGTTCTTGCCAACCCATGCTTCGGCGACGATCAGCTCGTCAACGTCCAGGTTGTGGTTGTTTTCGGCATTCGCGATTGCGGACTGCAGGCACTTTTTGACGTCCTGCGCGACACGCTTGTTCGAGAAAGTCAGGTCGGTCAGAGCCTTCTCGACTTTCTTGCCGCGGATCATTTGCGCAACCAGGTTCAGTTTCTGCGGGCTGGTGCGAAGCATGCGGGTTTTCGCCATTGCTTCGTTTTCAGCCACGCGGCGGGGGTTCTTTTCCTTGCCCATGACTTACTTCCGCTTCGCTTTTTTGTCTGCGGCGTGACCATAATAGGTCCGGGTCGGCGAGTACTCACCGAACTTCTGACCAATCATGTCTTCCGTGACGTTTACCGGGATATGCTTCTGGCCATTGTACACACCAAAGGTCAGACCCACGAACTGGGGCAGAATGGTGGAACGACGTGACCAGATCTTGATGACTTCGTTGCGGCCCGACTCGCGCGCTGCTTCGGCTTTTTTAAGCACATAAGCATCGACGAAAGGACCCTTCCAAACAGAGCGAGACATAGATTAACGTCCCTTCTTCTTGGCGTGCCGCGAGCGGATGATCAGCTTCTGGGACGCTTTGTTCTTGTTGCGGGTACGCTTACCCTTGGTGTCCTTACCCCACGGTGTAACCGGTGTACGGCCACCCGAGGTACGACCTTCACCACCACCGTGCGGGTGATCGATCGGGTTCATTGCAACACCACGAACCGACGGACGTACGCCTTTGTGGCGCATACGACCGGCTTTACCGAGGTTCTGGTTCGAGTTGTCGGGGTTGGACACGGCACCAACGGTGGCCATGCATTCCTGACGGACCATGCGCAGCTCGCCCGAGCTCAGACGGATCTGAGCGTAGCCGCCATCGCGACCAACGAACTGAGCGTAAGTACCGGCCGCACGTGCGATCTGACCGCCTTTGCCAGGCTTCATCTCGATGTTGTGGACGATGGTACCGATCGGCATGCCCGAGAACGGCATTGCGTTGCCCGGCTTGATGTCAGCTTTTGCCGACGCGATGACCTTGTCACCAACAGCCAGACGCTGCGGAGCCAGGATGTATGCCTGCTCGCCGTCTTCGTATTTTACCAGTGCGATGAATGCGGTCCGGTTCGGGTCGTATTCGATCCGCTCGACGGTTGCCGCGACATCAAATTTGTTCCGTTTGAAGTCAACGATCCGGTAGAGACGCTTTGCGCCACCGCCGCGGCGGCGTGAAGTGATCCGTCCGGTGTTGTTCCGGCCGCCCGATTTGGTCAAACCCTCAGTGAGAGACTTGACCGGACGTCCTTTCCAAAGCTCCGAACGGTCGATCAGCACCAGCCCGCGCTGGCCCGGCGTCGTCGGCTTGTACGACTTGAGTGCCATGCTTTCTGTCTTCCGTTTAGCAAGTGCAGGGGATTTCCCCGCTATGTGAGAGGCCCCCGTAGGTGCCAAGGGTATAGGGCCCCGAAGGTCCCCGGTTCAAAATATCTAAGGCCCCGGAACGAATCCGAGGCCGCAAGATTGGGTGCGTTTAGCAGTGTTGGGACCGGGTGACAAGAGAGAGTGTCAAACTAATTCTGTGGCCGTGAAAACCGCACCCTGGCCAAACGCGTCGTGGTTTGCGGCCGGGATGTTAAACCCAGAAAAGCACGAACTGTTGCTGGAACTCTCAGAGCGTGAACAGGACCTGGCAGAAAAGGTTGAAATCGTTTCCTTTGAACTCTGGTGCAGTGAGCCCCGATCGGAAGGCTCGGGGACCGGGTTTATTGGTGTCGGGTCGGAAGGTTTCGCGGAAACCGATCTGGAAAGGTGCTGCCCCTGCAATCAGTCCAATGTACTTTGTATTGAGCCGCTGCTGCTTGGCGGCCGCATTCATGAGCGGGTTGGGGAAGCACACTACCGAGTGACCGCAATCGTCAATCTATCGCGGTATTATTGTGGGTCGGGTTGATCCGGGTTGGAGTGACGGTGTGACGGACGGCGCATTCGGAGAGCTGTAGGATGGGGTTTCACCCCATCATGCGGAAGGTCGGGTTTTGGAGGTGATTTGGTGCGCGGGAACAGATCGTGCGGGTGTTCGAGTAGGGTCGTTGGGTGAAAGATGGGGTAAAACCCCATCCTACGCTTGTTGGTCACTTCATGCTGTCGCGCAGAACGGCCAAACTTGCAAATGGTCCGCTAGCTGGAGATTTTACCTCTCTGCGAGGTCTTTTGTCCAATAGACTGTTCTTTTTTAAGTCGTTCAGGCGGTCCGAAAAGATCTCTCGCAGATAAGCGTAGTCTTGGTACTCTTCTGGGCAAACTTCATATGCGGCCAAGCGGCCTACCAACGTCGCAATCCAATCTGCGGCTTGAATGTTCTGGTTGAGGTAACTCTCCACTTCAAATGGCGGGCTTGCAAGGTGAATACACGGTTTATGCCCGAACATTGTTTTTGCGGCACATTCTAACAGTTCTTTACGTGCTGAATGTTGGTCGACGATAACTACGAAACTGCT
The DNA here is from genome assembly GCF_056536445.1 of Ruegeria sp. CL7. NCBI lineage: Bacteria > Pseudomonadati > Pseudomonadota > Alphaproteobacteria > Rhodobacterales > Roseobacteraceae > Ruegeria > Ruegeria sp. CL7. Next base: position 17,790 of record NZ_JBQFPQ010000012.1, read on the forward strand.
ATTGCGCGCATGGCAAAAACGATCAAGTTGCCGCAGCGTATGAGCGAAGCAGGTAGTGTAAAGACCTATTGAGTTCAGGTCCTCGTGTAGCCCGCGCTTTTTCTCTCGCCCGTAGTAGAATAGATGTCCCCCAGAATCGCCGACTTTTTTCATTACGCGATGTAACAAGCGACGAGCTTCCGTGTATTGCCGCATCGGCTTTGGTCGAATAAATGAGGTGCCTTTCTTCTCCCACTTCGCGGCCATCTTGCCAGTGCTATCGATTTCGGCTTTGAAGTTCAGCCCCTTTTGCTTAAGAAAATAGCTCGCAAAAGGGCGAACGGCTTCCTCCGGCAGTATTATCCCGGCTAGCCCAAAAACTGGGCTTTCATTGTGTTTTCTGGACGATCTTTCTATGTATGGGCCAATATGCCCAAACTCATCGAGGTAGACGAAGTACATTAACTCAGAAGCCCGCACCTAAAGTGCGGGCCCTGGAACGAGCGCGGAAAGGATTCCGCATCTCCTGAATCGCACTTAGCATTAAGAACCATACCTTTCAAGTGAATTAAAGATGAGCTTGGTGCCACTTTGTACAAGCAACACCGCGCGCTACAAAATGTAGTAGTTACCTCGCAAACTTCTTATGCTTTAACCGCTTGGGCTCCAGCGCATCCGGCCCCAACCGCCGCTTTTTATCCTCTTCGTAATCCTCGAAGTTGCCCTCGAACCATTCCACATGGGCATCACCTTCAAAGGCCAGGATGTGCGTACAGATCCGGTCGAGGAAGAAACGGTCGTGCGAGATCACCACGGCGCAGCCGGCGAAATCGACAAGCGCATCTTCCAGCGCGCGCAGGGTTTCGACGTCAAGATCGTTGGTCGGTTCGTCCAGCAGCAGGACGTTGCCGCCCTCTTTCAACAGGCGGGCCATGTGGACGCGGTTGCGCTCACCGCCTGACAGCAGCGAGACCTTTTTCTGCTGGTCGCCGCCCTTGAAGTTGAAGGACGAGCAATAGGCGCGGGAATTGACCTGCGCGTCGCCCAGCTGGATGATCTCGGCGCCGCCGGTGATCGCCTCCCATACTGTGTCGTTGTCTTTCAGGTCGTCGCGGGACTGGTCGACATAAGACAGCTCGACCGTGTCGCCCAGCGTGATCGTGCCGCTGTCGGGCTGTTCCTGACCGGTGAGCATCTTGAACAGCGTCGATTTGCCCGCGCCGTTGGGGCCGATGACGCCGACGATGCCGCCGGGGGGCAGGGCGAAATCCAGCCCTTCGATCAGTTGCTTGTCGCCCATGTGTTTCGACAGGCCCTCGACCTCGATCACCTTGCCGCCGAGGCGCTGGCCGTTGGGGATGACGATCTGGGCGCGGGTCAGCTTTTCGCGTTCGGACTGTTCCGCCAACTCGTTATAGGCGTTGATCCGGGCCTTGGATTTGGCCTGACGGGCCTTCTGGCCCTGACGCATCCATTCCAGTTCGCGTTGCAGGGTCTTCTGCTTGGATTTGTCCTCGCGCGCTTCCTGTTCCAGCCGTTTGGCCTTTTGTTCCAGCCATGCGGAATAGTTGCCCTCGTAGGGAATGCCGCGACCTCGGTCGAGTTCGAGGATCCAGCCGGTGATGTCATCCAGGAAATAGCGGTCGTGGGTGACGATCAGGATGGTGCCCTTGTAGTCGATCAGGTGCTGTTGCAGCCAGGCGATGGTCTCGGCGTCCAGGTGGTTGGTCGGTTCGTCCAGAAGCAGCATGTCGGGCGCTTCGAGCAGCAGTTTGCAGAGCGCCACGCGGCGTTTCTCACCACCCGAGAGGTTGGCGATGTTGGCATCGTCCGGCGGGCAGCGCAGCGCCTCCATCGAGACATCGATCTGGCTGTCCAGATCCCACAGGTTTTCCGCGTCGATCGCGTCCTGCAGGGTGGTCATTTCCTCCATCAGCTCGTCCGAGTAGTTCTCGGCGATCTCCATCGCGATCTCGTTGAAGCGGTCGACCTTGGCCTTTTTCCCGGCCACGCCCAGCATGACGTTTTCGCGAACGGTCAGGGATTCGTCCAGTTGCGGTTCCTGCGGCAGATAGCCGACCTTGGCCCCCTCGGCGGCCCATGCCTCGCCGGTGAAGTCGGTGTCGAGGCCGGCCATGATCTTCATCAGCGTCGATTTACCGGCGCCGTTGACGCCGACGACACCGATTTTCACGCCGGGCAGAAAGCTGAGGTGGATGTTTTCAAAACACTTCTTGCCACCGGGATAGGTCTTGGAGACACCCTGCATGTGGTAGACATATTGATAGGCAGCCATGTCGCGTCCTCTGGGTCGGGGAATTTGGTTGAAACGCTGGATATCCGAGCGGGACGGGCGGGGCAAGCTGGTGGTTTTGTGAATTTCGTCTTTGGGTCGGGCGGCATAGTGTGGGTGCGTTGTAAATGGGGGTGTTATGTCGGAACTGGCCGAGTTGATTGCGGGTTGGGCGCAGCCCGGTTGCGTGACTTGGATCGGAGCGCGACCAGAGCGCCGGGCCGAGATGGTGTCACTGGAGGAATCCGTGATTACTGAGGCCGGTCTGATCAGTGACCGCGCCCGCGTTGGCAAGAGAGCAGTGACTTTGATCCAGCAGGAGCATCTGGCGGCGATTGGGTCGTATCTGGGGCAGGGGCCGGTTGCGCCTGAAATCCTGCGGCGCAACCTGGTGGTTTCGGGGATCAATCTGACGGCGCTCAAAGGGCGCGAGGTGCAGGTGGGCGAGGCAATTTTGCGCCTCACCGTGATTTGTGCACCGTGCAGCCGGATGGAAGAAGCGCTGGGCAAAGGTGGCTATTCCTCCGTGCGTGGGCACGGAGGATGGTGCGCCGAAGTCGTGCGACCCGGGCGGGTTCGGCTGGGTGATGTGGTGCAACCTGTTGATTGACAACGCCTCGCAGTTCTGAACATCAGCAGGGTATGGAGCGGTACGGCATACCCTATGCGCGACCTGGGCAGGTCGTCGGTCTGTTCGGCGGGTCGTTTGATCCACCGCATCAGGGCCATGTGCATGTCACGCTTCAAGCGATAAAGGCGTTCGGGCTGGATCGGGTTTGGTGGCTGGTATCGCCGGGCAATCCGTTGAAGGAACGCGGGCCCGCGCCCATGGACAAGCGAATGGCGGCAGCGCGGAATGTGATGCAGCATCCGCGTGTCGAAGTGACGGACATCGAGGCGCTCACAGGTACACGCGCGACTGCGGATACTCTGACAGTGTTGCAGCGATTGTATCCACAGGTCCGATTTGTGTGGCTGATGGGGGCGGACAATCTGGCGCAGTTTCACCGCTGGAAAGACTGGCGATGGATCATGGACAGTGTCCCTGTCGGTGTGGTCGCGCGGCCCGGCGACCGGATATCTGCCCGGATGTCCAGGGCGGCACGGGTCTATGCCAAGTACAGGATCGACGGGCAGGCGCGGCATCTTTTGGGGCGGGCGCAGGCTCCGGCCTGGTGTTTCGTGAATGTGCCGATGGTTGATGTCAGTTCCACTGAGATTCGGACGCGCGGCGAATGGCGCGCGGAAGTGTTGCCGGAATAGCCTTGCCCGGCGCATAATCGCAGCGAGTGGTTGCGCGCATTTGATCTGTGGGATTTTATTCCAACTATGGCTGGTCGTTTTTCACGTCGTGAGTTTCTGGGAGGATTGGGGGCGTCTCTGATCCCGGCAACTGGTTTGGCGCAGGCGCCGCTGGTCTCGCTCAGACCGCGCGCGCGTGCGGCGCTGTTGAGTGGTGCCGAGCGTTTGGTTGCAGCCGCAGGGTTGACGGGCGATGTTGTTTTCGCCGTCGCGGATGTGGAGACCGGAAAGCCGCTGGAGGTTTTTGGTGAAGGTGCGGGCTTGCCCCCGGCCAGTGTCGGCAAGGCGATGACCGCGCTTTACGCGCTGGACGTTCTGGGGCCTGACCACCGGTTCGAAACCCGTTTGATCGCAGATGGGCCAATTGAAAACGGGATTCTGCATGGCGATCTGATACTGGCAGGCGGGGGTGACCCGCTGTTGGATACGGATGCGCTGGCCACGATGGCGGCCAACCTGCGCGAGGCCGGAATCACCGAGGTTCGAGGAGCTTTCAAGGTCTATGACGGGGCGCTGCCCTTCGTGTTCAGCATTGATCCCGGACAGCCGGATCATGTGGGGTACAGCCCGGCGGTAAGCGGGATATCGTTGAATTTCAATCGGGTCCATTTCGAGTGGAAGCGTGCCGGCAAGGGGTACGATGTGACCATGGATGCACGCAGCGCACGATATGTGCCGGCAGTGGATGTGGCAGCCATGCGGGTCGAGAACCGCAGCTTGCCTATCTATACCTATCAGCCAAGTGCGCGGCAGGACCGCTGGACCGTGGCCAAGGGCGCGCTGGGCAATGGCGGGGCGCGCTGGCTGCCTGTGCGCAAGCCCGCATTGTACGCGGGTGATGTGTTTCGTACTTTAGCCCGATCCAATGGAATCGTTTTGAATCGGGTGCAAGTGACACGAGAGACGCCAAAAGACGTCGACCTTGTGGTGCATCGCAGCGATCCATTGAACAGTATTTTGCGCGGGATGCTGAAATACTCGACGAACCTGACGGCCGAGATGGTTGGGCTGGCCGCAACCAAAGCGCGGGGCGTTGACCCGCGCAACCTGGCGGAGTCGGCGGCCGAGATGAACCGTTGGGCGTCTCAGAGCTTTGGCGTGAACGGGATCGCGATGGTCGATCATTCCGGTCTTGGCGATGCCTCGCGTATGGTGCCGGCGGATCTGGTTGCGGCCCTGGTCGCGGCCCGGAAAATGGGCGCATTGCGCCCATTGATGAAGCCTTTTGCCTTGACGGATCGCAATGGGCGGCCGGTCAAGAACCACCCGATCAAGGTCGATGCCAAGACAGGCACATTGAACTTCGTATCCGGGTTGGGCGGTTTCCTGACAACGGCGGACGGGGTCGATCTTGCCTTTGCCATTTTTACGGCGGACGTGGCCCACCGCGCCAAGATTCCTCGCGCACAACGCGAACGGCCTGAAGGCGCGCGCAGCTGGAACCGCAGGTCGCGGAAACTGCAACGGGCCTTGCTGGAACGTTGGGGTTCGCTCTACGGAAGCTGAAACCCGTAGATTGCCCAGATCAGACCGTGTGGCGCGCGCGTGCCCCGCGTTCGATTGCGGCGGCATGCAGCCGGTCGATATTCAGTTCGTACCGGATTTCTTCCAGCAGGCGCAGTTCCGTTTCAGCGAGCGAACCGTCGGCGGCTGCAACATCGCAAGCCAGCGCATAGGCCGTTTCGTTCAGACGCTCGGGCAGGTTTTCACGGATCAGGCCAAACAGCGCATCCAAACCGTCTTCTTGTTCGAACAGGTCAAAAACAATCTGTGATACACGACGGGTCCGATCGATGTCATACCCGGCAAAGACCGGCAGCATGTTCACGGCGACTTCGATCTTGACCAGCTCGGCGGTTCGGATGTTTTCGTCAGACGCCGAGACTGCAACCATGATCGCCACAAGGCAATCCTGCGGGGACATCGGGTGGGGCACTTGCTCGGTCATGGGATGGTCCTGATTGGGGTCGTTCGAGGACGCACGATATGAGCGCAGCGGGTCAGGTTCAACACCTTGTTTCATCCACCCCCGCGCGATCAGGTATTCATGACCATCATTCCCGAAATCAAAAGCGCGGCCCCCAGCCAGTAGCGCAGCCCAAGTGTTTCGCCGAAGAAGACGTGCGAGGCCAGTGGCACAAGAACGAAACTGAGGGCCATGAAAGGGTAGGCCTGGGACAGGGTCAGATACCGCAGGACATACACCCACAGCACCGTAGCCGAGCCATAGATGGCAAAGGCTGTCAGAAGGAAAGGATCGAACAGCGTCTGGATGAGGCCCGCAATTCCGGTGGCTTCGCGCCCGTCAATCCGGTTTCCTGCCAGTTTGAACAGGATTTGCCCGGCCGAGATCATAACTGGTGTGCACAGCAAACCAACCCAGACCAGTGTCGTTGGGGCGGGCGGAGTCATCCTTGATGCTCCGGTTCCGGTTTTTCCCCGGGGCGGTCTTCGCAATAGTAGATGTCGCGCCCCAGATCTTCGCAGACATGGATGTCCGGGCTGGGATGCACCGCGCGCAGAAAGCTGTGGGTGTAGGGGAAAAAGTTGAAATGCGGATTGAAGGTGTACCTGCTTTCGCGTTCACGCGGGACGACGATAATGACGCGTTTTCGCGCGACACGACGCAGTTCAGCGATTGCTTGCCGGTAATCCAGAAGATGCTCGATCACGTGGGTGCAGATTACGGTGTCAAAGCTGTTGTCTTCGAACGGCAGTTCTTCGATCCGAGCTGCGACATAGTCGATATTGTCGATGGCTGCCGCATCATCGACGACGAAATCCACTCCTGTCAGTTGCGTGATGTCGGGTCGGGCGGCCTTTATGCGTTGCAAAAGAACTCCGGTGCCGCAGCCGACATCGCAGATGCTTTGCCCGACGATATCCTTGGCAATCCGCTTGATGCAGGCTTCGGAATTGTCGGTGCCCTGATGTACGCGCGGATGATCGCGGTAGAGTCTTTCGTATTCGTCATCCGTCAGATAGGTTGCACGTTCACGGAATTCGGCAAGGCGCGTGATATGGTCGCCCCAAACCCTGCATGCCAGCCAATGAAAGGCGGCGCTGTCACGCAGGATAGGCGGCACGATATCTTCGAGTACAAAGCGTATACGGTTGGTGGTTTCGCGTCGCATCCCGTTTCCTCTGGTCCGGGGAACCCCCCGTGTCGCCTTTGTCTAACACTGCCCGGTGAGCGTGCGAAACAACCGGGTCAAGTTTGCGCCCGCGCCCGTGTCTTTTTTGTTTCGGGTGAACAATCGGCCCACCATTGTGGCCTGAGCAAGGCTGGCCGGTGAAAATGCAGCGCAGATATCCCGGGCAGAGTGTTTGCGGGCCATGGAACGTTTCCCTACCTGCCCGAGGGCGACTGTTTTTTGGCGCAGTGTGTCGCGAATTGCGCCACTGCTTTATTGACTCATGCTGCACTGGCACAATAGGAGGGGCCGGTCCGGTTGCATGGGGTGACCGCGGCACTTTCCCCGATGGAGCACATTGAAATGTCTGAACTGCGTGAAACCGCGATGTCGTCCAAGGCCTGGCCTTTTGAAGAGGCGCGCCGGTTGCTCAAACGCTATCAGAAGGGTGCTCCGGAAAAGGGGTATGTGCTGTTCGAAACTGGTTACGGCCCGTCTGGCTTGCCGCATATCGGAACGTTCGGCGAGGTCGCGCGGACCACGATGGTCAAGCGCGCGTTCGAGGCGCTTTCGGACATGCCGACCAAGTTGATCTGTTTTTCAGACGATCTGGACGGGATGCGCAAGGTGCCCAGCAACGTGCCCAACCCGGAGGCGCTTGAGGAACATTTGCAGCGCCCGTTGACTTCGGTTCCCGATCCGTTTGGCGAATACCCCAGCTTCGGCGAGCACAACAACGCGATGCTGCGCCGGTTCCTCGATACCTTCGGATTCGAATATGAGTTCTATTCGGCGCGTGATTTCTATCGCTCGGGCCAATTCGACGAGATTCTGAAGCGTGCAGTTGAACGCTATGACGACGTGATGGCCATCATGTTGAAAAGCCTGCGGGAAGAACGCCAGCAGACCTATTCGATCTTCCTGCCGATCCACCCGGAAACCGGTCGGGTTCTGTATGTGCCGATGAAGAAAGTGTGTGCAGAGACCTATACCGTCACATTCGATGATGAAGACGGCAAGGAATGGACCGTTCCCGTCACCGGTGGCAACGTGAAGCTGCAATGGAAGCCGGATTTCGGGGCGCGCTGGGCAGCGCTGGGTGTCGATTTTGAGATGTACGGCAAAGAACATGCTACCAACGAAAAGATCTATGACGCGATCTGCCGTGCATTGGGCGGCCGCGCGCCCGAGCATTTCAGCTATGAGCTGTTTCTGGATGAGAATGGCCAGAAGATCTCGAAATCGTCGGGCAATGGTGTCTCGATTGACGAATGGCTGACCTATGCGCCGACTGAAAGCCTAGCGTATTTCATGTACCAAAAGCCCAAGACGGCCAAGCGGATGCATTTCGACGTGATCCCGAGAGCCTATGATGAGTATCATCAGCAGCTGCGCGCCTATCCGGGGCAGGACCTGAAAGCTCAGTTGAACAATCCGGTCTGGCACATTCACGGTGGCGACGTTCCAGAATCGACCCTGATCGTACCGTTTGCGATGTTGCTGAACCTGGCGTCGGTCTCGGGCGCGGAAGACAAGGAGACGCTGTGGGGCTTTATTCGCCGCTATGCGCCGGAAGCAACGGCTGAAAGCCATCCCGATCTGGATCAGGCCGCGGGCTTTGCGGTTCGCTACTTCAACGATTTCGTCAAACCAACGCGCAAACATCGCGCACCCACGGATCAGGAGCGCGAGGCGCTGGAAGCGCTGAAAGCCGCGCTTGAGGCTTATGATGGCCCGACCGAGGACGAGGCGCTCCAATCAGTGGTCTATTCCATCGGGCGTGAGCGGTTCGACCCCATGCGCGGTTGGTTCACGGCGTTGTACGAAGTGCTTCTGGGTGCATCGCAGGGCCCGCGTTTTGGCGGCTTTATCGCGCTGTACGGTGTGCCAGAGACAATTGGCCTGATCGACAAGGCGCTGGCCGGAGAGCTGGTCTGATTTGACCTGATCCCCTATGGGGCTACTCTTTTTTGCAGGAGGTGGCCCCATGCGTCGATTTTTGCTTGCTGTATCCCTGAGTGTTGGGCTGGGGTCGGGCGCGTTTGCGCAAAACGCAGAGATCGAAGCAAACATTTCGGCGCAGATACAGGCCTTCAAGGCGGATGATTTTGCCACGGCCTTCACCTTTGCCAGCCCCAGCATCCAGCGCCTTTTTCAGAACCCCGACAATTTCGGACAGATGGTGCGCAGTGGATATCCGATGGTCTGGCGTCCTGCCGACATACGTTTTCTGGAGTTGCGTGAAATTGCAGGAGCCTTGTGGCAGAAGGTGATGATCACGGATGCAAACGGGCGTGTGCACATATTGGACTATCAGATGATCCCTCTGGAAGGCGGTTGGAAAATCAATGGCGTCCAATTGTTGGGCAACGCTGACCCTGCGGCCTGAGGCAACACCACCGTCACGGTGATATGAGCCGTGGTTAATTCTCTTTCGGTATTCAGACTGACGCGTTCGGGGCGGACCTGGACACGGGGTTTGGACGCGTCGCCAGATTGGCGTGGCGCGATTTAGAAAGGGTTTTCAATGAACAAGGCAATCACTGACGGCATCGTCTTCATGCCGCCTCAATTCGCGAATGGCCTGAACGTTTGGTCTGCGGGGGACGGAACGCCCGGCTCGCCCACATATGGTGGATCCGGCACGGGGGTTTTCGTGCCTGCGGATGCCGATTTTGGTGGCTGTCTGGAGATCCTGAAAGTCCAAACCACCCAACAGCTTCGATACATGGGCCAGACGCCGATTTTGCCTGGTTGCTATTTGCAGATCAAAGCGCGGGTCAAGGCGATCAGCGGCCCTTTGCCGTCGGTGCGCATAGCGGCCTGGGCCGGGGGCGCGGGGGACACGCATGTGTCAGGTGTTGTGGAGCAGGGGCCTGCAACACAGCTGTCAGGCTATGGAGGAGTGCATGAAATAACGGCGATTGTCGGAACCGGCAAACGCCCCGGCGTGGACATGCCTTGGGGGCTGGCCGCCCTGTATGGCCATTTTGGTCTGGATATTGAGGGCGCGAATGGGGCGCTGGTGCGTGTGGACGACCTGGAGATCACGGATGTCACCGGTGTCTTCCTGCGTGAGATGATCAGTGTTGTGGATGTGCGCGACTATGGGGCCATCGGCGACGGTGTGACGGATGATTCAGCTGCGTTTGAAGCGGCCGATCAGGCGGCGGGTGGCCGTCGGGTTTACGTTCCGCAAGGGACTTATCATCTGGCCGAAAACACCAGTATGACGTCCGAAATGGACTTTGAAGGCACAGTCACCATGCCGGATGACAAGATGCTGTTGCTGACAAAGGATTTCCATCTGCCGGCTTACATCTCGGCTTTCGGAGACGAAGAACTGGCGTTCAAAAAAGCGTTTCAGGCCCTTCTGAACAATTCGGATCATGACTCGCTGGATTTGGGTGGTCGCAAGATTTCCGTCACCGCGCCGATCGACATGGCCGCAGCGGTTCCCAACAAGCAGAGTGGTTTTTCAACCCGTCGCGTGATCCGGAATGGTCAGTTTGATGTCAAAAGCAGTTCGGCGTGGGATACCGAAACGTTCACCTCGACTGCAACCTATGATCCGTCGGATAAAACGCGTCTGACCAATGTCGCGAATGTCGCCAACATTCCTGTTGGGTCCTACGTTGCCGGCAGCGGAGTCGGGCGCGAAATCTATGTACGGTCAAAGAATGTCGGTGCGGGTGAGATCACACTGAGTGCGCCTCTTGTGGGGGCTTCGGGGACCCAGTCTTTCACATTCTATTCACTCAAGTACCTGCTGGATTTCAGCGGCTTCAGCACGCTTCGGAAATTCGGCATGGAACAGATCGAATTTCAGTGCAACAGCCGATGCAGCGGAATTCGTTTGGCGGCCTCCGGCAGTACGTTTTCGTTGAGCGACTGTTTTATCAGCCGCCCGAAAAACCGGGGGATCACGTCGACCGGAACGGGGTGCAAGGGTATGCTGATCGATAATTGCCAGTTCCTGTCAGCAGAAGAATCCCTTGTCGTAACGGACCGGTATTCCATTGCGTTGAATACCAATTCAAACGATGTGAAGTTGCGCCACAACCGAGCGGTGCGTTTCAGACATTTCGCCGTTCTGGGTGGTGACAACAACATGATCCTGGGCAACCATGTCTTTCAGGGCGATAGCATCCCGCAAGGTGTGCGTACGGCCGGTTTGATCATGATCGGCACCTACAACAGTTCCACTATCGCCGAGAATTATGTCGACAACTGTTTCGTCGAATGGACGAATGAACGCGACCCGTCGCCGACCTACACGAGTGGCTTTTCGTTCAGTGCAATGAGCATCACGGACAACATCTTTTATTCCAGTCAGGCCCCGTCCTGGTTCAGTTTCATCGTCATTCGTCCCTATGGGCCCGGGCATTTTCTCAATGGCCTGGTCGTGACCGGCAACAAGTTCCGTGCCACGAGCGGTGAAATCTTTCGAGCGGATCGGGTGGATACAAGCTTTGCCGACTTGAACAAAGACAGGCACTCGAACGTGACCTTCCAGAACAATACGTATCATGGCGTAACAAGGAAATCCGCAAACCCGTTGAGGGTTCGTTATACGCAGAACTCGGTGTCCAATCTTTGGCCTGTTTCGGCAAACGGGCAGTTGCCTTTCGACGGCAAAGCAAGAAGCTGCGATGGGGTTGCGACGATCGGTGTGCTCTCGGGGGTGTTCAACAACCACGTCTTCAGTGCGCCTCATGTTGAGGTCGAACAGGGGGCGACAGGCGACAGTTTTCTGTTGCGTTGGCCAGAGCATGTGAAGGGTACGGCCTCGGTTCTGATGCGCATGGAACTTTAAAAGGCTGTCTGGCCACCCCGAAACGGGTGGCCATTTCACTCTGATCTGACCGTAAAATAACAGACCCGGTTTGCAAGGACGGCAGGAAAAAGGCGACGTTTCATTTTGATGTGTTAGGCTTGGGACAGAAAGTGGAGAATCCCGATGCTGAAAATCGCCAAAAACGCCAGTGTTCAAACAGTTATCACGACCTTTGAAATGACGCCCGGCACCTGTCAGGACCTTCTGGAAGCTCTGACGGATGCCTATGCCGAATTCATTTCGAAGCAGCCAGGTTTCGTTTCCGCCGGGCTGCACGTCAATGACGCGCAAACCCGAATAGCAAACTATTCGCAATGGGAACGCCGCGAAGATTTCCTTGCCATGCTGCGCACGCCTGAAATGCGCGATCGCAACCGCAAGATCAACGAACTCTGCAAAAGCTTTGAACCGGTCATGTATGACGTCGCTGAGACATTCGGCAGTTCCTGACCTGAATCAAAGCCTGCAATTCGTATCTGTTTCAAAGTTAGCCTGCAAAAACGGAGGCTCACATCATGTATCACAACATTCTGGTCCCCATCTCGTTCGATGTTGAAAGAGATACATCCGGGCCTTTGAAGCTGGCCCGGATTCTGGCCACGCCAGACGCGCAGGTGACATTGTTGCATGTGGTTGAGCATATTCCCAACTATGCAATCTCGTACATGCCGTCCGAATACCTGACAGAGGCGCGCAAGGCGATTCAGGCAGAACTGGATGAACTGGCATCGCAGCTGCCGAATGCAAAGGGTTTGGTGATCGAAGGACATTCCGGCCGGACCATTCTGGATTGGGCCGAGGCGAACAAACCCGATCTGATCATAATTGCGTCCCACCGGCCGGGGATGCAGGACCTGCTGTTGGGCTCAACCGCATCTCATGTCGTTCGTCATGCGGGATGTGCCGTACATGTGGTCCGCTGATGGCTAGAAATCCTGTGCGGTAAGGCGGCAGGCCCTGCCAAATCCGGCGTTCAAAAGACCGCCCTGGATTGCGAACCGGACCAGTCCGAAATCGGCGAAATCGATATAGAGTTTCGCTTTGGGCCGTCGCGCCAAGTACCGGTCGCGCAAGTCACCATAGCCTGCCATGTCCCGGTGAACTGGCTGAGCGATCACGTGCAATGTCAGGCGCGGATGGGTCAGCGGGTCGCCCTTGTCTGCGGGCTCTCCGATCAGAAGGGCGCAGTTGGGACAAGCGCTCAGCGCGCGCGTGTGTTCCGCAAGGGTTGAAATCAGCGAAACAGGGCAACCTGCTTCATCCGTGGCCAGCGCGATCCGCGAGACAGACGGCAACCCGGTGTCAGGGCGCAGAAAGGCCAGTGCGGCAAATTTGGCCTGAAAGAGAAGGTCCTGTGCTTGCAAGCGCGCCGCTGCGTCGGGCGTCTGATAAGGATCGGATTGGGTCACGATATCGGTTCGGCAGCAAAAAATCGGGCAGATGACGGTTCCCTGTCATTTTAAGTGCCTGAAATGGATTGCGCCATTTGTTTTACCTCAGCGATATGGGATTGCCTCGGCTTTGCCACAAATCGACGTTACAGATCAGACAATGCTGTTCAAGAAACCCTCGCAGGATACGCCTGATCCGAAGCCGCGGCCGTCCAGACGACACCGGCGCGCAGAGGCGACGCGCAGGCATGCGCTGTCTCCGATACGCATTCTGGTCATGGTTCTGTTGTTGCCGCTGACCACCGTGCTGATCGCCACGGGTGTTTTTCTGCGCCTGTCCGAATTTGAGCGGGAAGAGGCGGTGATCCACCTGATCGCATTGGCAGGGTGCGATGCAACGCAGTCGCTGGGGGTGGGGCCGTTTTACGAGGGGCAGGCGGGTTATCACAAGCGTAATGACCCGGATGGCGACGGGGTCGCCTGTGGCGCTACCAGCCCGCCCCGGGCAACTGCGCCGCCAGTTCACAACAATCCCGAACCGCAACAGCGGTCTCTTGGAACGGCCAAGTTCGTGCGCCCCTGACGGTTGTAATCGCGAAGTCCAGAAAATCTGCTCGGGCCGGGGCCGGTTGCCTGTGTCATCCAGTTAGCCTCAAGCGAACGGGCGTCATGTCACAGTGGGATGGCAATGCAGCGGATCAACCCCATCTCATATGGATGGCAAAACAGGAGATCGTATGACGCAATGCCCGATTGACGGAACTCAACTGGTCATCACGGACAGAAACGGGGTTGAAATCGACTATTGTCCGCAATGCCGAGGTGTCTGGCTGGATCGGGGCGAACTGGACAAGATCATCGAGCGTTCGACAGCGTATTCTCCGCCACAACCCGGCTACGATGACCGGGCGGATCACGGCTATCGCAAGAAAAAGAAGCGTGGCGGTTTTCTGGAAGATCTGTTCGATTTCTGACCCGGTTAGGACAGCTGGGCCCCGGCACATTCGCGGAAAATGCGAACCTGGGGCGCTGCACCGTCCAAGGGAAATTCACTCACCCTGTCCTGCGTAAACGCATAGGCGGTCAGGTTGTACTCCAGCCCGTCCAGCACGTTTCCAAATCCGGTATCGGTAACCGTCAGCATCGATGCACCGTCAGATAGGACATGATGCGGAGTGGCGATTTCGATAGGGTTTGGCCCCTGGAACCGCATCGCGAACCATGGGGTATTGGTCCAACCTTCGGTCTTGCGGGTAACGGACAGGGTATAGAGCGGCTTTGCGGGGTCATAGGTCAGGAATATCTCTGCCGTGTCCGTAACGTGTGACAGGGTGCAGATCTGGCCCACCGTTGCTTCCCACGCGGCGGCGGGTGTTCCGAGGATCAATGATAACAGGACAACGCGCATGGTGCCGAGTCTAGCGGCCGAAAGGTCCGGGGCAAGGGCTGCGTCAGCCTTTCATCGCATTCAGCAGGTCCAGCAACCCCTTGCGGTCGTCATCATCGGCATAATCGCCCGCAGCCAACCGTTCAGCGATGCGCAGGCGCAGACGCTCGTGCTGGGTGCGCACCTCTTCGCCGGCGGTTTCGGCCAGGGTCTTCATGATCACGGCCACGGCCTGTTGGCGCTTGGTGGTGGGGTTGGCGATATAATCGACAAGGCTTTGCTGCCCGGAATCGAGGATGTTTTCGGCCAGCGCCCGCAACTGCTCGCCATTGGGCAGCAGCGGGGCGGGGGTGCCTTCGGGCGGCAGGATCTCGGGCGCGCTGCGCGGGGTCTCAGTCAGGGCGTTGGCGCCGTCGACGAAGGCCTCGGTGATCATCCGGGTGATCTTGATCGCGCGCGGGTCCTTGAACAGGGTCGAGGCGATGGCCACGCCGTAATCGGTATAGACCCACGGATTGACCCGCCGCCCACCGCGGCCTTTGGGCTTTGAGATCACATTCCGTGATATCAAATCGGCCACCTCGTCGTCGGTCAGCTGAAAGCGATAGCCCTCGAACAGATCCTTGTTGCGCGAGACGGCCTGATTGAAGGCGCTGACGGACTTTCCGTAGAACCGCGCCAGATCCTCGGCCAGCACCACACGGGTACCGCGCACCCGGTGAATGGCGCTTTGGACCTCATGCGTGCTGGGCAGGGTGTTCGGGTTCGTCATGGCAACCGTTTGGAATCACATTCTGTGATTTCAAACGTGGAGGAGTGCGCGCTGGGCTGCAAGGGTGGAGTGCGGGGCAGCTTTAAGGTCAATCGGGTAGGATGGATGCAAGCACCCACCCTACAAGTATTATTTCAACATGTAATCGTGAGCTTTGCTTATCAAATCAACAAAAAAAGCGTCATTCTTACCGTTATCCCCGGACTTTAAACCAAACTTGTACATTCCATTTCTGGAATTATACCCAAGGTAATTAGTGCCGGAGTGTTCAATTGCTTCCACTGTCCTCGAATCCTGTGGCAGCTTTATCTCAAGTACAATGGTAGTCTTCCTTGGATGAAAAACACAAAAATTACGCGATCTGCCTTCAATTCGAATGCCAATGTAGTGTTTATTGTAATTCAACTCGGCGCTGGGCATTGCCTCTTGCATCAAACTTAAAAGACGGTCTGCAACACCCACTGTGGACTTAGAAGCTCGCTCTATCCAGTATTCTCGATCCGTAACGAGTTCTTCTTCTTCGTCTTCATCTGTCGCAAAATACTCTTCAGTCGTGTCCAGCACAGTAGAGAACAAAATTGGGGTTGCACCTTCCCCGCGCGTAGCGGTCATCTGGAGCGCAATTAGTGGAATAGAGTTCGCAAGAATGGAAATAACATTGAAAAATCTGTTCGTAATATCTTCGGCGATAATCACAGCAATATGGTCGTAGGCTCGATTTTTCTTTCGCTCTGAATCCCAATACTCAATTGTTCGAATGATATGAGACGGATCAGTTTTACCCAGCTGCACCTCAACACAATACCTGTCTTCACCTTCTTCGTCCGAAAGGAGCAAATCTAACCGACCGCCGCTATGTTGTTGGCGTTCTCGACCAACATAAAGCAGCGGTCCAAGTCCCAGTACGCTTGGATCCTCTGCGATAAAGTCTTGAACTACACGCTCATCAAAATTTGGGGAGTCGGCTAGTGAAATTGGTTCCAGTTGTTTTAGCATTTTTTACCATTTGTAGCAATTTATGAACGGATTAACCGGCGCGGGCAGACATGTGACTTCCCGGGCGCAATGGTTGTGTCTCATGAGAAAGCTTCTCGTCAAGCATGAACAAAGCGATCGTGCTACCGCTTCCGCCGCTTCACATTCCCACCCCGCTGCCCCGGCCTGCCAGCCGTTGACCGCCCGCGCGACTTCACCGCGTCTTCCGAGGCTTTCTCGACCGCCCATTGGCGCGCCATGGGGTCGTCGGCGACGGCGAGATCGACCGCTTCCAGACGTTTGATCTCATCCCGGATGTTGGCGGCCTCTTCGAATTCCAGGTTCTCGGCCGCCTTGCGCATCTTCTCGCGCAACCCGTCCAGATGCGCCTCAAGATTGGCGCCGTGCATCGGTTTGTCGATGGTGGCGGTGACGCGGTTCATGTCCACGTCGCCCTGATAGAGCCCGGCCAGAACGTCCTCGACATTCTTCTTCACCGTCTCGGGCGTGATGCCGTGTTCTTCGTTATAGGCGATCTGCTTGGCGCGGCGGCGGTTGGTTTCGTTCAGCGCGCGCTCCATGCTGCCGGTGATACGGTCGGCATACATGATCACGCGGCCCTCGGCGTTGCGGGCGGCGCGGCCGATGGTCTGGATCAGCGAGGTCTCGGACCGCAGGAAGCCCTCTTTATCCGCATCCAGAATGGCGACCAGCCCGCATTCGGGGATGTCCAGCCCCTCGCGCAGCAGGTTGATGCCGACCAGCACGTCGAATGCGCCCAGCCGCAGGTCGCGCAGAATCTCGATGCGTTCCAGCGTGTCGATATCCGAATGCATATAGCGGACCTTGATGCCCTGTTCGTGCAGATATTCGGTCAGGTCCTCGGCCATGCGTTTGGTGAGCGTGGTGACCAGCGTGCGGAAGCCGTTGGCGGCGACCTTGCGCACCTCGTCCAGCAGGTCGTCGACCTGCATCTCGACGGGGCGGATTTCGACCTCGGGGTCCAAGAGGCCCGTTGGGCGGATCACCTGTTCGGTAAAGACGCCGCCGGTCTGTTCGATCTCCCACTTCGCGGGGGTGGCCGAGACGAAGACGGATTGCGGGCGCATGGCGTCCCATTCCTCGAATTTGAGGGGGCGGTTGTCCATGCAGGAGGGCAGGCGGAACCCGTGTTCGGCCAGCGTGAACTTGCGGCGATAGTCGCCCCGATACATGCCGCCGATCTGCGGCACGCTGACGTGGGATTCGTCGGCAAAAACGATGGCATTGTCGGGGATGAATTCGAACAGGGTCGGGGGCGGCTCGCCCGGCGCGCGGCCGGTCAGATAGCGCGAGTAGTTCTCGATGCCGTTGCAGACGCCGGTGGCCTCGAGCATTTCCAGATCAAAATTGGTGCGCTGTTCCAGCCGCTGCGCCTCGAGCAGCTTGCCCTCGCCCACCAGTTGATCCAGCCGCTGACGCAGTTCCTTTTTGATGCCGATGATGGCCTGCTGCATCGTCGGTTTCGGCGTGACATAGTGCGAGTTCGCATAGACGCGCACCTGTTCCATCGTCGCGGCGCGCTCGCCGGTCAGCGGATCGAATTCGGTGATGCTTTCCAGTTCCTCACCGAAGAACGAGAATTTCCAGGCGCGATCCTCAAGGTGGGCAGGCCAGATTTCAAGGCTGTCGCCCCGCACCCGGAAGCTGCCGCGCTGGAAGGCCTGATCGTTGCGGCGGTATTGCTGGGCCACCAGATCGGCCATCACCTGCCGCTGGTCGTATTCGTGTCCGACCTTCAGATCCTGTGTCATCGCCCCGTAGGTCTCGACCGAGCCGATGCCATAGATGCACGAGACCGAGGCCACGATGATCACGTCGTCGCGTTCCAGCAGCGCCCGCGTGGCCGAGTGGCGCATCCGGTCGATCTGTTCGTTGATCTGCGATTCCTTCTCGATATACGTGTCCGATCGCGCGACATAGGCCTCGGGCTGGTAATAGTCGTAGTAGGAGACGAAATATTCGACCGCGTTTTCCGGGAAAAACCCCTTGAACTCTCCGTAAAGCTGCGCCGCCAATGTCTTGTTGGGGGCGAGGATGATGGCCGGGCGTTGGGTTTCTTCAATCACCTTGGCCATGGTGAAGGTTTTGCCCGTACCGGTCGCCCCCAACAGAACCTGATCGCGCTCTCCATCCAGAATGCCGCCTGCAAGTTCCTTGATCGCGGTTGGCTGGTCTCCTGCGGGGGCGAACTCCGTATGCATGACAAACCGTTTGCCGCCTTCCAGTTTCAGGCGGGCCCGAACATCTTCGGTTGTCATTTGAGTCTTGTCGGAATGGGCGTATGGCATGGGCAGGCTCCGGATCAGGCCCCTACATTTGTTCTTATTTTGTCCAACTGCAAGGGCTGATCCGGTACAAATTCCCCAGTTTTGAAACTGGGCAGATACGCATCCGGATTGTGATCCGAGCCAACCTTGCCGGCCAACGCGGCAAGGTCGCCGATGAGAGCCTTCGTCATCATCGGTTTGCCGGCGATCACGGCATGGGCTTCGGTCGAGGGCATCGCCCGGTTGTTCCCGGGGTTTGCGTTGACGTCCAGAATGCATTCACGATGGATCATCTGCTTATCCTTCGGCTGACTTGTCGAAGATCATAGTTGGCCCTGATGACAGTTTCTGTCATTGGCTTGCTTCGACAATCCGCGACAATTGTTGTCTTGTCCCGGGCTGCGCTCTGACGCATAAACAGGTCCAGCCAAGTGAGTACGGAGAGGCGACATGCGCGCACGGATTTACCAGCCTGCAAGGAATGCGATGACTTCAGGAATGGCCAAGACCCGCAAGTGGGTTCTGGAATATGCCCCCGCTTCGGCACGTGAGGTTGATCCGCTGATGGGCTGGACATCATCCAATGACACGCAAACCCAGATACGCCTGAAATTCGACACCAAGAAAGAGGCGATGGATTATGCCAGGGACAATGGCATCGATGCGCAGGTCAGCGAGCCGCACAAGCGCAAACCCAACCTGCGCGCACGCGGATACGGAGAAAACTTCGCCACCGACCGCCGTGGGCCCTGGACACACTGAATGATCGAAATTCGCGAGGCAGACCCGACCTCGGACGTGTTGCGCCCGATTGTGGAAGCTCATTTCGCTCACAGCGAATCGGCCGGCCCTGCGGAAAGCAACCATACGATGAGCGCAGAATCACTGGCCGGATCGGGCATTCGATTCTGTGCGATTTACGACGATCAGCAGGCTTTGGGCTGCGGCGCCTTGAAGCTGTTGCCCGATGGCACGGCCGAGGTGAAATCGGTGCATATCCTCGCACAGGCACGGGGGCGCGGACTGGCGCGTGTCATGATGGCTCATCTGGCCGATCTGGCGCGCGCAGAAGGCGTCAAAACTTTGGTTTTGGAAACCGGGGCAGAGCATCTTCCAGAGTATGATGCCGCCCGCAAGCTTTACGAAGCGTTGGGTTATTCCTATTGCGGACCGATCTTTGGGTACAGTGACGATCCGAACAGCGCATTCATGCGCTTGGCTCTTGAACCCCGCTCGTAAAAACCGCAAGAAGGGTGCAGCGGTCCCTTAGCTCAACTGGATAGAGCAGCTGACTTCTAATCAGCAGGTTGAGGGTTCGAGTCCTTCAGGGATCGCCATTCTCGAATTTCGATTTCGATGAACACGTCAGGCCGCAATGCGGGCTGTTTCTTCGCGGTTGTCGGGTGAGGTATGAAGGGCTGGACGAGGGGGTCATGCCAGCCCTTCTAAGGGGTCACAGAGTGGTAGTGTGTGTTCCTTAATCAAACATTAACCTGATTCACCATGTTCCGAAATTGGGGGATTCCCGTAGGACGGCCAATGCGCGGATTTCAGCGTGTGGGTTGCAGCCGGCGGATCAGGATCCGGGATCATAACGCGAATTTTTCAGGGTGATTTGGGGCCTGGGCCGTAAAAGCGCCAAGGTAGCGAAAAAAATATTGCAACCGGTTGCAAATAGAATCATTGTTGCGCGCAACAACAAGATTCGGGAGATCTGTATGTTGAACGTCGGATTGTTGGGTGCCGGGCGCATCGGGCGTGTTCATGCGCAGGCGATTGCATCGCATCCGGGCAGCAAACTCATTGCTGTTTCCGATGCCTTGACCGAGGCCGCGGCCAGCCTTGCCAGTGATTATAGGGCCGAGGCGCGCAGTTCCGAAGAGATCATTGCGGATCCGGAAATCGGCGCGGTTCTGATTGCAACTCCAACAGATACGCATTCTAACCTGATTGAAGCAGCGACAGGCGCAGGAAAAGCCGTCCTGTGTGAAAAGCCCGTTGATTTGGACCTGAAGCGCGCCTCGGATTGTCTGAATACCGTCGCGGAACGCGGCAAGCCGGTCATGATAGGGTTCAATCGGCGATTTGATCCCAATTTTGCGACCTTGAAGGCGGGGTTGGATGCGGGTGAGATCGGCAAGGCAGAGCTCCTGTCGATCACATCTTTTGACCCGGCGCCACCACCAGTCAGCTACGTAAAGGTGTCTGGCGGTTTGTTTCGGGACATGATGATCCATGATTTTGACATGGCTAACTTCCTGATGGGGGACGTTCCCGAAACGATCTCGGCGGTTGGGTCCTCGCTTGTGGATGCTGAAATCGGCGCCGCGGGGGATGTGGATACAGCGGCAGTTACAATGACTTACGCGGATGGCCGCATCGCGGTCATCAAGAATTCGCGGCGCGCGGCCTATGGCTATGACCAGCGGGTCGAACTGCTGGGGTCCGAGGGGTTGCTACAGGCTCAGAACATGCTGGAAAACACTGTCGTAAAGTCAACGGCGGACGGTGTGGTGGGGGCCAAGCCGACCTATTTCTTCCTGGAACGCTACATGCCTGCTTACCGTGTGGAATGGGCCGCATTTGTCGACGCTGTTGAAAGTGGATCCGAAGTTCCGGTCACGCTGAAGGACGGTGTTGCAGCGCTGGCGATGGCCGAGGCCGCGACCCTGTCAGCGCAGACGGGAAAGCCCGTTCGGATGGAAGAGATTTTGAAACCGGTTGCAAAATGATCGAAATTCTTCAAACTAATACCAGCTCGGCCCAGCGCCGCAGCCACTGAGATTCGGCACAGCCGGATGATTGGGGCCGGTACCCCGACAGAAGATCAGACTGAACCATTGGGAGGAAACTGAAATGAAGAAATTCGTTAAAGGCGCGCTTGCTGCGGGGGCACTGGCCTTGGCCACACCTGCATTTGCGCAGGAAATCGTGGTCGTGTCGCATGGCCAGGCCAATGACGCATTCTGGAACGTCGTGAAGAACGGCGTAGAGCAGGCCGGAAAAGATGTCGGTGTGAATGTGGAATATCGTGCACCTGAGACCTTTGACATGGTTGCCATGTCGCAGCTGATCGACGCCGCCGTGAACCAGGAGCCTGACGGACTGATCGTCTCGATCCCGGATGCCGATGCGCTTGGCCCCTCGATCGAACGTGCGGTTGCCGCCGGTATCCCGGTGATTTCGATCAACTCGGGTGCGGAAGTGGCCAAGGAACTGGGCGCTCTGCTGCATGTGGGTCAGGACGAATATGATGCGGGCAAGGCGGCTGGTGAAAAGCTGGCCTCGATGGGTGGAACCAATGCGATCTGTGTCAACCACGAGGTCGGCAACGTATCACTTGACCTGCGCTGTGAAGGCTTCACCGAAGGGTTTGGCGGTAAAGTAACCGTTCTGCCGACCTCGAACGATCCGTCCGAGATCGAGTCCAAAGTTGCCGCCGCGCTGGCCGCTGACGAAAGCGTCGATACCGTTATGGCGCTGGGCGCGAGCTCGGCCGGCGAGCCTTCGGTCGCCGCGGCCAAAGCCTCGGGGCGGGATTTGAATGTTGCCTCGTTCGACCTGTCGGCCAACTTCCTCCAGTCAATCGTGGATGGTGACGCGGCCTTTGCCATTGACCAGCAGCAGTACCTTCAGGGCTACCTGTCGGTGAACTTCATGGGTCTGCACGCCAAATACGGCCTGATGCCGGGCGGCGACGTGCCTTCGGGTCCGAACCTGATCACTCAGGACAAGGCCGCACAGGTCATCGAACTGTCCGCGCAGGGTATCCGCTGATTTCGGCGCGATCCGACAAACAACAGGATCGGCGCCAACGCGCCGGTCTCACCGAATTGGGAGGAAACCATGAGTGAATCAGCGCCCGTCCTGTCGGACGAAAGGGTCAAGAAAGAACCGTTCCTGACCAAACTGATGAAAAGACCCGAGCTGGGCGCCATTGCAGGGGCGGTTCTGGTATTCGTGTTCTTTGCGATCACCGCAGATGAATCGATGTTCACTCTTGCCGGTGTCATGAACTTCATGACCCCTGCGGCACAGTTGGGTATCCTGGCGATCGGTGCGGCACTGCTGATGATCGGTGGAGAGTTCGACCTGTCGATCGGATCGATGGTCGCGTTCTCGGGGCTGTTTTTCGGCGTCTGCGTCGTGACCTGGCAATTGCCGCTGATCTTTGCCATCCCAATGACATTCGTATTTGCGGCCTGTGTCGGTGCGGTCAACGGCAATATCGTGATCCGTTCGGGCCTGCCTTCGTTCATTGTAACGCTGGCGTTTCTGTTCATCCTTCGTGGCCTGTCACTGGTGGGGCTGAAAATGGCGACAGGCGGTTCGACCCAACTGCGCGGCGTGCGCGACGCGGTCGAAAACGACTGGCTGGCCCCCTTCTTTTCGGGCGAAGCATTCGGCAGCCTGTTCGCATGGCTGGCCGCCAACGGCATGATCGATACATTCAAAAGCGGCGCGCCCAAGGTCCCGGGTATTCCGGTCGAAATCCTGTGGTTCATCGTCATTACACTGGCGGCGACCTACGTGCTGCTGCGTACCCCGGTGGGGAATTGGATTTTCGCCTCGGGTGGTGACAGCACGGCTGCATCCAATTCGGGTGTACCGGTTAACCGCGTCAAGGTTTCACTGTTCATGCTGACGGCCTGCTGTGCCGCCCTTGTGGCGATCATTACCGTCATGGACGCAGGCTCGACCGATGCGCGGCGGGGGTTCCAGAAAGAATTCGAGGCGATCATCGCCGCGGTGATCGGCGGCTGCCTGCTGACCGGCGGATACGGCTCGGCCATCGGGGCTTTCTTCGGCTCGATCATCTTTGGAATGGTCGTCATCGGACTGACCTATACCGACTTTGATCAGGATTGGTTCCAGGTCTTCCTGGGTGCCATGCTGTTGATTGCCGTTCTGTTCAACAACGCGATCCGCAAGCGCGTAACCGGGGAGCGCTGATATGACCGAAGACACCAAGTTCCACCATGGCGATGCCGTCGACGATCAGGCGCCCATCGTTCAGATGAAAGACATCGAAAAGCACTTTGGCAATATCATCGCACTTGCTGGCGTCAGCTTTGACGTCAAGCCCGGGGAATGCCATTGCCTGCTGGGCGACAACGGCGCGGGCAAGTCCACCTTCATCAAGACCATGTCAGGGGTTCACAAACCCACCAAGGGCGAGATTTTGTTCGAAGGCCAGCCGTTGCATTTCGACACGCCGCGTGACGCGATGGAAGCGGGCATCGCGACCGTGTTTCAGGATCTTGCGATGATCCCGCTGATGAGTGTGACGCGCAATTTCTTCATGGGGCGCGAACCCACCAAGGGCAAAGGGTTGCTCAAGCGGTTCGATGTGGATCATGCAAACGAAGTCTGCATGGAAGAGATGCGCAAGATGGGCATCAATCTGCGCGCACCGGATCAGGCGGTTGGGACATTGTCCGGCGGCGAACGTCAGACGGTGGCCATCGCGCGGGCGGTGTATTTCGGCGCCAAGATCCTGATCCTCGACGAACCGACCTCGGCGCTTGGTGTGCGTCAGACGTCGAATGTTCTTGCCACGATCGACCGGGTGCGCAGCCAGGGTGTCGGCGTGGTTTTCATCAGCCACAACGTGCGCCATGCGCTGGCGGTGGGCGATCGTTTTACCGTACTGAACCGCGGCAAAACACTGGGCACTGCCAAACGCGGTGAAATCACACCCGAAGAGTTGCAGGACCTGATGGCCGGTGGTCAGGAAATGGCCGAGCTTGAGGGATCGCTGGGCGGTACTGTCTAAAGCAAGACACTCGGATGCCCTCACGGGGGCATCCATCGGGCGGTGGCACCTGACGCCACTCTGATTTCAGGCTCTGGCAAAAGGCCTGACACCTTCGCAAATGAGAAAACCCGCGGACCGCCGATGGCGGCTCCGAGTTGAAAGGGATCATGATGAGCAAAACAGTCCGATTGACCGCGGCGCAGGCTCTGGTGCGCTATCTGGGCGCGCAGATGAACGAGGCCGGAGAGCCGTTCATCGCAGGTGTGTGGGCGATCTTCGGCCATGGCAACGTGGCCGGTCTGGGCGAGGCGCTGCATGGGGTGAAAGACAGTCTTCCCACCTATCGCGGTCACAACGAACAGACCATGGCACACAGCGCTATTGCTTATGCCAAGCAGTTGGGTCGGCAACGCGCCATGGCGGTGACATCGTCGATCGGACCGGGGGCCACCAACATGGTCACGGCCGCTGCTCTGGCCCACGTGAACCGTCTGCCTGTTTTGTTGCTGCCCGGCGATGTATTTGCGACGCGTGGCCCCGATCCGGTTTTGCAGCAACCCGAAGTGTTCTCGGATGGAACCATCAGTGCGAATGATTGTTTCAGACCGGTCAGCCGGTATTTCGACCGCATCACCCGCCCGGAACATCTGCTGACGGCTCTGCCGCGCGCTTTCCGCACGATGACGGACCCGGCGGATTGCGGCCCGGCGACGCTGGCCTTTTGTCAGGATGTGCAGGCCGAAGCATATGACTATCCTGAAAGCTTCTTTGAGCCGCGCGTCTGGTATCAGCGCCGCATTCGCCCGGATGAGGGGGAACTGGCGCGCGCCGTTGCCGCGATCAAGGCCGCCAAGCGCCCCGTTATCGTTGCCGGCGGAGGTGTGCATTATTCGGACGCAACCGCCACGTTGCAGCGTTTTGCCGAGGCACACAATATCCCCGTGGCCGAGACACAGGCCGGCAAGTCCGCATTGGCCTGGGATCATCCGCTCAACCTTGGTCCTGTTGGTGTGACCGGGGGCGAACCTGCCAACGACATATGCGCAAGGGCGGATCTTGTGCTGGGCGTCGGCACCCGGTTTCAGGACTTCACCACCGGGTCATGGGGGTTGTTTGCGAACCCCGAGCGGGAATTGATCAGCCTGAACACCGCCGCCTATGACGCCGAGAAGCACGGAGCGATGCCGTTGCAGGCCGACGCTCGGGTTGGTCTGGATGAACTCAGTGAAGCGCTGGGCGGCCATCGCGCGCCGGATCTGCCCGCGGCATTGAAATCTGATTGGTTCGGCAAAGTTGATGCGCTGACGGATGCCCCTGCGGACAGCAATGCACTTCCCACGGATATGCAGGTGATCGGCGCCGTGCAGCGGGCCGCCAAGGAAAACACTGTTGCGATGTGCGCTGCCGGAACGATGCCGGGTGAGCTGCACAAGCTTTGGAAGGCACCACGCCCCGGAGCCTATCACATGGAATATGGTTTCAGCTGCATGGGGTATGAGATCGCCGGTGCCATGGGCATCAAGATAGCCCAGCCCGACCGCGACGTGATCTGCTTTACCGGTGACGGCACTTATATGATGGCCAACTCGGAAATGGCGACGGCGGCGATGATGGGGATTTCGTTCACTGTTGTCGTCACGGACAACCGCGGGTTTGGGTGCATCAACCGTCTGCAAATGGGGACAGGCGGGGCCGAGTTCAACAACCTTCTCGACCACACTGTGCACGAGACAAAATCAGCCATCGATTTTGCCGCCCATGCGGCAGCGATGGGGGCGACTTCGGTCAAGGTCAGTTCAATTGCCGAGCTTGAAGACGCGCTGGCCAAACGCGATGAGGTCAAAGGCCCCTATGTCGTGGTGATCGACACCGATCCCTACCCATCGACCGAGTATGGCGGAACGTGGTGGGAAGTGGCGGTGCCCGAGGTCAGCACCCGCCCCGAAGTGAATGAAAAACGCGCGGCCTATGAAGTCGCCATCAAGGAAAGAAACACGAAATGAGCGTGAAGATCGGTATCTCTCCGATTGCCTGGCAGAATGACGACCTGCCGGACCTGACCGCAGCTTACACGATGGAGCAGGCGCTGAAAGAAGCGCGCGAGATCGGCTATACAGGTGTCGAACGCGGCCAGAGGATGCCCGCCGACACCGAAGGGTTGCGGGCCTATCTGGACGCAAATGACATCGCGCTGTGTGGGGGGTGGTGCTCGGGCAGCACGCTGGTTAACGACCTGCACTCCGAGATCGCCGTCGTGCGCGAACAGGTCGAACAATTCGTTGCGCTGAACAGCCCGTGCATCGTTTATGCCGAATGCTCCAATACCGTCCAGGGACAGATTGGAACACCTGTCAATGATCGCCCCAAACTGTCGCGGGACGAGGTTCTGGCCTATGCGGGGAAGCTGACCGAGCTTGCCAAATGGATGGCAGATCAGGGCATGCCGATGGCCTATCACCATCACATGGGCACGATCATCGAAAGCGAAGATGAGGTGAACTGGCTGATGGAGGGGTCAGGCCCCGAATTGAGCCTGTGTTTCGATACCGGCCATCTGCTGTTTGGCGGCGGCGATGTGATGGCCACGCTGAACCGTTGGGGCGACCGGGTGCATCACGTGCATTTCAAGGATATCCGCCCTGAAATCGTACAGGTCACGCGTGAGAACAATCGCAGTTTTTTGGATGCGGTGATCGCGGGCGCGTTCACCGTGCCGGGCGATGGTTGCATCGACTTTCAGGCCGTGGCCAATGCACTGAAAGCAATGGATTACAGCGGCTGGATCGTGGTCGAGGCAGAGCAGGACCCGGCCAAGGCGCCGCCCTACGAGTACTCGAAAATGGGCTATGACCACATCGTCGAGGTCTGCGGCAAGGCCGGGCTGAAGATCACCCCATAGTTCACCACCCCAAACGGGGCAACACCGAAGCCATCAGAGAGGAGCGCGTCATGGTACAACAGGACCTTGGATATGTCGGCTATTTCGACCGGGAATCCTGTGATCTGGACGAATTCAAGGTGTTGACCTCGCAAAACCTGACAACCGGTGCGGTGCCTCATGCCGCATCGGTGCAAAAGAACGTTCCGATCTATGATATGCATGCGCTGCGCCCGGCGTTGGAGAAGGCTGATCAAAGAAAAGCGCTGCTGGCGGAATGGGCGTATGTGCTGAACAAATCTGCGGGTGTGATCGTTCTAAAAGGCGCATTTGCGGATACGTCCGTGATCGACCGGGCGACCGCTGTGTTCCATCAGATGATCGAGGAAGAACGTCAGGGCGGGGCCGGAGAAGGTGACCACTTCGCAGCCTCGGGCGCGAATGACCGGATATGGAACGCATTGCAGAAACAGTGCTTGCGCGATCCCGAGGGCTTTGCGCTTTATTTCGGGAATGTGGCCATTGCAGCGGCTTGCGAGGCATGGCTTGGCCCGAACTATCAGGTGACCGCTCAGATCAATCAGGTGCGCCCCGGTGGCAAGGCGCAACAGGCGCATCGGGATTATCACCTTGGGTTTCAAAGCGCCGAAAGCGCGGCCAGTTATCCGGCACAGGCTCATCTGGTGACGGCCTCGCTGACCCTGCAAGGGGCGGTTGCGCATTGTGACATGCCGGTGGAAAGCGGGCCGACCAAGTTGTTACCGTTCTCGCAGCTCTACCCGCCGGGCTATCTGGCGTTCCACGATGAAGCACACCGGGCGCATTTCGAAGACAGCTGTATCCAGTTGCCATTGGAAAAGGGTGACGCGGTGTTCTTCAATCCGGCGCTGTTCCATTCGGCGGGCGCGAACAGCAGCGCCAACATCAATCGCATGGCAAACCTGCTGCAAATCTCATCTGCCTTCGGGCGCGCGATGGAGTCGGTGGATCGGCGGGCGATGTCCGTGGCGGTGTTCCCGTCACTGATCGCCTTAAAACAGCGCGGGGCGCTGGACACAG
The DNA here is from genome assembly GCF_056536445.1 of Ruegeria sp. CL7. Lineage (NCBI taxonomy): Bacteria > Pseudomonadati > Pseudomonadota > Alphaproteobacteria > Rhodobacterales > Roseobacteraceae > Ruegeria > Ruegeria sp. CL7. The sequence goes on from NZ_JBQFPQ010000012.1 coordinate 45,864, forward strand.
CGCAGGTGGAGGCTGCAATTGCGGCCACGGCTGAGGGCTATCCCTTCCCGACCAATCTGGACACGGACCCCCCGGTCGGGGGCAATGCGCCGGAAAGCCAGGCGGATATTCTGCGTCGCGCGGTTGCGGAAAGATGGACCCAGGCGCAGCTGGACAAGTCCCTATCGGCCCGGAACCAAAGGCAAGCTGCCTGAATACAACACAGGCGGGCGCTCGGGGCCCGCCCAAGAAGGAGATCAAGAATGGCAGACCTGCTGAAGAAACCGATCGGAACCCGCGGCAAGGTACATGACATCACTCCGTCAAGCGCTGGATGGAAATACGTGGGCTTTGGGCTTTTTCATCTGAAGGCCGGGGATCGCGCAAACGAAGTGACTGCGGATCGTGAGGTCATTCTGGTGATGGTCGAAGGCAAGGCAAAGATCACCGGGGCCGGGCAGGACTGGGGCGTGTTGGGCGAGCGGATGAACGTCTTTGAAAAGACCCCGCCGCATTGCCTTTATCTGCCGAACGGAACCGAATGGGAGGCCGTGGCCGAAACCGATTGTGTGATCGCCGTGTGTTCAGCCCCCGGCAAGGGCGGCCACGAGGCCCGGCGGATCGGTCCGGACGGGATAACCCTGACTGAACGTGGAAAGGGCGCAAACACACGCTATATCAACAACATCGCGATGGAGGCCGAGGATTACGCCGACAGCCTGCTGGTGACCGAGGTGTTCACGCCGAACGGCCACTGGTCGTCCTATCCCAGCCACCGCCACGACGAAGATGACTATCCCCACATCACCTATCTGGAAGAGACCTACTACCACCGCCTGAACCCGTCGAACGGATTTGGGATCCAGCGGGTTTACACCGATGACGGCCAGTTGGATGAGACGATGGCGGTATCCGATGGCGACGTTGTGACTGTCCCGCGTGGCCATCACCCTTGCGGTGCGCCCTATGGGTTCGAGATGTATTATCTGAACGTCATGGCCGGACCGCTGCGGAAATGGCGGTTCGTGCCGGCCCCCGAGGTCGAATGGATCATGGAGCGTGACGGATGAGCCAAACTTTTGCCAATTACCCAAGCCTCGCAGGGAAGACTGTTTTCATCACCGGCGGCGCCGGCGGAATTGGCGCGGAAACCGTTCGGGCCTTTGCCGAACAGGGGGCAAAGGTTGGGTTTTTGGACCTCAACGCCGATGCCGGGCTTGCTTTGCTTTCCGAACTGGACGGAGAGCATGCATTCGCCCAATGCGATCTTCGCGACATTGACGAGATGAACGCCGCAATAGGGCAATTGGTTGAAGAGCTGGGCGAGGCGGGTGTTCTGGTGAACAACGCGGCCCGGGATGACCGGCACGACTGGCGCGACGTCACGCCTGACTACTGGGATGAGCGCATGGCGACAAATATCCGCCACATGTTCTTTGCCATTCAGTCGGTGGCACCCGGAATGATCGCCAGGGGTGCAGGTTCGATCATCAATATCGGCTCGAATTCGTGGTGGGAGGCCGGGGCGGGTTTCCCTGCCTATGCCACCGCCAAATCCGCTGTGCATGGACTGACCCGCACCATGGCGCGCGAGCTGGGCGATCACCGTATCCGCGTCAACACGGTCGTGCCCGGCTGGATCATGACCCAGCGCCAGAAAGATCTGTGGGTCACCCCCGAGGCTCTGGCCAAGCAGATCGACCGTCAGTGCCTGCCCGACCCGATCGACCCGGTCTATGTGGCGCGGATGGTGCTGTTTCTGGCCTCGAACGACGCGGCCATGTGCAGTGCCGGGAACTTCATGGTCGAAGGCGGGTCGATCTAAGTCTTTCCATACCGAAAGAGAAATCAATGCCTCAACCGTTTCAACTTGCGGCCTGTGCCGAGATGCTGTGGCTGGACAGGCCGATGGATTGGCGCGCCGCCCGGCTGGCCGAGATGGGGTTCGGTGTCGGGATGTGGAACTGGCCGGAGCTCGATATTCCCAGACTGGTCGCAACCGGCGCCAGTTTCACCATCATGAACGGCTATCTTCAGGGGCGGCTGGCCGACGATGACGGGGCCGAGATGCTGCTGGCCTCGGCGGCCGAAACAATTCAGGTCGGCAAGCGCCTGGGCGTTGCGCGTCTGAATCTGCACGGCACCGGGTTGGGTGACGGTGGCATACCGATTTGGCAACATGACGAGGTCACAGGGCCGATGTGGCTCAAGGCCAGGGACACCCTGAACCGGATCTGTGATCTGGCCCAGGCCGAAGATGTGGTGTTCACGCTTGAAAACCTGAACCTGCTGGACCATCCAGGCTGTCCGTTCGGGTCAACGGCGGACGTGCTTTCCTTGGTTTCGTCGGTTGATCGTCCGCAGTTGCGGATCAATCTCGACCTCTACCATACCCAGATCGGCGAGGGGGATCTGATCCGCTGGTGTGAAAAATGCCTGCCCTGGATCGGAGAGGTGCAGGTGGCCGACAATCCCGGTCTGTGCGAGCCCGGAACCGGTGAGATCAACTATGCCGCCGTGGCGCGTGCGTTGAACGAATTGGGCTATCGCGGCCCGGTCGGGATGGAAGCCTTCGCCGCAGGCGACCCGGAAGACGCGCTAAACGCCTTCCGGTCGGCATTCACGCTCTGAGCGTTACCGCTGCGGTGGCGCACCAAAGGCGCGGATCACCGTGCGGGCAGCAGCCTCAACCGAGTCGTGCGTTTCCTTCAGGATCGTTACCCGGTCGAACCGGTCGGGGTCGCGGTTTACGGCCTCGCGCAGGGCGGTGCCGAAGGCCATGCGCAGCTCGGTCCCGATGTTGAATTTGCAGATCGCGGTTTCACGCGCCAGCCGCGCGCGCTGTTCGACCGGCACACCCGATCCGCCATGGATGACCAGTGGAACGTCGGTCATGGAGTCGATCTGGCGTATGCGGTTTTCGTCCAGACCACCTTCCTTTTTTTGCTGAAGGTGGACGTTTCCGACCGAGATTGCCATCGCGTCCACGCCGCTGTCGCGGGCAAACTTCGCGGCTTCCTCGGGATCCGTGCCGTTGGAACCTTCACCGCCGGAATAGCCGACGAAGCCGATCTCGCCCTCGCACGAGATCCCGGCGGCATGGGCCATTTCGGCAATCGCGGCGGTTTCATCGATGTTCTGCTGCAAGGGCTTGCGCGACCCGTCGAACATCAGCGAGGTGAACCCGCTGTCCAGCGCGATCTTGCAGTCCTCGAAGGTATAGCCGTGGTCCAGATGCGCCACCACGGGCACCGAGGCGTTTTCGGCCAGATACCGGAACATCTTGCCCAGGATCGGCAGCGGGGTGTGCTCGCGGCAGCTGGGTCCGGCTTGCAGGATCACCGGGGCGTTCTCGGCCTCGGCGGCGGCGACATAGGCGCGCATGTCCTCCCAGCCCAGCGTCACCAGGCCGCCGATGGCATAGCCCTGTTCGTAGGCGGGTTGCAGGACGTCTTTGAGCGTAGCGAGGGTCATTTGAATTTGGCGATCATGTCTTTGATGCCCGGGATCGTTTCGATCTGATAGGCATGGGTGGGTTGGAAATACTGTACCAGCGACCGCTGGGTCAGCCCGCCGAGGATGGTGAAGTAATACATCTCGTATCCCGGCAGCACGCAGCACGGGTGATAGCCCTTGTCGATGCAGATCGTGGAGCCATCGACGATGTGATAGGCATCGCCCGGCTCGTTGTCCTCGCGTTGCAGCATCTGTAGGCCCGAGCCCCAGTTGGGTTTGAAGCGGAAATTGTAGGTTTCGTCATGCCGGGTCTCGTCCGGCAGGCGGTTGGTGTCGTGCTTGTGGCTGGGAAAGCCCGACCAGCCGCCCTGACCGACGGTGAACAGCTCGCTCACCAATAGGCGACCGACCTTGTCATGCTGTTTCTGGCCGAGGATGTGCTTGATTTTGCGGTGGGTCTTGGTGTCGTCGCTGCCGTATTGCACCAGGTCGTGCTCGCGCACGTCGAACGGATCCAGCACCTTGTCATACTTTGCGCCTGCCACGAACACCTCGGCAGCCTCTGACACGCAGACCATCTGCGCCCGTGCTCCCGACGGGACATAGGCTCCCTCGGGTTCGCCATCCCAGACATCCTCGCCCCGATTACCCAGATGGGCAAAGCGCACGCCTTCGACGTCCACGTCGACGCTGCCGGTGGCGGGCACGATGCAGGTCTCGTAGCCCGGCACCTGGTATTCGAACGCTTCACCTATGTTCAGTTTGACGATGTTGAAATAGTTCAGCGGAACGGTCGGATCATCGGCGTCTACGATGGGTTTGTTCCGATTGTCATAGGGCGCGATATGCATGGTACTCTCCTATGTGGTCGGGCCGGGATGCGAAGCGAGGAACGCGTCCAGTTCTGGTGTCGTTGGCATGGCGGGTGCGCAACCGGGATGCGACACCACGATCGACGCGCAGGCCGAACCGCGCATGACGGCGTCTTTCAGATCGTGCCCCGCCGCGATCGAGGCCAGAAGCCCGGCCATGAAACTGTCGCCAGCCCCGTTGGGTTTGACAGCCGTAACCGGGTAAATACCGGTTCGCAGCTCTTGCCCGTCCACGAAGGTGACAGCACCTTTTTCGCCCATCTTGTAGATGACGATCCGACCCGGTTTTTGGGCAAGTTCCTGCGCTTTGGCAAAACCCTTTTCGATGCCGCCGGCCATGAATCCGAACTCTTCGTCATTGCCGACGATCAGGTTGCTGGCTTCGCCAGCCCGCGACAGAACTTCGGCAGCCACCTCGGCCGAGGGCCAGCTGTATGGGCGGTAATCGATGTCGAAGATGATCGGCAGGCCTGCGCTTCGGGCGTTCTCGAAGGCCCGGAATGTGGCGCTGCGCGACGGTTCGGACGCAAAGACCGTTCCAGCCGAGATGATTGCCGAGAAAGATGAATAATCGACCCTGTCCATATCCTCTTTCGTGACTTGGAAATCAACGGCCCCGTTGCGATAGATCACATTCTGAAAGTCCTCGATCCGGCTTTCGTACACGGCCAAAGACATGCGGTATTCGCCGCCCAGAATGCGGATATAGGATGTGTCCACCCCGTAATGCCGCAACCGGTTGAGGCAGAACCGCCCAATCGCATCGTTCGAGACGGACGTGATCAGCGACGCCTCGCTGCCCAACTTGACCAGCCCGGCACAAATGTTGGCAGAAGAACCACCAAGGTCGGCATGAAACGTGCTGGCATCCTCGCTTTTGACGCCAATTGGGTCTGCGTAAAGGTCCATACCCGCACGCCCCAGAACGGCGAAACGGTTTCCTTTGATACCATCCATCAAAACGCTCAAGTTTTGTCCTCCGGCAGAATGGGTCGGCAAAGTTTGGACCTTGCGTTGAATCGATTCACACGATACTGATTTTGCAACCGGTTGCAAATGATATGTTCGGAGCCGTTGCAGATGCCTGAAATCGGAATTGGAATCGTCGGCGGCGGCTATATGGGCAAGGCCCATTCCGTGGCCATGTCAGCGGTCGGCGCGGTGTTCAACACGGCATTGAGACCCCGGCTCGAGGTCATCTGTGCCTCCAGCCCCGAAAGCGCCCAACGTTACAGGACGGCCTACGGTTTTGACCGAGCGACCGATGATTGGCGGGTATTGGTTGAGGATCCCAGGGTTCAGGCAATTGTCATCGCCTCGCCTCAATCGACACATCGTCAGATTGCCGAAGCAGCTTTTGCACTGGGTAAACCGGTCTTGTGTGAAAAACCATTGGGCGCATCGCTTGAGGACAGTCTGGCCATGGTTGCTGCTGCCGAAGCGTCGGGCGCGGTCAACATGGTGGGGTTCAACTATGTTCGTACGCCTGCGACGCAATACGCACGCCAGCTTATTGCAAATGGTGAAATCGGGGATATCACCTGGTTCCGGGGCGAGCATACCGAGGATTTCTATGCCGACCCGCACGCTTCTGCCTCCTGGCGTACGACGGGCATGGCCAATGGCACCATCGGAGATCTGGCACCGCATATGGTCAACGGTGCATTGGCGCTGGTTGGACCGATCGCGCGTGTGATGGCGGATGTTGAAACGGTTCACAAAACCCGACCGGGTGGTGAAGTGACAAATGATGATCATGCCCAGATGATGTGCCGTTTTGAAAACGGGGTTATGGGCAACCTGTATTTCAGCCGCGTCGCGACGGGGCGGAAAATGGGCTATGCTTATGAAATATCGGGAACAAAGGGCGCCATCCGGTTCGATCAGGAAGACCAGAACGCGCTGTGGCTCTACAAGCGGGAAGGAACCGAAGCGTCCCGTGGGTTCACAAAAATCCTGACCGGACCGGCGCATCCGGATTACGAGCCCTTCTGCCAGGGTCCGGGCCACGGAACGGGCTATCAGGACCAGATCATTATCGAGGCCAAAGACTTTCTTCAGGCCGTCCACACCGGAACGGCCACTTGGCCCACCTTTCGCGACGGGCATGAGGTCAACCGGGTGCTTGCCGCCGCCTTGGCATCGTCCGAGCAGCGGCAGTGGAAAGACATCCGCGATTTCTGATCGCTCAAACAAAAAAGTTCTAATGAGAGACGATGACCATGGCTAAGTTGAGATGGGGCATGATCGGTGGTGGTGAAGGCAGCCAGATTGGCCCCGCGCACCGCTTGGGGGCACAGGCTGACGGGCTGTTTGAATTTGCCGCAGGCGCGCTGGATCACCGGCCCGAAGCGGGCCGGGAATACGCGCAGCGATTGGGTGTTGCCGCTGATCGCGCCTATGGCGACTGGCAAGAGATGCTGGCCGGTGAGAAGGACCGTGAAGACCGGATCGATCTGGTGACAATCGCCACTCCGAATTCGACGCATTTCGAGATCGCCAAGGCCTATCTTGAGGCGGGCTTCAATGTCTTGTGTGAAAAACCGATGACCATGACTGTAGAAGAGGGTGAGGAAATAGTCCGCGTCGCCGAAGCATCGGGAAAGATCTGCGCGGTGAACTACTGCTATTCCGCCTATCCGATGGTGCGGCAGGCCCGCGCTATGGTGCGCTCAGGCGAAATCGGACAGGTGCGTCTTGTGGTGACCAATTTCAGCCACGGCCATCATGGGGATGCCACCGATGCGGACAATCCGCGCGTGCGCTGGCGCTATGACCCTGCGATGGCAGGGGTTTCCGGGCAGTTCGCCGATTGCGGTATCCACGCCCTGCATATGGTCAGTTTTATCTGCGATGATGAGGTGAAGACGCTTTCGGCTGATATGGCCTCAACGATCGCAAGCCGGGAACTGGAAGACGATGCAATGATCAACTTCCGGATGGAAAGCGGCACAGTCGGGCGTCTTTGGACATCTTCTGTGGCGATCGGGCGCCAGCATGGCTTTGACATTCAGGTCTTTGGCGAAACCGGCGGGTTGCGCTGGGCGTCAGAGCAACCCAACCAGTTGATCTACACCCCGGTAGGAGGGCGCACCCAGATCATCGAAAAGGGCGAGGGGGGTCTTCATGATGAAGTGCAGCGCCTGTCTCGGGTCGCCATCGCGCACCCCGAAGGCTTCCCGCTGGCTGTAGCCAATATCTATTGCGATCTGGCGGATGCGATCCGCGGTGAAAGCCGGGATGGCCTGCCCACCGCAGCGGATGGCGTGCGATCGATCGCAGCGGTGCACGCGGCTGTTGCGTCGGGCAAAGCAGATGGTGCCTGGCAGGACGCCCGCCCGCCGATGTTCCGCTGATCAGAGGCGGGGCCGCAACGTGCCCCGCTCGACCACCCGGCAGGGGAAAATCCGTGCCTCGGGGTAGCGATCGGGCGCCTTCAGCATCTCTTCCACCAGATCGACCGACGAGGTGATGATCTGCTTGATCGGCTGATGGATAGTCGTCAGGTTGATATATTCCCAGCGCGACATCTCCATGTCGTTCAGGCCGATGATCCCGATATCGGTGCCCGGTTTCAGCCCGTGATCGGCCAGCGCCGACAGCGCCCCGATCGACAGGATGTCGTCGCCGCAGAAATAGGCCTGCGCCGGATCACCCGCCAGCAGGCGCAGCATCTCGGCCCGGCCGGCCTCGAAGGAATAGGCTCCGGCGAAGGAGTGGTTGACGGGAATCTGCGGATGGTTGGCCATTTCCTCGAAAAAGCCCCGCTGCCGGTCCAGGGACGAGGTCGCATCCTGCGGCCCGCCCAGATAGCCCACGCTGGCATAACCCCGCGCGACCAGCTCGCGCGCGGCCATGCGGCCGCATTCCACATTGTCGATCCCGACCACATGCACCTCAGGCGAGGTGGCAGACCGGCCGAACGTGTGCACCACCGGCACGCCCGCATCGTGGAACGCTTTGGCAAAGCTGGGCGGCAAGGTCGACGAGGCGACGATCACCGCATCCACCGAATATTGCCGCAGCATGCGTACGGAATTGGCGGGCTCGGTCTCGTCCGTCAGGTTCACGATCAGCGGGCGCAGGCCGCGTTCCTGTAAGGCGCGTGTAAACTGGTCGAAGACTTCCAGAAAGATCGGGTTGTGAAAGTTGTTCGAAATCAACCCGATCAGTTTGGTGCGCCCGGTCGTCAGCGACGAAGCCAGAGCATTGGGGCTGTAGCCCAGCTCTCGCGCGGCCTTTTCAACCTTGCTGCGCGTTTTTGCGGAAACCGAGGCACCTTCGGTAAAGGTGCGCGACACCGCAGATCGCGATACACCGGCCAAGGCGGCCACGTCTTTCAGGGTCACGCTCACGCTGCGGGACTCCGATTACAGCGAGGCAGGAAAACAGATAAGTCTGGCATTGCCCGAGCATTATGCATCATCGACCTGAACTTGCAACCGGTTGCAACTCTGCCGCGACGATTCAAGCGTGTTTGAGCGTCGAAATTTTGAAGGCAAAAAGGTGGGTGATGAGACACTCGAACTCCTGACATCTTCGGCATAACCGAAGCGCATTTTCCAATCCGCAGATGCACCAAGACGCCGTCTTGCATTACCGCCAAGCGCACGATTTCTTAGAAATGCTTGGCGTTGTCAGCGATTTGAAGTTGCATAAACTGCGGAACGGTTCAAGGGCATATCCTCTCCTGCCGTCTTCAAAGTCACGTCCGATCGAGCCGCAACAGGCATGCGTGACGGCGCATGCGTTGCCAAAAGGACCGTGGGGCAACAGCTTTTTCAACCCTTGGCATTGGCTCCATGACCGTGGCAAAAACTCTTGCCATCCCTTGGTGGACACACATGAGAGAAGCAGTGGAACGCCAACCCGCCCATTCGCAGCGCAGGTGCTATCCAAGGCGGAATTTGGTTGGCGTCACACCGGTCTGGTTTCGAAAAAACCGAGTGAAGTGGGACTTGTCGGAATAGCCAAGCATGAGGCCGATCTCGGCAACTGTCATTTTGCTTTCTCTGAGGTGCTTCTTGGCGACATCGACCCGCAGACGCCTTACCTCTCGGGGAAGTGTTGTCTGATGTTTCTGAAGTGCTTTCAGGAACCGCTCGGGCTGGATACCCAGCAATCCGGCCACAACCTCCGGCCCCAGCTCTGACTCATCCAGTTTTCCACGCAGGACAGACCGCAAAGCGGCCACTACGGTGACGTCTTCATTGTGTCGAATCGTGGCTGTCGGCGCTTCGGACTCCTCTGCCGCATGGTGTAAAAACAACCATTCCACGGGAAAACTGATCTGCATTCCGGGGTTGGGTCCAAGACCGACTTCGATACCTTTGTAACCGCGTGGCAAGCCAAGGATGTATCTGCTTTCCCATCGAACCCGGGACGGATCCCACGCGTTTCCGACCACGCTTTGCAACAGGCGCACATAGATGGCAGCCCCGAACCCGGTAACCTGAACGGGCGGAACGGTTGGTTCCTGTTGCCGCGCGATCCGATAGATCGCTTTGTCTGCTTCCACGACAAGGCTGTGCCGCACGGAGTTGGACTCTTGTGGCACAAGCCTGACGAACCGGGCAAAAAACTCGAACAGAGTGTTCGAGGATTGCAACGACCGAGCGAACGGCGGCCATCCTTGCAGGTCAAATGTCTCTCCTACATTCAGGCCAAGGTATCGATCCCCTGACAACTCTGAGAAGGCATTCAACAGACCATAGACCAGTTCCGAGTGGACATAGACAGATGGGTCGGACAGCAGGTCGGCCTTCAAGCCGACCTGATCCAAGGCCGGTTGCGGATTGATCCTGCGGTCGGTGAGATATTGCAGAAACGGGGCGGCCAGCGCGAGGCGGATAAAGCCTTCGCTATGCGCTTCAGAAGTGGAGCTGAGTGGCACGTCCGTCACCCTTTTTTAAACCAATGGTTTCGTTCAGTGGCCTTTTTTGCGGTCACATTCGCACATGTTAATCCAAAAGTGGCAACCCGCCCAAGAGTTTTCGGGCTACGTTCGGTAAAACGTGAATGTGAAGGGAAGACCTATGACCAACATGCGAATATCCCTTTGCCCGGCGGTAATGGTCGCGGCAGTTTTTGGTTTTTCGGTGGCTGCGCAGGCTCAGGATCAAGAAGATCCTCAAACGCTGTTCACCAATGTGCACGTCTTTGATGGCGTGAATGAGCAACGTATCGAGAATGCCAGCGTATTGGTCGAGGGCAACCTGATTAAGGCCGTATCAACTGAAGTGATTGATGCCCCCAATGCTACGGTTATTGACGGAGAAGGGCGAACACTGACCCCCGGCTTCATCGAAAATCATGCACACCTGATGCTGCCAGGACCCACGTTGCCCGCAATGGAAGCCAACAGCACTTGGGAAGACCTCGCGATTCACGGCACTCAAATGGCTGAGATGTACTTAATGCAAGGCTTTACCACCGTAAGAGATGCAGGTGGCGCTAATGGAGGGCTTCGCCGCGCAATCGACACCGGGACTATTGTCGGGCCGCGTTTCTACCCTGCGGCTGCTTTTCTAAGTACGCGTGGTGGCCATGCTGATTTCGCCAACTTTACAGCACCTGTTGGCCAGTCTTCAAATTTCAGCCGTCTGAATATGGCCCAAGAAGTCGACAGTGTCTCCGAAATGTACAAGTTTGCTCGTAACAACTTTCGGATGGGAGCAACACAACTGAAGTACATGCAATCAGGCGGTGTAGTTTCAGTGTTTGACCCGTGGCAGTTATTGGCTGGATCGACGGCAGAGTTAGAAGCGGCCGTGCAGGTTGCCAACGAATACGAAAGCTACGTCATGGCCCATTCCTACCGCAAGGAAACGATCATGGCGGCACTGAATGCTGGTGTGCGATCAATTGAACACGGTTTCATGTTTGATTGTGAAATATCAGCGCTGATGGAAGAGAAAGGAGCCTACATCACAACCAATCTCACGGCATTTGATCCAAATCTCTTCGATATTCCTGCCATTCGAGATGTCCCAGCCAGCTTACGAAAGGCACAGTCCGCCACGCAGGCTTTCGGCGACTACATAAAAAACATGAATGAGTGCCCAGCTAAAAGAGGGTTTCACACGGATTGCGTAGGTTCTGTAGCTGCCTGCAATATTCAAATTGCCTATGAAAAACATCTCAATAATGAGTTCTTTGGCTCTCACGCATCGTTGGTCGCAATGACATCTACTGGCGGTGAAATCGCCGCTTTGTCCGGACCGTTCATGAACCCCTATCCCGAAGGCAATCTGGGCGTTATCGAGGAAGGGGCCTATGCTGATATCCTGCTGATCGACGGAAACCCACTTGAAGACTTTTCCGTCGTTGGAACCGGGGATCAATGGTTTGGCGCCGACCCGAGGCCGGAAAGCCCGGAAACGATCCGACTGATTATGAAGGACGGTGTGATATACAAGAACACACTGGACTGACCCAAATAACGGTTGGAGAGATTTGATGTTCCCTTGGTTTCGCGCCGCAGTTTTCGCTGGCTTTGTCCTGAGCGGTCATTCCGCAATGGCAACGCCCCATGCGACGCTTGACTGGTCTGACCTTCCGGACCCGTCGGTGCAGGTGTTCGACGACCCTTATCGTGATCTCAGCCCTGAACAGTTTGACGATGTCCTGTTCGTCGTGCGCTTGCGCGGCAGGTTGCAGCAGGATGTCGGCAGCGTTGAGGAAAGACAGAAATGGCAAGAGCTTCTGACCGAGACTGAAGACGCCTTGGCCGAGGGTGGCGTTGATGTCGACTGGCTGCTCGATCAGCGAGAGGATGTGAAAGAGCGGCGGAGAAAGGCAGGAACAAGGGGAAATCCGCGTTTCGATGGCCAGAGTGTTACGCTGACAGGCTTTGCCATTCCCGCGCCGAACGATCCGGACGGGCGAGCAGTTGCGTATTTGGTGCCAGAACGCGGGATGTGCAGCCACATGCCCCCGCCTCCGCCCAATCAGATGATCCGGGTGCGGTTGAACGGCGACTGGGCCCCCAGTTACTTCCATGAACCCGTTCGGCTCAAAGGTAGGCTGACGATTGAACCCTCGGTTCAGAACATGATGGTCGTGGATGGGCTTGTGCCGATGAATGCAACCTTCAAACTGGAGACGGACAGCGTTGAAACGCTGGAAACAAAGGCCGACGGTCTGGAATGGAGACAGCGTGCAGCCGATCGCCTCCGAGCTGCTGGCAATCGTAAAACTGGCGGCGCAAAGGCGTCGGAATGATAGGGCGCCTTGTTGCCGCATTGAGCATTGCCTGCGCGGGTACGGCGTCTGCGCAGGGGTTGTCCGGGCCTTCTTCGGTCGAGGCCGAGCTGAAACCTGGCGATGGCCTGACCGATCCGCAATACCGTTCCGAATTTCCGCGCAACATCGCGCCGGGTTGGTTTCAATGGAAAGACCGGCTGGCCGAGGGCGGGTTTCGGTTCAACGTGGATTACCTGGCGTTGGGCCAATCCACGAACGCTGATTTGGGAACTGGTGAGGCCGCAAGTGGAATCGCGCGTGTCTACGGCAGTTGGCAGGCAACCGAGCGGGGTTCTTTGACATTCAAAATCGAAGATCGGCACGGATACACCGATGTTGCCCCGCAATTCCTTGGGCTGGACGGAGGTGCATTGTCGATCACCGGGACAGCCTTCAACGACAATGGTTTGTTGCTGACCAACCTGTTCTGGACCCAAAGGGCCGAGAACGGCGCGTGGACGCTGCAAGTCGGCCAGATTGATGTAACGGACTTTGTGGATATCTATGGATTGGTCAGCCCCTACAGCGGGTTCCAAAACCTGTCGTTCAACACCAACCCGACAATCAACACACCCAACCAGGGAATTGGCATTGCCGGTGGGATAAAGCTGAGCAAAAACTTCTACGCCGTTGCCAGCGTTGCAGACGCAAACGCCGATCCGTCGGATCCAAGTCTTGACGTGTTCAGGGACGGCAATCTCTTCAAATCGTTTGAGATTGGCTACACTTCGGGCTTTGATCGCATCTATTTCGACAATGTCCATTTGACCCTCTGGCATGCAGATGCGGCCGACGATGGCAGCCGTGCAGAAGATTATGGCGCCGTGTTTTCCGCGGCTTGGTTTGTCGACAACAAATGGATGCCGTTCGTTCGGGCAGGGGCGTCGAAAGGCACGGCAGCGCTGTATGATCGTTCGGTTTCTGCCGGGCTGGGCTATTACGGTCGAAACACCGATCTGGCCGGTTTGGGTTTGAACTGGGCCGAAGCAAGAAACATCGACGGCGATCAGTTCACGCTGGAAGCATTCTATCGCTTTTCAATCTCACCCGGTCTGCAAATCACGCCGTCACTACAGTTCATCTCCAATCCGCTGCTGAATGCCAATCAGGATAGCATCACGTTGTTCAGCCTGCGCACCCGGATCGTTTTTTGATGCGGCTCGAAAGCAGCAACTCACACGAAACCAATTTGGGAGGCTCAGTCATGAAAACTTGGTTGGCCGCAAGCGCCATTGCAATCGTATCCGGTGCCGCGCTGCACGCGAGCGAGGAAAGCAAGACATGGGATGCGTCGGATGAAGCAAAGCAATTTGTGAAGGACACAATCGTGCTTGGCATGTTGGCCAGCCCCTACGGCACCGGCTGGACTGAAGAGGAACAGCTGCACACTTACTTCGCGCGGGCTCGGGACAACGGAATAACAGGTCATGAGATGACGCTGGCCGCAGCGGATATGTCTTTTGAGACCTTTCTTGATCAGCACTACCACTTCCGGTCGGCGATGGCGCAACAGCCAGAGAATTACCTGATCGTGAATGAAACCCGCGATATCGAAGCCGCCCATATTCAAGGCAAGACGGCGGTCATCTGGAACAGCCAGACGGCGACGATTCTGGATGGCGACCTGAGGAAGATGGCGTTGCTTAAGGATATGGGGATCAAGAGTATGATCCTGGCCTACAACGATATCTTCCGCACCGGGTCGGGGCAGTTGGCGGCCTATAACGGGCGCGATATTGGTCTGACCCCTTGGGGCAAGTCGGTGATCGATGAAATGGTGCGTTTCGGCATCCTTCTGGACCTGAGCCACACGGGTTCCAAAACGGCCAACGACGCCATGGACTACATGAACGAAAACTATCCCGGCGTGCCTTATGTTTACACGCATTCGGTTCCTGCCGGCCTTTACGCAAACGAACCCGGTGCGACGCCACGCGGGTGTTATCGGGCCATTCCCGATGACGAGGCCCTGCGTGCGGCCAAATCGGGCGGCTTTGTTTCTCCGACATTCACTGAATGGATGATGGACGGCGTTTGGCCTGAAGATATCTCACCCAAGCAAGCCGCCGACATGATCGACTACTATGTTCAACTTGTTGGGGTCGACCACGTTGGGATCGCAACGGATGACATGTTCTCGACTGAATTGGTTGTGCAGTTCGCGACTGCAAACGCCAGCATGTATGATGATGGCGGCTATATGATCGACGCGTTCAACAAAGGGGCGACCGGCAACGGTGAGTTGGCCAAAATCCTTGCGGCAATTACCGATGATCTCTGGGCAAGAGGTTATTCCGATGAAGACCTCGAAAAGATCTATGGCGGCAACAAGATGCGGGTTTACGCGCAAGTCTGGGAGGGCAAGCCCCCCGAACAATTTCTGAAAGAATACCCCGAGCGTCTGCGTCTCAGGCAGGAATTGCGAGAAGGGTTTTATTCGCGATAGACTTTCGGGACCGGCATCAATGATGATTGGCCCCGGATGCGGAACAGCGCAGAAATTTTGGGGGAAAGGATGGTGGGTGATGAGAGACTCGAACTCCCGACATCTTCGGTGTAAACGAAGCGCTCTACCAACTGAGCTAATCACCCGTGATGCTGCATTTAGCCAAGCCTGCGGGCAGGTGCAAGAGGGTCTGGAAGATTTTCTTGCGTTCCTTCGCTGGCGGCCGTCCAACGGGGCATATTGTCAGCAGTAGGCCGAACAGGCGGGCGTTCGGGGCGCCTCTCGGGCTGGAAGGTGGGCAGCACATTTTAAGACGGATCGATGGAAACCGCCTTGCTCAACCTGCGACCCATCATGTGTAAATGGCCAAAGGCGCTTGCGCGCCACCGGTGACGTCCGATATCCCCAGAGAGACTGAAGCAAACCGGTCGGGAGTGTACATGACCCTATCCTTCGCCCGCCGATTTTGGATGGTGGCATTGGTCCTTGGCATGACGGCGCTGGCCCCGATTCAGGCCGGTGCAGAAGGCATTCTGGTCTTTGCAGCGGCCAGCCTCAAGACCGCATTGGATGAAATCGTTGCAGGGTACGAAAAGCAGACCGGTCAGAGCGTTTCCGTTTCCTATGCGGCGTCGTCGGTCCTCGCCCGGCAGATTCAGCAAGGCGCGCCTGCGGATGTGTTTGTCTCGGCCAATACGGATTGGATGGATGTGTTGGAGCAGGACGGTTTGATCCGGGCAGACTCTCGGGTTGATCTGCTGGGCAACGGCCTGGTTCTGATCGGGGCTGAAGATCATGCGCAAGTGGGTGAGATCCAGCCCGGATATGACCTCAAGGCGGACTTGAAAGACGGCTATCTGGCCATGGCACTGGTCGACGCGGTGCCTGCCGGTATCTATGGCAAAGCTGCTTTGCAAAGTCTGAACCAGTGGGAGGCTGTGCGGACACAGGTGGCGCAGGCCGACAATGTGCGCGCTGCGCTGGCTCTGGTGGCGGCAGGGGCCGCGCCGCTTGGGATCGTGTACCAATCAGATGCCAGGGTGGAAGAAAGGGTCCAAGTCGTTGCGACATTCCCTGCCGATCTGCATCCACCGATAATTTACCCTGCGGCACTGACCCTCAATGCAAAAGAAGGAGCACACGCCTTTCTTGAACACCTGAAAACGGATGCGGCCACGGCTGTATTTCTGGAGCAGGGATTTACCCTGCCGGTCAGGTGATTGCCTTGGATTGGTTGGGGCCTGCCGAAGCAGAAGCTTTGAAGCTTTCATTGCGCGTGTCCTTTTGGGCGACGCTGGCGACTTTGCCGTTTGGGATATTTGTCGCTTATGCTCTGGCACGTTGGCGGTTTCCCGGACGGCAGGTTTTGAACGGTCTGGTGCATTTGCCTTTGATCCTGCCGCCGGTTGTCACCGGATACCTGCTGTTGCTGACTTTTGGCATTCAAGGGCCGCTGGGCCGGCTTCTGGCCGAGTTCGGGATCGTAGTGGCCTTTCGCTGGACAGGCGCGGCCCTTGCCGCCGGGATCATGGCCTTCCCTTTGATGGTCCGGGCGATACGTTTGTCGATCGAAGCGGTGGACCCGAAGCTGGAACAGGCCGGGGCAACTCTGGGCGCGTCGCGTCCGATGGTGTTTTGTACGGTGACCTTGCCGATGATTTTACCGGGTGTCATAGCCGGGGCTATTCTGGCCTTCGCCAAGGCCATGGGTGAATTTGGTGCGACGATTACCTTCGTGTCCAACATCCCGGGTCAGACGCAGACGTTGCCTTCGGCTGTCTACGCCTTTTTGCAGGTCCCGGGCGGCGAGGCAGCCGCGACGCGGCTGGTTCTGATATCGATCGTCATCGCAATGAGCGCGTTGTTGCTGTCGGAGTATGTGGGGCGGCGTGCTGCAGCTCGGGTGGCCGGATCATGAGCCTGTCTGTTCGGTTGCACCACCATCTGTCGGGGATCGATCTGGATGTCAGTTTTGATGCGCCACCGGGCGTGACGGTGCTGTTCGGGCGCTCGGGATCGGGCAAGACCACCATCGTCAATGCCGTGGCAGGGTTGTTGCGGCCCCAGGCGGGCCGGGTGTCGGTAGATGGCTGGGTTCTGTTCGACACGGAACAGGGCCTGTGGCTGCCGCCGCATCGGCGCCGATTGGGGTATATTTTTCAGGAAGGGCGGTTGTTCCCCCATCTGACCGTGCGCCAGAACCTTGCCTATGGGCGTTGGTTTGCGCCGAAAAACACACGCCGCGAAGACCCCGACAGGGTCATCGACATGCTGGGCATCGGTCATCTGCTGGACCGCAGACCTGCCGGGTTGTCAGGCGGTGAGAAACAGCGCGTCGCCATCGGGCGGGCCTTGTTGGCAAGCCCGCGGTTGATCCTTGCAGATGAACCGTTGGCAGCACTGGATGATGAGCGAAAAGCGGAAATCCTGCCCTATTTCGAGCGTCTCAGGGACGAGGTCTCGGTTCCGATCCTCTATGTGACCCACTCTGCCGCCGAAGTGGCCCGGTTGGCAACGTCCGTTGTTGCGTTGCAGGATGGCAAGGCAGTTCGCCACGGGCCCGCATCCGAAATGCTTGCCGACCCGTCAGTCGCCCCTGCGGGAATTCGTGCCGTCGGGGCCGTGTTGCAGGTTCAGGTTGCAAAGCATCATTCCGACGGGCTGACAGAGTTGAACGCCAATGGCGCGCGGCTGTTTCTGCCTCGTGTCGCGCATGAGGTCGGGGCAAACTTGCGGATTCGGATACCCGCTCAGGAAGTGATCCTGTCGAACAACAAACCCGAGGGGCTTTCGGCGCTGAACGTGCTTGGCGGGACCGTGGACTCGATCCGGTCAGGCGAGGGGCCGGGTGCCATCGTGTCGGTAAAGACCCCGGCGGGCAATGTGCTTGCGCGGGTTACGCGTCGATCTGTTGCGGCCCTGAACCTGAAACCGGGCAGCACATGTTATGCCGTGATCAAGACGGTTGCATTGGCCCCGCAGGATGTCGGCGGGCGCATTGTGGCCAGCAGCTAGGCTCAGGCGAGGGCGCGGGCTTCGTGTTCGCGCAGTATCAGACGAGCCGCGCGCCCGAACCCGGTGTGACCCGAGGTCGGTCTGTCGGGGAATATCGAAGCCAGTTCCCGCAATGCCTCAGAGGACAGCCCATAAAGGGCCTCTTCCCCCAGAAACAGGCTTTCGGCCTGCGCGCCCTCGGCGTTCAGGATCTCATGCCGGTCCAGCAGGACGTGGAGATATTCGACCGTTTGAACCGATGTATCGATGCAGATGCCGGGCCATCCGCACAGGTGTTTGGCGGCAACCAGGGCTTCGAATGCGCCGAAAAGCAGCTCGACTTTCGGGCCTTTGACCAGGATCCTGTGCTGCTGCGACACCAGAAGGTCTCGTGAGGGTTCGTTCGGCCCCAGACTGCCCGCCGAGATACGAACGGGGCGCAAAGCAGGTTCATCGCATAATCGTTCGGGTGGAATTCTGCTGCTTTCGATCCAGCGGATAGGTTGCAGACCGTGATCGGCAGTGGCCACCATATGACCCGCGTCCAGCGTTTCGATCGCAAGCGGGCCGCTTTCAGTTTCGATCAGGGTTCCGGCCGCAAAACAGACGCCCTCGATCCGGATGACCACTTCCACCGGGTCCGGTGTGCCGGTGAATGGAAGGGTGAAAGGGCCGGCTTGTGTTGTACCCGAGACGCTGATGAAGAAAGAATCGAAGACGACTTCGCCTTTGTCGAGGCCATCGAAAAATGTCGGGTCGACGGTATAGGTCCACTCTCCCGTGTTCGGGTCGATCGAGGCGGTGCCGTTGGCGGGTTGTGTCGCAATCGTCCAGGTTTGCGTGACCGGATTGAAGTTTCCATTGTCCAGAGTGGGTTGTCCCGTCTCAACGTTGGGTGGAAAACCAGTCACATCCCCGGTCAGTTCACCTGTGATCGGAACTGAAACCAATTAACCCTCGCCTTGCTGCAACACGCGTTCAAATTCCTTCTTGCGATACAGGCGCATGTGAACCTCGCCCGCTTCATCCCGCGTCCATTCAACAATGCGATTGCGTGTCATGTCACTGTCCATCCGGTTGGTGCGCACACGCGGGTGCGGGATTTCCTGCTTGAGGATATCAACAATTTGGCTGGTCTGTCCAAACGGAGCCACAAGATCAATGATCCAGAAGGATGATCCGCTGGTGAAGTCCGTGTCGGAAAGGGGTTTTTCTTTCACCGCATAACGGAACTCGGCTTCGGGGTTGAGCCCGGCGAAGGTGACAAAACCACGAGGGAATCCGTGCTGCCGGAAGATATGGTACTGGCCCAGGCGAAACGGAGTTTCGAACGCGTACAAAACCTGTGCCAGACTGCGTTTCTGATGTGTTTTCGTCAAACCCGCCAGATAGAACATAGCGCCCAGATCCGCATATTTTTCCGGCGTGAAGTCGAACCAGTCTTTTGGAAACGTCTTGCTCAAAGAGATGCCCAACAGTGTAACGGGAACCAAAAGTCTACAGCGAGTGTACTGCTTTCCTGCAATATGGGTAGAATAAATTCTTTGATGTGGTCAGTGTTGCCGGCTCGTTGGCCTGTCCTGCTTTACTCGCAGGTCGTCCCGACTATGCTATTGGTATCGGACCCTTGTTTCGGGATACCTGGATTATGCGTTCATTCAAGACTCTGGCTGCTGCCGCGCTTTTATCGATACCTGCGATGGCCGAGGCTGTCGGTTTCGGCCTGTCCGTTCGGCCGCAATTCCGTACGGAAATCACGCCGATGCCGGACGGTGTCTACGAGGTCAAGGCCATCGGATCCTCAGCGCCCGTGAATTATTGGTGTGGAATTGGGGATTACGCGATCCGCAGTCTGGGCGTGCCAAACAACCAACGGATCTATATCTGGCGCGCCTATGAACCCGGCGTCCGGACCGTGCAATTCTCGCTGACCCCGCCGCCGGGGGCGGATACCAAGCCGGGATATTCCATCACCGTCAGGAAAGTCGGGGCCAACATGTCGGCGTCGTCGGCGCAGAACTACTGCTATGACAACTTCATCATGGACACGTTCTGAGCGTCAGACCCATTTCGCCATCGGTGGCAGGCTCATCAGAACCGCGTCCGGATCATGTCCGGTTTCCAGTCCGAACTTGGTGCCGCGGTCATAGACCAGATTGTATTCCGCATAAAGACCGCGATGCACCAGCTGGGTGTCTTTGTCGGCGTCCAAGAAACCCTGTGCGCGCCGTTTTTCAACCAATGGCACGAAAGCGGGCAGGAAAGCCCGACCGATATCCTGAGTCAGGGCGAAATCGGCCTGCCAGTCTCCGGTGCAATAATCATCCATGAAAATACCGCCCACGCCGCGTGCGCGTTTGCGGTGGGGGATATAGAAATATTCGTCCGCCCACTCTTTCAGGCGTGGATAATGTCCGGGTCCATGCGGGTCCAGATGAGCCTTTTGGGTATCATGGAAATGCGCCGTATCGTCATCATATTCGATGCAGGGGTTCAGATCCGATCCGCCGCCGAACCACCAGGCGTACGGGGTCCAGAACATCCGAGTGTTCATATGCACCGCCGGGACATGGGGATTCTGCATATGCGCCACGAGACTGATCCCCGAGGCCCAGAAACGCGGGTCTTCGGTCATCCCGGGAATGCCTTTGCGTGCTGCCATCGCCTGTTGTGCACGTTCGCCCAGGGTCCCGTAAACTGTCGAGACATTGACCCCGACCTTTTCAAACACGCGCCCGCCGCGCATCACGGACATCAGACCGCCCCCTGCGTCAGAGCCGTCCTCGGACTGGCGTTTGGTCTCCTTGACTTCAAAGCGGCCGGGCTTTGCGTCTGAAAACGGGCCGGTGTCGTGGCTGTCCTCCAATGCTTCGAATGCGGCAACGATGTCGTCGCGCAATTGGCGGAACCAGGCAGAGGCGGTGTTTTTTTCTGTTTCGAACATGGGTCTCAATGCGCAGGTGCGGCAACAGGGTCAAGCAATGTGCGGCCGCCGTCGATTGTCAGGATCTGGCCGGTGATGAATCCGGCTGCATCCGATGCCAGATACTGCGCGGTTTCCGTCAATTCAGTGGCCGACGCGATACGGGCAAGCGGTGTGTGCTTTTCGATATCGTCGCGGAATTCCCGGTTCTCTCTCAGCGTCGATTGCAGTGATGCACTCATGACCGAGCCGAGCGCAATCGAATTGACCCGGATGCGGTTCGGCGCCAACGCCACCGCCAGCGAACGTGTCATCTGGTCCAGCGCGGCGGTCGACACGGAATAGGCCATCAGGTCGGGATGCGTGCGGCGGGCCGCGATGGATGACAGGTTGATGATCGATCCGGCAGGGCTCTCATCGTCATCCCCGGCCTGTTTGATCATACGCTTTGCGACCAACTGGCTGAGCCGCAGCGCAGGCATCAGGTTCTGGTTCAGCAAGGTGCGCATCGAGTCGTCATCGGGATCAAGCGGATCAGACTGGATCACCTGGCGCGCGCCGTTGATCAGAATATCCACCTGATCAAACGCATCCAGTGTTGCCGACAGCAAATTGGCAATGGTCAGCTTTTCACGCAGGTCGCCTGCGAAATACCGAATATTGCCGTCTTCTGCCTGTTCCCCCAGCTCATCGACCAGACGTTTTTCATCTATATCGGCGAACATGACATTTGCGCCCGCATCCGCGAAATGCCGACCTATGGCCAGCCCGATGCCATTGGCCCCGCCTGTAACGATTGCGGTCTTGCCTGCGATGGAAAAGGACATCCGAATCCTCCTGAATTAGGGGCAGGTTAGCTGGCCTTATCGCCGAGGGCGAGAGGCCTCAAACACCTTGAACCGGTTGTCGCCGGCGGCTTCATCGACCCGAGCGAAGTGTTCGTTCAGAGTGGTTTCGTAGGGAAGGTGGCGATTGGCGACCATCCATAGGGTTCCGTTGCGCGTCAGATTGCGTGCCGCTGCTGCGATGAAACCCTGCCCCAGCGTGGGGTCGGCACTGCGTGAGGTGTGAAACGGGGGGTTCATTACAACCGTGTCCAATGGCTCTGGCGCCGTCCAAGTAACGGCGTCAGCCCAATAAAACCGGGCCCTGGGGTCAGAGGCGTTGATGCGCGCGCAGGCAAGGGCCGTGTGGTCTGCTTCGACAAGATGCACGGATTTTAGGTTGTCGCGCTTCAAAAGCTCTGCGGTCAGATACCCCCACCCGGCACCCAGATCGGCCACGCGCGGCCCCAGCTTGGCAGGCAAGGCGTTCAGCAACATGGCCGAGGCGGGATCGATCCCGTCCGCTGAAAACACACCCGGTGCCGTGTGGTACCCATCGACGATCTGCGTCTTTGGCGCAGCCCAATCTGCAAAGCTGTGCGGGTCAGCCTGAAACCAGAAGATTTTTCCGTGTGCCTTGGACAGAGGCCCTTCGACCGAGACCCTTTTGCGAACATCTTTCAGAATGCTGTCCACGCCATCGGTCTTTGCGCCATCGATCACGACAACGCCGCGGGCTCGTGAGCTGGCCAGATGGATCATCGCCCGTGCAAGTGCCTTGGCCCGCGGCAAAAACACAATTGCATCCTCGCAAGGGTTTTCTGCCTCGGGCACCGTGTCAAAGCCCTGCGCGGCAAAATGGTCATAAAAAGGTTTGAACGGCTGCACCACCTGCGCCGCATGGGAAAGCGCCGACAGATCATGGGTTGGAACAGGGCAGATCACGCTGAGGGGCGACGACAGCGACAGGCCGTTCTGCAATGCAAGTTCCAGGCGAGGGGACATGGGCAATTCCGGCAAATATGTGTGAGGGTCAGGCGAAAAGCCTTATTCTTCGCGTTCCATGGTGCATTGCAGCGGGTGCTGGTGCCGGCGGGCGAAATCCATAACCTGGCCAACTTTGGTCTCGGCAATTTCATGGCTGAAGACCCCGACGACGGCCACACCTTTTTTATGCACGGTCAGCATGATCTCGAATGCTTCTGCATGGGTCATGCCGAAGAAACGTTCCAGGACATGAACCACGAATTCCATCGGCGTGTAATCGTCGTTCAGCAACAGCACCTTGTACAAAGGCGGACGCTTGGTTTTTGGGCGCGTCTGTACCAGAACGGACGCGTCGCTGTCGTCGTCCGGTTCGTCAGACATCATCCAGGTCTTTTCCAGCATCGTAGGCAACTGTCCGATTCAGTTTTGGGGTTTATCTTCGCGCTTATATAACGTGGGGATGGCCGGTGAAAAGAGCAAGCGGACGTAAACGAGATGACTGACAAGCTGACGACAATCGGTTTCGATGCGGATGATACCCTGTGGCACAATGAGCGTTTTTTTCAGCTGACGCAGGCGCATTTTGCCGAGCTGCTGGCCGATCATGCCGACCAGGATCATCTGATGGAGCGGCTTCTGGCGGCCGAAAAGCGCAACATTCGACACTATGGCTATGGCATCAAGGGCTTTGTTCTGTCGATGATCGAAACCGCTCTCGAGGTCACGGATGACCGTGTGCCGGCCTCGGTCATTCGCCAATTGATCGAAGCCGGGCAAGAGATGCTGGCCTATCCGATCGAGCTGTTGCCCCATGCCCGCGACGCGGTGGAAGGCATGACAGGCTTGTGCCGGGTTGTCTTGATTACCAAAGGGGACCTGATCGACCAGGAACGCAAACTGGCCCAGTCGGGTCTGGGCGATCTGTTCGACGCAGTGGAAATCGTGTCTGAAAAGACCCCTGAAACTTACCGGTCGATATTTGAGCGGCATGGTGACGGCCCGGCGCGCGCGATGATGGTTGGCAATTCCATGCGATCTGATGTTGTGGCTCCGATCCAGGCAGGAAGCTGGGGGGTTCATGTCCCGCACGGCCTTGTCTGGGAGGTGGAGCATGCCGAAGCCCCGGTCGACAGTCCCCGATTCCGGGAGTTGAGGGATTTGGGCGGTCTGGCCGATCTGGTGCATAGCCTGAAGTGATGTTGCCTATTGGCCGCAGTTCCACGAAAACCCTGCCGGGTGTTGACCAAGTTCTGCCTCAATCGCGCATCTGGTGGGCTTTGGGCAGTATTTGTCTAGATATAGCCCAGTTCAGGCAACCTGACGAAACCGCGAAATGCTCAGCTTTCGGTTTATTTCACCAAGTCTCTGTGATAGAGTTTACGATAATAAAATAATTTTTGCTGACTGGGAAAACCCAGCGGCGCGAGGCAGACAGAGGCAAAAATCGTGCAGATTCGGCGGACAGTTCCGGCCCGAATGGGCTTTTTTCTCATAGTGGTGTTGTGCGTGCTGGCGTTTGCGCCGCTCAGGTCCATGGCGGCACCTTACGCAGCGATGGTGATTGATGCCCGAACCGGAGAGGTTCTGCATTCGCGTAATGCTGACACAAGGCTTCACCCGGCATCGCTGACCAAGATGATGACGCTTTATATCGCGTTCGAAGCGGTGCGGAACGGTGAGATCACTCTGGATACCCCGGTTCGGATCACCAAAAAGGCGGCAGCCGAGCCACCGTCGAAGCTGGGCCTGCGCGCTGGTCAGACAATTGCTTTTCGCTATCTCATCCGCGCGGCTGCTGTGAAATCGGCCAATGATGCTGCCACGGCCATCGGTATTGCCATCAGCGGGTCCGAGGCAGCTTTTGCGCGTCGTATGACGCGAACCGCCAAGGCGATGGGGATGAGCCGCACGACCTTCAAGAACGCCCATGGTTTGACCGAGGCGGGGCATCTTTCGACCGCACGTGACATGACCACGCTGGGTCGGCATCTGCTGTATGACTATCCGCAATACTATAACCTTTTCTCGCGTCAATCGACGCATGCAGGGATCAAAACCGTTCCCAACACCAACCGTCGCCTGCTGGCGGCCTACAAAGGCGCCGACGGCATCAAAACCGGTTACACCCGTGCGGCGGGGTTCAATCTTGTGGCATCGGCAAAACGCAAGGATGAACGTATCATCGCCACCGTTTTCGGCGGAAAGTCCGGCGCCTCTCGGAATGCCAAGGTTGCCGAGCTTCTGGATTTGGGTTTCCGCCGCGCCCCGTCCCGTGCGCCCATTCGCAAACCTGCCCGACCGGCCTATGCTGGAAATACCGGATTGGGTGTCGGGACGCAGGTCGCCAGCGTGAGCGGCGCGCCAAAATCCAGTTTGCGCCCGGTTCGGCGCCCCTCCGCGTCGACGCAAGTCGCAAGCGCGGTTGCTGTGACAGCTGATGAGAATCGTGGCCGCATTAACAGCGCGATCGCGGCGGCCATTGCCGAAGCGGATATCGCACCAACTGCACCGCCGGTGGAAACATCCGATACCCGTCCGGCATTGCGCCCCGACAATTTGGTTCTGGCTTCGACGGATTCCACCAAGCAGCCAGAGCCTGAGCAGGAGGTTGTCACTCGGCTGTCTTCGTCAGGTGGGCACCTGTGGGGGGTCAATGTGGGGCGCTATACCACGCGGTATGAGGCCGAGAAGGTTTTGCTGAAAACCGCATTGTCGGAAATGACCACACTGGAAGGCACGCTGCGCAAAGTGAACCAAAGCGCGCGTGGGTTCGACGCAACCTTTCAGGGCATGACCCGCGAACAGGCGGATCTGGCCTGTCGCCGTTTGCAGGCCCGCAACGTCACCTGTTTCATGATCGGGCCATCATAAGGTTCGGCATATTCTCTCCTGAATGGGTCTGGGCTGCGGTATTCCGCAGCCCTTTTTTCAATCGAAAACGTGACCGTGCTGGTATTGTTCGTCCTGTCCGGCGGCGGCTGTCAGGGCGGCGACATTGTCCTTGGTGAAGAACCCATCATATTTGTGGCACCGCTCGATATACTCGGTAATCAGCAGGGTATGCTTGGAGTGTTTCGAGAAGATCTGTTTCAGGTTCGGGTCGTCTTTGCACTCGCCCACCACATGGGCCAGGAACGGCACACCCTTGTCCTTCAAAGTGTTCACAACGAAATCGACGTTCTTTTCCCCGGCGCCGTGATCGCCATCCTGAATCTCGACGGCCATGTGGTGCAGACGACGGCCAAAATTGCGCACGAAATCCTCGGTCGGCATCGGCAGTTTGGCGAAGGAGTTGACGAAGGATGGCGTGTTGTTTGCGGTGAATACCTTGGCCGGAGATTTTTTGTCATCGTCCACATTGCCGTTGCGGTTCACGTTGGTCGATGAGTTCATGTCGAATATGTTGTAAGCGCCCCAGAAATAATAGGGCACCATGGTCAGAAACTCGAGGATCGCATCCTCGCGCTCGCCCGCCAGGACCCGCGTCGCAAGATGGTCGATTCCCAGCATCAGCGGGGCGATTTTGCTTTCGGTTCCAAAGGCGGCGGCCTGTTCCAGACGGGCCTGTTCCGTGTCGCTCAGCAACACGCGATCCCCAAGGCCCAGACTGTCGGTGTCGTTAAAGTCGTGGGTCGAATACCCGACGCGGTTGCAGGTGAAATCGGACGGGGTGGTGAATCGGAACCCGTCCGATGTGTAGAACGGGTTCTCGGTATCTCCGGGATATTCGAAACGTATGTTCTGATCCTCAAGTGCATGGGTCAGCGCGTCCAGATCACAGGCAGCAAATACCTCGCCGACATAGCGCGTCTGCGGTGTGTTGCGCGCCAGTGGATACATGCGATTGATGCGGGGAATAAAGTCTTCGAATCCGGGGCTGAGCGGCGCCATCAGGATCAGCGCAGGATAGTCGGGATGTGAATGCAGAACCGAGACTCTGTGGGTTCGTCCCAGATAGCTGGCGGTGTGCCGATAGGGTGTCATCACGTAAAGTTCGACCATCGTGTCGAATACCGCGTCGGGTTCGACCTGAATGATGATGGCCCGCATCGCGCCGACCTGATCCGCAATGCCCGAGCTTGTCCGGCGTTCGTAAATCTTCGGAAGGTATTCGTTGAAGAAGTCCGAGTTCTTCTTGTCGCCCCGGGGCTGATAAGACATCAGATCAAATGACATTCCACGACCTCCTTGCTCTTGCCCGCAATGGGTCAAGGCATTGTTTGAAATTGCAGTATTCAGAATATGCGTTTGCCCACCATGCTAGGCGCTGAGGCCTGTACGGGCAACAGTCGTGAATTTGGGTTGCCGACGTTAACCCATGATGTTCAGCGGGTGAATTTCGTCACCTCGACATCGCCCCCGATCAGGCTTTCACGAACAGAACGGGCGATCTGCACCGCAGTTGGTCCGTCACCATGCAGGCAGATTGTGTCGATCGATGTTTCCAGCCGCTTGCCGCTTTCGGTGATGATCGCGCCTTCGCGGACCATGTTCAGGATGCGAGGTCCTGCGACATCCGCGTCGTGGATCACCGCGCCGGGCAGGCTGCGGTCAACCAATGTTCCGTCGTCATTGTAGGCGCGGTCGGCAAAAATCTCGCCCACCCATTTGCAGCCCAGCTCGCGCACGGCGTCTTCTTGTTTCGTCACGGCAAGAACCATCACGATGATGTCGGGATCGACGTCCAGCGCGCCCTGATAGCAGGCCCGCGCCATATCGACATCGAGCGAACACATATTGGCCAGTGCGCCGTGCAGCTTTAGATGGCGAACTCTGGTGCCAACCGCATTGGCCATGCCCATGGCTGCGCCCAACTGATACCGCACCAGATTGCGGAGGGTGTCCTGAGACAGCTTCATGTTCCGGCGGCCAAAGCCTTGCAGGTCGGGAAACCCGGGATGCGCCCCGATGCCGACACCATTCTCGGCTGCCAGCTTCATTGTCGATGCCATTACATCCGGATCACCCGCATGAAAGCCACAGGCAATATTGGCCGAGGTGATGATCTTCAGAAGGCTTTCGTCGTCGCCCATTTTCCATGGGCCAAAGCTTTCCCCCATATCGGCATTCAGATCGACGCTTGGCATCGGCACATCTCCTTAGTCGGTGGCAGAAATCACTCCGCTGATCAATTGGTAGGACAGCAAGTCCGGGATGTCATGCGGGTTACGCACCAACGCTTCGACTTTCGAGGGCAGGCGGGCAAGATCCGCCATGAATGCCGCGTGCAATTCGGTGGCTTGCTCGATGCTGACAAATTCGAACGTGATCGCTCCGCCCGCGGGTGTCTGCGCTGCGCGGGGCATGTCGCAGGGCAGAACGGTCGCGATGCGGGGATACCCTCCTGTGGTCTGGCATTCGGGCAGCAGGATGAACGGGTCTCCGGTTCCGGTCATCTGGATGTCGCCCGGGGTAATAACCTCGGACAAGATGTTCAGTTGGCCAGTGGCCGCAAACCCGTCGCCGTCACTGTTGACTTGCATCCCCATCCGGTTGGCGCGTGCGCCACGATGGAATGAGGTGCGCGCAAACCGATCAAGCGTTGCGTCATCAAACAAGGACGTCTGGAAGCTGGCGACGACACGCAGAACGCCACCCGAGAAGCGTTCGGAAGGGGGCAGTTTCAAACCAGCGTCGCCTGCCTCCGCGCCACAGGTCAGCCGGTCGCCCGGCTTCACCGCTCGCCCGATCCGTGCCGTCAGGTGCGCGGATCGAGATCCAAGAAAAACCTCTGAATCGATACCGCCCCCCAAATGAAGATAGCCGTAATTGCCTTGCAGAAGCGCACCGATGACCAGCCGTTGTCCGGGCTTCAGGTGATGCGAGGCATTCCAGGCCACGGGGCTGCCATCAATGCTGGCCTGCATCTGCGCACCGGTCAATGCGATGCGCATGTTCTGTGTCGCCTCGAACGTGCCGCCCATTCCGGCCATTTCCAGCGCAGCAAGTTCCGGGCTTTGGCCGAGCAATGCGGCGCCTTCATGAAGGGCCAGTGTATCGACGGCCCCGGACCGGGACAGGCCCTGGTCCAGATAACCTGAGCGCCCCTGATCCTGGATGGTGCAAGCCGGGCCGATCTGGTGGACGATCAGGCTCATGGCGCAATCTCCTCGCAGGTTGCTCCGCCCGTGCCATCTTCGTTTTTGGCTCTGATTTGTTCCAGGTCTTCGCGGGAAATGGGTTCGAATATCAGTTCATCCCCAGGCCTGAGGGCGAATGCCTCGGTCGTCTCGGGCCGGAAACACCGAAAAGCCGTCTGCCCGACATGCCGCCACCCGGTTGGCGTTGGCCCGGAAAACAGGACAAACTGAGATATTGCAAGAACCAGAGCGCCTTCGGGCACCATGGGGGTCAGGTTTTGCAGCCGCGGAATATTGAACTCGGGGGGTAATGGCCCAAGGTAGGGTTGCCCGGGGGCGAACCCTATCGTCAAAACCCGCACGCGGGACTGGCCAAGCCTCCGTATTGCTTCTTCCGGCGCGAGACCGGCAGCAGCAGCGGCATCGTCCAGCTGGGGCGCAAGGTCGGTGCCATAGACCGTCGGTATTCGCCACAGCCTGCGGCCTGTTGGAAGTGGTGTGCTGTACCAGTCCTTCTGATCGACGAGGTCCTGAAGCTTGTGCAGCATCTGTTGGTGGGTGGTGTTTTGCGTATCGAACCGGACATATGCCGAGGCCAGCGTGGCAGAAGATTCCGTGACCTCTGCCCATTGAAGCCGATCCAGTTCAGATCGAAAGGCCAGCGCCGCTCGGTTCGCTGTCTCAGACATCGTGTCCGCAAATGTGACAAGCGCTCCGTCAAATCCGACGGTTCTGACCAGTGGGAACGTAAGGTGACGCGTCATGCCTGTCTCGCTGAAGAAGTCGAAAACGAATGTCCCAGACCAGAACTCATCTCGGTGGGATGTTCAAGATTGGTGTTCAGAATGTTGGCACGCTCAAGGTGTGGTCGGAATCAAGTAGACCCCCTCGGCATGATGCAGTTCGAAATCTGGCCTTTAAGGTTTTCAATGCAGATTCTGGCAGAGTCCCGAGTCGATTCACGGGCTTGAGTCGCGCGGCCTTGTGTTCAGTGTCGGTCGATTCCCTATATATAGTAGTGCCATCTTGTGTCTTCCGGGTTGTGTCGTGGCCATCCGATGGAGAGAGTCCCGACCGACACAGGAAAGGTGAGCTTTCGACGCTTGTAATATGCTGTTTTTAAATGGTTATCTAAGAATTTTCAAAAAAATGCTCTGCGGCGTCATTTTCCGCTTGCGGGATTTGTTTGTTATACTTAGAACCCCCTTCACCGGCGCTGCTGAGGCGCTGGGACGCGGCGGAAGCGGCGGTTACG
>NZ_JBQFPQ010000013.1:0-66571 GCF_056536445.1 Ruegeria sp. CL7
AGATTGGCGACGTGTGGCAACCCGATACGACAGGTGCCCAAAGGTCTTCCTCTCAGCCATCGCACGGGCGGCTACCGTCATCTTTTTGGCTTTGAATTCTGACCCTAATGGCCAGTCTTAATCAACCCAGGTACTTATCCAAACCTTGATTTGTGTCCATAAGATCGCGTGGAAACTCAAGGGCATATCACGGGCGCTACTTGATCGGATTCATCGAAGGCTGCGGAGAGAAATCGCGATGGTTGGAAACACAATCTTCGTGCAGCCATTCAAATCGGTAGGTGGGTATGTTGGCGGGTAGCTGGTAAAAACCGCCAATTTTTCCAATGGATTCAAAGTGTCGGGCGACACATAGTTTTGCCACTCACGCTTCACTAAGCTATTGATTTCGCTTTAGCTACCATTTCAACAGAGCACACGTTTTTCCATTTGCGTCTCAAAGGTCTTCCATCATGTCCGCTGAACTCCACGAGAGTCTCTATTCGCCTAACGTGCGGAATATATCGAGAGAAAACCCAAAGCAAAAATCGCTTTCAGAAAGCGATGCCATTCTTTTTGAACTTTAAGAATGGTCTTTTATCGACTGCCTCCGCCACTACTGCAGTTGTAAAATGTCCGGAACGCAAAGCTGTCTTCTTGCCGGCATTTTGTCCGCACCATCCGATCGTTTCAGCCGCTTCGGACCGTCTTTGACCTTGATCTTCGGCTTTGCTAGTGGACCCTTCAAGGTCACGGGCCAAGGGCTCTTCGAAAGAGGTTCGCCAATCTTGCGGGGCTGCAGATTTAGGTCCAAAACCTTGCCCGCCACATTAACACCGCCAAAGACGACGACTTGGACATGATCTGTCTCCAATGTGGTTTGTTTCGTCGAAATACTTCCATTTGAAATACTAATCGGCGCGCGCAAACATACAATTGGAGCAACCTTCTGTTTCTTTTTGGTAAACACCCAAGGTAGCACCCCCAATCCTGCCAGATCTAAAAGCTGGGTCTCGATCGAGCCATCACGCATTGAAACTGTGGCATTGCCGCTCATGCTATTGGCAAAATGCTTGACTGAATCGGTCCCGCCGGTCACCGAAAAATCTGCATAGATCGTACCGCTTGCGCCCTTTTTGAAGTTCAGGCTGTGAAGAATTTCATCCAGTTGCCAGCCACCTGCCTTGCCGGTCAACGTGAGCAGATGTGCGTCGTTCGATAGATCTATTTGCCCACTGACGTCGAAATGAGCGCCTCCGTATTCAAACTTCAGTGGTCCTGCCTTAAGCGCGTTTTTGTTGAGCGTCACTTCGCTCTGCAGACTGCTGATGCCCTTGGCACCTTCGATGTGCCGAAGGTCAACGTCGACATCCATATCCATGCCGGACAAGAGAATTGAGCGCCCGATAGGTTTAAGCGTTACATCTCTTAACGCGCCTTGGTTGCCCTCGTCTTCTTTCTTAGGTTCTTTCTCTTCCGGATTTGGGCCGCCTAATTTCCGCAACTGTGCGGCAGCCTGAACGATAGTTCGGATCTGATCTATCATTATCAGGTCACTCTCAATGGAACCCTGCAGCACCGGGTCGCTTGTTGCATCATCAAGATCGGCCATAATCTGCAAGATAGAGTCGGCGACCTCAACATTGGCACTCGCGTTCCAATCAGTGCCTTCGCTAACAAGATTGATTTCAAGGCGAGCCTGCCCGGTTTCCACACGTTCAAGCGATAGTGCCTGCAAAAGATCCGCTCCGGATGGAACTGCGACATCAATTGCCAAATCCAGGTCCTCGAATTTGAGTACATTCTCGACAGTGCCATGCACCTCAAGGTTCCAGACGTCTGTATCGCTTGTCTTTCCATCCAAGTTCGTCAGCGAAAGCTGATTGATGTCGCCGTTCAAATGGAAGTCACCGGAAAACCTGCCAAGCTGGTCGTCTGGTCCCAACAATTCTGGCGAGATCAAACTGCTTGCCGGTATATCCACTAGGCCTTCTGCTGAAATGCCTTGCAACTGAAGCGCGTCATCGACCGAACCGTTCAAAATGATAAACGGATCGGCTGGGTTGCCAATTCTAAGGTTGATGTTTCCGACTTTTAAAGCGCCTTCTGGTGTTCTGGAAAGCTCGGAGAACTTAATCGGGGGCGGGCCTTCGCCGGACGTGTCCAACGTGAAACCGTTGGTCTTAATGACCATTTGTCGCTGCGGCACCTGCCCAGGCACGCTGTCGATAACCATGTCGACTGCGATAAGTTTAAGATCATACCGCGAGGCGGCTGGGGCTGGTTCCGCATCTTCTGGGTACAACCTAATTCGGGTTGTCAGGGATACGTCTTCTGGGTTTCCCAACTCTCCGATTTGTCCCGTCAGCGAAAGGCTTTGCCCACCATCCAATTCAGTCAATACAGCCAGGTCATCAATCCGGGCTACGCCGTCGACTGATTTGAATGCTGCACCAATACTCCCTGAACCCTCCAGAACGCGATTGAGTTTCAGGATATCAAGAAGCTGACCAAGTTCGGCAACCTCTATGGTCGTATTCACTTGTAGCCCGTTCTCTTGAGGGACTTCCTCGGCGGCAATCGCAATCTGATCGAAGTTCACCGCGACCTGAAACGAGTCGTCCGCAGGAATGCTCGCGTTCAGAGTAAACTTCTCTCCGTTTAGTGCACCAGCCCCAACCGCGGTCACAACGTCGGTTTCCGTATCACGCTTTAAATTCAGCTCAGGAAGCTGCAGATCCAGACCAAGCCCGTTTAGATCGTTCTGGTAAAGAACGGTGACGTCGGTCAGGTCAATTTTGTGGTCCGTTAGAATTCCAGCCACAGACAGGTTTGCAGGTTTGGCCGGATCCCTGGCTCTAGCGCCCGTTTGGGAAGCGGACTGCCAGTTTCCGACACCGTCTTTGTCCGTGATCAAGTTGAGGTGAACACCCGAGAGAGAAAGCTCACTCAGCGACAATTTTCTGTTCCAAAGGTCGCGGGCAGAAATTTTGAACTCAAGTTTATCGATTGCTGCCAGATTCGCTTCGGCTCTGATCGCGCCGGGTAGTACCAATCCCGCTGCTGATACATGCAGTTGCCGACCAAGGCCTAGACGCACTTCATCATCGATTAACACGTCCTGACCAAGTTTCTTCGAGATCAGGTTTTCAACAAAAGTGGCTCTGACAGAAGAAAACAACGCAGAGGACAGGAAAAGCCATGCCACAACAACCGCGACGAACGCGACAGCGCAACAAACCATGACACCTTTTGTGATGAACCGCACGCTTTTCTCCTAAGGTTCTGATTCCTTTTTTGGGCAGACTAGACCATTAAAGCATCATGTTAATGGAATGTGTGGCTTCTCATTTTGCTGAACCCTAAATGACCTTGACCATTTAACCGACTGCTCTTGCGGAATTGGTCGGGCGGCTAAGAAACGGTTAAAGGACTAAATTTAGGATGTGCTGCTGACCCAGTTTCAAAATAGCTGGCTTGAAACGCGTTTAACGATTCGTAAACGGGCACATTGCATTAGCTTTGATTACTGCGACCCGACGCCCAACCAAACTAGTGGCGGCTAAAATACTTCAATTCCCTCATCCATCTAATTACTGTTATATGTGAATTATTCAAACGATGGGGACACAATGAATTCGCTAACTAGAATCACACGTGGGATTGGTGTTGCTTTCAAGGATGGTAGAGTGAAAGGCCTTCTTGCCTTTACAGTCGGAATGATTTTATGGGCCTCGGCCTTCTACCACTTTGTCGAAGGTTGGAGTTGGCTCGACTCAATCTACTTTTCTGTCGTGACCATTTCGACCGTAGGGTTTGGTGACTTCTCACCCGAAACCGCGGCAGGGAAGATCTTTACGATGGTATACATCATTGTAGGTCTCGGTGTCTTCGTGACTGCAGCAACCACAGTGGCGGATACAATCTTGTCCCAAGACGACAAAAAAGCGGACAAGTAGATTATCCCAATTTGGCCAACCCGAACTCATGCCCAGGCATTGATTTGACTGGGCATCTCAAGCCGTGGCCCGGATTGATTTGTGTCTTCAAGCTGATAGATGACCACTAAATTCTAAAAAAATATACATATTAGGTTTTTTGAGTGTAACATTCAAAAAAAGTTCACGGAGGGATGGAATGGAAAAGACTCAGGACGCGAAGATTGTCGACCTCGCAATACGATTGCTTTTTCTCGGATTATTCCTTTACAGCGCCTTGGTCATGGTGGCCCCGCTTGCAAGTGTGGTTATCTGGGCAACGATCCTCTGTGTGGCGCTTTACCCGGCATTTGATTGGCTCCAGTCCAAGCTGGGAGGGCGGAAAAAACTTGCCACAACGATCTTGGTTTTGTTGGGCCTTGTTCTGACCCTCGGGCCAGTCGCAACTGCGGTGTCCGGGGCTGCTGAACTAGGGTCCGAGTTTGCGGAACAAGCAGACAAGGGTGAGTTGAAAATCCCCCCTGCCCCTGAGGGGATCAAGGAACTACCACTGATCGGAAGCAAGATTGCCGATGTCTGGAGTATGTTTGAACGGAATCTGGACGGTGCGCTTGCAAAATACGGCGCGCAAATCCTTGAAATCACCAAATCGCTCTTCGGAAAGGTGTTGGGCATTGGTATCGGGCTTCTTGGCTTAGCTCTGTCCGTGTTGATTATGGGGGCATTGTTCAGCCCCGGGCCAAATTTGGTCCAGGGTCTTCAGCGCTTTGCCAACCGTGTCTTTGCGCCGCGCGGCGGTGAATTCGTGACACTGGCAGGCGCAACGATCCGAAACGTTACAAAAGGCGTGATTGGCGTAGCAGCCATTCAGGCAGTTTTCGTTTGGATACTGTTGGCATTGTTTGGGATTTCTTCGGCCGCCACGCTGGCATTTATCTGCCTCATACTCTCAATTATCCAAATCGGGCCCGGACTGGTTCTGATACCAGTTATTATCTACGCATGGAGTTCTATGTCCGGTGGAACTGCTTTGATCTTCACCATATTGGCCGTTCCCGTCATGATAATGGACAGTTTCCTAAGACCCGTGTTCATCTCAAAAGGCCTTGAGACTCCCATGCTGGTCATCCTCATCGGTGTTCTCGGAGGTATGATGGCGTACGGGTTGATCGGCGTTTTTATGGGGCCGGTACTCTTTGCTGTCTTCTATGAGCTGTTCAAGGTTTGGATTGATACCTCACCTGAAGCCGAGGGCACTGTCGAAGGTGCGACGAAATGAGGAAAACGATATGGACAACCCTGGCTGTCATTCTGATTTTCCTTGTCTGGTATCTGGTCGCTGATCGAAAAACACCTTTTACCGGGAACGCCAGAGTAAAAGCTGTGGCCACCCAAATCGTGCCTCAGGTGACCGGAACGGTAACGGAAGTCTTGGTAGAAAACGGCCAAATCGTTTCGGCAGGTGATGTTCTGGTTCGAATAGATTCCAGACCCTACGAAATCGAGCGTTCAAAGGCGGAAGCTGATCTTGAAGCGGCAACCCAAGAGGTGGGTGCGTCTTCGGCAGAGGTAAGTGCGGCACAAGCCAAACTCGCAAGGGCGCAGAGCGATCTGGATACGATGCGCATTCAGACGGAACGTGTATTTGCGCTCGAAAAGAAAGGGTTGATTGCCGTCTCAAAAGCCGATGATGCACGAGGACAACTGGCAGAATCCGAGGCAAACTTTGAGAACGCAAAAGCTGATCTGGAAAAAGCAAAGCAAAGGCTTGGTGACGATGGGATTGAAAACCCGAAAATCCAGCGCGCACTGGCGGCCTTGGCGGATGCGGAACTGAACCTTGAATGGACCGAACTGCGTGCTCCTGCGACAGGTGTCATTTCTAATCTGCTGATTGCCCCCGGAACGTATGCGCGATCCGGCCAGGATCTTTTGACGTTTCTGGATGCAACCGACGTCTGGATCGAGGCGTATTTTACCGAGAACAATCTGGGAAGAGCTTCAATAGGGTCTCCGGTTGATGTGGTGTTGGATATGCATCCAGGTAAGATTGTTCCGGGCGTCATTGAGAGCTTTAGTGCTGCTGTTTCTTTGAGTGGCAGTGATGAGCCAGGGCAATTGGCGAGCCCGCCAAGCACCAAGGGATTTTTGCGGGAGCCCGAAAGGTTTCCGGTCAGGATTGTTTTACCCGGCTATGAAGCTGGAAGTGCCGAAGACGATCTTCGCTTTCAACTGAACGGGCAGGCCGATGTAATCATGTATCTAAGCGACAACTCGTTGCTGAACCTCGTAGGCCGCGCCTACATCCGCGTGGTTTCAATCTTCTCCTATGCATACTGAGAACCAACGCTCTGTCACCCGGCTTGCGCTGGGTGTTACCGGTGTATTTGCATTGGGCCTGTTTCTCGGGTGGCCACTCGCCATCATTGGAGCGGTTTTCACTGCCCTTTTTCTTCAAGCGCCTGCCGCATTGCCTTTGGCAGCGTTCGGCAAGCTGTTTGTCTTCTCGATTGGATTGATGTTCACTTCATTCCTGCTTTCCTCAATCTTCTCACCATATCCTGTTGTGTTCCTGATCCTAGTGGCGATTGGAATAATCCTGTCTTTCATATGGTCCGTTTCCGGTGCCGGAGTATTGCCCGGTGTCATCGCCCTCATGGGAGCGTTGATGATCCCGAACTTGGTTTTGCAATCACAGGATCTGGCCTTGGTGCTCGTGTATTGGATACCACTGAATCTGCTGTTTGCAGGCTTTGTATCGACGCTGATGTTCGTGTTGATACCCGCTGCACCTCAAACGGCACCTCAAAAGAAAGCTGCAACATCGCCGGACTTCGACTCACATCGCCGAATAGTCAGGATGTCTCTGGTCACAGTGCCCTTTGCTATGGCGTTCTTTATTTCTGGCGCTTCTGCTTTGTTGGTCCTGTTTTTTGTCGCCCTGCTGAGCCAGCAACTTGCGGCAATGCCTGCTGCAGGCAAAACAGTTGCAAAAGCTATGCTGACGGCAAATCTACTTGGGGCCGCAGTATCCATCATTTGTTATGAAATAAACGTAATAGCTCCGGTTATTCTCACCCCCGTTTTGCTGTGTTTTTTCTTTTGCCTAACACTCGGAGCACTTGGAAAGTCAAAAGTCCCGCTCGCCGCCGCCGCCGGTTCCGCTATTACGACAGCTCTGATAGTATATGGCGGTTCGGTTGCACCATTTTCAGACGAGGCTGACGTCAAGAGCATCACTCGCGTATTGCAAGTTGCCAGCGCCGCGTTTTTCGTAATCATCGCATATGTTGTGGTAGATGAGTTTTGGCCGGAGAAAGAGCGCCAGGCGACTCAATGAAGTTAGTTGCGACAAAACTGGGCGCTGAAACCAGCAGAGTTCCCAGTTTGACCAATTTTCGCAACCACCGCACGAGTTGCAGCGCCATAACAAACCGCAAACACCGCAGTAGTGGTTTATTGTGAAGCGATCTCTGGTTGAGTGCCCGACCTGTTCTCACGTACCTTCGACAATGGCATTTCAAGCCTTGGCAAATTCCTTAACGATGTACCGCAGCAAGTTATTACCCTCGTCAATGAGATCGTGGCGATCTTCTTTCTTTGTCACCACAGCTGCCCATGCCATTTGATCTTTGACCCAGCCCCTTGATCCGGGCCGTTTGGATGTAGAATCCGTTCCTGTTTTTTTCTCGTGACTAGGTTGCGGTCAAGGCCTGCTGAGCGGAGCCTTTGCGTAGCTCAAGCGAAGCAGACCGGGCGGCACGGTTGAGATTGGCGTAAACGGCCGGTGCCAGTCCGCCAAGCGATGTGTGTGGTCTCTGAGTGTTGTAGTCGATCCTCCAGGTTTCAATGATCTTTCGGGCTTCTGCGAGATTGCCGAAGATATGTTCGTTCAGGCATTCGTCACGCAGTCGACCATTGAAGCTCTCCACGAATGCGTTCTGCATGGGCTTGCCTGGTGCGATGTAGTGCCAGCCAACGCCAGTGTCTTGGCACCATCGAAGAACGGCATGAGATGTCATTTCCGTTCCATTATCGCTGACAATCATGTCCGGCTGGCCACGCCTGCGGATCAGATCATCCAGTTCACGGGTCATCCGCGCGCCTGACAACGAACGATCCACGACAGTTGCCAGTGCCTCTCGGGCGCAGTCATCAATGATGCACAACACACGGAACCGCCGACCATCCTCAAAGGCGTCGGACACAAAGTCAAACGACCACCGCTGATTGGCCCGATCCGGCACAAGAATAGGCCTTCGCGTGCCCAAAGCTCGTTTGCGCGACCGACGACGGCGCACAGCCAATCCTTCCTCACGGTAGAGACGAACAGCTCCTTGTGGTTCACTTCAAAGCCCTCTCTGGCCAATAGGATGCCCAAACGCCGGTAGCCGAACCGACGACGTTCGTTCGCCAGTTCGCGCAAGCGCTTGCGCAAGGCCGCGTCATCCTCGTCCTGTTTCTGATACTGGAAAACAGACCTGTGCAGGTCGGCCAGTTCACACGCCCGACGCTCAGACAAATCGTGTCGATCCATCACGTCTGACACGGCCCGTCTTTTGACATCGGGCGTCAGTAGTTTTTTGTCGCGAGATCCTTCAATGCCGCATTGTCGAGCATCGCATCTGCCAGCATGCGCTTCAGGCGGTTGTTCTCATCCTCAAGTGCACGCAGCTTCTTGGCATCCGACACGTTCATCCCGACGAACTTGGCCTTGTATTTGTAGAACGTTGCATCGCTGATCCCGTACTTGCGGCACAACTCCTGTGCTTTAACTCCAGCCTCGTATTCCTTGATCATTCCAATGATCTGTTCGTCCGAAAATCTGCGTTTCATAGTCCATCCTTTGCTTGGACGGATTACTAACACTTCAGTGGCCTGATTTCAGGTGGTTGGGTCATGAGGCAAGTGTGGTGAACAGCTGTCCAGCAGTGACCGAGGATATTCGTTAGTTTTGGCAAAATTCAAACTAACCAGTTCAGCCAAAGAAAACTCGGCAAATCGTCGTTACGCGCACGCACCTCAAGTGAGCATACCCAAGGTCATGAAAAATGCGACCAGGTCCAACCACCTCTGCCCAATCCGATTCCGGCATCAGCCATCACCGACTGGCACATAGC
This sequence comes from Ruegeria sp. CL7, assembly GCF_056536445.1. Taxonomy (NCBI): domain Bacteria; kingdom Pseudomonadati; phylum Pseudomonadota; class Alphaproteobacteria; order Rhodobacterales; family Roseobacteraceae; genus Ruegeria; species Ruegeria sp. CL7. The sequence continues at coordinate 9,038 of NZ_JBQFPQ010000013.1, forward strand.
GAACCAACAAAAAACGAAGCGTCTATCACCAATGGAACGACTATGGCTGCCAAATGGCAAAACTATGTGTCGTCCCACAAGGAATGTCGGGCGACACATAGTTTTGCCATTCATCGACATCTAAGCCTTTGATTTTAAATTTCCCTAGAATAGCACGAGGCACGAGTCTTGCCATTTGCGACTCAAAGGTTTTCCATCAAGCTTAAGCCATCGCATAGCGGCAATTGCCCTTCTGTTAAACAGTTACAGGCAAAAGCCGTATGCACAGGCGGATCGCACACTCCAAATTGATCTAGGTGGCAACGTGCGAAACATCCCTGTCCGGCGAGTATATGTCCAAGATGTTCCAATGTCCGGTCGTTGGTGTTGGGTTGTTGATCATTGGGACATCAAGAACGGTTGGTTTGCCGCTGGCGATTGCCGCTTCCAATGCGGGCAACAATTCATCAGCAGCACTGAGCCTGTGCCCTTCTGCACCATAAGCTTTTGCAATATCTGCATAACCCGGTCCGTTTGCGGGTGCGGCGGCTGATCCGGGGAACGTGGTTCCATAGGTCAAACCGTAATGAGCTTTTTGAAGGCCTGCGATCGTTCCGAAGGCGTTGTTGTTCATGACCAGCCAGATGATGCCCAGATTGAGTTCGACGGCCGTTGCGAGCATCGACGGGTTTTGACCGAAGCCACCATCGCCAACTAAACTTAGTACGACTCGATCAGGTGCTGCCAATTTTGCGCCGATCGCGCCCGGAGGGCCAAAACCCATCGTCGCGAACCCGCCCGGGGTCAGTATTGAGCCAGGGGTCAGGATATCGAATTGCTGTCCGACACCGTTCTTGTTCCACCCAACGTCCGTGGTGATGATGGCATCCTCAGGCAGTGCCTTGCGGGCATCTGCCAGAATGCGCTCGGGCATCATCGGAAAGGCTGATGAGGTCGCCATTTCCACATTGCGCGCTTTGAAGTCCGTCCGAAAGTCAGCGATCTTCTGCTCCAGCACGGGGCGTTGGAGGCCCTCCGGATACATCTCGCGGACGACCCGGTTGAGGACTAGTAAAGCGGCCTTGGCGTCAGCAACGACTCCGATCTCGGTGGGGTAGTTCCGGCCGATCTCCTGCGGTTCAATGTCGATATGAATGACCTTGGAACCGGGGATGTTGAACGTATAGCCGGGGTACCAGCTGGAGCAATCGGCCTCTTTGAACCGAGTGCCCACGGCAAAGATGTAGTCCGCATTCAAGCAGGACTGGTTGACCAATTCGGTGCCCCAAAACCCGGTCATTCCCAGCACAAGCGGATGGTCGTCTCGCAACGCGCCTTTACCCATCAGGGAATGCGCGACTGGAAGGCCCATATGTTCAACAAATTCTCGCAACTCCTCACTGGCCTGCGCCAACAGGATACCGCCGCCGACATAGGCAACCGGGTTTTCGGCCTGTGCCAGAGCCTCAATGATTTCACGTGCGGTTTCATCGTCAATCGACGGCTTCTTGAGCGCGCGCGTGTTATCGCGGATACGGTCGAAGCTGTCCGAGGGGATCACCTCGGAGAAGATGTCCATCGGCACATTGACCAGCACCGGCCCGGGCTGACCGCTTTCAGCCAGATGGAACGCCTTTTCCAAGATTTCGGCCATCAGGTCGGCGCGATCCACCCGCCAAGCACGTTTGACGAAGGGGCGATAAATCTCCCATTGGGCCGCGTCTGCGTGCAGGTTCACTTCCTGATGCGGATGCTTGCCATAGTAATGCGTGGGAATATCGCCCGCGATCACGACCATGGGGATACAGTCCAGCGCCGCGTTGGCGACCCCGGTGGCACAGTTTGTCAAACCTGGGGAGAGGTGTGACAACACCACCGAGGCCTTGCCCGTCACGCGGGCATATGCGTCCGCCGCGTGGCTGGCGATTTGTTCGTGCCGCACCGTGACAAAATCAATCGGACTTTCGGCCAGTGCAGCCAGAACTGCGATGTTTGTATGGCCACAAAGCCCGAACACATGCTTGACATCACGGCGTTCGAGGAAATCAACGATGTGTTCGGCGACGGTTTTACCGTCGAGTTTGCTTGCGTCCATCACGCGACCTCCTGTCCGTAGAATTCACCGAACAGGTCCGGCTCCGAGGGGCGATCCTCAGGGATCGGACGGCTGACCCAGGTGTAGTTCATCATGTGTTTCATGGTGACGTTTTCATTTGTGATGTTGCCGCCCCAGATGCCGCAACCAAGACTGCTGGTCATAGGCATGCCATTGGTCCACGCACCCGCGTTGGCCTTGGACTGAGGCTGTCGAACCATCATGCGACTGACCGGAGCCAGACGCGCCAACCGGTCGATGTGATCGTCATTGTGGCTGTAGATGCCGCAGGAATGGCCCTTGCCCCCGGTGTTGTAGATCTGGCTGACCGTTTCCAGCGCATCATCGAAAGTTTCGAAGTGATATAGCGCCATTAACGTGGTCAGTTTTTCCTTGGAGAACTTATGCTGCGGGCCGATTTGCCCCTGATTTTCAACCATCAGGAATTTGCGATCTTCGGGGATCGAGAACCCGGCGACCTTGGCCGTTTGCTGAGGCGGACAAGCTATGGTCGGGAACGTGCGGTTGCCCCTATCATCCCACATAGCCGCTTCGAGCATGGCCTTCTCTTCATCCGAACAGAGATATCCACCTTCGGCCTCAAGTGCCTTGATCATATCGTCGTAGACCGAGCGCTGGATGATGATGTTGCCATCTGCCGAGCAGCCAGACCCAAAGTCAGAGGTCTTAGAAATACGAGTGTTCTGAGCGGCAATGTCCAGATCTGCGGTCTCATCGATGACGATGGACGAATTGCCCGCGCCCACGCCATAGGCCGGACGTCCCGAGCTGTAGGCTGCTTTGACCATGGGCTTGCCACCCGTCGCCAGCGTCAGGTCGCAGATCTCCATCAGATGTTGCGTCAATGGGATCGACGGTTTGCGAATGGATTGGAACAAGTCCTCGGGGGCACCGGCAGCACGACAAGCTGCACGCATGACCTCGACCATTTCAAAGGTGGTATGGGCGGTTCGCGGATGCGGGCTGAAGACGACCGCATTCCGGGCGTTCGCGGCGGACACGCCGGTCACTGGTGGAGTCATTGCCGGGTTGGTCATCGGGATCAGGGAGGCGATCACACCGGCAGGTTTGGCATATTTCACCAGACCTTTTTCCTCATCCACCTCGACGATACCCGTCGAGGGTGTGCGCAAGACATCTCGCAGCACCATGTGAATCTTGAAGCGCTTCGCAGGACGCCCTGCGCGATCTCCGATACCGCTTTCGTCCACGCCCTGCTGGGCCAAACGCGTGAAGGTCTTCTCGTTCCCCGCATACCACGCAATGGCCTGAGACAGGCGGTCCAGCCTGTCCTGACCCCAATCCTCGATCTCGGCCATGGCAGCGCGGGCGCGCGCCAGCATATCGGCCGCCATGTTGCGGTCGTTCTCAGTGAGCTCTTTGCCCATGATAATCCTCTTGGTGTTTTGGAATTGCTGCATCGGTCATACGACGCTGAGATCGCGCCGCGCCGAATGTCCGCTTGGCGTGGCTGAGACAGCGACGCGCGTGTTCTTCATATCCCAACTCGGCAACGCGGCTTTGGTTGGGCAGTTCGATGGAATAGTCGACGGGTGGCATCCGTTCGATGATGCCGGTGAAATCGATCCAGCCTTCGCCGGGGTACAGCCTTGCATCACGGGCCAGCTGGATCATGCCTTCGCGCGTATCAGCGATTCCGGGCAGGCAATCTGAGATATGCAGGAAGTGAAAGAGGTCCGAGGGGACGTGCAACAGCTCTCCAAGATCCACTCGGCTGAGGTGCAGATAGAGCGTGTCGACCAGGATACCGCCGTTGGGCTGATCGGAAGCGCGGACAATATCCAGGGCCTCATCCAGAGTGCGCAGGCGGGAAAAACTTGGGAACTCCAGGTCCACCGTTAACCCGTAGGGCGCGGCCAGTTCGCAGGTTTCAGAATAGACGTCGATCAGAAAATCACGATCATCACGGGTATTGGTCCACGCGCTCATGATCATGCGCTTGGCACCCAATTCCCCACCGATCTCAAGAGAAGGCTCAAAACTGCGCGGATCGACATCTTCTGTTATGCGCGCAAGTTCGACATCGAGGACTTTCAAGCCAGTGGTAGAGAGAGCAGTTTTGGTGGCATGCACCTGTGCCTTGTCTATTGGAGATTGAGTGAATTCACCGGGCACATGCATCGGAATGAAGCGGGGGCTGACGGCATCGTAACCGGCCCGCGCGGCGATATAGACCAACTCGGGCGGCGTACAGCCAATCAGCGTCAGATGCGCCAAGGAATAGAGAGAGGGGCTTGCGCCAGCCTCTTCGGGTTTCACCATGAACGACAGCTCCACGTGTCTGCGAATCTTAAATTCATCACACGTAGTAAAAAATATCTGATATTTTTTAAAATATCAACTTTTAATACTGAGCAGGAAATGAAAGCGCCCGGGCAACTGCCCGGGCGTGTTTTACAATCTTGTTGGCAGAGCCTTAGAGAGTGACCCAGTCACCTCCGGACTGGTGAGAGCGCACGGAGGCTTCAATAAACCGGACGCCATCTGCACCTTGTTCGACACTGGGATAAGTAAGCCAATCATCCGGAACGGTAACGCCATCCCGACGCGTGGCTACGGCCATAGCAAATTCCGTATAGAGGTTGGCCCAGGCTTCGATAATCCCTTCTGGGAAGCCGCGCGCGGTCCGGATTAGACGTTCTGCGCCGGGGCCGATGCCATGCCCGTGACCTCGGCTGATGATACGATCCGGCTCACCGAACCGATTGAACTTCAGCTGTTCCGAATTCTCCAGGTCCCACTCGAGACCTCCTTCGTTCCCGAATATGCGCAACCGCAACCCTCCCCGATTCCCAGGGGCCAGGCGAGTCGCCATCAGAGTTCCCGGAACCTCGTTTTGATAGCGGGTGAACATGAATGCTGTGTCTTCCAAAGGCTTTGGCGCGCCGCAGACATGAAACTCGGCCCGTAGGTCGGTCAAAGGCAGGCCCGAGACAAAACTGGCGAGATGCGCGGCATGGGTGCCGATATCGCCGACACAGCTGGTCGGACCAGAAATCTTTGGGTCCAGCCGCCATTTGACGTGGGGCGCATCAGCCACATCATCGGGCGTCATCCAGTCTTGCATGAACTCGACGTGGATTTGGTTGATTTTACCGATGCCGCCTTCCGCCACGATTTGTTTGGCCTGACGGATTACTGGAAAACATGACATCGTATATCCGACAGCAAAGATGTTTCCCGTGCGCGCGGCGATCTCCTCAAGCCCCTCGGCCTCGGCAACTTCGTTGGTCAGGGGCTTGTCGCACAGCACGTCAATGCCCGCCTCAAGAAACGCTTTGGCAGCTTCGAAATGAACGTGGTTCGGGGTCGTGATCATGACGGCATCTACGCCATCCGGGCGCGTCGCCTCGGCCTGCGCCATCTCGTCGAACGACGCATAGCACCTGTCTGCCGGCAGGAACCACTCGGCCCCGCGCGCCTTGCTTCGCGCGGCGTCAGAACTGAGCGCGCCTGCGGTGACCTCCCACCGGTCGGTCATCCGCGCGGCCGTTGCCTGCGTGACAGAGATCCGTCCGCCGCCAACAACGCCCAGCCGCAAACGGCGAGACAACCGGGGGAAAGGTCCGTCAAAGTTCAGGTCTTTGGGTAAAAGTCTCTCAGCCATTCTGAACCTCTATTTCCGGGGCCCGTACGCCTTCTGGCAGTATTTCCACCGCCATGAAGATGCTGGGGGTAATCGTCTCGTATTGATGCCAGGGATAGTTGCCTTCAGCGTCATACATCGGTTTGTGCGTCGTGCCGGGGGCCATGAATTCTTCGAGGTAAAGGGTTTCAACATCCCGCTCACGGCATTGCTGCATTTTGCCAAAGCCTACGATTTGTGTATGCACTTCGCGAAACCCCGGTACCGGGCAGAACGGATGATCCTTGTGCAATCCGACATTCAGCGGCACCGAGCCGGAATGGTACATGGTCAGCCCAACGTTACCTACAAAGACCTTTGGCGACATGTAGTGGCTGACACCGCGCAAACGCTCCTCTTGGCGAACATCAAAAGCAGATGGCCATGTATCTTTCACCCATGCGAACAACTCGTTGTCATCCGCATGGGCGTCGAAATCGTGGACAATGACTGCACGTTCCACGCCGCTAAGCGTGCTGTCTTGCACGATCACAGACGAAAGCGGTGCAATGGTCTGATCCTCGACAGAGAGATTTCGCCCCCCAAGGTTAAGGACGATGGCGCGACCCTCTATAGAAATTCTGCGCTCGTCAGTTATGTGCTGGACGCGAAAGAATGGCTGAGCAAAATCGAGTGTCTCAATCGGCATGGACCAACTCCTTCCTCTCATCGTTCAGGAAATCGACCGGCAAAGGTTCCGGAGCCTCGCAACGGCTTTCTATCGTCTGATAGGCACCAAATTTCGGCGCCCGTTCAATCGCGTCCATGACCTCGAATACATGGTAGGCAAGCGCTCCACTTGCACGGGGTTGGCGTCCTTCTTGCGCCGCCAGGGCCAGATCCAAAAGGCCGAGCCCGCGGCTGTCTTCATTGAACCCGTGTTTGTTTTCGACCACCTGCCAGTCTTCGCGACCGGTTGGACGAGGCTGATGAGACCAGCGCGAGGTCTCCCGCGTTTTCAGCCAGACATCCCCTTGAAAGATATTGGCACCATGAACCGGGTCTGGGTCTGGGATGCTGATGGTGCCGTTTTCACCGTAGATCTCGAACCGTGGAGTTTCGCTGTCCCAGACGTCGAAGCTCATGGTCATCGACCCTATAGCTCCGGAAGAGAACTGCAGCAGGCTTAGGGAGTGCGTGTCGACCTCGACATCTATCCATTCGCCGTTGCGAGGGCCGTTTTCGATCATCCTATTGTCGAACGTGCGCCGAGCCATTCCGGCAACCCGGTCAACGGGACCAAGGCAGCAGATCATGGCGGTCAGGTAGTACGGCCCAAGGTCCAGCAATGGCCCACCACCCGCCTTATAGTAGAAATCCGGGTTGGGATGGTGGCGCTCCGTCCCGTGGGTCCCGACATGGGCAAAAGCCCCTGTCGGTTTGCCAATGGCACCCTCGTCGATCAAGCGCCGAACGGTCTGCCAGCGACCGCCCAGAAATGTGTCGGGTGCGCAACCGACCAGTAACCCCTTTTCAGAGGCCATGTGCAGGATCGCCTTACCATCCGTTCGGTTCATGACCAGTGGCTTTTCGGAATAGACGTGTTTCCCCGCCTCCAACGCGCGCAAACTGATTTCCGCATGCGCCGCCGGGATTGTCAGATTCAGAACACAGTCAATCGTCGGATCGTCAAACACCTCATCTGGCGCACAGGCCTTGGCGACACCGTATTGATCCGCTTTGGCGCGGCTTTCAGAAGGGTCAAGGCTTGCGCAAGCCACGACCTCAACGTTTGAGAATTTGGATAGTGTTTTTAGATAAATATCGCTGATACGACCACAGCCGATAAGGCCGACCCGGAAGGATTTCGATGTCTCACCTGTCATCATTCCTGTCTTCGTAGAGGGGTAAGTAATTTGGGGGCATAGGCCCTTTGTTCCGACCGCCCTGGCTCGTCTGCTCCCAGGCGTGGGCAAGTATTCCGACCGAGCGGGACAGGCAGAACAGCCCCCGCGACAAGGGCGCAGGAAAGCCAAGTTCGCAGAAGATCACAGCTGTCGCGCCGTCGATATTCATGGCAATTGGCCGACCGCCGCGTTGACGACCGAGTTCGGCTTGAACCTCTTCTCCGATATCGGCAAACCGGCCAGATACTGTGCCTACTGCCGCCGCATCACGAACAAGTTGCATCAATCGTGGTGCGCGTGGGTCGACAGGCTTGTGAAACCTGTGACCAAAGCCCGATACGATCTTGCCATAGGTCTCGCGCCAGCTGTCCAGACCGTCCTTCACTGCGTCATTCAACGATGCTCCGCAATCCATGCGAGCTGCGATGTCATAGTACAGCTCTGCACACTGCTCTCCTGCCCCGCCGTGCACGTCGCCCAGCATGTTCACCGCAGTCGCCATCGCATTATTGAGACCTACCCCGCAGGTAGCGGCCATACGCGCAGCCGCGATTGAGGGAGCCTGTGGGCCGTGATCCACGCCTGCGACCAAAGCGGCTTCGAACAGGCGCGCTTGCGCGTCGCTGGGTAGATCGCCCCGCACCATAAGCCAGATCATCTGCGGGAAAGATACGTTTCCGATCAGGTCCTCTATGGCGTTTCCACGAAAAGAGATCTGTCCGGGTTTCATGTCGATGATAGAGGTACGCCACCATTGGCGAACGGCGCGCTCATCGTCTTTCATCTGCGCGGTCATTGCGTCTGCACCTCTTTCACCGGCTGGGTTTTGCTTTGCGCAGCAAGGCGAATGGGTGCATTGCGCGCGCCATAACCGGCATAGCCCATACGGCGTTCAACAATTTCGAAGAAGAAGCCGTTAAAGATGGGGCGGCTGTATATCTGAAAATACTCAGCACCCGCCGCCCGATCGTAGAGAATGTTCCCCCTGCGCAATTGGGCGACCAAATCGTCATCCAATCCGAATGTCGCTTGCAGATCAGCGTAGTAGTTTTCCGGGATGGACAGGCTGGGAAAGCCGGACTTGAGCAACTGCGCTGAGGTTTCAAAAATATCGTCCGATTGGAAGGCAATGTGCTGAACACCGGCGCCAAAGCCATCTTCAAGGAATGACGCCGCCAGAGTTCGGCGCCCAACGGCCCCGTTCAGGTTCAGGCGCACTTCGCCTTCTGGACTTTCGATAGCCTGGCTTTGCACGACGCCGGACGGATCGGCGACGTTCACAATAGGAGACTTTGCCATCTCAAAAGTCGAAATGTAGTAGAGTAGCCAACTTTGCATCTCATCATGACGCATCGTCTGGGCCAGATGGTCGATACGACGCAGACCGGCAGGTTGGGTGGCTTTGGTTTTCGCAACCGGCTCAAATTCGATATCCCAAACCCGATGGAGATCGGATTTCTCATCGATGAAATGAACGACGTTGCCACCAACACCCCGAATGGCCGGGATATCCAGTTCCCCTGTTCCCACCGGCTGTGAGAAATTCGGCGCGCCCAACGCGGTCGCCCGCTGAACCGTCTGATCCGCATCTTTGACACGCAACCCCATGTCACAAACGGAGGGGCCGTGACCCAGGAACGCCGAATGGGCAAAACCTTCCTTTTCGGTATTCACAACGATGTTTATGGCACCCTGCCGCCACAGCTCGACGGACTTGGTGACGTGTTTTCGCTCCATTCGAAAGCACATTGCTGACAGCATCTCTGCAAGCTGCGCGCCGCTTAATTCATCAGCTGTAAATTCGACGAACTCAAAGCCTGATACATAGACGCGTTCCGGCAGTTCCGGGATACCGAAATCGGTTCCCGGTTCGGTCCGAGATACCTCATCCAGGAGGTTCACCAGCGACCTGTAGCTGTCTCGGGCCAGCGTCCTGCCTCCGGGTTGCGGCGCCGCTTCGTTGACGCGCGCAATGGACCAAGGCCCCTTGTAACCGGCGCGCGACAACACCCGCACGAAGCCCGCAAGGTTCAGCGATCCGAGCCCGGGCAAAAGCCCGAAATGCCGCTTGAGCCTGCGGATATCCATCTCAAGCCGGGGTGCATCGGACAGTTGCACATGGAACAGCCGCTCTCCGGGAATGTCCCGAAGGCGGGCTGGTTTGGACCCATCGGCAAGCGAGAAGAAGGAATTCAGGGCCAGCCCGAAATGGGGGCTGTCGATGGCTTCAACGACGCGTAACGCCTGCTCATCCGAGCGAATAAGATCCGACCATGGCAAGCCCATATAGGCCAGACGCATCCCTATTTCTTTAGCGATTTGGGCCGCCTCGCCAAGATCTGCGATTACCTGTTCTTCGGTTGCAGCGGCATCGACGTCGTAGGCAGACCCGATTAGCAGTAATTCCGTACCCAACTCGGTCATCAGGTCGAGTTTGCGTTTCAGCCGATCAAAGGCGCGCTCCCGTCCACTGCCGGACTGGCCTTCAAGGTTATGGAAGGGTTGCAGCAGGCAAACCTTCAGGCCGAAATCTGACGCAATGTTCCGGATCTGAGATGGCGACCCGTCAAAAGCAGTCAAATCCGGCTCGTGTAATTCGACACCCCCGAATCCCGCGTCAGCGATAGTACTCAGCTTTTCAGCCAGATCACCGGGGATCGACGTTGTCGAAACCGAGAGGCACATTATCCCTGATACCCAAACATACGCGGCAACCACAGGACCAGATCCGGCATCAGCATCATGATCACCAGGGCGAAGATGAGAACCGCGAGGAAGGCCCAGATTTCCGAGATGATTTCACGCAGCGGAATGTCCGTCACGGCGTTGATCACAAAGAGTAGAATGCCATAGGGAGGCGTGATCAGACCGATCATCGAGTTCACGACGACCAGCACCCCGAAATGCACCAGATCAATTCCAAGCGCTTCGCAGGTTGGAATGAACAGGGGCACGATCACCAGGATGATCGTTGTTGCGTCTAACACGCATCCTAGCGCGAGGATCAGCAGGTTTACGAGGATCAGGAACACAATCGGGCTGACATCAGAACCCTCCAGCAGCGCCGAGATAGACTGCGGTATTTGTTCCTGAATAACGATGAAGTTCAGAATGAACGCGCCCCCAATGACCACCCCGACGGCTGCGGAAGAGCGCGCGCTGTCGACGAACACTTGATATAGGCCACGGAAGGTCAGCGCGCGGTAGAACAACGCTGCCAGAAGCAGGGCGTAGAATGCAGCCACTGCTGCAGCCTCGGTCGGAGTGGTGACGCCGCCATATATGCCGTACAGCAGGATTGCAGGCATCAGCAGCGCCGGAAACGCGTTGGCGGCTTTTGCGGGCAACTCGCGCAGCGGAACAGGTTCTTCCAAAGCAAAGTTCCGCTTTCCTGCCAGATAGTAGTTCATCGCCATCAGAACGACGCCCATGATCAGACCCGGCAGAATACCGGCCAGGAACAGCGACCCAATAGAGGCCTTGGAAACGAGCGCGTACAAAACCATCGGGATCGAGGGTGGAATAATAGGGCCGATCGTTGCCGACGCCGCCGTGATTGCAGCTGCGTAGCCTCGGCTGTAGCGGCCATCTTTGGTCATCATTTCAATGATTATCTTGCCGATCCCCGCGGCATCCGCGACAGCCGAGCCGGACATACCGGAAAAGATCAGAGACGCTACCACGTTTACGTGCCCGAGGCCGCCCTTGAAACGACCGACAGCAGCGACGCAGAAGTTCAAAAGCCGGTCCGTGATCGACCCAGCATTCATGATATTCGCGGCGACGATGAACAAAGGCACGGCAAGCAGGATCGTGCTTTTGTAGAAGCCTTGCAGGATTTTCTCGCCCGCGAGGGCGACGTCCAATCCGGCCGTGCCCAGATACACCAATGAGGCCAAAAGGATGGAATAGCCGATAGGTGTCCCGATGCCTGCCAGAAGAAAGAGAGCGAGCAGGCAGGAAAGAAGTTCAAAACTCATTTCTTAACTTCCTCGCCCTCTTCGACGTCGACACGCGGATGGTCGTCAACGACGTTGTACCCAACGACCAGTTCCAACTCTGTCTTTGGTGGGCCATTGCGCATGACGTCGAAGAATAGCCACGCGTACCGCGCTGCGACGACCAGCATGAATACCGCGTAAATCGAGAATACTGTGCGCAGCGGTATCTTCTCGCCGGAGAACGGATTGCGGACAGTCGATGTCTTGCGGATTTTCATCCAGTCGATGTAGTCCCACGTCGGAAGGAAGCTGTAGAGCATACCGACCACGATCGCTGCGGCCGCCAGCATCGCAAAGACCTGCCGCACGCGCATCGGGACGGAAAGGTAGATAATGTCGAACTTCACGTGATCCCGTTCTCGCACTATGAAAGCGCAACTGAAGAAGATCACCCAGACCCACAGAATGCCGATGAGTTCAAGCGTCCATCCGGCGGGGGTAAAGAAGTAGCGCAAGAGTATTTGCAATAGGAAGATCAGGAAGATTGCCGCCAGCATCCCGCCGGCAATCGCTTCGGTCAGTCGGGAGAACCCCTTCATAAAGGCTTTCATTATGGTTCTCCCTCCCTTCTTCAGACGACTTTAGTTGCCCAGAGCGTTGATCTGCTCAAGCACACCGTCCGGCCATGATCCGGCGAATTCACTTTCCAGGTACATAGACTGTACCTGATCGCGGAACGCAGCGAGATCGGGTTCGTAAATCTCCATGCCCTGCTCTTTCAGGAAGCTGACAAGATCCTCTTCTTTCTGAAGCTGTTTCTGGCGGCCTGATTCAGCTGCTGCGTCCGCAGCTTCCTGAACCTTGGCTTGCTGTTCCGGTGTAAGCCCGTCCCAAACCTCTTTGCCGATGGCGATATAGTTCAAGTCGACCAGATGCGATGTCAGGACGATCTGATTGGTCACTTCATAGAACTTGGCGTCGACGACGGTCGGCAACGGATTATCCTGCCCGTCAACGGCACCGGTCGACAGCGCGGTATAGACTTCGGAGAAGGCCATCGGTGTCGGCGCGGCACCCAGCGCTTTGCCAAGGAACTGCCATGCGTCGGTGCCCGGCATCCGCAGATTCACGCCTTCCAAGTCTGCTGGCGTCGTGACTGTCAGCTCATCCTTGGGTTGGCGCAGGTTAACCTGACGACGGCCCAGATACATGACCGACAGCAGTTTGACGCCCAGCTCTTCTTCAGCTTTTTGCTTGAAGGCATCCATCAAGGGATCGTTGAAGACAGCCACCTGATGCGCGGCGTCCTGGTGGACATAGCCTGCGGTAAAGATCGAAAACTCGGGGAAGAACTGGGCCAGTTCCTGCGCCGAGGTGATCGACATTTCTAGGTTACCCCGGCTGATGGCGTCCAACTCGGTGCCTTGGGCGAAGATGGTTCCATTATAGCTGGGCTCGTAGCTTGCGAAATCAGCGACCATGGGCGCGAAAACCTCGGCCATAGCGACCGAGCGCTGATCGGTCTCCGATCCTGATGTTGCGAGGCGAAGTTGCACTTTGTCTTCCGCCAGCACACCACTTGTTGCGCTAAACAGAACACCGGTTGCGACCAGGGCCGACACAGCAGCCCGGCGGGTAAGTTTGGTAATCACTTTGCTCCTCCCTGAGACATCATGATGCTTCTTTTTTGCGATTCAGAGTTTTGACCTATTTTGGACATTTTGCAAGATGTTTTGCAAAATATCTGATATTTTAGACTGCCGTCATACCTGCCATTTGTGTTTTTTGTAAGTTTTTGATGTTGACCGTATCACCTGTTCTGCAGGAATTCTGAATAGCTTCAATGACTTGAAGTGTTCTGAAGCCTTCCCAGCCGGACACAATCGGATCTGCTTCGTGCCGAGCAACGTCAACAAAATGCCCGAGTTGATTGACCAGTGGGTCAGAGGAACCCTTCTTCAGCGCGGTTGACGAAATTGGAATCCACCAATCCCTTTCCTCACCCTGGTAACTCCACAATCGAAGATCAGGAACGGACAACGAACCATGAGAGCCACCGATCATGTAGCTACTCTCAGCGGTCGACGGATAGATTGGATATTCCTGAGACGTCATCTCCCAGCTCCATGGAGCAACGATGCTGTCGGACACACTTATGGTCCCTATCGCCCCGCTTTCGAACGTCAACAGAGCACCGGCAACATCTTCGTTGTCGTAGCCCCGCTGCGATGCAGCCGACTGAGCCTGTACGGTCACGACTTCTCCGGCCAAATACCGCAGAAGATCGACGTCGTGGACCAGATTGACTGAGATGGGCCCTGCACCGGGTTTCTTTCTCCAAGGCGCAGCATCAAAATACTCGTCTGGCTTATAGAACCAGCAATTCGCATGGACAGCGCGCACATCTCCAATCTTCCCATCGACAATGGCTTCCTTAGCCGACCGGATCAGAGGATTGTACCGACGATGATGTCCGACCATCAGTGGCACATTGGCCTTTTCCGCTTCTTGGACAAGCTCCAGTGCAGCGGAGGCTTCCACGGCGATCGGTTTTTCGACAAGAACGGGACAACCATGTCGCACACATGTGAGGCCTTGTTCAACATGAAGCGTCGTGGGCGTCGCGAGCACAGCTCCGTCCGGCGTCTGATTTGCAAACATATTCTCGAGGGTCTCGTAACACGCAACGCCATGCTCCGCAGCGTAGGTGCGCCCTTCGTCACTGGGATCAACAACCGCAACAAGATCGACATGACGCAACGCGCGGATCGCGTCTGCGTGGCGGCGTCCAACAAGGCCAATGCCGACAATGGCAATGCGAAAGTTCATTGACACTTTGCTTCCTTCCAGAGGGTTCGGAAACTCCGAAACCAATGTTTATGACTGAGCTGCTTTGCCCAACTTGAATTCGACCGTATTGGGGTTTTTGCGATTCCACAATAATGTATGATATTTTTATTTCTACCATACATCAGATTGGATTGCTGATAACTCTATAAAGTGGTATTTGAAGGAGGAATCTAAAAATATCGGGTGAAACGCATGGCGAAACAGCCGTCTACGATAGGTGCAAGCACCTATCAGCGCATCAAGCGGGATATCATCTTCGGAGAGTTGCAACCCGGCTCCAAACTGAAGCTGGACGCATTGAAAGAGCGCTACTCAGCAAGCCTTTCAACACTTCGTGAAACCCTGAACAGGCTTGCCAGCGACGGTTTTGTCGAAGCTCCCGAACAAAGAGGCTTCCTGGTTACGCCGGTCTCTCGCGAAGACCTGACCGAGATATCAGAGTTGCGTGTCCTGCTGGAATGCCACGCGTTGGAGTTGTCCATTGCGAATGGCGACACGGACTGGGAAGGCAACCTCGTTGCTGCACACCACAAACTGCACCTGATGGAACAGCAGCTTCTCAAGGGCGACGAGTCCGAGAAAGAAACCTGGAAAAGATATGATTGGGAGTTTCACCAAGCGATGATCGCGGCCTGCAACTCCAAAAACCTTCTGTCTCTGCACTCGATCATCTACGACAAGTATTTGCGGTATCAGATGCTCGTGCTGACCTATCGCGGCGAAGAGGCAGTCAAGGAGCATAAGGGCATGTTCGATGCCGCATTGGCCAGAGACGCGGGCACCGCTAAGAAGCTGTTAGAAGATCACATCCGAAACGGTCTTTCACATACGCTGGAGGCTATGTAGCTCGCTGTTGTTGCCGCCTATCTCCATCACCTGAATCAACGGCACGGGACCTGAAAGGCAAGTTTAATTACTGTGCTTACCAGACGAATTCCGTAAGTTTATGATTCGACATCCGAACCCGCTACATCAGGCAGCCGTTTAAACAGAGATGAGAACGCTAAGCTTCCGCAACCAAGGGTTGCTTTGCACCACCACAACAAACCGCGAACATTCTTGAAACGGTTTTATGTGAAGCGATCTCTGGTTGAGTAGTGGCCCTTCAGTGGAACGAGTACATAAGGCATGTTCGCGAGTTGATCCCAACGCTTGATTGGGAGGGCGGTTCCCTCGGTGTACGTCTTCGCTTTGAGCCAAGCGACGTCGAAGAGCTATTTAAGGACTTCATATCTGCAACAAGGGATGCAGAAGAACTCAAAAGCGCCGCAGAAACGAAGCACGTAGATAGCTCCGAGACTACGGACACAAAACAGCCTGCACCGAAGCTTACCCTCTGGCCGAGAACCTTGACCGACTTTCTTCGAAAGCGACTATCAAAATACTTTATTGTCCGCGTCTATCCGCTTGACCCTGCAAAAGCTGCCGACCCTGTACGTGGACAAGCGGCCTTGCAGGAATTGCCGTCAAACTGTCTTCCTTACGAAGGTGAGCCATTGAAAGGGCTAGTACGAATTCACGATATCCCTGCGCAGCGTGGATTCGGTGAAGAAGCGGCAGGCGAGGAAGACGACGACGCTCCCGCAGGATCTCCTGGTAGCAAGCTTTCGGATCAACTCCGCAGCTACTATTCAAAACACCTCGATCCGGCGAAAGGACCTGATGCAAATGATTTAGGCGCGCTTCAAGCCATTGAAGCGGCGCAAGACGCGTTTGATCAAAAGCTAACCGAAAGCTTCGCAGCTGCATTTAGTGAAGTTGAAGAAATGAGTCACCCAGGCGTAACAGACCCGAAACCAAAGGTTTCTACGAGATTAAAGGCAATCGACGGGTTAAATCACTCTTCGGCTGTAACATTTGTCGTTGATGTGGCCCCTACGGAAAGTGAAGATATGGTGCCGCTGCTGCGGCTTGCAGAAAACAACAATGGGCTCGGATACCAAAACCTAATTTCGATGATTTTCAGGTTGATGAGCTTTCGCGACTCTTGGATGCGCGTCGGCAAGGCTGCCAATGCTAACGATGACGTTCAATACGAACCACTACATCTGGTGCTGGTTGAAGAACCGCAACCCTATTAGACAACACCGTGTCCTCGCCTGAGCCTGCGGGCCGCACCACTATTGTCGAATAGCATTGCCTCGCCCCCATCCGCGTTCGCCACGTGGCAGATCAGCAGGAACAGGTGCCTTCGGCGTCTGATCTGCAAATCAGCCCTGATTTCCCAATAGGGAAGTCAGGATCATTGAAATCGGTCTAGGTGCTAGATGAAGGACGTGAGGCGAAAAAGGCAAGGTTCTGTCGCTGGTGGCAGAACTATGTGTCGCCTGACAAGGAAATGTGGAACGTCACTGATATTTGACTCAACCGACAGACAAAACCTCAATAAATCGGCTAATCACGTCATTCATTTCTGACCCAATCGTCAAGCATTTCTGACCCAACACAAAAACCGCCCTCTAATCGTGGCCACGGCCCTTGTCTAAGAACAGCCCAACTCCGCCACTTTGAACTTATGTTGCCCACGCACGCGGCATTAGATTTGCTGCCAGATGCGCTTTTGGTGAACATCGTGACCAAATGGTGGGCACCTATGCTTGCCTTAGACCAACCAAATCAGAATAAGAACGCTCACCGCGAGTGATTTGACGTTTGAGGGTGTTCGTTGCAGCTTTTACTTTACCCTCGCCCAATAGCGATGTGATCGCTTGATGTTCCTTGTAAGATTTCTTCGTTCGATTGGAACGCTTTGACAGATGTGTCCGCATAGTTTGGACGATATCACTGACTTTTTGATATCCATCCCGCAGGTAACTGTTTCCGCAGGACCTGAAAAACGCGTCGTGAAACTCGGCGTCAAGTTCCAAGTACTGCTCGAATTCATCCGCTTCCAGCGCTTCTGACATCTTAGAAACAATTGTAGCCAGCTCATTGATCAGAACCGACGGGTTCTTTTCAAGCGCCTGCTCCAAAGCTGCAGATTCTAGGATGAGCCGATACTGGCAAAGTTGCACTACGTCCTCTTGAGAAAGAGAGAATACAAAGGCTCCTCGATGAGGAAAGATCTGAACGAGGCCCTGAAGATTCAAAGCTGATAGAGCTTCGCGAATCGGAGTTTTGCTGATGCCCATGGCATTTGACAACTTCACTTCCGGCAACGATTCACCCAATTGAAACGTGCCATTGATTATGCCTTTCCGGATATGCTCTTCAGCAGTTTTACTCAACGAATCCGGGCGCTTAATCGGCAAAATCTCGGTCATTTTCACTTCGTCCTATTTCGTCTCTCTAACACAATAGCACATGTAAGCTTGATTTCTATATTATATCTGATATCTCAGATAATAGATCGAAAATAACTAAATCCGTGGGAGGATACCTTGTTCAAGAAATCAACATTGGCGCTTGGCGTCGTCATCTCAGCCGGGCTTACTTTTGCAGCATCCGCTGAAACAGTCATTAAGGTTGGGCATGGCGCAGCAGAAGCGTTTCATATGCATCGCGCGCTACTGAAATTTGAAGAACTGGTCGAAGCTGGCTCGAATGGTGAGATCGACGTACAGATATTCCCTTCGTCGCAGATGGGCCCTGATCGCGAAATGATCGAAGGTGTTCAAACCGGCGTTCTGGAAATGGCCATTCCTCCTTCCTCTTTCTTCGCGGGCTGGGATCCGGCTTTTGCAGTAATTGAACTGCCCTACATGTATTCCTCCAAGGACATCGCCTTTGATGTTCTTGATGGTGATGCTGGTGATGGGATGCTTGCACGGGTCGAAAACCAGGGATTGGTCGGTCTTGGCTGGCTTGAATTGGGTGTACGCAATGTGACCAACAATGTCCGTCCGGTTGCAACCCCTGCGGATCTCGAGGGTGTCAAGCTGCGTACCATGAAGGTTCCGGCGCATGTGGCGACATTCGAAACGCTCGGGGCCAACCCGACGCCAATGAACTTTGGTGAGGTCTATTCTGCTCTCCAGCAAGGCGTGATCGACGGCCAGGAAAACCCACTGGCGATCATTACCTCACAGCGTTTCTACGAGGTTCAGAAATACCTTTCGACCACGGGCCATGTCTTTGCGGTCTATATGCCCGTCATCTCCAAACCGTTCTTTGACTCGCTGTCCGCAGAGCATCAGAAACTGGTCCGGGACTCGATGGCCGCCGCACGTGAATATCAGGCTGAACTGGTCGCGAGCGAAGATGCGGAACAACTGGAACAGATTCGTGCTGCTGGTGTCGAGGTTCTGGAACTGACTGCAGAGCAGCGACAGGCCTTTGCCGACAAAACCGAAAGCGTCCGTCTGCAGTATCGCGACGAGGTTGGCGCTGAAGCCTATGACGACTGGGTAGCAGCGGTTTCCGCAGCGAGCGAAAGCTGACCCTCGGACTACTCAGCCAATACGGGCACCCGCGCCATGAAAGTTCGGGTGCCCCTTTCGTTCAAGGGGAGGTGAACGGTGTCGGTTATCAAATGGATCGATATGAATGCCGAAAAGGTCTTAGCCAGTGCACTTTTGGCCGCGATTGTCTTGTTGATCTTTGGAAATGTGTTCATGCGCTACATTCTGAATGCCTCTCTTTCATGGGGCGAAGAGCTAACGCTTTGGCTGTTTGTATGGTTTGTCTGGCTAGGCGTCAGCTATGCGTTCCACACAGGCGATCATGTGCGTATCACGGTCCTGCGTGATGTCCTTAGCGAGCGCGCAAGGCTTTACGCGGATGTTGTGATCGCGCTTCTTGTCCTTGGATTTCTGATCGTTCTGACAATTGAATGCATCAAGCTTATCCGACAGCCTTTTGTCGCCAGCCAGACTTCGGTCGTTTTGGGGCTACCGATTCCGATCCTTTATGCTTCGGCGCCGATTGGCGCGGGCCTGTCCGCGATCCGCGTCACTCAACATCTGTTCCGAACCCTGCGTCTGATCGCAGGAACCAAAGCGTGAGGAACCCGGCATGCTTGCAACAACACTTTTCCTGACGCTATTTGCCTTGTTGCTCTTCAGCGTGCCTATTGGCATCTGTCTGGGCTTGGCCACTATGATTGTGATGGTCTTTGTGGATGGCACGCCACCCATGGTTCTTCTGGCACGGTCGGTGGTAACTGGCGCGGACTCGTTTCCTCTAATTGCCGTCCCTCTGTTCATATTGGCAGGCGACCTGATGCAGCACGGCGGAATGTCTCGTCGACTGGTTGGGTTCGCTAACGCACTGATCGGGCATATCCGCGGTGGGCTTGCTTATGTGAACGTACTCGCCTGTGTGTTTTTTGCCGCCATATCCGGCTCGTCTCCCGCGACCGTAGCCGCCATCGGATCGAACATGATCCCTGAGATGGAAAAGGTCGGCTATACGCGCAAATTCAGCGGCGCATTGACAGCATCCTCAGGAATGATCGGCGTTATGATACCGCCAAGTATTCCATTCATCATATATGGGGTAACTGCCGAGGTTTCGATCGGCAAACTGTTTCTTGCAGGCGTTGTTCCTGGCATCCTTTTTGCCCTCATGTTCATGTTGGTCGCTCGTGTTCTGCTGCGAAAGGACGAGGTTGTTCACCAATCGACGACTACGTTCTCAGGTCCGGGCGTCTGGCAGAGCTTCCGGTCTTCCATCTGGGCGCTTCTCGTACCCGTGATTATTCTTGGGGGCATCTACAGCGGTATCTTCACCCCAACCGAAGCCGGTGCCGTGGCCGTAGTCTATGCCGCTTTCATCGGCATATTCGTCTATGGCGACATCACCCTCAAGGACCTGCCAGAGGTTTTGGCGGGCAGTGCGAAGACCAGCGGGACCATTCTGATATTGGTGATCATGGCGACCGCCTTTGGCAGGTTGATCACGCTCGCAAGAATCCCGACAGAGCTCGCAACAACAATCACCAGCCTGTCCGACAATCCGATCATCATTCTGTTGCTGATCAATCTGCTATTGCTGGTGATCGGCATGTTCATGGAGACGATTTCTTCGATCATCATCATGACGCCGATCCTGCTGCCGGTTGCAACCGCACTGGGGGTCGATCCGATCGTTTTTGGTGTCATCTTGACGGTCAACCTGGCCATTGGGTTCTGCACACCGCCATTGGGTGTAAACCTGTTCGTGGCCAGCAGCATTTCCAAGGTTTCCATCGAAAGCCTCAGCCGGGCAATCCTGCCATTCTTTGCCGGCATGCTGATCTTGTTGATGTTCATCACTTATGTGCCCGCAATTTCCTTGGCCTTGCCATCCCTTTGGTGACCGGCTGAAGCCCTTCTAACGTTAGACAACAACACCAGAGGACCCGGATGGATCTGGACCTTTCTCACCCGTCGATAGAAGACCTTCGGCGAACCGCACAGAAGCGCATTCCGAAGTTTGCTTTCGAATACCTCGACAGCGCGACCGGCCGGGAGCTGGGACTGAAGGTCAACCGTGACGCACTCGATGCCATAGGATTCATGCCGCGTGTGCTATGTGGCCGAACAAAGGCCGAACTGCAGACTACATTGATGGGTCAAAAATACGACCTGCCTTTCGGGATAGCACCGGTAGGCATGTCCGGCCTGATGTGGGCAGGAGCAGAGCGGATGCTTGCCAAGGCAGCGGTTGCTCACAACATTCCGTTCTCGTTGTCCAGCGTGGCGGTTGCTTCACCGGAGGATGTGGCGCCCTACATTGGCAAAAACGGATGGTTTCAGCATTACCCGGTAAAGTCCGGCGAGTTGCGCCGCGCAATGCTTCCGAGGATAAAGGCAGCGGGATTTCATACGCTGATTATCACGGTGGACGTTCCAGAAGAGAGCCGGCGCGAACGACAGCGCCGTGCCAATCTGACGGTGCCTCCAAAAGCTGACCTGCGCACGCTGACTGAAATGGCATCACGACCCGCCTGGTGCCTTGCACATCTGCGCGAGGGCATCATGCCACGTATGCGGTTCTTTGACGATTACGTCCCGACCCGCGGGCGAGAAAGCTTTACCCATGCAGGCGCTCTGATCCGTGGGATTCCAGATTGGGACTACCTGCGCGAACTGAGACAGGAATGGGAGGGTCACCTGATCGTCAAGGGTGTCTTGCGGCCAGAGGATGCACAAAAAATGGTGGCCGAGGGTGTGGATTGCATCTGGGTCTCAAACCACTCCGGGCGTCAATTCGAAGCCGGGCCCGCCGTGATTGACCAACTCCCGAACATCCGCGAGGCGGTCGGAACAGATGTGCCACTGATCTATGACTCTGGCGTTGCCTGGGGATTGGACATCATGCGTGCCCTGGCGAAAGGTGCAGATTTCGTCATGGTCGGACGCGCCTTTCAATATGCCGTTGCAGCGTTCGGAGCACGAGGGATCGACCATCTCGTTCACATCCTGAAAGCTGACATTGAGGCCAACATGAGCCAGCTTGGCAGCGAAAACTTCGGCAGTCTGACAGAGCACCTTCTGAGTACCAGCTGATCGGCAATTACGGCGTGCGGCGGATCAGACAGGCGTGTTGTCATCCCCGTCAATCAGCCCCTTCACGATCAGATCCGCAGTTGAGCGCGAACATGCCATTGGCAGATTATATACCGTTGCGAGACGGGTCAGAGCCTTAACGTCGACGTCGTGTGGCATGGGCGACAGAGGGTCGACAAAGAAAACCAGTGCATCCAGTTTCTCTTCGCAGATCATGGCGCCGATCTGTTGGTCGCCTCCGAGTGGTCCGCTTTTCAAGCAGGTAACATCCAGTTCTGGATAGGCTTGCTTAATGCGACTGCCGGTGGTCCCTGTCGAAAAGATTTGTACTCTGGACAGGCGGGCCAATTGCAGACCCACCCATTCAACGATTTCGTCCTTTCGCGCATCATGGGCCACGAGCGCGAAACGGGGCGCATCACCTGATGAATTGTTCAACGTAATCTTCTCCAAGACCGACTTCCGCGAAGTGTTTTCGGCACAGATCAATCTTGGTAAAGACATCTTCGTAGCCAGTGACCTTGCCCCACGGATCAACATAGCACATCACGCCATTGACCTGGAAATAGGTGACCATCTCTTCGACATCGTCGGGAACGACCAAAGTATGAGTCTCACCCGGCGGCTCAAAGACATATCCCCCTTCTTCCGCAACCCAATCATGTTCCAGATAATGCCAGCGCCCTTTCAGGACAAAACCGTGGACTGGCTGTGGATGGCGGTGCCGCGAAAGAACACCAGCTTTGCGTACTTTGAGGAGGTTCATCCAATAACCTTGCGAGCGGTTCAGGCAGAGCGGTCGGAACCAGACGTTCTCTGCCTGCGGAACCCATAGTCTGTCGTCCTCACTCATGGCATTCGGGATCACGATCTCGTCTTGCGCATCCTTGGGGAATGGCAATTGATATGGCATTCGGGCGGTGTCATCGTCATTCATTGATTTTCCTCACATAGCGAGATAACCGCCATCGACCGGATAGATCGATCCGGTCACAAAACTGGCGTTTTCACTCAAAAGCCATTGCACAAGCGCACCGACTTCTTCGGGTTTCCCCCAGCGCTTCATAGGCGTACGCGCCATGATCCCCGCTGTTCGTTCAGGGTCTTCCCGAAGGCCCTGGGTCATCTCTGTCTCAATCCAACCCGGCGCGATGGCATTGACCCGGATACCGTCTTCGGCCCAGCGACCTGCGAGCGCCTTGGTCAACTGTGCCACGCCGCCCTTGGAAGCGGAATACGCCGGAACCAAAGGCCCACCAAAGGTACTGAGCATAGAGGCGGTGTTGACGATGGCCCCACTCGCTTCAGCCAACAATGGATGCGCGGCAAGACAGCAGCGCATGGTGCCTGTCAGATTCACATCGAGCACCTTGGCGAAGACGTCGATGTCATATTCTTCGCCACGCAAAAGAATACCCGCGCAGTTCACCAAAGCATCGAGACCCGTGAGTTCGCCGAATACATCATTGATGGACGTCTGGTCGGTGACATCCAAGAGCTGCACCTTTAACCCGTCCTGAGGCTCGAATGCCTCCAATTCGGATTGGGAGGCGGATGCGGCGATGACGGACCAACCTGCGTCTGCCAACGACCGCGCAACACCCGCACCAATCCCTCGCGTACCGCCCGTTACTAGGGCCTGTTTCATCCAAGTTCCTCCAATACACTGATGAAGGCGCGCGCGCGCCTGCCGATTTCATCCAATGTATAGCTCGGTTTGAACAGCGCGGACCCCAGCCCATATCCATCTACACCCGCGGCATGATACGACGCCATCGTATCCGGCGTTATGCCGCCTACCGCAGCGACGACTGCGTCTGTAGGCAATACGGCGCGCATGGCAGCAATGGCAGCTGGCGGCACCATTTCCGCCGGAAAGAATTTGAGGACCGATGCTCCGATATCCAACGCCGTAAAGGCCTCGGAGGGCGTCATGACTCCTGGACACCAATAAAGATCCCGAGCGACAGCTGCGCGCCCGACGTCCGGGTTCATATTGGGCGACACGATGATCCGCCCGCCTGCATCAGCAACCGCCGCGACCTGATCCACAGTCAACACTGTGCCAGCGCCGACGATGGTTTGAGCGCCATGTTTCACGGCGATCTGCCCTATCGATTCCAGCGGGTCCGGTGAGTTGAGTGGCACTTCGATTATCCGAAACCCGGCATCGAAGAGTACATCAGACACCGGGCGCGCATTTTCTGGTGCTAGCCCCCGCAAAATCGCAATCAGCGGGTTCTCAGCAAGAGCTGCGGTGAGGTCAATCATCCAACCAACCCCGCAGCGCGAGCAATCAGAAAATGCCCTTTCGCAACGATATCATCTGGCGCGCGACGGCTGTCGAAACCAGCAGTTCGAAGCGCTATTTCGTATCGGACGGACAAATCGCTACGTCCAACAACAGTGATCGTGCCGACGTCTTTTACTTCGCCGGTCGCGGCAGCAACCTCGGTCCCGATCAACAAGCCCGACAAGTAGTCGGCCGTGGCAACCTTTGGGATTTTGCCCATGAGAGGAAGCGTCCGAACATGAAACAGGCTGTGCAGCAGGTTCGACTCACCACTGAGGCCCGCCTTGACGCCCATCACGAATGCGTCTTCGCTGAAGGTGTCCTCCTTCATCAAGGTGCCAAGAATTGTGTGTTCTTTCAGCGCCGAAAAGATTTCACCTGTCATGTAGGTCGAGAAATCCACGATCTTCCCGTCGGCAACCTGAACCCATTTACTGTGCGTTCCCGGCATCACGAACATACCTTCGCTCAAACCTAGCGAAGATGCCCCGATGATCTGGGTCTCCTCGCCGCGCATTACGTCCGGTCCTCCGGCATGTTCTGTCGAGGCACCTGTCACAAAATGAATACGCGCTCCGTTGGCCGCTTCGTGGGGGACCAACGCTCGCGCAAGACCGCCAGCACCCAGCGGCATTTCAGCATATTGCGTTTCTACCCAACCATTGCGGCTGGTGATCATGCCAGATGCCAGGATCGGCAGGTTAGCGTTGGCGACCCAAGGGCCGATTAGACGATCAAGGACCGCCTCAAAGGTTTGTCCCGCAACCTGCATGATACCTTCAGGCGACGAGACCCCATCGATCACGTCGCCCTCCGCACCAATTAGAAATGCACGGAACGATGAAGTGCCCCAATCTACGCCGATCAGCGCTGGCTCAGATGCGACCGAATTCATTCAGCAGATCCTCAACGGTTTTGCCTTGGGCCACCCATTTTCGGGTTTCCTCCTCACGGTCAGCTTGCTCTTGAGCAAGGCGCACGGTTTCTTCGGCAATTTCCTGTGGAATCACAACGACGCCCATAAGATCAGCGACAATGAAATCTCCGGGGTTTACGACGACGCCCCCACAGGCAATGGGCACATTAATCGAAAGTTCTTCTTTACGTTCCGAGAACATCGTGTGCGTTCCGCGCGGCGTGATCGCGCGCGTCCAGATTGGCCAGTTGATGTCTTCCAACTCATCTGTGTCACGCCCAGTGCCATCTACGATCATACCCCGAATGCCACGGTTCTTGGCCAGGCCACCCATTAAACCGCCGCAGACTGACGTTTGACGATCACCACCCGCGTCCACAACGATCACGTCTCCGGGTTGTCCCATTTCAAGCGCTCGCAATGGGTCGACCAGATCACCTTTTGAAAGCTGAACCGTCACGGCCTGGCCTGTCACCTTGGCGCGGAAAGCGGGCTTGATGGCGCTGTCCATCACGCCTGTTCGGTACTGCACATCCGCAAAAATGGCAGCAGCAGAGTACGCCTCCAACACCTTGTCGAATTTTTTGAGAAGTTCCGGGTTTCTTTCAAAATCATTGAAAACCCTGAGGTCCGTGCTGACGTCTGGCATTCTTGTCTCCTGTTATGCGGTAGATACGGCCAACGCGTCGGCATTGACTGTGTAGTCGGGGTTTTGTCCTGTCAGGACCTTGGCCACCTGAGTGGCCGCAGTGACCCGCGCTGCGTGTATGGATTCCTCGGAATAGTAGGCCGCATGTGGCGTTACGAGGACGTTGGGCAGTTTGAACAACGGGTTGTCATCAGGCGTCCAGTTGGCGCGCTTGGCCGGTTCTTCTTCGGGGTCGTCGAGCCCTGCGGCTGCCAGATGGCCTTCGGTCAGCGCCCGGAACAGGGCTTTGTTGTCGACCGTTGGTCCGCGTCCAGTGTTCACGAGTATCGCACCGGGTTTCATGACCGAAAATTCGGCATCCGACAAAAAGTGATGCGTGTTCGGCGTCATCGGCGCCTGCATCAGGATATAGTCGGACCTTGCCAGCAATTCAGGCTTGCTCACCAGCTCGACCCCAATCTTTGCCGCGACTTCTCTTGGCAAATACGGATCGAAGGCGATGACCGTAACTCCGAAAGATTGCGCTCGCGCTACGATGGCTTGCCCTATTTTTCCCAGCGAGACGACACCCATCGTCCGCCCGCGCAACCGGTAGACCGGCTGCCCGCTTTGCCACTTCCAGACCCCTGCATGAGTGGCCCGATCATAGTCAGGCAACTTGCGCGCCAGGGTCAGCCAAAGGGCAATCGCGTGATCGGCGACTTCCTCGGTGCAATAGTTTTGCACGTTGGTAACGAGGATGCCTTTTTCCGTTGCCGTGCCGACATCCACGATATCTACGCCTACGCCATAACGCGCGATGACCTCGCAGTTCCGCATCCGCGTAATCGTTTCCTTCCCGATCCGGGCATATTGATTCATCATCGCTGCGCAATGCGGCGCGACATCAAACAGGTCTTCCTGGCGCTTGGCCTGAAGCGCAATCACCTCGGCTCCTGCGGCTTCCAGGATTTCCGTCTCAACGGCAACATCACCAAAGTCGTAATCGGTTATCACGACCTTGGGTTTGTCCGTTCTGGGGGGAAAGGCGGCGCGATCAGTCATAGGCACCCGCCGAATAGGTCAATTCGTACGAGTGGCTATAGAGCTCGAATATGTTGCCAAACGGGTCTTCCATATAGACCATGCGATAAGGCTTTTCACCTGGGTAATACTTGCGCACTTGGCTCATGCGCTGGCGCCCGCCAAGGT
The DNA here is from genome assembly GCF_056536445.1 of Ruegeria sp. CL7. Lineage (NCBI taxonomy): Bacteria > Pseudomonadati > Pseudomonadota > Alphaproteobacteria > Rhodobacterales > Roseobacteraceae > Ruegeria > Ruegeria sp. CL7. The sequence goes on from NZ_JBQFPQ010000013.1 coordinate 35,896, forward strand.
CTTCGATAACCTTGATGCGGCCTTCCAGATCCTCGTCCTGTACGCAGAAATGAAACAAGCCACGCCGCCAATATTCAAACGGTCGTTCTTCTTCGACGGTCTTCGGGAATTCAAACAATTCGATGCCAACACCGTCGCCCATTGACAAGTGAGCGATGCGGAAGCTTCCCCATCCTTCCCCAAATACATCGTCGCACATCTGACCGATGGCGCTTTCGTCATGCATGATTTCAGTTGGTTCCATCAGCACGTACAGGCCGAATGCCTTGGAATAAAACTCCACGGCTTTTTCCAAGTCGGGAACTGTGATGCCAATGTGAGAGAAAGTGAGAGCGGCCATAGCAGGCTCCTCCAGTTAGCAGTTAAAGAATATTGCGAACGATGCCGCCTTCGATCCGATGCGCAGAACCATTGGAGGCTGTGCTTGCTGAGATCGTGACGATCATGCGGGCGACTTCGTCTGGTTGGACAAAGCGTTGTATGAGCGATGTGGGCTCATCTAATTTGAAGTAATTGTCGACGATCGTGTCGAGCGGCTCACCCTTCTGATCGGCGAGGCCGTCAAAATAGGCTTCGACACCTTCTGTCCAGGTTGGACCAGGCAGGATCGAGTTAACCCGAACTTTTGTCCCCTTTGTCAATTCTGCCATGCCACGTGTCAGACCTAACATGGCAGTTTTAGTGACAGAATAATGCACCATCTGAGGTAGTGGTTTCACTGCCGCTTCGCTGGCCATGTTGATGATAGATCCCTTATCCCGGCCAAGCATGTCAGGCAGGAAAATTCGGCTCATCCGAACGGCGGACAGGACGTTGATGTTGAAATAGTGCATCCAGTCGTCATCCGTGAGATCCTCGAACGGTTTAACCGAAAAGATGCCGACATTATTCACCAGAACGTCTACCGCACCGCGCGCTCGCGCAAAATCCGCCAGCGTTTCTGCATCTGAGGTCTTGGTTAGGTCGGCCGCAATGCCCTCAACGTCGCCCAGAGATGACAGGTCGTTGACGCAGTCGGACACTTCCGCCTCGGTCAGGCCATGCACGATGACCCGCGCGCCTTCTTCCAGGTAGACCCGGGCAGTGGCTTTGCCGATGCCAGAACCTGAACCAGTCACCAGGACCAGTTTATTCTTAAGCCCCAGATCCATCTCAGGCCTCCTTCTTAACGTTAGATGACTGCTGCGATGAAGGGCGGCCGAACATTCGACCCATCAAGCCCGAAATTTCCGCGCGCCACATGTCTATGCCGACGGCCAACAGAATGATCAGGCCCAACACGATGTTCTGAACCGAAGATGGCGCAGCGTTCAGGTTCAAACCATTCTGGACGATAACGATTGTCATCGCCCCCATCAGCGTGGCGAGGATGTTGCCACGACCGCCTGCAAGGCTGGCTCCGCCGACAACAGCAGCGGCAATGGCCTGCAGTTCCAGCGTCTGGCCATAGTTGGGCGAACCAGAGTTGAGGCGCGCTGACATCAGGATCGCACCAACAGCCGTCATGAAACCAGCGATGACAAATGTCGTCGTCTGAACTTTTCGTACGTTGATACCCGTCAGAACGGCAGCGGCTGGGTTACCACCCACGGCATAGATCTCACGCCCAAGTTTCGTGAAGTTCATGGTGAACGCAGCAAGGACGTAGAAGAATACGAGGTAGAAGAAAGGCATCGGAACGCCGAACAGCTTGCCGTAGAAGATTGGCTCTAACGCCGGATCCAGCGAGAAGATCGGAGACCCATTGTTGAAGGTCAGGGCAAGGCCCCTGAAGGCAATCAACGCCGCCAATGTCGTGATAAACGACGGGATACGCCCGTAGGCTGTTATCAGCCCAATGAACAGACCAAGCAATCCGCCCATGAAGAGTATGAGGGGCAGCGCCAGAACCAGTGGAATGCCGACAAATTTCAACATTTGCGCAACGATCATGGTCAGCAAAGCCACCATAGACCCGGAACTCAGATCGATGCCCGCAGCGAAGATCACGATAGTAGACCCGATTGCGATCAAGGCCACGATGCTTACCTGTAGCGAAAGGTTAGAAAGGTTGCCCGGGTTCAGGAAGCGTTCGGTCGTAAGGGCCACGATCAGTGCGACAATCACCATTGCTGCGAATGGCCCGATCAACTGGGTGTCAAAGATCCGCTTCATGCGAAAGCCTCCTTAGGCTTGGATTGGGGGGTGTCGGCGGACGCGCGAACAAGATCGTCATGCGTAAGGTCGGATGCATCGACCGTGCGCACTATCGTTCCGTGCTGCACGACGGCAATCCGATCGCTCATCGCAAGCAACTCATCATGGTCTGAACTGATTAGAATGATCGATTTTCCCGCCCGCGTGAGCCTGTTAATCAACTTATAAACAGCGATCTTGGCGCCGATATCGATCCCTTGCGTCGGTTCATCAAGGATCAGGATGTCAGAGGCTGAGAACAGCCAACGTGCAATCACGATCTTCTGCTGATTACCACCAGACAAGAAGTTGACCGTCTTTTCCTCGGCCTGGGTCGAGATTTCCAGATCGCGGATCAGGTCATGGGTGGCTTGCTCTTCCGCCTTAAGATTCAACACGCCGAACCGGCTTAGCCCGCCAAGGGACGCTGCAGTGACGTTCCCGCTTGCGCGGAAATTGAAGAACAACCCGTCAAACTTACGGTTCTCCGGAACAAGGGCCAATCCAGCACGGATCGCATCGATTTCCCGGCGGAAGCGTACTGGTTTGCCATGCAGTGTTATCTGTCCGCCCGCCAGCTCGTCTGTCCCAAACAGGGCGCGGGCAATCTCTGTGCGGCCACTGCCCAATACACCACCCAAACCCAAAACTTCACCTCGGTGCAACGAAAACGATACATCTCTCACGCCCGAATTGGTGACCAGACCCGCCGCCTCTAGCACAATATCCTTGGTCGCGTTCTGCTCCTTGGGATAATGCTCACCAATGTCCTCACCGACCATTGCGCTGACAATCTCAGAGACGTTGATCTTGGTCTCGCCACTCGCTCGCACAACACAGCCGTTGCGCAAGATCGTCACTTCATCAACGATCCGTTCAACCTCATCCAGCCTGTGCGACACATAGAGAATAGCGGTTCCGCGTTCACGCATATTGCGCAGTAACTGGTGCAGGCGTTCAATTTCATCTTCACCCAATGCCGCCGTTGGCTCATCCAGGATGATCATGCGGGCGTCCATCGCGACGGCTTTCGCGATCTCGACCAGTTGTTGCTCGCCTACCGATAGCGAGCCGGTGATCGTTTCGGGAGAAACATCGACATCCATTTCCGCCAAAACGCGCGCGGCTTCGTTGTGGACCTTGGCCCAGTCGATCACGCCAAAGCGGGACCGAGGCATATTGCCAAGGAAGATGTTTTCGCCAACCGACAAGGTGGGCACGATCGAGAATTCCTGAAAAACTGTTGCGACACCAAGTTCACGTGCCGCCTGCGGATCGCTGATCGTGACCGGCTTGCCATTGTGCAGGATTTGACCGCTATCGGGTTGCTGCACGCCGGACAGTGTCTTGATCATAGTCGACTTGCCACAGCCATTTTCACCCAGCAGCCCATGAATGGAACCGGGCATAAGCCGGATGCAAACCTCGTCATTCGCCAAAACCCCAGGATAGGCCTTGGTGATATCGACAAACTCCCAAAGTGGCGTTGCGGGTGTCATTGCGATTGCCTCGACAAAAGTGAAACTCGGTTGAGTTGCGACCCGGCAGCACGCGCACGCGCCACCGGGAAGCGGGGAGAAAGCTCAGTACTCTTTGGACGGCTGCGGGAAGAGCTTTTCTGGCTCTTGCAGCACGCTGATCGCACCATCTTTGTCTTCAATTGATGTGGGCGTTTCGATCCAGCCGCCGGGATAGGACCCGTTGAGCGCATCAATGGTTGCGTGCATGGCCGCTTTACCCATTAAGAATGGCGAGGTGTTGACGGTTGCCGTGATGTTGCCAGCCGCGATTTCTTCAAGGCCAGACGTGTCACCATCATTGCCCAAAAGGACGATATCATTGCGGCCAAGTGCTTTTGCAGCAAATGATGCCCCAATGATCATGTAGTCGTTCGCCGCAAAGATCATGTCGAGATCGGGGTTCGACTGCAGGATATCCATACCAGCAGTGTTGCCGCCTTCAACGTTCCATTTACCATCAATGGATACCACAACGTCGAAGTTATCATTGCCCTCGATACCGTCGAGGAAGCCGCCCACACGTTCGGTCGAGTGATAGCCAGGCTGCCCTTCGATAATGCCGACCTTCAGCGGTTGATCACCATAAGTTTCAATGGCCCAATCAGCGATAGCATGCGTGCCGTTACGCTGAGAGTACCCGACAACGCCATGAATTGGTGTCGGGAAGTTCGGGATGTCCGAATTGATCATCAGAACTGCCATGCCCTTGTCTACTGCCTGCTTTAGCAATGGTGCGGCAGCAAATTCATCGTGTGTCCCAAAGATGATTGCATCCACATCCTGCGTCAGCACATCCTGGATCATTCCCATTTGGCCGTTGATGTCCGCACCGGACTGGGGCGCAAGCATGAAGACTTCGACCCCGGCCTCAGCAGCAACCGCTTTGATGCCTTCACCGATGGCGATGTAGTAGTTGAACTCGGTCGCCGGCGGCATATACGCGATCCGGAACGTATCGTTCTTGGGTTCTATTGCATCGATTGGCGCTTGTGCCCCGTCCTCAAGTGGAACAGGTGTTGGATAATTTTCCGCCAGAGCGACCGTTGCCAGCGTGGCGAACCCCGCGGCAAGCGTAGTGGTCATTAGCGTTTTCAACATAGTTTTCTCCTCCAGAATTTCGTTGGTTATCCTTTGAATGGCGCGTCTATCACGCCACGAACGCCGGGTTTCACAGCAAAGAGGCCGCCGGATTCCGGTTCTTTTGTTAAAGCTGCTTCGTCACTCATCAGCCTTGAGCTCGTTATGAACAGCGTGTCGAGATCAGGCCCACCGAAAGCGCAACAGGTGGGCTTCCAGACCGGCACCTCGATCACTCGATCTATCGTGCCGTCAGGTGCGACGCGAACAACGCGATGGCCTTCCCATTCGGCGTTCCAGACGCCCCCTTCGGCATCGACACAGGACCCATCAGGCAAGCCTGGCTCATCATTGAAAGAAGCGTGCTGCCGACGGTTCGAAACGGTTCCACCGCGTGTGTCGTAATCAAATGCAACGATTTCCCGATCCGGGGTATCCGCAAAGAACATCGTCTCACCGTCGGACGTAAAGCAAGTCGAATTGGCGCAAGACACTCCTTCGATAATCGTCCGTACACTCAAATCCTTATCGACGCAGATGACTGACGAATCGGCTTTACCAGAAACTTCGTTCATGCCTCCAACAATCAATCGCCCTTGGCGATCGGTTCGCCCATCGTTAAGCCGTGTCTCCGGATTGTTCGGCTCGAATCGCGTCACGAGGGTTTCCTCGCTATTGGGCGAATCGAACAAGACAACTCGATCCGCATAGGCAACGATCAGACCGCCAGACGCGCGCGGCGCGAAGCAACACACGCGCTCCGGCATCTCATGAGAGGCAGTTTCTGACGTTGCAGGATCAAATGACCAAAGCGCACAGCCTTCAATGTCGGTCCACCAGATTAGGCCGTCGGCGGGATTCCAGAAAATCCCTTCCCCGTGCTGGTTCTTACAATCGACGACCAACTCTGCGCGCACTTTTTGATCTCCTAAGTACATTCTGATATCTGATATACCAGCTTGCCTAATCTGGTGTATCAGATATCTTGCATCTGGCAACACCTTTTTTTGGAGATATCCTCAGATGGCGCTTGAGAGACCCAAGTCTTTGCGTGAACTCGCACTGGAACATTTGCGGAATAGTATTATCGATGGCTCCCTGAAAATGGGCCAGGTTTTGTCGGAGCGAAAAATCTCCGAAGAGCTGGGCGTATCGAAATCGCCAGTCCGCGAAGCACTCGCTCAATTACGTGACGAAGGGTTGGTCAGTATCGAGCCTCAAAAAGGCGCACGCGTTTTTTCGCTGTCTGAGCCGGAAGTGACTCAGATCTGCGATTTCAGACAGGCTATCGAAACTGCCGCCTTTGAACTTGCGTTGTTGCGGAACCCGGAAGGTCTTGCCGACGACATGCAGCGTGTCGTGAAGGACATGGAGAAGGAACGCAGGCGAGGCAATGAAAAGGGCTACCTTTCACTGGATACCACGTTTCATCAGTTGATTTTTGAACATGCCGGTAACGATTACCTGACGGCCAGCTATACACGCTACATTGGTAAGATTGCCGCATTGCGGACCCATTTGGCGAAGCTGCCACAGCATACTGAGCTCTCCTTCGATGAGCATTCGAAAATCGCTATTGCCGTTCGCGAAGGTGACATGGCCAAAATCAAATCTCTTCTCACAGCGCATATTGACCGCACCAGACAAGCCTACAAAAGCGCCGCCATCGTCCTCGAAGGCGCGACCGCATCCTAGCAAAAACGTAGCTTCGTTGTGACGGGGGCGGGCCAGAACGGCGCCGCCCCTTTCTTTTGGGCACCTCACGGTCTTTTCTTTTTCAGTTGACATCTGAGATATCAGATGCCAATCAAAAGACGGGAGGAAGCTTGTATGACGCCAGCAATGAAACCTGACTCACCGGGGCTACAGCCACTGATCCAGCTGGATCGGGTTGGCAAAAGCTTCGGCACGAACATTGTTTTGGATGGCGTCGACTTTGAATTGAGACCCGGCGAAGTTCACGCGCTATGCGGGGAAAACGGCGCCGGAAAATCCACTTGTCTCGGCCTGTTTTATGGACTTCACCAACCTTCTGCTGGGCGTATCCTGTGCGACGGCAAGGAACAGCGAGTCGAAAGCCCATCACACGCGCAATCCCTGGGCATCGGCTGTGTTTTTCAAGAACTCAGCCTCGCTGGCGCCCTCTCTGTTGCGGAAAACATCTACGCGGGGCGCGTACCCACCCGGTTTGGCGTAGTTGACTGGCCTGAACTGCGCCGCCGTGCGGAGGCGTTACTGGCGGAATTCGGTCTGGATATCGACGTCTCAACACCCGTGGAAAACTTGCCAATAAGCTCCCGCCAGATTGTTGAAATCGCCAAGGCGCTGTCGTTGAATTCCCGCGTCCTTTTGCTGGATGAACCGACATCAGCATTGGCACCCGACGAAGTAGACGCACTATTCGAAGTCCTAAAGTCCCTGACAAAGAAAGGGATTGGCATCGTCTATGTCAGCCACCATATGGCCGAGATTTTCCAGATCTCGGATCGCATTACCGTTTTGCGAGATGGGCGCCACATCAGCACTTTACCGGTTTCGGAAACTTCTCAGGAACAAGTCGTCGCCGAGATGATCGGCGGCGCTCACCCCGGTGATGTCACGCGGTCAGGTAAGGTTAACGGCGAAGAGGTTTTGCATGTCCGAGAATTAACCCATCCAGATGAATTCGAAGACATTTCTTTCTCCATTAAAGCCGGAGAGATTGTAGGGATGGCAGGGTTGATGGGCGCTCGCCGCAGCGAGATTGTTCGATCGATTGTCGGGTTGATGCATGGCGCGACCGGGGAGATCAGACTGCACGGCAAGCCTGTTAACTTTGCGTCCTTGCGGCAGGCGATGCGTGCTGGGGTCGGGTTTGTTCCCGAGGAACGCAAGACTGAAGGCCTCTTTCTGGAACAATCACTCAGCGACAACCTGATCGCGGCCAGTCTTTCCGATCATGCGTCTGCTGGGTTCATGCGTTCGGGCTCGATCAAAGAAGCAAGCCAAACAGCCATTGACGCATTCAGTGTCAAAACCAGCGGGATTAACGAACTTGTTGGTGATCTCTCAGGGGGCAATCAGCAAAAGATAATGTTGGCCAAGTGGCTCAAACGCGCGCCAGCTCTTCTGATCATTGAGGAGCCCACAAAAGGGGTCGATGTCGGAGCCAAATTCCAAATCCACACGGAACTTTTGCGTCGAGCAGCCGAGGGAATGGCCATCCTCGTCGTGTCATCCGATTTTCCCGAACTGGTCTCTCTCTCGACCCGCATCCTTGTCGTCCACGACGGTCGCCTCATGGGAGACATCGCAGCCGCTGAGGCAACCGAAACCACGCTTCTTCAAATGGCCGCTGGAAATTCCGTTCCAATTGTGGACGCACCCCAAACCAATCAATCAGGAGTCGCGACGTGACCATGACCGCTCAAGCCAACTTGCCCATGAAGCGTCCGCTGCTGCGCCGTGTTCTACAAGCTTTTGTCGATATTCGTGAACTGACGCTGATCGTTCTGATCGCCGCCATCATCATCGTGATGTCCAACGTTAATCCCTATTTCCTCAGCTTCTCGAACTTTCGAGCCGTGGCCGTGGGCATGGCCCCCACCGCGATCATCGTGATCGGTATGGCGATCCTACTTGCATCCGGCGGGTTCGATCTTTCCGTTGGATCGGTTATGGCTTTGTCTTCTACCGTCGTAGCCATGCTGCTTTTGACTGGTATGCCAATTCCGCTCGCTGTGGTATGCGGATTAGTGTTGGGTGGAATTGTCGGGGTAGTCAACGGTTTGCTCGTGACCGGCCTCGGGATCAATCCGCTTATCGCGACCCTCGGCACGATGTCGATCGCGCGAGGCATCGCTCTTGTCCTGACCGAAGGTTTTTCTGTCTCAAGCCTGCCGGCATCATTTGCCTGGATCGGCAAAGCTGACATAGGCGGCTTTCCGGTAATCGTCTTGTTCACCATTCTGCTCGTCGTTCTGTTTGACCTGGCCGTCCGCCATACGCGCTTTTTCCGTCAGGTCTATTTCATCGGCGCCAATGAAAAGGCCGCGATGTTGTCAGGCATCCATGTCACACGCGTACGTATCATTCTGTACGCACTGACCGGTATTCTGGCTGCTTTGGCGGGTGTATTGCTGGCCTCCCGCCTGATGAGCGGCACGCCCACGGCAGGAAACGGTATCGAACTTCAGGTTCTGGCAGCGGCTGTCATCGGTGGCGCATCTCTACGCGGCGGCGAAGGTACTATTCTTGGTGCTTTCCTCGGCGTCGTTTTCGTTGCGTTGATCAACAACACTATGACGATGCTGGCTGTATCGATCTACTGGCAGATGATCGTCATCGGCGGTGTACTCGTTACAGCGGTCGCCTTGGACATGCTGATCCGAAGCAAACGGGGCTAATCCCGAAGCTTTCCAAAACTCAACAACAACCAAAGATCCAAAACAGGGAGACTACGATGACTGAATTGAACGTGAATCGGCGCAGGCTGCTGACAGCGGGCACCACCGCTGGATTGGCCGCAGCGTTCGGACTGCCCATGCTGTCCAAAGAAGCCATGGCGCAAGCGGCCGGCAAGGAGTATGTGTTCCTGTCCATCGTCACGCAGGTGCCGTTCTGGGTGGACTATCGAAATGCAATGGAAGACCTTGAGGAACTGATGGGCATCAAGGCCACATTCACGGGCCCCTTGGATTTTGACACGGCCGCACAAGCACGCCAATTGGATGAACTGATCGCTAGACGTCCCGCAGGCATCCTTATCTTCCCCGGTGATCCGGCCACTCTGGCTCCCGGCGTCGAACGTGCGGTCGAGGCGGGCATTCCGGTCACATGTTGTATTGGCGATATTCCCGACAGCCCCCGGTCCACATTCCTTGGTATCAACGGCGTTCAGGCAGGACGTGTCGGCGGTGAAATGCTCGCGCAAGCGATTGGCGGGAAAGGCAAGGTTATCCTCGGCACTTTCCCTGCCCCCTCCACGTTGGAGCGGGTCGAGGGGTACAAACAAATCTTTGCTGAGAAATACCCAAATATCGAGGTCGTCGACGTCGTCAACGATAAGGCCGACCCGTCCTATGCGCCGACAGCCTACCTTCAGGCAATTCAGGCGAACCCGGATATTGTTGGCATTGGCGGCACGGACGGCGACAGCGGCAAAGGCGCGGCAATTGCCGTCAATGAGGCGGGACGCAAGGACATCAAGATCGTCGCGATGGACCGAAATGATGATATGCTTCCCTATATCGAAGACGGCACAATTCACGGCGCTGTGGCTCAGAAATCCTATCTTGAGATCTTTCTCGCCTTCCACATGATGCATTGGCAGAACACTGACGCGCTGAAGGTCTTGCCCGATTGGAAGGCGGCTGGCATCAATCCTTTGCCAGAGCGTGTTGAAACCGGGGTTATGCCGATTACGGCCGAAAACGTCGTCCAGTTCAAACACACCTAAGCGATTGTCCCGGCGCATTCTGTCGCGCCGGGAACCGATAGGAGGGGGTACATGTCGGACAGATGGAGCGTTCTTCACCTGCAGCAAAACGATCTGCAGCTGACACTCCTGCCCGGCATCGGGGGCCGCTTATGGGATATAAACTTCCAAGGTCGCTCCCTCCTATTTCAAAACGCAGATCTCGACGGTTTGGATGTCGATGACACACGGCTTACCGATCTGCCCACACGCTCTCCACAATTTGGTTTTCCACTCTGGGGCGGCGAGAAGACGTGGATCGCCCCAGATGCATCCTGGGTAAACGGCGCTCCGTTTCCCGTGTTGGACAGCGGCTCTTACCAGATCACTTCAAGAAGCAGCACTCGTATCGACATGACCAGCGCATTATGCCCGACCTCGCACTTGTCAGTGTCGCGCCGCATCACGCTGACCTCGGCGGAAAGCTGGGAAATAGAACACATCGTGGTCAACCATGGGACCTCCTCGCGCCTGACCGGCATTTGGTCAGTCATGATGCTTAACACCCCCACCAAGGTCGGTGTCGAATTGGAAGACCCTGCATTTTATCCTGTTTTTGGCTCTGCCGAAGGGATGATAGCTACGCACGGCAACGGCATTGTCGTGGATTGCAACAGACAGCAGGAATTCAAGGTCGGGCTACCGAACCCCAACGGTCGTACATTGATACGGTGCGGCGCTGATACCCCGTTGCTAATGTGCTCAGTACCAGAACCTCAACAGGGCGATCAATTTGCACACGACTTTCCGTTTGAGGTCTTTAACTCGGGCGATTACGCCTATTGCGAAGCGGAGTGGCACTCCCCGGCACGCAACCTCGCACCGAATGAAACGCTGAATTTTCGGCAGACGTTCCGCGTCTTGGCGGAGGAAGATGCATCCCAAATGCCATTGGGACTCGCAAACAACAAGGAGTTCCTGTCATGCATGTCCTGATTACAGGCGCTGGTGGGCATCTCGGCCGCAAACTTTTTGACGCGCTAGAAAGCGACCCCGACTACACCGTTTCTGGCATCGACATTCGCCCCGTTGACCATCCCGACATTCACACCGCAGACCTGTCCGACGACAGCAGTTGGGTCAGTTTGCTTAAGGGAGTGGACGTTATCGTGCATCTTGCCGGAGACCGAGAGCCCTCCGCCACTTGGGCCTCCGCGATCAAACACAATATGGATGCAACGCTTTCTCTCTATCACCATGCGGCAGCCATGGGCGTCAGCCGCGTGGTTCTTGCCAGCTCCAACTGGGTTCACGGCGACAAAAGGTTCACGCATGAGGTGCTCAACAGCACGACATCACCAGGGCCAGTAAACGCTTATGGCATGTCAAAACTATTCTGTGAACGGACAGGGGCCTATTTTGCCGAGCATCACGGACTGTCGGTCATCTGCTTGCGCATCGGCTGGACGCAATGGACTCACGGCAACCAACCCGGCACACACATGGCGATGGGCCGGTGGGGTCAGGAAATGTGGTTGAGTGATCGGGACTTTCTAGGCGGAATGCGCGCCGCAATAGATGCCAAGGATATTTCCTTCGCAGCCCTGAACCTAATGTCAGATAACCCAGGTATGCGCTGGGACATCACCGAAACACGACAAGCGATTGGCTATTCTCCAAAGGATGGAAGCCCCGCAAAAATAACAGTGGGCATTTCCTTGAGATCAATGCTGCAGCAGCTGTTTACAGTCCGGCTCCCCAGCTATTTCACAACACGTTTTCCGGATTGGTAGAGTACAAGGCCCGGGTATTGTTTTCGCGTCGCGCAATCAGTTTCCGAAACCTCACATCGAAGTAAGCGCTGAAAAGGTCAGCGTTGTCCTCTTCGCGGTCGACGGACAGCGACATAACGAGCGCCAGATTTGGCAACCATTGATGTTTGATACTTCGATAACAAACCGCAAACGTCGCTGAACGGGTGTTATCTGAAGCGATCTCTGGTTGAGTGCGAGCCTTATCTGCGGACCGAACGAACCATCATTTCAACCCCTCAGATAACCGTCATTGATCCAATGTGCATAGAACGCCTGCGATGAGCCCACACCGGTAAATTCACTTTTTGTGCTGCGAGTGCGCACAGAGTAGATTCTGCCGCGCCAGCAAAAAAATCTGGTGCCGCGTTGCAGCTGCAGAACCCGCCACTCACGTTCCGCGCATTGCAATTTGCCGGCCTAGGTTTAGCACCCATTGATTTCTGCAGGGTTGATTGATTCTCGGTTCGAAAAACGAGCGGTGAACATGTCTGATCTGTTTTGACGGACCGGCGCCCAGATGGCGCGTCTTGAGCCTTTCTTCCCAAAGTCTTACGGCAAACCCCGTGTCGATGACCGGCGTGTATTGAGCGGGAAAGTCTTCTTTAATCGCAATGGTTTGCGCTGGCGCGATACGCGGGTGCATCCCAAGCCGGAAGCAGCGGATAATACCAGTGAAGAACGACAAGCTTCGCTACAAACGTCGCAATCGGATCTAGATCATGTTTGGAAGGCTGAAAGATCGGCGGCGAGTGGCAACCCGATAAAACAGGTGCCCAAAGGTGTTCCTCTCAGCCATAGCACTGGTAGCTAACATCATCTACTGGCTATGATTCCTGACCTAAAGAAGGCTAGACCGGTTGACCTAAAATCGACCTTACTGGCTATCGTTTCGAAGCATAGAAAGAGCATCCGTTTGAGTCGCGACCCCGCAACACCAGTTCATAATCGTCAACACGAGCATTTAAGTTCACCTTACCAACCAAAAGCCCAAAGTTGGTCACAGCAGATACGGAACGCCCCTTGAGAGTCGCGCTTACGCGTCCACGCAATCCCTGTGAATTTGACAGAGTCCCGGTATAGTTTCGGCCCCCGGCGTGTTGCATAGCGAAGATTCCGGTAATCTTAAGTCTGCCCAGTCGGCTTCTTGAACCGCAATTCGTAGTATAGCGCCAGTTCCCGGACATATTCTGCGGACCAATTGCTAGAACCGGCGGCGGTTCGTATAGCTTTGCATTGTCTTCCGAGCGTAACCATTCTTCTAAATCGCCTTGAGATTGCGTCTTTAGAGTTGAGAGCTGGACCTTGTTCAAATAACCCGTCGGTTCTGCGCTGACCGTGGTCTGCCATGCTTGGATAGCCGAACGCGTTCCTTTTCCCAACACACCATCTACGCCATTGGGGTCGTGTCCGATCACCATCAGCCGAGCCTGGATATCCCGAATAGCTTGTTTGTCCAGGCCCAGGCCCTTTTCGGTACTTTCTGAGCCGACAGGTAGCGCAACAGCAGCTTCAACCCCGATGGCCCCCGCATCACTGTCATTCTCTGCCGGCGACGGCGTCACCTCTAAAAGAGACAGGCGACCGGCGTCGGACAGTTTCAATTGATAGGGTGAGCCGCTATTTTGATAAGGCGCACATTTTTCAAGAGCAGCAACTATTCCCAGATACTGCAAACGATCCTCAGAATTTGGTTTCTTTGGCTCTATGATCTCAGGGAGATCGGCTAGGTTGCCGCCCGCGTCTGTAGAAAACCCAAATAGCATGCGGACACCAGATCGATCTGCAATTGCGGACGTCAGGCAGGCTTCTTTGTCATTTGACCCGAGCTGTGCCTGGGCTTGATCAAGATCGTCGAGGGTTTCAAGGGCTGCTGTCAGTCTCTGTTCGAAAGCGCCAAACACGATCCCCTTATAATTTTCTCCAAGCAAGACACTGACGGCGGCATCTGAGGCTGGAAAGTCATCTACAATACGCTGAACTTTGGCGACTGCAGCACGTAGTTCATCTACGGAAGCGTTCTCGTTCGCTTGTACGGCTTTCAAATCCGTCAGTACTGCGTCCAAGTCGTGTTGGGCGAGGGCGAAGCCACACAAAGCAAGCCAGATGACACCGGACCACACGAGATTAACTCTTGATCTAAACACATCGGTCACCGTTTCAGTTCACAATCAAAGATCGCTGACCGACCGTTCAACGACTGCATAGTGGCAGAAAAACGGGCGGTGCTTTTTCCGTCGAGTTGTTCAAGGGCGCTGGCGTCAAGCCGACACGTTACGTTGATACTAGGTCCTGAATAGTCCCGCCCCACACTGGCAGTTGTGTCGAACCACTGCTCCCAAGTGCCCATTTCGGCGCGAGCGGCGTCTCGGACAGGTTTCAGGACATCGGTCGGATCATGTTCATGCGAGATGATTACCGTTCCATCCTGAAAGTTCATATTCGCGGTGGCGAGTTGTAGTGTGACCCCCTGTGACAGAAGGGATATCGCGCGGGCTTTGTTGTACTGAAGCAGGTCGCCGACGTTTTGGATCACGTATTGTCCCGTGAACACATCGTCCATGTGCGCCGCCCAGTTCTGCTCGATCTCTTGCCGGATCGCGGCAATCCTGGCTTGCTGCCTCGCTTTCTCCGCTTGGGCCGCTTGCTCTGCGCGCAACCGTTCCGCTTGGCGGATGGCTTGGGCCCTTGACTGGTTGGTTGCAATCACCTGTTGGCGGATTTCATTGGTAATTGGATTTTCCTTAAAACACTCAGAAATGCCCGAAAGCCACGGGCGGAATCCGCAACCCGGCAAGATGCGATAAAGATCCCCGCCCGGGATAGGCCGATCGGTATCAACAAACGGCTTTATTCGGGGATGGTTAGAACGTGCGAAATTGATTGAATAAACCTTAAAACGCGAAACTTCCTTGCGAATGCTGACGCGCTGACGCTCTTTCTCGCAATCCGCAAGAGCGATCCGCTGAGCCTCTTCCATGACCACTTTATGCACCTCGGGGTTTGCCAGCGGAATGCTCGCATCCACAATCAAAAGAAGCGGAGAGACATCGTGTACTGCATCCGAGACGGCGATACATTCTTTGCCGTAGCCGACAGTGCCATCTGACAGGTTGGTCGCATATCGGACCGTGACGTCACTCGGTCTGAGTTCAAATGCGGGCACTCCGGCAACGGCGGGATATCGTGCGTTAAAAATCGTCCGCCACCCTTCGTCTTCGCCGGAATACCAAGTCAGGACCCCTTGTCCTTCAATCAGCCCATTCTCGCACGCGCCGCTCCACCGGGTGCTTGGGTCCGCCGTTTTTTGCATGTACCTGAGCCAACCTTCTGGACGCTCAACACAGGCTTTGCATCCGTTGGAGGTGGTTACCCATTCGGCCGCGCAGTTAGGAATTGCTGCGGGTGTCGAAGATATCTCTGCTCCTGCGGGTTGAATTGGACGAGACTCGCTGTCTCGGCTGCCACATGTTTCTGGCATTAGTCCTTCCAAGCCGGTGCAATTTCCGACCCACCATGCCTCTGTAGCTTGTATGACAATATCACTCGGTCTCCAGTCACCTTCTTGCTCGGTGAGGAAACCGGAAACAACATGGGCGTTCCCAACACCAAAATCGACTGCGCCACGACCAGCCGCAGGCGTTGAGCGGATGTCGATGGGCACGCCGTTTGGTCTTTGCGCCGAGAACTCGACATAGGCTTTGCCGTTTAGCACGCGCATAGTGTTCACAACGAATTCAATAGGCGGTCCGAAGTGTTCTTCGGCGATCGGTCTTACAGCCTCAAGGATGTTTTTTCGAAGTTCCGATCCGCGTTCCGGTTCAAAGTGAGCGGTTTCAGTCTCTTTGTACCCAACCTGGCATTCCACCTGCCACTCTCTCTTGTACTGATGTACCTGGTTCTGAACAGAAAAAACACAGGGTGCTTGGCTGCCTTGGCGTGCGAACAGGAACACTTCGGTGTCATCCAGGGTCAAA
The DNA here is from genome assembly GCF_056536445.1 of Ruegeria sp. CL7. Classification (NCBI taxonomy): domain Bacteria; kingdom Pseudomonadati; phylum Pseudomonadota; class Alphaproteobacteria; order Rhodobacterales; family Roseobacteraceae; genus Ruegeria; species Ruegeria sp. CL7. The sequence goes on from NZ_JBQFPQ010000013.1 coordinate 51,851, forward strand.
ACCATCGCATGACTTGCTGTGTCGAAAGACGCGGTTACCTGAGTATTCGGGACAAGTCCCGACGAGCCGTCTCCATTGTCTGACCATACATTACATTGCAACTTGGGCAGCAGCGCATCCCAAGTTGTTATGCCGTATTCAGAAGGCGCACCTGCACCTTGGGGCACCCAATGCGTGCAGTTCACGGACAGGTCATCCGAGATTTCCACATTGAAGCCTGTGGACCGCAGCTCGCCATCGTTCGACAATGCGGCGACCTGGTCGAGTTCCTCTTTTTGGAACACAAATGTGATCCCACTTGAGGTTCCATCTTCAGTTGGCGCGGAAGCGGCTTTCGCCCCGCCGACTTCTGTTTTCAGGTCTTCACAGCGCTTGTAAAGCGCGGGTTCAAGATTGCCGAAGGTATTCTCCTGACTCAGAAAGACGAACTCGGAGTTGGAACGCAGGTCTAAACGCCAACTTGCTTCCCTTGTCGCATCGACCCAACTACAAGACCCGCGAAACAGGGTTACGCCGTTTCGAATGTCGGTACGCCTGGTTTCGCATGGATTTTCGTGACCCAGTGTTATGCCGGTTCCATCTATGAAGATCTGTTCCCAAAGCAGATCCCAGTTCTCGTGTTGCTCGCATTGTGCCAGGTCGCGAACATACTTGCCCGCAAGTAGTGGCGTGTTTGCAGCCACACCATTTGGAACTTGCTTTCCTGAACAGGGCATTTCAAATCCGTCGGCAGCAACAATTGCTGCGGCTGTCGCGCTATCTGGTTGCCCGGTTGCCGGCAGGCATCGCTCTGCTTGAAAAGCCATTAAGGCGTTTCGTGTTTGGGGGCCGGGATATCCGTCCATTTCACCCGCATTGTAGCCAAGGACATTGAGTATCGTTTGAAGGCTGTCCGGGCGCTCCCGCAACACCTGATGTGAAAGATCCACATTATCGCTCGGGTCTCTTATTGAGAGGCCAATGGGTGTGCGCTTTAAGGTCCCGCCTGTTGCCGGCCCGATTTCAAGGAACGTTACAGCGTTGCCGAGGATCGGGCACGCCCTGCAACCGTCGATGATGGTTTCAACTAAGACAAAACGCTGCGTCCCATCTTCCAACAATCGATTAGACCGAATTTGCGCCGATCTACTGATTGCCTGCGGGAACTGCCCCAACATCTTTCGGCTCGTTGGATCAGTGAATACTGCCGCAAGGTCGTTGGTCGTCTCTAGAGTGATTTCCCCAACAGAACCGTTCAGCAAGATCGGCCAGCGATGTGGCGAAGCTCCATTGAACTCGACATGGGCCACATCAATCTCGCCTGCCTCGAGAAAGTCCTTGGCGAAGACTTCGCCAACCAAATCTCCGGCCACGGCAAAAGAGAAATCGATTGCGTCTTTACCAAGTCCTTTTTCTTCCAAACAGCGCCTAATGTCAGTGCGATCACCGCAAGGGCGATAACCTAATTCAACGGTGTCTGCCGGAACAATTGACGGCCCCCATCTTTGCCCATCTGCCACGATGATCTCTTCTGTCGCGTCGCCGCCATCTGGCAGTGGTAAATCTATGAGATAGGCGCTTAGCCACCCAAGGTCGTGTGCTTGACGTACATTTTCCATAGCCCGGTAAAGAACGTCGATGTCATGGAAGTAGGTTTTTGTCGCGTTGTTAAGCGGATTCAAGGTGAGTATGTTTGATGCTTCAAAGATGTTTTCAACTTCAATGTCATTTGCCGGCGCAACGCCGCTGAGCTGATCCTGCGGATGCCGGAATCGCTGCAATGGTGCCTGCGGGTTTGCGATCAAATTGGCAACTCCCAGAACACTCAGCTCTGGCAGGCCAACAGGCGCGGAGTTGAAAACATATGCGGGAACATCAATGACGCGGCGACTCGCTTGAGCCAGGCGCCCTCCCAAAGAATGGCCTGTCAGTACTAGGTTCGGGTGATTCTCTCTGAATGCGACCGCCAGAGAAATTGCATCAATGACTTGCTCACCTGCAAGCGGGACCGGAATAACAGTGCTGCCGTTTGTGATCCAATCCCCAGTTGTTGTCGAACCTCTGAATGCCAGAACAGCAAGGTTCCCTTTGGTGAACAGAGACGCTTTCGCGCCGCCCACGATGAATGAATCTGCTGCCGGTATGTCACTTTCAGTCCATCCCAATTGGCGGGCACGTTCCTTCGCTGTTTGGCCATCCTCATGGTCGTAGGTCGCGGCTGACAAAAGTGCATAGACCGCGGCGTTACCAACAGAGCGCATGACATCAATATCGTTATCGTAAGCCGCAAGAAGGTCGCGTGCGATGCCACGTTTTCCTTCGTTCCAACCGACCGGGATGAGTTCGTCAAAATTTACATTTGGGATTGTGCGGCGCTTGATCAGTCCAGCGAGACGGTGATCAGGGTAATTTGCCGAAACCTGACTGAAGAGTTGAAGTACTTGAAGCAAGCTTTCTGCTCGCTTCTCGCCGTCTTGCTCCATAGCAAGACGATGGGTTTTGAGCGCTTCAACAAATAGCTCGTTAACGTCCTCTGAGGTATTTTGAGCAAAAACCCCAGAGCAAAACACAATTGAAAAAATCAGGCACCCCAAATACGGAAGAGGCTTCATCTGAACTAACCTCGGAAAAAATTTCGTCTCTTCAAGCATCCTATGTAGGGAACGATCGTTATCCGCAAAAATCAACTGTTATCAGACAATATTGAAATATAGCACCTGACCGCCGACAGACTGCGCAGACGCAAGCGCGCAGTGAAGCTAGTGCACTGATGGCGATTCAGCTGGAGCCGACCAAATGCATCTCTGACGCGCTGGAGGACGGTCATATGTTTCGAGGGGTGAATGTTTGATGACTTCAGCCGGGGGTTCTGCGATGGCATCTGATAGACAATACACAACACCCTCCGGGCATGCTGAACGCGGACCTCCTGTCCGCACACGTGAATTTAGCGAGCTTTGTAATGCCGATTTTACAGTCGGTTGTCGTCTTGGCTGAGCGATGCAAAAAAACTCTTTGCACTAACCTACAAGGATCGTTGCAGCCCGTGGTATCCGCAACGAAAATAGAAGACACCGCGCGAGATCAATTGGACCAACACTATGAAACAGAGAGGCGTGGCGGTGGAGCTTTCCGAGTTAAGAGTCAAGATATGACAACACTGTGCTATAGCTTGGTGGCGAACTTGAGGACGCCCTAAGCATTGCTGAGAAGATCGACATTTGAACGATATTGGCAGACGGCGTCTGCCGTTCGCCAGTTCAGACCGGACCTACGGTCGTACCGCCGCAATAGTTCGGTTCGAGGCCAAGGACAAAACCGCTTCCAAGGTATTGATGGATGTCGCTGATGTTTCGCCTTGCTGTGAGCGGCGAAATAGCGGTTTGGATTTGAACCCCCGGGATGGTCGACAACGACCGTTCTGGCGACTTGGGCTGCAACGCAGATTTGTTGGTGCTGCACGAGCGAAGCGATGCTGCGTTAGCAATAACCGCTGCTGCAAAAGGCTGCTCTGTCCGCTGCCCTGCCATCTGTGAAGCGCCTGGGAACGTCCGGAATACGCGGATTACGACGTGCTGCGCATGCAAAAGGCGAAAGCTTGGTCGACGGCAGCAATGGGCTCTACGCACCAGCTCGGGCCCGTCGCAGAGAAAGTCGGCAGCGAGCCCACTTTGACCGATACTGCAATCAGCAACAACTGGAAGAAAGGGCGGGAAGCAGAAGTTCGCTGCGAGTGCAAAGATTATCTCATCGGGAGCCAAGAGCAGACCTTTGTCTGTCCATCACACACCCATTCGGTATCGATGAACTTTGTTTTGATCTCGTCTGGAGGTTCGTCCACTTCACAACCAACGCACCTCCTCCTTGGAAGCGCATGCCTCTGAACGAATTATTACAAACCCTATAGAAAATCGTCAGGGCTTGGCGGGTCCTGACCAACCTGCAGCTATCATTGCACTGATCAGCTCTTGAACTGGCTGTGGGTCTACAAACACCCGAGCCTTTAGTTTTTCGAGGGGGAAGCTTGGCCAAGTGTCCGAAAATACTCTTGCAAGCCGCTGTGCCTCAGCTTGTTCTCCGTTCCTCCAGTGGGCTGCCATAAGGTAAGCTGCGGAAATTGGTCCGAACGGCCCACCGCGAGATATTGTTTTATCAAACGTTCGGATTGCGGCAGCATAGTCTCCCGTGTGGAACTGAGCCGCACCCAATGCGTTGTCAAAAACTAGCCCTCCACCGTTTTGGGCCAGTGCTCTATATCTCACTGATTGCGACAGAACCCGATCAAAATCGGACGTGTAAAGGGAGATCAGGGCGTCGAATTCAGCAACATGTGAATCATCGGGTGCCAAGTCTACGGCCCTTTGGGATAATCCAACCGCGCTTTCATAATTGCCCACCCCAAATTCAAACCAGGCCCGAGCTGAAAGCGGCCAAGGTGCATTCGGAGCCATTTCCAAAGCGTAAGCACTATTCTTGTCCGCTGCGTGCAAAAACTCGTCTGAACCGGGCTTGCCCGATTGCATAATGGCGAGCATTGTTTCGACCTGAGAAGCACCAGCATATCCCCCGTAATATAACGGGTCTCGTTCAATCGCTGTTTTAAAAATCAACAACGCGGGCTGAAGCCGGGCCAGATCCGTAACAGGGAAAATCAGATCCCGGCCTGCGTCGCTTAGGTTCATTGCCTCGACACGGGCAGGTGACACGTCGTAGATTGCAGTTTTGCCGGTTTTGGGTGCTACAGATTGCGAATTGCGGCCAATCAGGACACCAAAAAGAATGCTGACTATTAATAGTGAAAGCGAGATAACGACTGCGGTAGCCCGTCGCCTTCCGCGTAAGCTTCGTCTGCTTCGACTGGAGCCCGGCAAAAATTCGGGTGCGTAACCCCCGACGGGCAGTGAGATAACCAATTCGTCAGCAATCCCTTTACCGTCATAATAAGATTGCAGCTTTCGCCGAACACGCCCGGCATCCACACGCACGACGCCCTCGCGTTTCAATAACTCATCCGCGTCGTATCCATAAACATCCATCGCAATGGTCTTGGCACGTATTTCGTCGGAACGACCCTCCAGCGTTTCCGTCACCACGTAAGACAGGAATGATCGCATGCGGGCGGATCCTTTGAATTCATCCGACCTCAGAACCTTGTCCAACGCGGCACGCAACTGCTCGCCCGAGAACGATTGAGTACCAGTCTGGCCCTGATTGCCCACGCTGACGTTCAAAAACTATCCTTTCACAATAAGGGTTTGACGTCACGTTGCTACCGTAGCATGCGGCTTGAAACGTGCAATACATATTCTTTTGGATGCATGCTTAGAGGGAGAATGCCTAAAAAGCGCTGCCAATGACGGATGATGAATTCTTTGAATCTCAATTTCCCAAAGCGGGTCGTCTGCTACGGAACCTGCGGGAAAAAGACCAAGAGTTCGATCAAATTTGTCGCGACTACAAAGAGGTCATCGCAGAAATGGCGATGCCGCCAAAGTCGCATTCAGTTCTACAGATGCGCTATCTCGCGGATCTGGCAGAAAGCCTCTCGGACCTGCGCAGCAGTATTGACGGACACCTGCGGGCTCAGGGCGCGCGTGCGGAATCGGTACGGAACAAAGATTTGGAGGTTTGACATGAAACTTAGATATATCTTGCCTACGTTGTTGATTGGTGCTGGCTCCGTGCTTGCTCAGGAAACCCCAATTGTTCATGACGGCGAGTTTGAATTCCTCCGCGCGCAGTTTGGTGAGGCATGGGATGCACAAGACGTTGAAGTCGACGCCAAGCTGGCCGAAATTCGTGCGGCCAATGGCGATAAGCCCCCTAACCTCCTCTACATCCTGATTGATGACGTCAGCTTTGGTCAGATGGGTGACCGCAAGATGAATTACGTCATGGGGATCGAGACACCCAGCATCAATCAATTGGCCACCGAAGGTTTGTCGCTGATGCGCATGTATACCGAACCTTCCTGCACTCCCACACGCACTGCCATGCTGACCGGGCGCCACCCAATTCGCGCCGGTGTGGAAGAGGTCAAAGTGGCTTTGGTCGGAGAGGGCCTTCCGGCCAGCGAAGTGACATTGCCGGAGATACTGAAACAGGTCGGCTACAATACGGCGCATGTCGGAAAATGGCACCAAGGCGACATTGAACAATCGTACCCACATAACCAAGGGTTCGACTGGGCCGCATTTCCATTACACCAGCAAGTACAGCTGAGCCTCATGACCCCCGAGGCAATGCGGTCCAACACTATGCTCGGCTATGTGCCCGAGGGGCAGAATAATCAGTTCCAACTGGATGAACGGTTCAAGCCATATGGTCTTGTCACAGGTGTCGAAGCCGAAGCCGGTGGTCCCGCCCTGGAAGTAGACATGTCGGCCGGTGAGGTGTGGACGCAGGCCAAATATGAAGAGATGAACGAGCGATATCAACGGCAGGCGCTCGAGCAACTTGAACGCGTAGCTTCCGAGGATGCACCGTTCTTCTTGCAATATTGGCCGCTTTATCCGCTGAACTTCGTTTACCCGGATCAGGCAATTTCACGAAATGGCGGATTTCACGCCGACAAGCTGCAACTGCTTGATGGTTGGATCGGAGATCTTCTGGCCAAGCTTGAAGAATCTGGCAAAGCGGACAACACAATTGTTGTTTTGATGGCGGATAATGGCCTGATGTATCACTACGAAGGCTCATCCGGTTTGAACCAGCTGATCTATCGCGGTGGCAAAACCCAGCATCTTGAAGGCGGCGTAAGAACCGATGCGTTCATTCGCTGGCCCGGTGTGATCGAAGCCAACAGCGCAGCCGGTGACATCTTTCACGTCTCAGATATCTTCACCACGATGGCGCGAATTGCCGGAGCCACAGACTTTATCCCAAGGGACCGCGTAATAGACGGCATCGACCAGACGGCCTTGCTGTTGAACGGCGAGGGAAATGGGCGGCGCGACTATGTCTATATCTACGAAGGACCTGTCTTGCGCTCGGTCGTCAAGCAGGAGTTCAAGATGCATCTTCCTGCCCCCGGTCAACCCGGCGCGGCTGCTCCGACTTATAATATTTATAGGGACCCCCGAGAGGAACACCCTTTGGTGGGCTACTCGCTTTGGGCCGGGGCATCTTTTCAAGATATGATCAAGCGTCACCAGAAGATGATCGCCAAGTATCCGCATTCAGAGATTGGCAAAGGTACACCTTATGAAGGCATTGAAAACCTGCGCCCGGAATCCGAACTGACCCGCGACGTATTCACGAGTTGGCAGTGAGATCACAAATTTAGCAATTATTCGAATATATCGATGTTACTGATGGTAATCACATCGAAGTCAAAAACCGAAGCTCGGCTTCGAACCCTGGGGGAGATGGAATGAAACTACAATGGCTTATGGTTTTGTGTGCAGGCATTGCCGCCCCACCTTTGCAGGCTCAGGACGACCCTATTCAACACGATGCTGAGTTTTATATTCTGCAAGCCCAACGCGCGGAACAATGGGTGCAGGATGACGCTGCCGTTGATCAGGCTTTGGCCGCTTTTCGTGACGGCAACAATGGGCAACCCCCAAATATCGTCAGCGTTCTGATTGACGATATGGGCTTTGGCGATATGGGTATACCCGAGCTCAACGCTGTCCGAGGGTACGACACTCCGAACATCAACGACTTTTCGGACGAAGCGTTGCGTATGGTTCGGATGTATACTGAACCGTCCTGCACCCCGACTCGCGTGGCACAAATGACCGGCCGCTTGCCCGTGCGTATGGGAATGGGTGATACGACCGTCGATATCGCTGGCTTTGGATTGCCCGATAATGAAGTGACGCTGGCCGAAGTCTTGAAACAGGCAGGATATGCAACCAGCCACGTCGGCAAGTGGCATATGGGCGATATTGCCGAAAGCTGGGCGATGAATCAGGGTTTTGACTATGCCCAGCACGCCATCCACCAGCAGGGCCAGCTGACAATCTTTAATGATGATGCGATCAAAGAACAGGTCTCGGTCGCGATCCGGGACTATGAGGATAAATACACACTGGACGGCTGGTTCCGACCGGATGCCTCGGCGATGATGACCGTCATCGAGGGCGAGACCGGCGGCGCCATTCGCGAAATCCGCATGGAAGCCGGAGAACGCTGGAACGCCGAAAAATACGACGAAATGAACCAGGCGTTTCAGGATAAAACACTTCAGGAACTGGAACGCCTTGCAACTGGGGACGCGCCCTTCTTCCTGCAATATTGGCCGATGATCCCGCTGGACAATACCCGCGCCGGCCGTGACGGGCCGGAAAGCGCGAATGGCGGCTTGTATGTCGACAAGATGCAGCTACTGGATCAGTGGCTGGGTGATCTGTTCGCGCGCATGGATGATCTAGGGCTCAGCGAAAACACCATCGTTGTGGTTATGGGCGACAATGGGCATTTTACCAAATACGCGCCGCAATCCGGGTTTACCCCACTGATTTACGCGGGCGGTAAAGGCGACACGACTGAAGGTGGCGTGCGCGTGGACGCCTTCATCCGCTGGCCGGGCATGATTGAAGCTGACGGGTTGTTAAACAGCATCATTCATGTTTCGGACCTCTATACCACGATCTCGCGCTTTGCCGGGGCGGATGGATTCATCCCAAGGGATCGTCTGGTCGATGGCGTCGATCAGTCGGCGGCGCTACTGTTCGCGGATGAATCGAAAGCGCGACGCGATCACGTGATCATCTATTCGGTCGCGAAACCCGAGGCGATCGTTAAGGATCAGCTTAAGCTCAAACTGCCGGGACCCGGCGAGAGCGCAATTTTAGCAAAATTCTTCGATCTTTACCGCGACACCCGCGAAGAATACTCGGTCTCAACCGAAGTCGGGTCTTGGGGTGGGCAGGAATTCGTACGTATACTGGGCCGCCACAAGGCGCGGAAAGAGAAATACCCCGATACTCCGCCCGCCTACGGCATGCCTTATGAGGGGATTGAGAACATTCGTCCCGAGACACAGCAAGCCGTTGAAGCTTTCATGATCAAGCGCGCGTCGCCCCAGAAGTAGGCCTGTTCTTTCGTAATGAACTGCGAAGGACTGTAATCACCAAAATCGAGGATCTCAGCATGGTTGGTAGCATAATTTTCGCACTGGGATTGATCGTGTCACTCGGAATCGGGTTTGTCTATTTCCGCGACCTTGGCGATGTCTCGCAAATGCTGCTGAAAGTAAAGCGCGAGAATATGGTGCGCTTTATCCGGCATGAATACCGCCTGATTGGCATTGGCCTGGGCGGATTTGTAGTGGCAACCCTTGCACATTTCCTTTTGGGGGGCGGCCCTTTCTGGCTTTGGCTTGTAACGGCTGCGCTGACCTTGCTTCTTTATGGGTTTCCCTATGTGTGGGTGCATTTGGGCCTGAGAAACCAGCTCAACGACGCCCAGTATTTTTCTATCGAGGAAGCGCGAAAATATGTCGGTCCAACAGCGCCAGTCATCGTCATCGAACACAATGGTCACGCGCGCGCGCACCCGGATGCGCAGATCATGCGCCCTCATTTGGCGGGCGATGTAGATGGGCTGGGGGGCGAGGATGTGGTCATGACTTACTGCGCGATGGCCAATCTGGGTCAGGGGTACACACCGCGAATAGAAGGACGGCGCCTGAACCTTGAGGTTCTGGCCCAGCATGGCAACAACTTGATACTGCGTGACAACGACACGGGCGATCCGATCCAGCATATCTACGGTTTTCGCGAGGCGGATCGCGACCCCAACTCCGAGGGTCCTGCTTGCCCTCTCCGGCCCGAAGCGCAAATGAGGCCTTGGCCCACCTTTCGAATGACATTCCGCGGGTTTCAGAAAGCCTATCCAGAAGGTGAGGTGTTTCTGAACAAACCATCCACGAACCCTTTGCTGCGTCTGCTGGACATGATGACCGAGATCACCTTTGGCTGGGGCATCGGACGCCAACATCAGGAAGACGCTCCTGTGATGGACAACATGGATCGTTCAGACCACCGGTTGCCGAACAAAACCTACGTCTGGGGAATTACGATTGGTCAAGATGTCGCTTGCTGGACCGACGATTTCATCATCGAGAACAACTGGATCGTGACCGCCAAAGTCGGAGGACGGGATGTCGTGGTCAGCCTGGATCCGAAATATGAAAGCCTGGGCGTTTGGTATAACGACTCGGGTCAACCGGTGGCCAAATGCGATTTCTGGGGTCACTCGGATCAGGGTCAGCTAAAACGTGTAGAAACCCTGCGCGCAGGCGTATTCTGGCACGTTTGGTCCGAGTTTTTCCCGAACACAGATATCAATCGCGTCGGCAACAGTTCGATGGCGACGGAAGAAGCTGCGGAATCAAAATCAGGACCACACAATTTAAAACCAACGACAATTTATTGAAACTTGTATGTTTGTCGGGAGGAACAGAATGTTTTCGTCACTATGGGTGAAAAGTTGCTTATGCGCGGCAACGCTATCGGCATCGGCAGCCACAACGGCTGCGGCACAACAATCCGATTGGTCCTACGAGGCCACGATTTATCTGTTCATGCCGGAAACAGAAACATCCTTAAGCACCCCCATGGGGACACTGGACGGTACACTCAGTTTTTCTGATGCATTGGAAAACCTAGATTTCGCCTTTATGGGAGCGTTCTCGGCCACCGACGGACGATGGCTTATACTTGCAGATTACAACTACACAGATTTGTCGTTCAGCAACAGCACTCCCGGCCCCGCCAGTTCGGGCCTCGAGACATCATTTACCACGCAATACCTAAGCGGTTATGTCGGCTACCAAGTGTATGAAGCACCAACTATCTCGGTGGATGTCGCCGGAGGGTTCCGGTGGTTCAGCACTGATACAGAGTTCACCCTTCTCCCTGGCGCGGCACCGGGGAGGACAACAACCGCCGACGACAGCTGGACCGACCCTGTCATCGCCGCCAGAGCACGCGTCCGGTTCTCGGACAAATGGTCCGGCACCGGTTTCGTCGACTACGGAGGTTTCCGCAGCGGCAGTGAAACATGGCAGGTTCTGTTGACCGCCGAATATGCCATCAACAACAGATGGCTGATCCGCGGCGGCTATCGCTATATCTCGTTTGACCATGAGATCGACGGTAGCGATTTTACATTTGATCAGTCAGGGCCAGTGTTAGGCGCGACTTATCTTTTCTAGAATTCTTTATTGGTGAACTCGAGACTGGGTTGTGATGTTACGAACATCGTTTGATTGGCGCGAGTAAACTGCAGAAAGTTCTAGAGAATCATATTCGCTGTGTCCTCAGATTTGTCTTCGTGTCTGGCACCAGTTCTTGAACCCCAGCATCGATAGCTGGTTGGAGTTTGTTCTCACTCTAGAAATCAAGCGATGAATGAAGCAAGTCTAAGTCGCGATGCCACTTTCAACCGCAGAGTGAGAATTCACCTCGGCTGGCTTTCGCAACTACAGCGAATGGCGGCTACGCGGGCTGCGACCGCAGCATCTTGACCCGTTCGCTAACGGCAGGAACGGGCCGGTCGCGATCGTTCAGTCCGATTGACCGAAGGCCCGAAGCGTCCGCACTGCGGTCGACTTCGAACTGCGTCTCGAATGGCAGTTTTCTGCAGCCACCGGACGATTGGCAACGTCATAACAAACCGCGTACATCGCTGAATGGGTGTTATGTGAAGCGATCTCTGGTTGTATCATCGCCCACCTGGGCCCTCATCACTCCAGTGTCCCAATTCATAAATACCCTGTTTTTTCATACGACGTATAAAAGCAAGGTAGATTATCACCTGGTCGACCTCATCCAAGTCTCCAGTGGCATAGGCGACCGCAATCATTTTGAACTGAGCCTCAGGATCCTCCGCTACTTTTTCGTCACACCGATCCGGACTGTTTTCAGTCCCCAATGAAGCGGTGCTTGCTTTGTCTACTTTGCCCCTCATCTCATTGAGATAGGCCTTCATACTGAGTTCGGGGGTGTTCTCGCCCAACTTAACCACGGCCTCCCAAATTGGTTTGAGCCGTTCAAAAAGATCATTTCGACCATCAGTCATGTCTCTTCACCTCGCAGTTTAACAATTGCTTGTAGTTGGCCTTTAGGAAAAACTGACAGCGGCCTACGCACATGAATTACTTGTAACGATCCGTTGCCTGTAGACTGCCCTGACTAAAGGGCCTCTCCGGTTGCCAGAGCCGATGCACAAATTCTTATGCAAAGCCGTCCTATTCCCTTCGATTGATTTTGAAGACCCAATCCGATATCCAGTCCGGCTGCGTGTTCAGTGTCAAAGCAGAGCCCAGCCCAAGACCAGCAAACCAAACGATGGAGGGTGCCATGTAGTTCTGAAACTGCATGAAAGGCCAAAGACATGGCCCACTACAAACGCAAACGTCCCCGCACCGTGCCTGGGAACGGGTACTCGTGCCTGGGTCTGAGCCGTCGTCTTGGAAAAGACCCGGATGATGTCCGGTGGCTCGGTAATTGGCCGCGTGGTCACGACATCATCTTTCACACACGTCCAACACGACGCAAATCCAAGGCCCTTGCTCTTGGCATCCTGAAAGGCGCTGATCCCGATGACATTGCTTGGCCGGATAGCCGTAAACCCCATCACTACTACTGGTGAGCATGCACGGCGGAGCATCAGCTTGGCGCCGCCACTTGCTTTTCTTGATTCAAACAGTCGTTGGTATTTTCGGGTTGGTCTGACGTGTTACCCCTCTTCGTCAATTCCCGAACAATGTCTCGTATCTCTTTCGGATAAGCGCGAACAAACCCGGCGTCACAGGGGATCGTCTCGATTTCTCTCCGGTCCAACGCACGAGCCAAGTGGATCGCGGCAAATTCAAACTGCTCTGCCATTTGGCCCAGTGTTACATAATTTGTTTCAAACGCCTGAAGGCTTTGGGCCGTGATATGGCACCAGTTGTGCTGCGTGTCCGGGTTTCGCACCGTGACCTGATTAAGAAAACCGCCATCCCGCAACCGCCGGATCGATACCACATTCATTTTCAAGCGTGCCGCCGCATCCAAGAGTGGCAGGTCGCCAGAAAATGCACGCTCCTGCTTTTCTAAGCCTTCAGCTTGATCGATCAGCATACCAGCCAAACCTTCGACTTCTGGATCACGCGACACGCCGGTCAATCGACCTGCCACCCAATCAGCGACAACGCGTGCCAAAGGAACCCGGCTCTTTCGGCTGAATTCCTTGAGTGGCAATCTACGACGTGTCGATGATGCTAACTGCAGATTCTCAAGCCGGGTCATCAAGGTTTGCACAGAGGACAATATCACGTAGCGCAGAGACGTTCCGAAACGATGAGCTTTCAAAACGTTCTGCCGGATAAGCGCCTTCACCTGGACCGGATGGATATTGAGCTGCGTCGCGGTGGATTTGATATTCTGCAACCCAGACCAGAAATCGAGCACGGCAGCCAGATCCTCATGGCTGACATCCTTCATATCTGACAAGTCGCTCGCGTTTTCACCGCGAAGATGGGCAAGAATGCCTCGCACCCGAACCTCGCCAACCCCATGTAGCTCCCGCACGCGTTCAAGCGTGATGAGTTTGGGTGCTAAAATTTCCGTACCCAGAACTTTCGCGCCGGTCTGCAGCGGATAGTTCTCCCATACAAAATCCTGCACGCAAGCCCTGAGCTCCGCTGTTGCCGGGTCCTCTTCAGTTTCTTTCAGCCAGGTATAGAATTCGCCCATATCTGACGTGAAATAAGACCGCTTGGAAGAAGACCGGCGCCTGGTACGCTCCAACTCGGATTTCAGGGTTTCCGGTCCACTCTTCAGGACCTCAAACCCAGCCGACATGGCGGCGCGCTCTAGATCGAAGTCCAGGTCCGAGCGGTTCACGCCGCGATCCATGGCAAGTGTCATGCCTAATGTCAGAGTGGCCTGATGAAGATGTGTCAGGTCCAGAGGGTCCAACCAGTCACTGCAAACCCCATTCTTGATACGGCGGCTCAGGTAAGTTTCAAACGAGGATCGCCGATGCGTTTTCGTGACCTGAGCGGCCTCCAAGATCAGATCCCTATGACGCGTCACTTGTTCAATCACATCATAGGTAAGATGTGCATGCGATGCATTGGGAAGCTGGAGTAACGGAACGCTGTGTTTGGCACAGGTCCCGATCGGCAGCACCAACCACTCGAGAAGTTGAAACGCGCTCTCGAGACCAGAAGCCTCCATAGCCTCCACAATACATCTCGGACAAATGCGGATAGTTGCACGCCGTAGCGTACCATTGGTGGCTGATGACAGCCCGACGAGATACCGGCAGGGACCAATCAACCTGGCCGCTCCTTGATCCAGTGTGTTAAGCGGCACACTGGTTAGCAGTGACAACGTCTCCAACTGGTCCAAATGCGCCGAGCAGATATGGGGCCATCGCATTCCAAGATCCGAGCAGAAATCACGGGGCGTGCTCGTGAACAGTCGGGCCAACCGAGCAACGTAACTTGACGGGGTCTCCCCTTCTGTGAAGGGGAGAATTGGATTCAGCAGGGGCCTCATGCATCTTCTCCATCTTCAGGCCTGTCTCCGTCGTCCAGAAGCTTTCTTGGATTGATGCGCCCGTAGTCCTCGGCGATGAAGACGTTCATCCAGGCCTCTGCTCCATTCCTTTCGCTGTAGGGTCAGGACCCATTGATTTTCAGCGAACGGCATGATTCACGGCTGAAAACCGAGCGGTGAACATGTCTGATCTTTTCTGGTTGACCGACGCGCAGATGGCGCGTCTTGAGCCCTTCTT
>NZ_JBQFPQ010000014.1:0-59925 GCF_056536445.1 Ruegeria sp. CL7
CGCAGATCCAATGATCCCGAACGCATGCTCAATCCCGTGCATCTGCAAAACCTTAACAAAGGCCTCTTCCGTCGTCATTTTCATAAGGGTGCTCTCCAACCAAGAGTGAGTGAAACCGGGCACTGCACCCGGCGTTTGATATGGTTTTGGCGCAAGGGTGCGACCTGCGTTAGGGCCAAAACGAAAGCCGGATTAGGTCCAGATAAGGCTCAAACGGCCCGAATTGCGTCTGCGATCAGTTTCACGCCGGTCGCGATGCGGTTAGTTGGAATTGAGGAATAGCCCAGGCGATAGAAATTCTGTGGTCTGTCCGGCCCCGAGAAGAACGGTGCGCCGGGTTCGATGTGAACACCCTGGTTTTGCAGTCTTAATGCCAGTTGAGTTGTGTCGACATGCTCAGGGGCTGACATCCACAGTGAAGAGCCGCCAATCACACCCCGTCCAGCCACGGTCAGCCCACTTTCCGCGATGGCTTTGTCCATCGCGTCGCGCCGCTCTTGCAAGGCCTTTGACATACGCCGAATTTGCGCGTCGTAGTGGCCCAGCGACAGGAAATACGCCGCCGTGCGCTGAATGTGGCCTGGTGGGTGACGCAGAACCAATGAACGCAGTGCGCGTGCCTCGCGGATAAAGGGCTCTGAGCCGACCATGTATCCAAGTCGCAATCCTGGAAACAGCGACTTGGAAAAACTGCCGACGTAGATCACGCGCCCATCCCGATCCATGGATTTCAGCGCCGGCGAAGGGGCGCCTCGGAAGGCCATTTCAAACTCATAGTCATCCTCGACGACCATCGCGTCGAGTTCGCGTGCTCGGTCCAGCAACTGGTTGCGGCGGTCGATCGGCATAGTCGCGGTTGTCGGGCTTTGATGGCTGGGGGTGGTAAAGATGACGTCTGCTTCGTCGGGAATCGCCTCGGGCGGCAGACCGTCCCGGTCCACACTCAAGGGCGTGACCGCACAGTCCCAATGGTTCAGAAGGCTTCGCAGCGCATAGTAACATGGGTCTTCTATGACGGCCGTGCGATTGTGGGTCAGCAAGATACGCGATGCCAGCCAGAGCGCGTTCTGCGCGCCAAGAGTGATCAGGATCTCTTCGGGGCGGGCCGCGATGCCTCGGCGTGGTAGAGTGTGACGGGCAATAAACTCGATCAACAACGGATCATCCTGATCCACGTAATCGCCGGTCAGCGAATCGAAGTCCTTATGTCCCAACGCGCGGACGGCGCATAACCTCCAGTTGGCGTGGTCAAACAAGGTTCGGTCAGCCTGCCCGTAGATGAACGGATAACGGTATTCTCGCCAGTCGCTGGGTTTTGGCAGCACGTCGCTGTCCAGAAAGCGACGCGCCAGTGCCTTGTCCCAGTCAACGGATTCTGTGCCGCGCTGGACAGGCGAATACTTGGGGGGGACAGGTGCGTTTTGCGAAACGTAATACCCGGACCGTCCCTTGGCGGTCAGGTAGTCATTGGCCAACAGTTCGGTGTAGGCCAATGTCACCGTTATTCGGCTGACCCCCAGATGCGCGGCCAGTTTGCGTGACGAAGGGAGTTTTTCTCCGACGTGAAAGCGACCGGACAAGATGCCTTCGGCAATCATCTGCTGGATCTGGGCCTGCAATGTGCCCTGACCATTGAGCTCAAGAAAGAATGTATCGACCGAAATCCCCATGCCTGCTTATAGGGTGGACTTAAGGCCGGGGCAATCTGGACTTACATCGCAGTCACGAAATTTTGTCGGCGGGGTTGACCGGAGAGTTCCTTCGGACTAAATAACTAGAAAACTAGTTTAATGGTGATAGTGGATGTGGGAAGCTGCTGCTGCCGGATTTTCTGCCATGGGCTCTGAAGCTCGGCTGAAAGTCCTCAAGACGCTGGTCCGGGCTGGCAAAGCCGGATTGACCGTTGGCGAGATACAGGACCGGACCGGGATTGCCCCGTCGACCCTGGCCCATCACCTGCGGTTTCTCGCGGCCGGTGGAGTGGTCGAACAGGAAAAGGTCTGTCGAACCACGATCAACCGCGCCAATTACGACGAATTGAGAAATCTGGCGCAATTCATTCTCAGCGAGTGCTGCGCTGACGAAGTTGGAAAGGCTGCGAACGATGGCTGAATTGACACAGAACCCGCGCATGACTGCCAAAATGGCGCTGGACCTGATCAAGACACCCTGGACGCTGATCGTCGTCATTCTGGCGGCGGTGGCAATCCTGGATCCCGGAAACTTGCCCGAGGTGGTGACATTTGCAGCCAAGGCTCTGGCGCATACAGGGCAATATATTCTGTTTGCAGTGCTTCTGCTGTCTTACCTCAAGGCGACCGGCGCCGAGGTGATGGTGGCGCGTGCCTTTGAGGGGCGCGAGACCCGGATGATCTTTCTGGCTGCCTTGTTCGGTGGTCTTGCCCCCTTCTGTTCTTGCGAGGTTATTCCCTTCATTGCGGGTCTTCTGGCCCTTGGTGCGCCGTTGTCCGCGGTCATGGCGTTCTGGCTCAGCTCACCCTTGATCGATCCGCCTACGCTTTTGATTACCGCCGGTGCGCTGGGATGGCCCTTTGCCATCGGCAAGGCTGTTGCGGCGGTTGCGCTTGGCCTGTTCGGCGGGTTCGCGGTTCGGTTGCTTATGCGCAATGGCGCGTTTGCCCAGCCTTTGCGCGAATACAAGCCCTCCGGGTGCTGCGGATGTGGTCCGAAAACGGATACCAAGCCGGTCTGGACATTCTGGCAGGAGCCCGAGCGTCGCGCCCGGTTCCGTTCGGAATTCGTGCACAACGGTCTGTTCCTGTTGAAATGGCTTGCGCTGGCTTATGTCCTCGAGGCGCTTTTGGTCAATTATATCCCCGCCTACCTGATCGCCGGCGTGGTTGGCGGAGAAGGCGTGCTGCCGATCGTCGTTGCTGCGCTGGTGGGTATGCCGGCATACCTGAACTCGTACGTGGCGCCGCCTTTGCTGGCAGGGTTGATGGAGCAAGGTATGACAGCGGGTGCGGCCATGTCGTTCATGGTTGCCGGTGCTGTCAGTTCCATCCCGGCGATGGCTGCGGTCTGGTCATTGGTCAAACCACGTGTCTTTGCAACCTATCTGACCCTGGGGGTCGGTGGCGCAATCGTGGCTGGTATCATCTTTCAATTGGTATGAACGCAAAAACCGCCCGGTGTCACATCGGGCGGCTTCTATCCGTTCGGTGCCGTCGATCAACTACCGTCGCACAGACGTGGCAGTTTGAGCCGGTACCGGGCTTCTTCGCTTTCGAGGTAAACGCGTTTTTCGATACAGGCCGTCGTGCCCACTGTCTGCGAAATCTGCGCATCTGTAGACGTAATCGATGTGGCGGACCCATCCGGCAAGCGGACAGATGCCACGACGCCGTTCTTCAGATCTCCGTTCACCGGAGTTGCAGACAGAACCGGGACGGTCAGAAACGCCTCATGCTCGTGTTCGCCTTCATCCCCCAGCAGAAACAATGTCGTGACGATGGCAATCATGACAACGCCGCCGGCCAGACCAAGCCCCCACGTTTTCAGAAAGGCATAAATCGTGACGGCGCGATGCGGGCCAAATACCGCAGATAGAACGTTCAGCATGGCAAGTCCGTGAAAAAAGCCCCAGCCGTCATGGCCGAGGCTGTTTGCGCGTTACGGGCGAAGATCGTCTTCGTCTTCGTCATCCGCCCCACCCTTGGGCAGGTTGAAAAAGCTGTCTGCGTCGATGATCGGCTCGTCGTCTTTCTCTTCCGACGGTTCGTCGGACAGCGAGAAGGTTTCCAGACCTTCAATTGCGGTCGGGATTTTCGGCGCTGCGTCCATTTCCAGCGACTGCTCGGTCGAGACCAGCTTGCGACGTTCGTCATCGCTCATCACGCCGCCTTCAGCCGCTTTCTTGGCCGCCGCTTTCTGCACGGCGGTGTCCAGTTCGGACTGTTTGCACAGACCCAGAGCAACCGGATCAATCGGCTGCATGTTGGCGATGTTCCAGTGCGTGCGTTCGCGGATCGACTGGATGGTGGGTTTGGTGGTGCCCACCAACTTAGCAATCTGGCCGTCGCTGAGTTCCGGGTGGAACTTGACCAGCCACAGGATCGAGTTCGGACGGTCCTGACGTTTCGAAAGCGGCGTGTAGCGCGGACCACGGCGCTTTTCCTCGCCGGCGGCCGATGGGTTGAACTTGAGCTTCAGCTTGTGAAGCGGGTTGTTCTGTGCCGCGTCGATTTCTTCCTGGGTCAGCTGGTTGTTGGCGATCGGGTCAAAGCCCTTGACGCCGGCGGCGACGTCGCCATCAGCGATACCCTGCACTTCCAACTCGTGCATTCCTACGAAATCCGCGATCTGCTTGAAGCTGATCGTGGTGTTGTCCACCAGCCATACGGCGGTTGCCTTGGCCATAAGCGGTTTTGCCATCAGCCCGTCTCCTATACATACATCTGTCCCGTCGCCGGAATTCGGCGGCCCCTTGGTTTTGGGGCAGGTTTCCGTTGTCGGGGAACTTGGCCCGTATATAGTCGCGCAAAGGCAAGAAGGGAAGAGGCGAATGCGCCAAGGGATTACGGGGCTGGTTTTGTGGGTCTTGAGCGCGGTCGCTGCGCCGGCCGAGGGCGAAAAGGCGGGCGAGTTCGATTACTACGTGCTGTCGCTCAGTTGGTCGCCCAACTGGTGCGCCCGCGAAGGTGACGCGCGCGGCTCGGATCAATGTGACGATCGGCATGATCACGGCTGGATACTGCACGGGCTATGGCCACAGTTCCATCAGGGCTGGCCGTCCTACTGCCGTACCCCGGAAGGCCCACCTTCGCGACGCACGACGCGGGAAATGGAGGACATACAAGGCAGTTCCGGTCTTGCTTGGCATCAATGGAAGAAACACGGCACATGCTCGGGATTGTCGGCATCCGACTACTTTGCCTTGTCCCGGCGGGCTTACGAAGCCGTCAAGCGCCCTGAGGTGTTCCGCAAGCTGGATTCATCCGTCAAACTGCCGGCTTCGGTGGTCGAGGAGGCATTCCTGAAGGCCAACCCTGAGTTGGAGCGCGACATGATCACGATCACCTGCAAACAGGGCTATATCGAAGAAGTCCGCCTGTGTCTGTCCCGCGATCTTGATTCCGTACCCTGTGGCCGCGACGTGATCCGCGACTGCACGGCCAAGGACGCGCTGTTCGATCCGATTCGTTAAAGCTTTTTGTTCTGGCAATCCCGCGCATAGTCCAGCGCCTTGGCGGTGCCTTTCAGATCGATGGCCATCACCACCTCACCTGCCGGGTTATAGACGGTCATCGTTTTGTTCTGAGCGATGGCGTTCACAAAGCTCCGGTCAGTGAAAAACACGGTTGCGCCCGGCACGTCGCGTTCGTTGAACCCGATGGCCGTCGCATCATAGCTTTTGCCGTCCAGATCAAAGCGGATCGGATAACTCTCACCCTGTTTAATGTCGCCCCATGCCTTGTTGTACACGGCGAAATACCCACGATTGCCCAAGGCATCATAGCCCAGCCGCACCACCGAGAGATCCTGATACACCGTCTGGATCAGGCACCCGTTGCCAAGCGCGGGGTCCATCATGATGTTCCAGCCGTCGACAAAGCCCTTGTCGATGAGGTCTTGGGCTAGGGCGGAGGTGGCTGTCAAAGCGGCGAAGGCGAGGGCGAGAAGGCGGGTCATAGCATATCCACAAATCAGACAATCTATTCATGTCATTGTAAATTGTTGTAGAAGTTAGACAATCCATTAATTTCCCGCGCGCCGTGTCAGGTCTCCTCGCCGTTGGAACAGATCTCAAGTCTCAGGTTAACAATTGCCTGGTTTGGAACGTCTTCTGAATTCAGCGATCCTCCGACAGCAAACCATTCGGAGTATTCAGGGTTAATGCAATCAACGTATAGAACGCCGAAAAAATCGCCATACTTACCTTCACCGCGAACATAGACGTGCCTGTGTGTTTGTTCATCATACCTTTTGTCTTCTGGAATGGCGCTCCACCATTGTTTGTATGGCGGCGGTAAATCGTGCGTGTCTTCGAATAAGTAGAGAGTTTCAGCGGCAATAGGCGAGGCGAAAGCACCAACAATTGCAAAAAAAACGCTAAGTGTTTCATCGTGTTTGATAATCCGTGGAATTAACAGAAAGAAACTCATCCAATAACTGTACAGCTGTCAAGCTAGTTACCGCGATACTTGAGCGTGTATCGTGCGTTGCGCTGGCGCCGCCTAGCGCAAAGGCCTCGCGAAAAAAGAACCGGTAAGTTAGAGCTACAGTTCCTTCCGCGCCCGCAGCGCGGCCGTGATCGTCCCGTCGTCCAGATAATCCAGTTCGCCGCCAATCGGCACACCCTGCGCCAGCGAAGTCAGGCGGACCTGTCCCTCAAGCTGATCGGCGATGTAGTGGGCGGTGGTCTGGCCATCGACGGTGGCGTTCAGCGCCAGGATGACTTCGGAAATTCCTTCGGCCACAACCCGGTCCTTGAGGCGGGGAATGCGCAGCTCGTCGGGGCCGACACCGTCCAGCGCCGACAGCGTGCCGCCCAGAACGTGATAGCGCCCTTTGAACACTCCGGCACGCTCCATCGCCCAGAGGTCGGCGACGTCTTCGACCACGCACAGCTCGCCGGTCGCTCGGGCCTCGCTATTGCAGATGTCGCAGATATCGGTGGTGCCGACATTGCCGCAGTTCAGGCATTCGCGGGCGGTGGCGGCCACTTGTTGCATCGCGTCCGAGAGGGGCGTCAGCAGCAGGGCGCGTTTGCGGATCAGGTGCAGAACCGCGCGGCGGGCCGAGCGCGGGCCCAGGCCCGGCAGTTTGGCCATCAGGTCGATCAGGTTGTCGATGTCGCTGTTCGAACTCATGGCCAATCCTGCATTGCGCCGGAGGGAGCCTCCGGCGGGAGTATTTGGGAAAAGATAAAGCTCAGAACGGCAGCTTGATGTCTTTGGGCAGGCCCATGCTTTCGGTCAGCTTGGCCATTTCAGCCTTCGAACGTTCGGTTGCCTTGGTCTGCGCATCCTTGATGGCGGCCAGGATCAGGTCTTCGACCACTTCCTTGTCATCGCCGTTGAAGATGGAAGGGTCGATATCCAGACCTTTGAGTTCACCCTTGGCCGTCGCCGTTGCCTTGACCAGGCCTGCACCGGATTCGCCGACAACCATCATGTTGTTCAGCTCTTCCTGCATTTCGGTCATCTTGGTTTGCAGGTCCTGCGCGGATTTCATCATCTTGGCCATGTCGCCCAGACCGCCAAGCCCGCCGAGTCCTTTCAGCATAGTATTCTCCTGTGTCTCCGTTTGCGCTCTAGATACGGGCAGCAGCGACATGGCACAAGGGTTCTCCCGCCGGTCGGAGGCTCATCCGTTCCGGTCGGCATGTTGATCAGCGCAGGCGTCAGCAGGAACGTGCTAACCATCTGCGACACCATATTTGCCAGCAGGCCCGACAAGCGCAGATCGTCCTTGGCGCGCATATGGTCTGCTGCCGAGACTGATTGCACGGAACACAGGAAATCTGGGCGGGGTTCGAATGGCTACGCAGCATTCGGATCAGAATGGTCACGGGCCGCCTTCCGCTGGCCGGTGTCGCAACAAACGATCTGAGACATGCGGGCGGATGTGTTCGATCGAAACCTCGGTCAGCTTCGTTTGAAACGGGGGGTGACGGGCGGCGGGGTCAGTCTTCCTCGAACGGGTCCCACTCGTCTTCCACCTCGGGAAGCGCTTCGGTCTCGACCTTGGCGGCGCGTTGCTCCGGCGTTTCGATCCTAGTGATTTTCGCCTTTGGGAATTGCGCCAATACCGCCTGCACCAACGGGTGTTGTTCGGCTTCGGATTTCAGTGCGAGCTCGGCCGCATCCCTGACTTCTGCAATCGTGGGGGCTTCTCCGTCCGAGACGATCGAGACAGCCCACCGATTTCCTGTCCAGCGTTGCAAGGCAGTGCCCAGTCGTGGCGCCAGATCCGCCGGTGCCTGGGTGGCGGGTGTGAATTCGATTCGTCCGGGTTGATAGGAGACGAGGCGCACGCCGTTTTCCACCTCGACCAGCAACTTTACGTCGCGATTGGTCCGGATCAGTTCCACCACGTGGTCGAAGGTCGGGTAATGGGCAAGGGCCGTCTGGGCATCCTGCGCCAGGGCTGCAACCGGTGCGCCACCGGAACCGCGAGGGGACGGCGCGTAGGCAGGTGGATGGGTCGCGCCAGCCGGCGCCGGACCGGCGCCCGGTCGGGATATCGAAACGCCGCCATTGGGCCCGCCCGGCGGCGGTGGCGGGGTATCTTGCAACCGTTTGATCAGCTCTTCGGGGCTGGGCAAATCCGCCACATGGGTCAGGCGAATAACGGCCATTTCAGCGGCCATCATGGCGTTGGGCGCAGCCGAGACTTCCTCGAGCGCCTTCAGCAGCATTTGCCACATCCGGGTTAGAACCCGCATCGGCAGAGCCTCGGCCATGTGTTGGCCCCGGGTCCGTTCGTCCGGAGAAACCGTCGGATCCTGCGCCGCGTCAGGCGTGATCTTCACGACGGACACCCAATGCGTGATCTCGGCCAGATCGCGCAGCACCGCCAGCGGGTCTGCGCCTTCGGCGTATTGGCCGCTCAACTCGGTAAGTGCTCCGGCGGCATCGCCGCGCAGGATCATATCCATAAGGTCCAGAACCCGGCCACGGTCTGCCAGTCCAAGCATTGCACGGACCTGATCGGCGGTCGTCTCGCCAGCCCCATGCGAAATCGCCTGATCCAGCAACGAGGTCGCATCCCGGGCCGATCCTTCCGCTGCTCGGGTGATCAGCGCCAGCGCGTCTTCGGCGATCTGGGCGTTTTCCGCTTCGGCGATCTTGCGCAGCAGGCCAATCATGTCTTCGGGTTCGATCCGGCGCAGGTCGAAACGCTGGCAGCGGGACAGCACAGTGACAGGGACTTTGCGGATTTCAGTGGTTGCGAAGATGAACTTCACATGCGCGGGCGGTTCTTCCAACGTCTTGAGCAGCGCGTTGAACGCACTGGTCGAGAGCATATGAACCTCGTCGATGATATAAATCTTGTAACGCGCGCTGGCGGCGCGATAGCGGACACTGTCAATGATCTCGCGGATGTCGTTGACGCCCGTACGGCTGGCGGCGTCCATCTCCATCACGTCGACATGGCGGCCTTCCATGATGGCGACACAATGTTCACACTGACCGCAGGGTTCGGTCGTGGGGCCACCGGTTCCGTCGGGTCCGATGCAGTTCATCCCCTTGGCGATGATCCTTGCGGTCGTGGTTTTGCCGGTGCCGCGAATACCGGTCATGATGAAGGCCTGCGCGATCCGGTCGGCCGCGAACGCGTTTTTCAGGGTGCGCACCATGGCATCCTGACCCACCAGATCGGCAAAGGTTTCCGGGCGATATTTGCGGGCGAGAACCTGATAGGCGGGGCTGGAGCTGTCTGTCATGTCTTCTCGTTGGGATTCGGTGCTTGGGCACAGCGTAGTGGCCACCGTTGCCCGCGTCCACAGCGGGGCGCGATGATTTTTGATTTAGAAACGAGTCGCTTTCGCACTAAACTGCATCAGCGGATTTAATGGCTCATTTTTGTATAGAGTTCTTTGGGGAGGACAGGATTCATGTCGCAGTTGGTGATCTACGCCCTGCAAGTCGGTGGCGGAACGCTGGCGCTGACCTCGATGCCCGGACGCGGCGGAGATTACTCCAGCGATCTGGATATGATCGCAGCCTGGCAGCCGGGGCTTGTTGTTTCGATGACGACGGATGTCGAAATGCTTCAGGACGGGGCGCAGGAATTTGGAAGCGATATTCAAAGCCGCGCCAGCCGATGGGTTCACCTGCCGATCGAAGATTTCGGAGCGCCGACAAAAGCGATTGATGACGCGTGGCCGTCCGTCAGCGCCGCGGCCCGGCACGCGCTGTCCGGCGGAGGTCGCGTATTGGTACACTGCCGCGGGGGCTGTGGCAGGTCAGGTATGATTGTCCTGCGGCTGATGGTCGAATGCGGCGAAGGCGCGGACACGGCGCTGCAACGATTGCGGGCGGTGCGCCCTTGCGCCGTCGAAACGGATGCGCAACTGGCCTGGGCCTCTCGGCGTGCCCAGGCACAGGTCAGTCTGGACTCAGATTGAAATCTGCGCGGGCGCGCAAGCAGGTTTTCGAGGCCGGATCGTAGAAACTTCGATCATCGCGCAGGGTGGGGTTTTCACGACGCCGGATGGCATCGCACTGAACGTGTTTCCGAAGATCAGGTCGGCATAGCCGTTCAGCGGCTCAATCGCGGTTTCGGGCTGCGTCCCGCAAAAGACACGAATGCGGTCTGATTGCGCGCGGAAAATTGCATGACATCCTTCGCTGCAATGTGACAGCGCGCTGCTGCCCTCAATCTCGAAATCGTCACTTGTGGCCGAGGTCGCCTGGGCCATGGCTTCGGATATCGAGCGCGCCAGCCGCGCCAAAGCGGGACAGGTTTTGCCCGTCCGCTGACATACTGTTGCACTGAATTCATGTGTCTTTGTCTTCCAGATCATCCTGCGCCCTCCGCGC
Organism: Ruegeria sp. CL7; assembly: GCF_056536445.1. Lineage (NCBI taxonomy): Bacteria > Pseudomonadati > Pseudomonadota > Alphaproteobacteria > Rhodobacterales > Roseobacteraceae > Ruegeria > Ruegeria sp. CL7. The sequence goes on from NZ_JBQFPQ010000014.1 coordinate 10,512, forward strand.
TTGGTGGACAGGATATTTGGGACAGGTGGGACAGCGTGATGCCGTCAGGACCTGCCCGGACACCCCGCCCGAGTTTCGGTTTCGTTTCCGATGGCAGGTCTCCTGACTTGCGGGTCATCGCTTTGCCGACCTTCCCAGCCTTTGGGCCAGTGGTGTTTCGGCATCGCTTACCGCTTACAGTTGCGGGGGCAGTCGCGGATTTGGTTGTTGCCTGCATGACCAGACATTACCGCACCGTGTTCCCTTTTCATTCCGACCCCTTGTGGAGGCCGGAAACCATCACACAACCGCTAGCGTTTGAGCACGCATCGAGTCAAGCCGATCTTTTGACCGGACGCTTGGTCATGCTGGATACGGTGTTGGTTCATGCATAGTGTCGAGGGCGTTGAGGTTCGGAAACCGGATTTACCAAGCGCAAAGCCAGAGATCATGTTGGACACAGAGCAAACGGTAATGACCGAAGAATTTCGCTTTCCGTCCGGGCAGAAAACACTGTCTGCCCGGTTGTACAGCCCGCTGTCTTCGCCCGAAATCGTCGTCGTGCTGAACAGTGCAACGGGTGTGCCGCGCGATTATTACCGTCATTTCGCACGATGGCTTGCTGCCGAGCAGGGTATGGCCTGCCTGACCTATGACTATCGCGATTACGGGCATTCCTTGACCGGCCGCCTGAAAGATTCGCGTGCGACCATGGCGGATTGGGCCTTGATCGACATGCCCGCGGCACGGGCAGAAATGCGCAGACGGTTTCCCGATTCGCAGCATTGGACCATCGGCCATTCGATCGGCGCGATGTTGGGGCCTGTGCAGCCGGATATCGATCTGATTGATCGCATGATCTGTGTGTGTTCGGGGCTGGTAACCCTAAGCGACCATCCATGGCCCTATCGTGGTTTGGCAGGATTGTTCTGGTATGGTCATGCCCCGCTTTTGGCCCGAGCCCTTGGCTACCTTCCCGGAAAGGCGATCGGGTTCGGCTCGGATCTGCCGGCATCGGTCTATTGGCAGTGGCGCAAATGGTGTACGGCGCCTTTGAACTATGTGCCTGAAATCGGGCATGAGTTACCTGCGGCGCAGTGGAAGGATTCTGGAACGCCCGTGGATTTGTTCACCTTCGAGGACGACCAGATGGTGCCGCCGGAAGCGGTTTGGCGGCTTGCGGATCTTTACGGCCCCGATGCCAACCGCCACCTGCTGAGCCCTGCCGATTTCAGGTTGCCTGAGGTTGGTCATATCGGAGCATTTGCCCGGCGCAATGCAGCGGTTTGGCCGCGACTGATCGCTTGATCAGACGCGGCGCAGGACGGGCCGGGCACCGTCCAACGATCACCGGTTGCGAAGTTTCTTTTCCTTCATGACGCCACGGACCATCTTGCCGAACGCTTTGTCCCGCGCCCGGGACTGCGCGACGGTTTCAGAATTGCGCTGATCTTCGCGCCGAAGCTTGCGCCACCGGTCCAATCGAGCCGGATCAAGCGTGCCGTGGCTTATTGCCTTTTGCACGGCACATCCGGGCTCGGAGCTGTGCTGGCAATCCGAAAAACGGCAGTCCCGGCTCAACTCGGCAAGGTCCGAGAAAACGTCGTCGATCCCGTCCCGAGCGTCCAGCAGGCGCAACGCGCGCATTCCGGGTGTATCGATCAACCAGCCACCGTTGCGCATCCGGTGCAATGCGCGTGCGGTCGTCGTGTGCCGGCCCCGCGCGTCATCCTCGCGAATGTCCGAGGTGGCGAGATCCTGATCGGTCATGGTATTGGCAAGTGTCGTCTTGCCAACGCCCGACGATCCAACCAGCGCTCCGGTCTGGCTTTTGGGGCACCACGACAGAACCTTTTCAACCTCTGCCGGGTCCAGCGCGTTGATCGCCAGAACCGTCAGGAACGGATCCAGAGATTGCACCTGCCCCGAGAAACTGTCGGGGTCCGCCGATTTGTCGGCCTTCGTCATAACAACGACCGGGTAACACCCGGCCTGATGCGCGAGCGCCAGATATCGTTCCAGCCGGGGCAGTTTGAAATCGGCATTGCACGAGCTGACGATGAACAGCACATCGACATTGGCTGCGATCAGTTGCGTCGCGGCGCCTGTACCCGCGGCGCGTCGGTGCAGCAGGCTGCGCCGGTCGAGCAAATGGCGCACGCGTTTGTCGTCATCGGCGAGAACCCAATCGCCAACAGCATAGCTGCCGGTCGTTTGATCGGGGGTCAGTAACGGGACTTCGCCGTCAGGGTTAAGCCCTATCAGGCGGTCCCGATGAACGGAAGTGATGCGAAAAGGCGTGCAGGAAGGATAAGCCGCGTGTTGCGCGGCAAAGTGAGAGGACCATCCCAGGTCCGAAAGTGCAAGAAACATTGGTTTGCCTGTCGTCAGAAACAGCACTCCCGACGGATGGCGATCGCTCATCCCCGGGTCATGTGTTCAGGCAGTCAGTCGATACCGTGAGGTCAGAACCGTGCTGCCCGAAGGATCTTTGCTACAATCATAAAGCCCTCCTGCGGCCAAGGTTCGTAAAGTGAGAGGTTGGACATCGACCCAAGCGGGGCTCGTTGTGGCTGCTTCCTTCCGGACCTGACCAGGTTGGCGAGGCGCTCGCCCGCGCCAACCTCTCGACTCTGGATATAGGGAAGGCTTCGGCAAAAGACAACCCGTCAGAGCGTCAGCCGAATGCGTGCAAAACCGTTTTCGTCAGGTTCCAGTATCCTGGGGGCAAACCTGTTCAATTCGTCGATATGCTTCAACGCACCGGGACCGGTCCGAAGAATGGTCGTCACCCCCGATTTCGGCATCAGAGAGAACGGATAAGGTTGCCGGGCCAATGGGTCGGGTGGCAGGCGGTGCGTCATGTAGTCCCGCAAAATGTCCCGGATATCCAGCGGGGGTAGATCGATGGCCGGGGCCGACGACACATGCGGGAAATGTCCGCCCCCGCTTGCGCGATAATTATCGAGCGCGACGACAAATGCCTGATCGGGTTGCACGGCTTGGCCTGCGCAAGTCAGATGATGCACCCGCCTGTGGCCGGGATGGATCATTTGCCCCCCGACATCGTAACGCGCCGGTTGCGACGGGTCGATCTGATAGGACAGGCCAAAGATGACATCGAAATTGTACCCCGCCCGATCCCGGTCGAATAGCTCTGCCTCGGCGTCGGGGAATTGTTGGTTGAATGCGCTGGCTGACATCTCCAACCACTCCAGCAGCTGCGCGCCCGTGATCTGAACCGCGCGCAATTCGTTTGGAAAGACATGCAGGTCCGCCACGTGACGCAGACAGATTTCACCAGGCGGCACGTCCGTATAGTGCCTGGGGCCAGAGCGTCCGCCGCATTTGGCCGGCGACGCGGCTGACAACAGCGGCAGCTCTGCAAGCGTGGTGCAGTGTAAAAAAGGGCGCAACGCGGCTGCCTGTGCGGCGGACACAAGCGTCAATCCACGATCCGGCGCACAGAAACTGAAATAGCTGTGCAATGTGTCCGAGACGCGCGCAACGGGCGCGGCCATGTCCAGACGGGTCTGCTGATGTGCGGGTTCAACCAGATGCGCGATTTCCAAATCTTCGCCAATCGCGGTGCCGCCCACCGAAACCGGGCGCAATTCGGCGTGGCTGTCGACAACACGCAGCCCCGACTGGGGCTCTAGGGTGACGGCCAGATCGATTACTCCAAGATATGCGCCTGCCGAACCGGGCATGACAACCGGCGTTCCATGCACCAGCCCTTTCACGTAATCCACATTCGGGGTTTGCGCGCCGGTGCGTGCGGGAAGGGTCAGGTGCGTGTGCCCGGCGACGACAGCGTCGATGCCCTCGATCGCGGCCAGGGGAATAACGGCATTTTCAATGTCGGTCGCTGCGTCCGGGTGTCCAAGCCCGGAATGGGCGAGCGCCACGATCAGATCGCACCCCTTTTCGCGCAAGATACGCGTCAGGGACCGTGCCGCGACAACGATGTCGTCCGCCTCTACGGTTTCGTTCAGATTGTGTTCTTCCCAACGTGTTGTCTGCGGTGGCAGAACCGAAAACACGCCGACGCGAATGGGCACATCCTTGTTTCCCACCCTAACGACACGGTCAAGGATTGCAAAACGCTGCCAAGATTGGTGTTCTCCGGACCGATGAAGATTGCCGCACAGAACCGGGCACGGGGCTTGTGCAAGGGTCTTGTCCAATGTCGGCAGCCCGAACCCGAAATCATGGTTGCCCAGACCAATCGCATCATAGTCCAGCGCCTTGAATGCCTGCATCATCGGGTGGGGATTGTCGTTCCGAACGGCCCATTCGCCCATCGGCGTTCCCTGAAGCGAATCCCCGTTGTCGAACATCAGCACCAGCGCGTCTGTGGCCTCGTGTCGGGCCTTGCGGATCAGGCTGGCGGTGCGTGTCAGCCCAAGCGTCGGGTCCGGTGTGTCCGCGTAATAGTCAAAACCAGTCAGATGCATATGCACGTCGGAGGTGGCAAGAATACGAATACGCCCACGGTCTTTTGTGGGTTGCACCTGCGTCGATGGGGTTTGCTTCACTTTTGTTGTTCTGCTTTTGAGTGTGGTAATGGGCTAAAATCATCAAAACGCAGTCTAGATGATTTTTCCGGGGCCGCCATGCGGCTTTTCGGTGGCGTGTCCCTGCGTTTTGCGCCTTGAATTGCCATTGCAACAGGGCCTGAGACATGGCAGCCCTGTGCGCAAGACCAGAAGGAATTCCAATGAAAAACGCAGAGCAGGTGACTTTCGGCGGCTCGGGCCTGAATCGGGCAGCGCATCTTCGTGGGGATTCAGAGAAGCTGTCCGAGATGGCGGGCGACCCTGCTGCGCGATGCATATTGTTGTGGCGAGGCAAGCTTCTGGTCGTGGGCGCGGCGCTGGATCAGCTTGCCCTGACGCAGATGACCCACCCGCTGGTATGCGATGGCCCCGGCGGCGTGATCGAAGCACCGGTTTTTTTGGGCCTGAGCGCAGAGGGCGCACCCCTGTTTGCCGCAGATATCTCGGCCTGGGGGGCAGAGGGATTGGATCTGACCGGCCTGGGAAAGTTCGTGGACAGATCCGAACAGCAGCATCCGGACTTGCCTGAAGGGCATGTTTTTGCCGAGCTCCGCCGGATCATGGCGCGATTGTCGCCTCGTGATGCCGAGTTGGCCGCATCGGCCAAGGCGGTTGTCGGTTGGCACGAAACACATCGCTTCTGTGCTCGCTGCGGCGCAGCCAGCGATATGTCGCAAGCGGGATGGCAGCGCAGTTGCCCGTCATGCGGCGGGCAACATTTTCCGCGCACGGATCCGGTTGTGATCATGCTGATTACGCATGGGGACAGCGTGCTTATGGGGCGGTCTCCGGGTTGGCCCGAGGGAATGTTTTCCTTGCTGGCGGGATTTGTCGAACCCGGCGAAACGCTCGAAGCGGCGGTGCGCCGCGAAGTGATGGAAGAGGCAGGCGTACCGGTTGGTGCGGTGTCGTACCTGTCCAGCCAGCCCTGGCCGTTCCCGGCATCCCTGATGTTCGGATGCGCCGGCGAGGCCCTGTCGCGTGACATCGTTATCGATCCGGTCGAGATCGAAGAGGCGATGTGGGTCAGCAAATCCGAAATGATGCAGGCATTTGCCGGCGAACATCCCCGGTTGTTGCCGGCTCGCAAGGGGGCTATCGCTCATTTTCTGCTTCAGAACTGGCTTGCGGATACGCTGGACTGAAGAAAAACTGGTGAAGCCATAAACAGCAAAGGTCATTATGCAGTTTTCAGCGCGCGAAGATATCGAAGCCCCGATCAATTCGGTGTTCGACATGGTGTCGGATTTCGAAAGGTTCGAACGTATGGCGATGCGTCGTGGCATCGACGTGCGGCGTCTGGACACTGATGCGATGGTGGTTGCCGGCACTGAATGGAAAACCGAATTCAAGTTGCGTGGAAAGCCGCGCCAGATGTCGGTGGTGATGACGGATTTCGACAAGCCGTCGCAAATGCGGTTCGAGGCGGCCAGCAAAGGGATGACCGGCCTGACGACAGTAGATTTTCTGGCCTTGTCTCCGCGCCGGACACGCCTGAGCATCGAGATGTCCTTGGCCGCAAAGTCCTTGCCCGCGCGGTTGCTGTTGCAGTCCATGAAGCTTGGACAGTCAAAGTTCCGCAAGCAATTCCAGGTGCGGTTCAGCGAGTTTGCGCGTGAACTGGAACAGCGTCACCTGCACGGGGCGTGAACGGCGTCCGCTGGGCTGATCGGGTCAAGGATTGGAAAAGAAACCTCGGATGTCGCACATTATTTTTCTGCATGGCGCATCAAGCAGTGGAAAATCGACAATCGCGCAGGCTTTGCAGCAGAAGATAGAGAAGCCGTTCTGGCATATCTCGATCGACCACCTTCGCGATTCTGGTGTTCTGCCGCTGGATCGCTATCGCCGTGGCGAGTTCGATTGGTCCGACGACCGATCGGCTGTCTTTGATGGGTTTCATCAGTCGCTAGCTGCCTACGCGGCCTCGGGCAACAATTTGATTTTGGCACATATTCTGGATACGCCGGGGTGGGACAAAGATTTGCGCGACCTCTTGCGCCCGTTTGATGTTCTGTTCGTAGCTGTCCATTGCCCGGTTCCCGAGTTGAACGCGCGCGAACGATTACGCGGCGACCGTCCGGTGGGAAGCGCCCAGCGGGACCAAACCATGATCCATGCTGGTAGAGTTTACGATATCGAGATTGATTCTATGGACGGCATTGAAGCCAACGTGCAGACAATTCTTCAGGCATGGCGCAGTGACCTGCGCCAATCGGAATTCAGCCAGTCTTTCGCGTGACCTGTCAGCCGCGAGGATGGGCCGCAGGGTAGACGCCAAGAACCTCGACATTGGTCGTGAAGTGTTCCAGTTCGTCCATTGCCAGCTGCACGTTGCGGTCTTCGGGATGTCCAACAATATCCGCATAAAACTGCGTTGCCGTGAAGGACCCGTCGACCATATAGCTTTCCAGCTTGGTCATGTTGATCCCGTTGGTGGCAAAGCCACCCATGGCCTTGTACAGCGCGGCCGGGATGTTGCGGACCTGAAACACGAAACTGGTGATCATCCCATGATCGCCCCGGCGGGACAAATCCGTTTCGCGTGACATGACAAGAAAGCGGGTCGTGTTGTCGTCATTGTCCTCGATATGGCGGGCCAGCACGTTCAGGTCGTAGATTTCAGCCGCAAGCTCGCTTGCCAGAGCGGCGGAATGCAAGTCCCCGATTTCGGCCACTTCGCGCGCGGCGCGGGCATTGTCGGGACTGACACGGCCACGAATACCGTGTTCTTTCAGAAATTCTGAACATTGCGGCAGCAGCACCAGATGCGAATGCGCTTCGGTGATGTCTTCCAGTTTTGCGCCGGGTACACCAAGAAGATTGATGTGAACACGCACGAACGCTTCATCGATGATGTGAAGCCCGCTATGGGGCAACAGCCGGTGAATATCGGCAACCCGACCGTAGGTCGTATTTTCGACCGGCAGCATCGCCAGATCGGCCGCGCCCGAGCGAACTGATTCGATCACATCCTCGAATGTGCGGCAGGGCAAGGCCTCCATTTCGGGTCGTGCGTTGCGGCAGGCCTCGTGACTGTAGGCGCCGGGTTCGCCCTGAAAAGCAATGCGATTGGTCATTTGGTCGATTCCATGCAACAAGTTCGCGATTTGGTCGTTTCGTCGCGGTGTCTATACCTTGCCTCTCGCAAGTGGAAGCCTTAGACACCTGCGCAGACAGCTGAAATGGACACGCGATCAATGTTCGACACGATGACAGTTACGAAGGCCGCCGCAGGCCTGTTCGGCACTTTCCTGGTGCTGCTTCTGGCCAAATGGGGGGCTGACATCCTCTATTCTTCCGGTGGCCATGGCTCGGCTGAGGCCGCCTACATTATCGAAACCGAAAGCTCGGGCGAAAGCGCGGACGGCGAAGAAGTGGTCTTTGAAGATCTGCTGGCCGCCGCTGACGTTGAGAAGGGCGCGAAAGTATTCCGCAAGTGCACCGCGTGCCACAAGCTGGAAGACGGGGCTAATGGAACCGGCCCTTACCTGTATGGCGTAGTTGATCGCCCGGTTGCCTCGGCAAAAGGTTTCACCGGTTACTCAGCCAGTATGCAGGCCCATGGCGGCAACTGGACGCCCGAAGCGTTGGATGCCTTCCTGGAACGCCCAAGCGCCTATATCTCGGGAACATCGATGAGTTTTGCTGGCTTGAAAAAACCTCAGGACCGCGCGGACTTGATTGCTTATCTGCAGACAATTGGCAACTGATTGCCTGAGAGACCATTGAAGTTCAGAGCCGCTGCCCCGCGCAGCGGCTTTTTTTGTCTGAAGGGAACTTCACAAAGCGCTCACGCATTCTAAACTTGAAACTGTCAGCGTTGGCACTTTAGCTAGCGTATGCGACATAAAAGATTACAATAACCCAGAGGATGAGCCCCATGATATCCCTAATGCCTGCTGCATGTGATCTTAAGGTCAGGCCATTGGCTGGCATATTCGGGCTTTGTGCTGTTCTGCTCTCACCGCAAGCTGCTTTGGCATTGGATGAGGGGGTTACCCGCAGTCATGGATATTCGTATTTCGGCAATCTGGATTACCCTGCTGACTATCCGCATCTGAATTACGTGAATCCAGATGCGCCTAAAGGTGGTGAGTTGTCCTTGGCGGCTTCTGGGACGTTCGATTCCTTGAATCCCTATTCCCGCAAGGGGCGCGCAGGCGCCTTGACGACGCTGCAATATGACCGCCTGTTCGAAAGCTCTGATGACGGTGTCGGGCAGTATTACGGCGTGCTGGCGGAAAGTCTGGAATATGATGAAGGGCGCAACTACGTCATTTTCCATTTGCGACCCGAAGCAACCTTTTGGGATGGCACGCCGGTGACGGCCGAAGATGTTGTCTACAGCCATCGCCTGTTCATCGAACAGGGCCTGCCTTCCTACGCCCAAGCCGTGGGCCGCATGGTGACGGGGGCCGAAGCGCTGGATGATCACACGGTCAAATTCACGTTCAATCCGGAAGTCACCCGCCGCAGTTTGATCGAGACCGTCGGGTCGACCCCCGTCTTTTCGAAAGCATGGTTCGAGGCGGACGAGTCCCGGCGTCTGGATGAGCCGCGTCTGGAAGTGGCGGTCGGCTCGGGTCCCTATAAACTCGACAGCTATGACATCAATCGCCGTATCGTTTACAAGCGACGTGACGACTATTGGGGTAAGGATCTGCCATTCAATGTCGGTCGCAACAATTTCGATACCATTCGCGTTGAGTATTTCGCCGATCAGACAGCGGCGTTCGAGGGGTTCAAGGCCGGTGAATACACGTTGCGGATTGAAAGCGATCCCAAGCTTTGGGCGACGGCGTATGATTTTCCGAAGCTGAACGAAGGTGTGATCGTGCGGGACGAGATACCGGATGGCAGCCCGCCAACACCGTCCGGCTTCGTCTTCAATCTCGGAAAACCGCAGTTTTCCGACAAGAACGTACGCAAGGCCCTTGCCTTGGCCTTCAATTTCGAATGGGCAAATGAATCCCTGCTGTTTGGTCTGAATTCACCGCGCAATTCCTTTACACAAGGCACCCCGCTGGAAGCGCAAGGCCTGCCCGAGGGCGATGAACTGGCGTTTCTTCAAGCGCTGGGTGAGGTTGTGCCCGAGGACCTTCTTTCAGAACCTGCCGTGACGGTTCACGAGTCAAACCCCGCGCGCCTGAACGATCGCAGAAATCTGCGAAAAGCCGCGAAACTGCTGGACGAGGCCGGGTGGCCGGTCGGCGATGGTAATGTGCGGCGTAACGCGGAAGGGCAGACACTGAAGGTTAATATCCCCTATCCTTCAAACCTGCCGACTTCGACGGCCACGATGATTGAAACCTATGTCCAGAACCTGCAAGCCATTGGCGTGGATGCGTCGGCGGAAAAGGTTGACCCGGCGCAATACACGCTGCGCAGCCGCGAGCGGGACTATGACATGGTCTATTCCACTCGTTACGGGTCTTTTTTGTCGACCGGTGGCGGGTTGAGCCAGATGTACGGGTCGGAAGAGGCCGCATTCAGTCTTTTCAACCCGGCCGGATTGGCAAGCCCATTGGTTGACGCAATCATCGAAGCATCCTTTGATACTGACAATCAGGCGGATCAGGACATGGCGTTGAAGGCGTTGGATCGCGCTTTGCGGTACGAGTTCTTCGTGATCCCCGTAGGATACATCGCTGACCACTGGGTGGCATATTACGATATGTATGAATACCCGGAAAACCTGCCGCCTTATTCGCTGGGCTATTTGGATCTGTGGTGGATCAATCCGGAAAAAGAGGCTGCACTGAAAGCGAAAGGCGCGCTGCGATAACATGGGCGCCTATATTCTAAGACGTTTGTTGCTGATCATCCCGACCCTTCTGGGCATCATGATCGTCAACTTCACGCTGGTACAATTCGTGCCTGGCGGGCCGGTTGAACAGATCATTGCCCAGATCGAAGGTCAGGGGGATGTTTTCGCCGGTTTTGCGGGTGCGGGCGATGCCGGCGCGGGGTCAGAGCCGGCGGGCGGCGTTTTCGACGACAAATATGTCGGCGCACGGGGCCTGCCGCCCGAGTTCATTGCTGAACTTGAAAAGGAATTCGGCTTCGACAAACCGCCCCTGGAACGTTTTCTGATCATGATGGGCAATTATCTGACGCTGGACTTCGGCGAGAGCTATTTCCGCTCGATCAGCGTGATTGATCTGGTGCTCGAGAAAATGCCGGTCTCGATCTCGCTGGGCCTGTGGTCAACGCTTATCGCCTATCTGGTTTCGATCCCTCTGGGCATTCGCAAGGCGATCAGGGACGGTTCGCAGTTCGACACGTGGACCAGCGCAGCGATCATCGTGGCCTATGCGATCCCTGGCTTCTTGTTTGCCATTCTGCTGCTGGTGCTTTTTGCCGGTGGATCCTATTGGCAGATCTTCCCGCTTCGGGGGCTGACATCTGACAACTGGGACAGCCTGAGTCTTTTTGGCAAAATCGCAGATTATTTCTGGCATATTGCGTTGCCGACCATCGCGCTGACGATCTCGGCCTTTGCGACATTGACGCTGCTGACCAAGAACTCGTTTCTCGATGAAATCAAAAAGCAATATGTCATGACCGCCCGCGCCAAAGGCCTGAGCGAACGCAAAGTGCTGTATGGCCATGTGTTCCGCAACGCGATGCTGATCGTCATAGCCGGATTTCCGGCCGTGTTCATCGGCGTGTTCTTCGGAGGTTCGATCATCATCGAAACGATCTTCTCACTTGATGGTCTGGGACGTCTGGGTTTTGAAGCCGCCGTGGCGCGGGATTACCCGGTGATTTTCGGCACGCTGTTCATCTTTGGCCTGATGGGGCTGGTGGTCGGCATCATCAGCGATCTGATGTATGTGCTGGTCGACCCGCGCATCGATTTTGAAAAGCGGGAGGGGTAAATGGCATTGTCCCCCCTGAACCAGCGCCGCTGGAGCAACTTTCGCCGCAACAAGCGCGCCTTCTGGTCGTTGATCATCTTCGCCGTGTTGTTCGGCCTGTCGCTGTTTGCCGAGTTCATCGCCAATGACAAACCGATTCTGGTGAAATACCGGGGCGAGTTCTACATGCCGGTCTTCAACTTCTACGCGGAAACCGATTTTGGCGGAGACTTCCAGACAGAGGCGATCTATCGCGACCCCGAGGTTCAGTGTCTGATAGACAGCGGCGGCCTGGAAGACTGTTTTGACGATCCCGAAGGCATTATCGAACAGATCGACGCCGGTACGTTCCAGGCGGAGGGGTTCGAGCGTGGCTGGTCGCTTTGGCCGCTGATCCCTTATTCCTACAACACGTCTGTGGACCGCCCCGGGGCTGCACCCTTGCCGCCCAACGGCCAGAACCTGCTGGGCACCGATGACACCAAGCGCGATGTGCTGGCACGGGTGATTTACGGCTTCCGCCTGTCGATCCTGTTCACGCTGCTGGTGACGGGTGCTGCCAGCCTGATCGGTATTTTCGCCGGTGCCGTACAGGGTTTCTTCGGCGGTTGGCTGGATCTGATCTTTCAGCGGATCATCGAGATCTGGTCCGCAACCCCGTCGCTTTATGTCATCATCATCATGTTCGCGGTGTTGGGGCGAAGTTTCTGGCTGCTGGTCGCGTTGATGATCCTGTTCAGCTGGACCGGGCTGGTTGGCGTGGTGCGCGCAGAATTCCTGCGGGCGCGAAACCTTGAATATGTGCGCGCTGCACGGGCATTGGGTGTGGGCAACATGACGATCATGTTCCGCCACATGCTGCCCAACGCAATGGTGGCCACGCTGACCTTCATGCCCTTCATCGTCACGGGCACCATAGGCGGGCTGGCTTCGCTGGATTATCTGGGTTTTGGTCTGCCGTCTTCGGCCCCCTCGCTGGGGGAGCTCACCTTGCAGGCAAAACAGAACCTTCAGGCCCCATGGCTGGCTTTCACGGCCTTTTTCACCTTTGCTATCATGCTGTCCCTGCTGGTCTTCATCTTTGAAGGCGTACGGGATGCGTTCGATCCCAGAAAGACCTTCTCATGAGCCTGCTGGATGTAAACAACCTGAAAGTCTCGTTCCGGCAGGACGGTCGGATCAGTGCTGTGGTTCGGGGCGTGTCATTCCATGTCGATCGCGGGGAAACCGTGGCGCTGGTGGGCGAATCCGGGTCGGGCAAATCTGTCACCGCGCTCAGCACCGTATCGTTGCTGGGCGACAGCGCGATCGTCGAAGGGTCCGTCACCTATGACGGGCAGGAGATGATCGGCGCCTCGGAGCAACGCCTGATGGATGTGCGCGGCAATGACATCAGCTTTATTTTCCAGGAGCCGATGACATCGCTGAACCCGCTGCACACGATCCAGAAGCAGATGGCGGAATCGCTGGCCCTGCATCAGGGGGTCACGGGCGATGTCGCGCGCGAACGAATTCTTGAACTGTTGAACAAGGTCGGTATCCGCGACCCCGAAGACCGGCTGGACAGCTATCCGCACCAGTTGTCTGGCGGACAGCGGCAGCGCGTGATGATCGCCATGGCGCTGGCGAACAAGCCGGACATCCTGATCGCCGATGAACCGACGACGGCGTTGGATGTAACCATTCAGGCACAGATCCTCGAGTTGCTGGCCAGTTTGCAGAAATCCGAAAACATGGGGATGCTGTTCATCACCCACGATCTGGGCATTGTGCGGCGCATCGCCGACCGGGTTTGCGTGATGAAGGATGGTGAGATCGTCGAGACCGGCGCGACCGCCGAGATCTTCGACAACCCGCAGCACCCCTATACCCGCAAGCTCCTGGCCGCGGAACCTTCGGGTCAGCCAGACGCCGTTGCAACAGATGCCGAGGAAGTCGCGCGTACGGATCATCTGAAAGTCTGGTTCCCGATCCAGCGCGGGTTTCTGAAACGCACGGTCGGCTATGTGAAGGCGGTGAATGACGCCACGCTGAGTGTACGCGCGGGTGAGACCTTGGGGATCGTGGGCGAAAGCGGGTCGGGCAAGACCACGCTGGCGCTTGCGATCATGCGCCTCATCGCGTCCGAAGGCGGCATCACCTTCCGCGATCAGGATGTGCGAAGATGGTCTACCCGCGAATTGCGCCGGCTGCGCAAGGATATGCAGATCGTGTTTCAGGACCCGTTCGGCAGCCTCAGCCCACGCATGACCTGTCAGCAGATCATCGCGGAAGGTCTGGCCATTCACAACATTGATCCTCATCGCGCGCCGCGCGAGCTGGTCGCTGAGGTGATGACCGAGGTGGGCCTGGATCCTGCGGCCATGGACCGATATCCGCACGAGTTTTCGGGCGGTCAGCGTCAGCGCATAGCCATTGCGCGCGCGATGGTCTTGCGGCCCAAGCTGCTGGTTCTGGACGAACCGACCAGCGCGCTGGACATGACGGTTCAGGTTCAGATCGTCGATCTGCTGCGCGATCTGCAAAAGAAATACGGGCTGGCGTATCTGTTCATCAGCCATGACCTGAAAGTTGTGCGGGCGATGTCGCACAAGGTGATCGTCATGCGAAACGGAGATGTGGTTGAAATGGGCACGGCCGAGGATTTGTTCGAAAATGCCCAGACCGACTATACCCGCGAACTGATTGCTGCGGCGGGCTGAGATCAGCCCGCCATCGTCAGGCCATCAGGCGCTGGCTTTTTCTTTGGCCGCCGTTTTCGGCACCGGCCCGCGCAGTTCTTCATAGTGATCAAAGCTCAGCTTGACCCACCCGGTTCCGCGCGTGGCACTGGCAAGAGTGCGATGCAACTCATCTTCGGCAACGGAGGGAATCAGAGCGTTGAAAATCTCCCAGCCTGATGCGTTCGGGTTGCCCTCAAATCCCAGAACCTGCCCTTGCAGAGAGCTGATCGTCGGCACGAGGTCGCCGACAAAATCAGAAGGCAGGTGGATTTCAGCGTTCAGGATCGGCTGCAAAACAACGGGCTTGGCCTGAGGCAGCGCTTCGCGCACGGCGTTCTTGCCCGCGGTACGGAAGGCATAATCCGAACTGTCTACGTTGTGATGCTTGCCGTCATGCAGCGTGACCTTCACATCCACCACCGGAAAACCCTCGGGGCCTTGCTCCAGCGCGTCTCTGGCGCCCTGTTCCACGGATGGAATGTAATTCTTGGGCACCGCGCCGCCCTTGACCACCTCTTCGAACTGGAACCCAGATCCGCGCGGCAGCGGCGCGACCGAGATCACGACATCCGCGAACTGCCCAGCCCCGCCGGATTGTTTGCGGTGTCTGTGGCGGTGTTCGACAGGTGTTCGGATGGTTTCGCGATAGGCGGTTTCGACTTGGTCGGCTTCAATCTCGATCCCGAAATCCTCAGCCAGCTTGGCGGTCACGCGTCGCATGTGCTGCGGACCTTGAGACCCAAGAACGGCGTGGCCGGTAAGCTCATCCTGTTGCAGGTCAAGGCCGGGGTCGATTTCGGCCAGACGGCTCAGGGCGTTTGACAGGCGCACATCGTCCCGCTCATGCGCGGGCGAGACAATCTGACGATGCGCCACCGGATGCGAGGCCGCCCATTCCGGCAGTTCCGTCGCCGAATTGCTGTCGTAGATGTAGCCGGGTTCGAGGTGATCGGATTTCACCGCCAGACCAATCTGCCCGGCCTCCAGCGTGGCGATCTGGGTTTTGGCATCCAGCGTTGTCAGATTGCCGACGGTCTCACCGCCCAAGGCTTCATGGGCTTGCACGCCGTCCCCCAGGCCGCGCAGAACCACGATTTTTCCGATGTGTTTTTTGACATCCGCGAAACCGGCAATGGCGCGGGCGCTGTCAGCGGCCTCGTCGCGCCCGGCGGCGATGTCAAATTCGGGGGCTTCGTGCCGCAGCGCCTTCATCAGACGCGTCAGCCCGTTGCCGTGACTTGCGGCACCCAGGCAGGCGGGAATCAACTGATGGTTCTGCAAAACCTGTGCCGCCAGATCATAGACCTCGCCACTTGGCGGCTGTTTGTCTTCTATCAGCTGTTCCAACAGGTTGTCATCAAAATCGGACAGGGTTTCGAGCAGCTCGGTTCGCGCTTCCTGCTCGCGGTCTTCGACGGATTGAGGCAGTTCGATCAGGGCCGAGGGCTGACCCTCCTGATATTTCCAGGCCCGTTCCGAGATCAGATCAACCGCCCCGATGATCGTATCCCCTTCGCGGATCGGTACCTGACGCAGGGCAATGTGGTGGGTGCAGTATGTTTGCAGAGCAGCGATGATATCGCGGACGCGGCCATTGGGGTTGTCCATCCGGTTGATGAACAGAAAACAGGGGATGCCGGCCTCTTCGACCAACCGCAGGTAGGGCGCGCACAGAACGGCGGCATTCGGGTCGGGGGGCACCACGACCACGGCGGCGTCCGAAATCGCCATTGCGGGGCCGACATAGGCCAGCGCATCGCCGCCCCCATCGACGTCGATCGCGCACCAGGGCTCGTCCAGGTAAGAAAAACCGTGCAAATGCACGGTTCCGGAAACATCGAATGTGGTGGGGCGCCCGTCGAGGCGGCTGATGGCCTCGACAAGCGTAGATTTGCCCGATTGGCTGGGCCCGAGGACGGTGAAAACGCGCATGAGTGTTGTCCCTCTTTCAGGTTGCAGATTGGCTACACGAAAGGGACCGACCGACGCGTTGGCGCCGACAAGGGTTGTCTGTATTTTGCCCGCCTCAGACCGCAGAGCGAGATGCCGCCCTACAGCATGAGTGTGGGAAAAACCGCAGGCGTGCGTCAAGCCCCTGATGTTTTTTGCGCGTCACGGGCCGAATGTTGCCCGCCGAAAAAGGGTCAGATGGCCGAGCTGTGCCCGGCTTTGCTGAGGTCATAGGCGTCAAAGCTGCGGGCGATCATCCGGGTCAGCGCGCGCGCTTCGGGCGGTATGAAAAGCCCGGCTTCAGTGATTTGCAGCATCCCGTCGAAAGATGCATTGGCTGCGTGATACATCTCGTCGAGGCCAGAGGCCGAAATATCGTGATCCCGAAGGATTTCTGCCGATTCGATCTTGAAATCGCACATCAATGCTTCGATCAGGCGGGCACGCAGAATGTCCTGACCTTTGAAAAGGTGCCCTCGGGATGTCGAAAACTGCCCATCGCGAATGGCTTTGGTATGGGCAGAGGTGGCCGGAGCGTTCTGCGCGTAACCTTGCGGGAAGCGCGAGATCGAGCTGGCCCCTACACCAATCAGAACATCGGCCTGATCGTCGGTGTAACCCTGGAAGTTCCGCTTGAGGCGGCCCGCGCGCAACGCGTGGGTCAGCCCGTCATCCTGAGTGGCGAAATGGTCGATGCCGATTTCGGCATAATTGTCCCAAAGGAACAAACGCCGGGCTGTGTCGAACAGTTCAAGGCGTTGTTCGGGCGTTGGCAGTGCGTCCGACGGAATCAGCTGCTGCCGCTTGGCCATCCAGGGTACGTGAGCATAACCATAAAGTGCCACGCGATCCGGGCTGAGCGACAGGAGTTTCTGTACGCTTTCCGTCATGCGCGCCTTGGTCTGATGTGGCAGGCCGTAAAGAATATCCGCATTCAGGCTGGTGATGCCACGTTCACGGATCATGTCGATAGCGTCGCGCGTGGTGTCATAGCTTTGAATACGGCCTATGGTTTTCTGGATTTCGTCATCGAAATCCTGCACCCCAATCGAGGCGCGGTTCATGCCCGCGTCAGCCAGCGCATCCAGACGCGCCTCGTCAATCTCGTTCGGATCGATCTCGACCGAGAATTCGGCATCCGGCCCCATGGGGACGATACCCAGGATGTGTTGTGCCAATTCGCGCATCAATTGGGCGTTCAGCAACGTTGGTGTGCCGCCGCCCCAGTGCAGACGCGACAGGACCACACCCTCAGGCAGACGTGCCGCCAGAAGGTCCAGTTCGGCCTTCAGAACATCGACATAGGCGATTACCGGGTTGTCGGTTTGTGTGCCTTGTGTCCGGCAGGCGCAGAACCAGCATAACCTGCGGCAGAATGGGACATGAATGTACAGCGAAATTGCACTGCCGGGTTTGATCCCGGAAATCCAGTCGCCAAACATATCTGCTCCCACGTCGTTGTTGAAGTGGGGGGCGGTGGGGTAGCTTGTGTAACGCGGTACTTTCGCGTCAAAAAGTCCAAGCTTTGCCAATTGTGGTTTCACTATCATGGCGATACCCTTATGCGACAGGCGACACAGGTGCTTTGATGGAGATCAAGTGGGAACGCGCATGACAGTAAAAGCACAATTTGACCATTCAAATTGCGGAGATTGCCCGATTCGTCATCGCGCCGTCTGTGCCCGTTGTGATGCCGATGAGCTGGAAGAGCTTGAAAGCATTAAATATTACCGCAGTTTTGAGGCGGGTCAGACGATTATCTGGTCTGGGGATCAGATGAGTTTTGTCGGCTCGGTTGTGGCCGGAATCGCGTCGTTGACCCAGACGATGGAAGATGGCCGCACCCAAATGGTTGGTCTTCTGCTGCCAAGCGACTTTGTTGGCCGCCCGGGTCGCGATACTGCGCCTTATGATGTTCAGGCCACGACGGATGTCGTGATGTGCTGTTTCCGCAAGAAACCGTTCGAAGAGTTGATGGACCACACCCCGCATATCGCCCATCGTCTTTTGCAGATGACTTTGGACGAGCTTGATGCCGCCCGCGAGTGGATGCTGGTTCTGGGGCGCAAAACGGCGCGTGAGAAGATTGCCAGTTTGTTGTCAATTATCGCCCGCCGGGACGGTTCAATCAGTCAAAAAGCTGTATCAGGACCCATTGTGTTCGACCTGCCCCTGACCCGAGAAGCAATGGCGGATTACCTGGGTTTGACATTGGAAACGGTCAGTCGCCAGATATCAGCTTTGAAAAAAGACGGGGTGATCACGCTTGAAGGAAAGCGGCACGTGACCATCCCCGATTTGGGCCGCCTGATGGAAGAGGCGGGTGACGATTCGGATGGCGGCTTTCCGGTCTGACGTAATAGGCTTTTGACCACTGACAGCCGCCGCAGTCTTTTTCGCGGGATATCTAATTCAGGAGCTCGGCATGGAATTTACCAGTTTGTTGGCAATGCTTTTGGTCGGCGCAATCGCCGGTTGGCTTTCCGGAAAGATCATGGCGGGCAGGGGTTTTGGCCTTTTCGGAAACATAGTTGTCGGAATCGTAGGCGCGTTTCTGGCGGGGTTGATATTTCCGGCGCTTGGATTTGCCGTTGGCGGCGGCCTGTTGTCGTCTATCCTATTCGCAACAGCAGGTGCCGTGATCCTGTTGTTCCTGATAGGCCTGATCCGCAGAGGATGACAAAAGAGAGGATGACAAAAGCCGCCAAGTCGGGCGGCTTTTGATGGGCGTATCAATGGGCCAGGAATACCGGTACGCCAGACTGCTCCAGCATGTTGCGTGTTGCGCCGCCCAGAATGGCCTCGCGAAAACGGGAATGACCGTAAGCGCCCATGACGATCAGATCCGATTCTGTATCGGATGCGTGACGGTTGAGAATATCCGACACGCGCGTCATGCTTTTGCTTAGCACATCAATCTCACATTTGACCCCGTGACGGGATAGCATCTGTGACAGCATTCCGCCCGGATCAGACCGGTCCGGACCATGGCGAGGCGGATCGATGACCACGATTCGGACCAGCTCGGCCTGTTTCAGGAAGGGCAGGGCGTGACGAATGGCGCACATGGCCTCTACGCTTTCGTTCCAACCTATCATGATATTGCGCGGCACCGTCAGGGGCTCGACGTCGTCCGGTACGACCAGAACCGGGCAATGCCCTTCGAACATGGCGGCTTCGATGATGGGCTCGGCCTCGGCACCGCGGTCTTTTCCATAAGGGTGCGGCAGGACCACCAGATCGGAAAACCGTGCCCTATGCGCGACATGGCGTCCGATATCGGCAATCTGCGCGACACCATGCTCGGCGGACCAGCGAACGCCGGACTTGCCAAGGTAGTCATTGGCAAAGTTTAACAGCTCCTGGGCCTCGGCGTTGGCCCGGCTCAGTGTTTCCTGAACGATCAGCGCATTGGCACCCGCATAGTAGTAACCTGTCTGACTGCGATCGACGCCAAGGCACAGGGCTTCGGCATGTGCATCCTGCGATTCCGCCAGGGCCACCATCTGCGCCAGAGCGGCGGGTGCTGTCTGCGTTTCGGTCATGACAGTGAGTAGAGATTTGTAAGTCATTGCGACCTCATGATTCGGGCATTTGGTCTCATGTGACCAGTTGGCCTGTTTCCTTTACAATGCGTGTCACAGAAAACGCAGAACTGTCTTGATACAGATCAAAGCAGTAACAGCCGCCGTGCTTCAGAACGGCAGCCAGTCAAATGGGTTTCGCGCGTATAAGAATCAAAAACGCGCGGGGCATGGCAAAGGGACGCAATATGTCGAATTACATCAAGCTGATCGTGCTTGGTCTGATCGCGCTGTTTGCAGCGATCGGAACCAATTATGCACGCGATTTGGCGTATCAGGTACATGCACTGCTGGTGATGCTTATCGCCGGTGGCCTGTTTATCTGGACGCTTCGAAACACTGACGAGCCAGATATTCTAGTCGACCGCTCGGGCGAATACATGGATGACGTGATCCGCTATGGCGTGATCGCAACCGCCTTCTGGGGCGTGATCGGGTTTCTGGCCGGGACCTTCATCGCATTTCAGCTGGCTTTTCCGGTGCTGAACTTTGAATGGGCACAGGGGTATCTGAATTTCGGTCGTTTGCGTCCGCTGCATACGTCGGCAGTGATTTTTGCCTTTGGCGGCAACGCATTGATCGCAACGTCGTTCTACGTCGTTCAGCGTACCAGCGCGGCGCGGCTTTGGGGCGGCAATCTGGCCTGGTTCGTTTTCTGGGGCTATCAGCTGTTCATCGTGCTGGCGGCGACGGGTTATGTTCTGGGCGGAACGCAGTCCAAGGAATATGCCGAACCTGAATGGTATGTCGATCTGTGGCTGACCATTGTCTGGGTCGCCTATCTGGCTGTCTACTTGGGTACGATCATAAAGCGGAAAGAACCCCACATATATGTGGCCAACTGGTTCTATCTGGCCTTTATCGTCACCGTCGCCATGCTGCATCTGGTCAACAACATGACCGTTCCTGTCAGCATCTGGGGTTCGAAATCGGTCATCGTCTGGTCGGGCGTGCAGGATGCCATGATCCAGTGGTGGTATGGCCACAACGCGGTGGGCTTTTTCCTGACTGCCGGCTTCCTGGGCATGATGTACTACTTCATTCCGAAGCAGGCCGAGCGTCCGGTGTTCTCGTACAAGCTGTCGATCATCCACTTCTGGGCGCTGATCTTCCTGTACATCTGGGCCGGCCCGCACCACCTGCATTATACTGCGCTACCTGACTGGGCCTCGACGCTGGGCATGGTGTTCTCGGTGATCCTGTGGATGCCGTCCTGGGGTGGTATGATTAACGGTCTGATGACCCTGTCGGGCGCGTGGGACAAGCTGCGCACCGACCCTGTGATCCGGATGATGGTGATCTCGGTCGGCTTCTACGGCATGTCCACCTTCGAAGGCCCGATGATGTCGATTCGCGCGGTGAACTCGCTGAGCCACTACACCGACTGGACAATTGGTCACGTGCACTCGGGCGCGTTGGGCTGGAACGGCATGATCACCTTTGGTGCGCTGTACTTCCTGGTGCCTGTCCTGTGGAAGCGTGAGCGTCTGTACTCGCTGCAAATGGTCAGCTGGCACTTCTGGCTCGCCACCATCGGTATCGTGCTTTACGCCGCGTCGATGTGGGTCACCGGTATCATGGAAGGCCTGATGTGGCGCGAAGTGGATGCCAACGGCTTCCTGGTGAACTCGTTCGCCGACACCGTGGCTGCCAAGTTCCCGATGTATGTGGTGCGTGCTCTGGGTGGCGTGATGTTCGTCGCCGGTTCGCTGATCATGTGCTACAACCTGTGGATGACTGTGCGGAAAGCGCCGGCCAAAGAGGCCAGCCTGACCGTCGCGGTCCCGGCTGAATAAGGAGGGCCGGAGCAATGGCAATTCTCGACAAACACAAGATCCTCGAGACCAACGCGACCCTCCTGCTGATCTTCAGCTTTCTGGTCGTGACCATCGGTGGCATCGTACAGATCACCCCGCTGTTCTATCTTGAGAACACAATCGAAAAGGTGGAGGGCATGCGCCCTTACACCCCCCTCGAGATGGCGGGTCGCGAGATCTACATCCGCGAAGGCTGCTATGTCTGCCACAGCCAGATGATCCGTCCGATGCGGGATGAGGTCGAACGCTATGGCCACTACTCGCTGGCAGCGGAATCGATGTACGATCACCCGTTCCAGTGGGGGTCCAAACGGACCGGACCGGATCTGGCGCGTGTCGGTGGCCGCTATTCCGATCAATGGCATGTCGACCACCTGCGGGATCCGCAATCCGTTGTACCTGAATCGGTGATGCCGAAATACGGCTTCCTCGAACATCGCAAAATTGACGGCAAGTACATCGGTGATGTGATGGCCGCCAATGCTCTGGTCGGGACGCCTTATTCCGAAGAGATGCTGGAAAACGCACAAGCCGACTTCCTCGCTCAGGCTGACCCGGACAGCGACTATGACGGGCTGCTGGAGCGCTATGGTGACAAGGTCAACGTGCGCAACTTCGACGGCCAGCCCGAGTTGACCGAAGCTGATGCGTTGGTTGCCTATCTTCAGATGCTGGGCACGTTGGTCGATTTCTCGACCTTCACCCCGGACGCAAGCCGCTAAAGGAGGATCGTGATGGAAGAATACACAATTCTCAGGCAGTTCGCGGATAGCTGGATGCTGCTGCTGTTGTTCGCCTTCTTCGTTGGTATCGTCATCTGGGTGTTCCGCCCCGGTGCCAGCAAGGAATACAAGGACACCGCCAACATCCCCTTCCGGCATCAAGACAAACCCGCCACATCCAAGGAGGCGCGGCAATGAGCAAGACACCTGAAAAACAGCCGGGTGATCCGAACACAACCGGGCACAGCTGGGACGGGATCGAAGAGTTCGACAACCCGATGCCGCGCTGGTGGCTGTGGACCTTCTACGCCACTATCTTCTGGGGCGTGATCTACACGATCATGTATCCAGCATGGCCCCTGGTCCAGTCGGCCACCGCCGGCGTCATGGGCTGGTCTTCACGGGCTTTGGTCCAGCAGGAGATGGTCGCATTCGAAGAGGCAAATGCACCCTGGAACGCCAAACTGGTGGAAACACCGCTGGAAGACATCGCGCAGGACGCTGAGCTTCAGCAATATGCCGTGAACTCTGGCGGTGCCGTGTTCCGTACATGGTGTGCGCAGTGCCACGGTTCCGGTGCGCAGGGCGCGCCGGGTTTCCCGAACCTGCTGGATGACGCCTGGCTGTGGGGTGGTACGATGGAAGATATCGTCTACACCGTCAGCTATGGTATCCGGAACGAAGAAAGTGACGATGCGCGCTATTCCGAGATGCCTGCCTTCGGTGAAATCCTGGAGCATGACGAAATCACGCAGGTCGTTCAGTATGTCATGTCGCTGAGCAATGCTCAGACCGATGACGCGGCGGCACAGGCGGGCAAGGTTGTCTTCGAAGACAACTGCGTGTCCTGCCATGGTGAAGATGGCAAAGGTGACATCTTCCAGGGGGCGCCGAACCTGACCGACGCGATCTGGCTTTATGGCGGTAGCGAAGAAGCTCTGACCGAAACAGTGACCTACAGCCGCTTTGGCGTCATGCCGAACTGGGATACCCGCCTGACCGAGGCGCAGATCCGTGCGGTATCCGCCTATGTCCACCAGTTGGGTGGTGGCCAGTAAGACCTAGAGGGCACCTTCGGGCGGCTGGCCGCCCGAAGGCTGTAGCACCGGCTGTTCCATCTGTTCGCGCGTTTCCTGAACAGCCGGTGCTTTTTTACACTGAATTCCTTTTGTTTTGCCATTCTGTTCTTCGCAACGACGGCTTATCACCCGCGTTCGGGCAGGGCTGACCCGGGGCTGCGACAATTGGTCGGTACTTGGAAAACTGCGTGTACCACGTGCAGCTGGTATCGCGCCACAAGCAGATTTTCCGCCAAAATAGGCTCAAAATCGGGTAAAATACCTGATTTCCAGCCTCGGTAAGAAGGGCGGATCTTCAAAAGATGTTTGCTCGATGCGCTTTTTGACCCATGTCAAAGTTCGCCTAGGCATGATCTGGAACAAGACGTCTTCAGAAGACCCATTTGTGGAGCCAGCCAGTGAGCGATTCCGATCCCGCCCCCAGCCTTTACGCCGCGCGTGAGCCGATTTTTCCAAGACGTGTTTCGGGGCCGTTTCGAAACCTGAAATGGATCATCCTCATCGTGACGCTGGGCATTTACTATGTGACGCCCTGGATCAGATGGGATCGCGGCCCCAGCCTGCCTGATCAGGCTGTCCTGCTGGATCTTGCAAATCGACGTTTTTATTTCTTCTGGATCGAGATCTGGCCGCACGAATTCTACTTTGTCGCTGGTCTGCTGATCATGGCAGGTTTGGGTCTGTTCCTGTTTACGTCGGCTCTGGGTCGCGTTTGGTGCGGATATGCATGCCCGCAAACCGTCTGGACGGACCTGTTCATTCTGGTCGAGCGGTGGATTGAAGGCGACAGAAACGCCCGCCTGCGCCTGCACCGTCAGGAAAAGCTTGATTTCCGAAAGGCTCGCTTGCGGGTCACCAAATGGGCGGTCTGGTTTCTGATCGGTTTGGCGACAGGTGGTGCCTGGGTGTTCTATTTCGCGGATGCACCCACGCTGGCCCGTGATCTTGTGACGGGCAACGCGCATCCCGTTGCCTATACGACGATGTTGATCCTGACGGGTACAACCTTCTTCTTCGGCGGGTTCGCCCGCGAGCAGATCTGTATCTATGCCTGCCCTTGGCCGCGCATTCAGGCGGCGATGATGGATGAGGACACGCTGGTTGTCGGCTATCGTGAATGGCGGGGTGAACCGCGCGGCAAAGGCAAGCGGACGGCCGATTCTGAGTTGGGGGATTGCATCGACTGTATGGCCTGCGTGAATGTCTGCCCTGTCGGGATCGATATTCGGGATGGCCAGCAGCTGGAATGTATCACCTGTGCCCTTTGTATCGACGCGTGTGATGACATGATGGCCAAGATCGGAAAGCCACGAGGGCTGATCGACTACATGGCGCTGAGCGATGAAGCCCATGAGCGATCCGGCGAGCCCGCCAAGAATGTCTGGAAGCACATTCTGAGGCCGCGTACGATTTTGTACACCGCATTGTGGGCGCTGGTCGGGTTCGGGCTGCTGTTTGCGCTCTTCATCCGTTCTGACATTGATCTGACTGTTGCACCGGTTCGCAACCCCACTTTCGTCACCCTGTCGGACGGTACAATCCGCAACACCTATGACGTTCGTCTGCGCAACAAGCACGGTGAGGACCGTCTTTTCAAACTGTCATTGGCGGGCGATCCGGCGATGCGACTGGAAATCGAGGGAACCAATATCGATACTGTGAATGTCACGGCGGATACGGCACAATTGACCCGTGTATATATCGTGGCCTCCCGCAATAGCGATCCGGCCGCAGCAGATGCGACACCAGTACGGATCTGGGTCGAAGACCTCAGCAGCGGCGAACGCGCCTACAAGGACACCACGTTCAACGGACGAGGGAACTGATCATGGCCGAACGTAAATTCACCGGAAAGCACGCCCTTGCCGTGTTTGTCGGCGCTTTTGGCGTGATCATCGCGGTGAACCTCGTGCTGGCGTACAATGCGGTGAAAACCTTTCCCGGGCTGGAGGTCAAGAACTCCTACGTCGCCAGCCAGGAGTTCAACGAGCGCCTGAAAGAGCAGCAGGCGCTGGGCTGGACAGTTCGGGCGGAAACCAAAGGCGGCCTTCTGATCCTGCACATCACCGACGAAAGCGGTGCGCCGGTTGAGGTGAGCGAATTGCAGGCCGTGGTCGGTCGGGCAACCCATGTGCGCGACGACTTCGTGCCGGATTTTACGTTCGACGGTACAGCCTATGCCACGCCTGCTACACTGGGCAAGGGCAACTGGAACATCCGGTTGGTGGCGCGTGACGGAAACGGCGCCGAATTCTCGCAGCGCGTCCCGCTTTACGTAAAGGGGTAAGCATGACGGCTCAGCTTTCATCCGGCACAGCAGCCTGCCCGGGCTGCCTTGCGGCCCCGGCAGAACCGGCCCGGCCCATACCGGAGGATGTGCAGATCGCTTTGTCGCTGCCGGGCATTCATTGCTCGGCCTGTATCGCGACGGTCGAGCGTGAACTGAACGCGCATCCCGGTGTCGAAGACGCCCGGGTGAACCTGACGCTCAAACGCGCGATGATCAAAGCCACGCCGGAAACGCGTGCAAGCGATCTGATCCCGGTGCTTGAACAGGCAGGTTTCGAAGCACATGAGCTTGATCCGGGGGCTTTGTCCGCAACCCAGACGGACAAGGCCGGGCGTGATCTTCTGATGCGGCTGGCCGTGGCCGGGTTTGCATCCATGAACGTGATGTTGCTGTCGGTGTCGGTCTGGTCAGGTGCGACGGATGCAACGCGGGACATGTTCCACTGGATTTCAGCGGCCATCGCGCTGCCGGCCATTGCGTTCTCGGCCCAGCCGTTCTTTGCCAATGCCTGGAGCGCCCTGCGCGTGCGACGGCTGAATATGGATGTGCCGATTGTACTGGCGATCCTGTTGGCGCTGGTCACGTCGCTGTGGGAAACCGCGTTGAGCGGCGAGCATGCCTATTTCGACGCAGCCCTGACATTGACCTTCTTTCTGCTGGCCGGACGGTATCTGGATTACCGCACCCGTGCCGCGGCGCGATCTGCGGCCGAAGAATTGACCGCGTTGGAAGTTCCCCGCGCCATTCGTGTCGCCGATGGGATTGAAGATGAAGTTCCCGTTGCCGAGTTGTGCGTCGGAGATCTGATCCTTGTCCGACCGGGTGGGCGCATGCCCGTGGACGGCCAGATCGTGTCGGGTCAGTCCGAACTGGATCGATCCCTTCTGACAGGCGAGACGGTGCCAGTCTTTGCCGAGGCCGGGCAGGCTGTGAGCGCGGGTGAAGTCAACCTGACGGGTCCGTTGACAATCCGGGCAACGGCGGTCGGGGAAGACACGTCGCTCCATCGTATGGCTGATCTGGTCGCCATCGCCGAGTCTGGCCGGTCCCGGTACACCTCGTTGGCCGATAAGGCTGCCAAGCTGTATGCGCCCGGCGTTCACATTCTGTCGGCGCTCAGCTTTGTTGGGTGGTACATCTATTCCGGTGATTTGCGCACGGCGCTGAACATCGCGGCGGCTGTTCTGATTATTACCTGCCCCTGTGCGTTGGGTCTGGCCGTGCCAGCGGTAACCACGGCCGCGTCGGGCCGGTTGTTCCGCAAGGGAATGCTGATCAAGCACGCCACGGCACTGGAACGGCTGTCCGAAGCTGACACAGTTGTATTCGACAAGACGGGAACGCTGACATCCGGCGCACCGGAACTGGTCAATCTGGCAGACCATGCACGGGCCAAGGTCGAGGTCGCTCTGGCGCTGGCCGAGGCTTCTGCACATCCCTTGTCCGTATCATTGGCAAAAGCGGCGCGTGCGGCAGGCATCAAACCAGCAAATGTGCGGGGAGTAGCCGAGGTTCCCGGCTATGGCACCGAGGGCGAATTCCGTGGTCAGCGTGTTCGTCTGGGGCGGGCCGCCTGGGTCGGCGCGGATCAGGGCACAGACACTTCGGCCTGGCTGGCAATCGGCGAGGACGCACCCGTGGCCTTCCGATTCTCGGACGCGTTGCGCCCGGGCGCCGCTGAGGCGGTGGATGCCCTGCGTGCTTCGGGCAAGCGTGTGCTTCTGATTTCAGGGGATTCGCAGGGGGCGGTGCGCGCCTTGGCGGAAAAACTGGGAATTGCGGATTGGATCGCCGAGGCTTTGCCGCAGGACAAGGCAAGACGCATTCAGGATCTCAGCGATGAAGGCCACAAAGTTCTGATGGTTGGCGACGGGCTGAACGATACCGCCGCTTTGGCGGCGGCGCATGTGTCGATCTCTCCGGCCTCTGCGCTGGATGCGGCGCGGGTCGCGTCAGATATCGTGCTGTTGGGCAATGATCTTTCGCCCATTGCGGATGCGTGTGACACGGCCGTCAAAGCCACCAGACGCATTCGCGAAAACTTCCAGATCGCAACCGTTTACAATGTGATCGCCGTTCCTCTGGCCGTGATCGGACTGGCGACACCGCTGATCGCGGCCTTGGCGATGTCGACCTCGTCCATTACCGTGTCCCTGAACGCCCTGCGGTTGAGGTAATCTGAATGGAAGTGCTTGCTTATCTGATCCCGATTTCCCTGTTCCTGGGGGGCGTTGGTCTGGCCGCCTTCGTATATACCGTTCGTACGAACCAGTACGAAGACCCCGAAGGTGACGCGCGCCGGATCCTGAGCGACGAATGGGATGACAAACCCAAACCCTGAACGAATGCCCCATAGAGGCAGAGTTGAACCAACTGCCCTTGAAATTGCCGCAATGCCCGGCTATGTCCGGCCCATCCGCTAGCAGAGAGAACACGCCAAATGGCCACCACCAATCCGATCCAGTTCATTCAGCAAGTCCGTGCCGAAGTCTCCAAGGTCGTCTGGCCGACCCGGCGCGAGGTGCTGTTGACCACGGTAATGGTCTTCATCATGGCGGCGCTGACGGCTGTATTTTTCGCTTTGGTCGATTTGGGTATCCGGGGTGGTCTTCAACTGATCCTGGGTGCTTTCAGCTAGACGGGATCAGCGCGCTGAAACGTCTCTGCCCCCTTGCGCTGCGGGCAATGTCAGAGTAGGTGACGCGGTACTATTCGGAATGGGCGTGTGGCGATTCGGGCTGCGCGCCGCTTTTTATTCCGGATGGCGTGGCAAGATTTTAATGACGGGTGTGTCCGGTACGCTTGATACCCCGAAGACAAACAAGGACGACAGGTTCATGGCGAAACGGTGGTACTCGGTCAGCGTTCTTTCGAATTTCGAAAAGAAGATCGCAGAACAGATCCGCACGTCGGTGGCTGAACAGGGCCTTGAGGACGATATCGACGAAGTTCTGGTGCCCACCGAAGAGGTGATCGAAGTGCGCCGGGGCAAGAAGGTCACGACCGAACGCCGATTCATGCCTGGTTACGTTCTGGTGCATATGGAAATGTCGGATCAGGGGTACCACCTGATCAACTCGATCAACCGCGTCACCGGTTTCCTGGGCCCGCAAGGCCGCCCGATGCCGATGCGCGACGCCGAAGTGAACCAGATCCT
Source organism: Ruegeria sp. CL7 (assembly GCF_056536445.1). Classification (NCBI taxonomy): domain Bacteria; kingdom Pseudomonadati; phylum Pseudomonadota; class Alphaproteobacteria; order Rhodobacterales; family Roseobacteraceae; genus Ruegeria; species Ruegeria sp. CL7. The sequence goes on from NZ_JBQFPQ010000014.1 coordinate 39,235, forward strand.
GAACCGTGTTCAGGAAGGTGAAGAAGCACCCAAGCTGATGATCAGCTTCGAGGTCGGTGAGAAGGTCAAAGTCAACGATGGCCCGTTCGAAGATTTCGACGGCATGGTCGAAGGTGTGGACGACGAAAACCAGAAGCTGAAGGTTTCGGTTTCGATCTTCGGCCGGGAAACTCCGGTCGAGCTGGATTTCACGCAGGTCACCAAGCAGAGCTGAGGAAACACTCCTCGAGAATTGAAACGCCGCGATGCCAAGGGCAACGCGGCGTTTTTTGTTTGGGTATTCGCTGAAAACGTGTCGACCTATTGCGCCTGCACCATGGCCGCGCGCAAAAGTTGCGGGCGGTCGGTCTGCGAGGGCAGGAACACAGCCTGCGATCCGGCGTCCAGGGCCGACAGGCTCGCGTCATACCACTGCATCGCAAGATCGCGACGTTTCTGTACACCGAAGCCTTCGCGCAGATGGTGGCCAATCAGTTCGCCATAGGCGGGCTCACCCATTGCGACCAACATCAGGGCAGACCCAAGCGCGGCATCCATGTTGTCCTGACGATAGCCAATCGCAAGGCAAACCTTACTTGTCGCGGCAAGATCTTGGGGGCTGAGGCCCGAGTCCAGCGCCAGCTTGCGCATCTGGGTTTCAGCCTCGGTTTTCGAATTGATAGACAGAGCATCAACCTGAGGCGCCACCATTTCACCATACGAGTCGCATTGAGCACTCACCTGCTCCGGCGTCAGCCCCTGGATATCCTGAATCAGATCTTCACCGCGCGCCATCGCGTAGCTGCGGGCAAGACAGAACTGTTCGCTGAGCGCAAAGTCGGGATCGGACATGTTCGCCAGGGTCGTATAGCCGCCATTGGTAGATGTTTGCAGCATGACCCCGCTACAGCGATTGGCCAGCGACGGGCCTCCGGTGCCGCCGGAAAACAGGCTCGGCAGGCTGGCAGACGTTGTTTCGGTTGTCTCCGGCTCAGGTTCTTGCGGTGTCGCAACCGGAACAGGTTGTGCCGGGGCGGCTTGTGCCGGCGCCTGAGGGGCAGTAGCCAAAGCAGATCCAGTTTGCACCTGACGGCGATACGCCATCAGAAGCGGTTGGCCCGCAAGTTGAGTCGTCGCTTGTCCACCGCTTGTGGCCCAATAGTAGGCTTGCATCAGAAAATCATACTGATACGGCTGAAAATCATAGCCATTTATAGGATAACCCATCGAGGCCTGATAGCGTTCGATTGCGGACCGGGTGCCACGACCGACCTGACCATCGACCCTTCCTGCATTGTACCCGAAGTAATTGAGCGCGGTCTGGGTTTGCGCGCCTTGCGTGGTCGACGGAATGCCTGACCGATAGGTGCGGTTCGATGTAGTTGTTCTCTGAGATTTCTTCTTTTGTTGGTCCTTGCCGATTGCGTAACCAACGATCCCGCCGACGACCGCACCACCAAGAAACTCTCCAGCGTCGGCCCGCGCCGTTTGAGGGATGGCAGCAGCAAGAGAAAAGGCGATGCCAAGAGTTAAAGCTAAACGAAGTATCATAATTAACCTCCACCAATAATCACAATTTTTAAGGAGTATAGCACGGTCATCTGCGTTGTGGCGAAGCAAGCGCCAATGTCGCGTTCAATTGGCTGAAAACTGGCGGTTTTACATGTCTTTGCAGATTGTTAGAGGAATTTGGAACCGCGCGGACATTCGCGTGTAATCACGCAGGCAGCAAGAATCCTCTCAGGGTTTGATTCGGTACAACCCGAATGGTGCGCCAACCACTTGTCATCTCTCCTGATCCCATGTAAACGCCGCCTCTATCGTCTTCGGGCGAGATTCTCTCGTGGGAGGTTGCCGGGGTCGCGATCCCGGACCGGACCACGCAACATAATCTGGGTGGGACGCGTTTCACCCAAGTTGAAAGGAAAACCAAATGGCCAAGAAGCTTGCTGGTACAATGAAACTGCAGGTTCCTGCAGGTCAGGCGAACCCGTCGCCGCCAGTTGGTCCGGCGCTGGGTCAGCGCGGCATCAACATCATGGAATTCTGCAAGGCGTTCAACGCCAAGACCGCAGACATGGAGCAGGGCGCACCTTGCCCAACCGTGATCACCTATTATCAGGACAAGTCCTTCACCATGGACATCAAGACGCCGCCCGCGTCTTACTACCTGAAAAAAGCAGCTGGTCTGAAGCCGGTCGGCAAGCGTAACCGCCCCCGTGGCGCGGAAAACCCCGGTCGTGAGACCGTGGCCACCGTGACCTCGAAGCAGGTTCGTGAAATCGCAGAAGCCAAAATGAAAGATCTGAACGCCAACGACGTCGAAGGCGCAATGCAGATCATCCTGGGCTCGGCCCGCTCTATGGGCATCGAGGTGAAGTAAGATGGCAAAACTCGGTAAACGTACCCGCGCTGCGCGCGAAGCTGTCGCCGGCAAGGAAAACCTGTCGGTTGAAGAAGCAGTTGCCCTGGTCAAAGCCAATGCAACCTCGAAATTCGACGAGACCATTGAAATCGCACTGAACCTGGGCGTTGACACCCGCCACGCAGACCAGATGGTTCGCGGCGTTGTCGGTCTGCCGAACGGCACCGGTAAAGCGATGCGCGTTGCTGTTTTCGCTCGCGGCCCCAAGGCCGACGAAGCGAAAGAAGCAGGTGCGGACATCGTTGGCGCAGAAGACCTGATGGAAACCATTCAGGGCGGAACCATCGAATTCGATCGCTGCATCGCAACCCCGGACATGATGCCGATCGTCGGTCGTCTGGGTAAAGTTCTGGGCCCCCGCAACCTGATGCCGAACCCCAAGGTTGGCACCGTGACCATGGACGTGAAAGCGGCCGTGGAAGCAGCCAAGGGCGGTGAAGTTCAGTTCAAGGCGGAAAAAGGCGGCGTTGTGCATGCCGGTGTTGGCAAAGCGTCGTTCGACGAAGCCAAACTGGCTGAAAACGTCCGCGCGTTTGTCTCGGCTGTTGCCAAGGCGAAACCGTCGGGCGCCAAAGGCACCTATATGAAGAAAATCGCGCTGAGCTCGACCATGGGCCCCGGTGTGACCGTTGATGTAGCAGAGGCCTCGGGCGAGTAAGCCAGACAAATCTGCTGTAAAGTATTGATCCCGGGTGGTGCAAACTGCCCGGGATTTTCATTTTGCCGGGTTCGGTGCGAAGATAAATCGCATGCATTTCAGTTCTGGCAATCGAACGGACCATGGCTATGGAAACTAAGCGCGAACTCCTCCAAAGATTTCTTAAGGGATTGGAAACCGGTGACGCCATGGCGGCAGCGGTTGTGAATGAAGAGAAGTACATCCAGCACAACCCTCAAACTCACGAAGGCAGCGAAGGTATTGCCGACCTGTTCGCAAGGCTGTCCAAAACCTCGCCCAAGGTTACATTCAAAAGGGTTTTCGAGGATGGCGACTTTGCCTTTGCGCATATCGAGTACGATTTCAGTAGCCTGCGCGCCGCGTTTGAGGTGTTTCGGTTCGAAGATGGCAAAGCCGTAGAGCATTGGGACAACATTCAGCCCTTGCGCGGTCCAAACCTTTCTGGGCGTGTAATGCTGGATGGTCACACCGAAGTAACGGACCTGGAGAAGACGGAAGAAAACCGAGCCGCTAGCAGCATGTTTGTCACAGACGTTCTGATAAAGCGCAGGTTTGACAGATTGGCGGACTTTGTTGCAGAGGATCTAAAACAGCACAATCCGGACATGGCCGACGGAATCGTAGCGCTCAAGAACGTGTTGGAAGGAACAAGCGAAAGCGGGACAAAATTTGTCTACAAGCATTTGCATCGGGTTTTGGCAGAGGGAAATTTCGTCCTTTGCGTGTGCGAAGGGGAAAGAAATGGGGTGCATTCCAGCTTTTATGATTTGTATCGCTGGGACGCTGATCGGATCGTCGAACATTGGAACACCATCGAAGCGGTTCCGCCGCGCAAGGAATGGAAAAACGACAACGGGAAGTTCTGACACATACCCTTGGAACTTGGGTGTTGTATGATCTGAATTGGGTGTAATTTACCCCTTGGAAACCTCCTCTATCTGCCCTAAGAAGACCTGCGGAACAAAGCGTGCGATTCGTCGTGCGCTTTGTTTCGTTTCGTCCAAGACGGTGGGTGGGTCCATTCGGCCCCTTAATTCCCTGCCTGAGACGGGTAAGACCAAAGAATTCTGGGGGTCCCACCCTCGGGCGCATTTTGGCCAATCCCGTAACAAGGACCTGAACGCCGGAGCGAAAGCTGCGGCAAATATGAGCCGGGGTGAGATTTCGCCCCTAACTTGGAGAGAACTGTGGATAGAGCCCAGAAAGAGAAAGTGGTCGAGGAACTCGGCCAAATCTTCGAAAGCTCTGGCGTCGTAGTGGTTGCCCACTACGCCGGTCTGACAGTTGCCGAGATGCAGGACCTGCGCGCGCGTGCACGCGAAGCGGGCGGTTCCGTGCGTGTTGCCAAAAACAGGCTCGCCAAAATCGCCCTTGAGGGTAAGCCGTGTGAAAGCATGGCCGACCTGCTGACAGGGATGACCGTTCTGACCTATTCCGAGGACCCTGTGGCAGCAGCCAAAGTGGCCGAGGACTTCGCCAAGGAGAACAAGAAGTTCGAAATCCTTGGCGGTGCAATGGGCGAGAACGCTCTGGACCGCAAAGGCGTCGAAGCTGTTTCGAAAATGCCATCTCGCGAGGAGCTTATTGCTTCGATCGTGGGCTGCATTGGCGCACCTGCTTCGAACATCGCCGGCGCGATTGGCGCACCTGCAAGCAATATCGCAAGCATCCTTTCCACCATCGAAGAGAAGGCGGAAGCTGCGTAAGCGGTTGGCACTGAATGATCTGCGTGGGGCATTTGCCCTGACGTTGGAACACACACTGTAAACGGAAAGAGCTGATAAAATGGCTGATCTGAAAGCACTCGCAGAAAGCATCGTGGGTCTGACCCTGCTGGAAGCACAAGAACTGAAAACCATCCTCAAAGACGAATACGGCATCGAGCCCGCAGCTGGCGGCGCCGTAATGGTCGCAGGTGCAGCTGGCGACGCCGGCGGTGCAGCTGAGGAAGAAAAAACCGAATTCGACGTCGTTCTGAAGAACGCCGGCGCATCGAAAATCAACGTCATCAAAGAAGTTCGCGGCATCACCGGCCTGGGCCTGAAAGAAGCCAAAGAACTGGTCGAAGCCGGCGGCAAGATCAAAGAAGGCGTGGACAAAGCAGAAGCAGAAGACGTCAAAGCCAAGCTGGAAGCAGCTGGCGCCGAAGTCGAGCTGGCCTAAGCTTGGTCTCAGGTGCATCGCTGATGTGCCGAAAAATTTGGCTGGGTCCGGAGAAATCCGGGTCCAGCCGAACCTGTCTTAGAAAGGGCCTCAAGACGCGAGGCGTTTTCTAAGACACGGTTTTCGGATCGGGAGGCCGCCTTCGGGACGGTGGCCATGAATTGATCCGGACGTGTTGTCTCGATTGTGCAAGATGCCGGGGCCCGACGGTGTCTTTGCCCGCTGAGAACATCGAAAGGTGACATCTGACATGGCTCAAACGTTCCTTGGCCAGAAACGTCTTCGTAAATATTACGGCAAAATCCGCGAAGTGCTGGAAATGCCGAACCTCATTGAGGTCCAGAAATCTTCTTATGATCTTTTCCTGCGCTCCGGCGATGCAGAGCAGCCCACTGACGGCGAAGGCATCAAAGGCGTGTTCCAGTCGGTTTTCCCGATCAAGGATTTCAACGAAACCTCCGTTCTGGAATTCGTGAAATACGATCTGGAAAAACCCAAATACGACGTCGAAGAGTGCATGCAGCGCGACATGACCTACAGCGCACCGCTGAAGGTTACCTTGCGTCTGATCGTGTTCGATGTCGATGAGGACACCGGCGCAAAATCGGTAAAGGACATCAAGGAGCAGGATGTCTTCATGGGCGATATGCCTTTGATGACGCCGAACGGCACTTTTGTCGTGAACGGGACCGAGCGTGTGATCGTATCGCAGATGCACCGTTCGCCCGGCGTGTTCTTTGACCACGACAAAGGCAAGACTCATTCCTCGGGCAAGCTGCTGTTTGCCTGCCGCATCATCCCGTATCGCGGCAGCTGGCTGGACTTCGAGTTTGACGCCAAGGACATCGTGTTCGCCCGGATCGACCGTCGCCGCAAACTGCCTGTGACAACCCTTCTTTATGCATTGGGTCTGGATCAGGAAGCGATCATGGACGCGTATTACAACACCGTGTCCTACAAGCTGGACAAGAATAAGGGTTGGGTGACACCGTTCTTCCCCGAGCGCGTGCGCGGCACCCGCCCGACCTATGATCTGGTTGACGCCAAGTCCGGTGAAGTGATTGCCGAAGCGGGCAAGAAAGTTACCCCACGCGCGGTCAAGAAGCTGATCGACGAAGGCACCGTCACTGATCTGCTGGTTCCGTTTGATCACATCGTCGGCAAGTTTGTCGCCAAGGACATCATCAACGAAGAAACCGGCGCGATCTATGTCGAAGCCGGTGATGAGCTGACCCTGGAATACGACAAGGATGGCGACCTGATCGGCGGTACCGTCAAGGAACTGATTGACGCGGGTATCACCGACATCCCGGTACTGGACATCGACAACGTCAATGTCGGCCCCTACATGCGCAACACCATGGCTCAGGACAAGAACCTGAACCGTGAAAGCGCGCTGATGGACATCTACCGCGTTATGCGTCCGGGTGAGCCGCCCACCGTCGAGGCTGCGTCGGCTCTGTTCGACACGTTGTTCTTCGACAGCGAGCGGTATGATCTGTCCGCTGTTGGCCGCGTGAAGATGAATATGCGTCTGGCACTGGATGCGCCTGACACCCTGCGTACCCTGCGCCGCGAAGACATCGTGGCCTGCATCAAGGCGCTGGTGGAGCTGCGCGACGGCAAAGGCGATGTGGACGATATCGACCACCTCGGCAACCGTCGTGTGCGTTCGGTCGGCGAACTGATGGAAAACCAGTACCGCGTCGGCCTGCTGCGCATGGAGCGCGCAATCAAAGAGCGTATGTCGTCAGTCGAGATCGACACCGTCATGCCACAGGACCTGATCAACGCGAAACCGGCGGCGGCCGCGGTTCGTGAATTCTTCGGCAGCTCGCAGCTGTCGCAGTTCATGGACCAGACCAACCCGCTGTCCGAGGTTACCCACAAACGCCGTCTTTCGGCGCTTGGCCCCGGTGGTCTGACTCGTGAACGTGCGGGCTTTGAGGTGCGCGACGTTCACCCAACCCACTATGGCCGGATGTGCCCGATCGAAACGCCCGAAGGTCCGAACATCGGTCTGATCAACTCGCTGGCCACCTTCGCCCGCGTGAACAAGTACGGCTTCATCGAAACCCCTTATCGCGTCGTACAAGACGGGCAGGTGACCGACGAGGTCCACTACATGTCCGCGACCGAGGAAATGCGTCACACCGTGGCACAGGCCAACGCGACGTTGGATACGGATGGCAAGTTCATCAACGATCTGGTTTCGACCCGTCAGGCGGGTGACTACACGCTTGCCCCGCGCGAGAATGTGGACCTGATCGACGTGTCGCCGAAACAGCTGGTCTCGGTTGCTGCATCGCTGATCCCGTTCCTCGAAAACGACGACGCCAACCGCGCTCTGATGGGTTCGAACATGCAACGTCAGGCGGTTCCGCTGCTGCGGGCCGAGGCACCGCTGGTCGGTACCGGCATCGAGGAAAAGGTTGCGATCGACTCGGGTGCTGCGATCCAGGCGAAACGCGCCGGTATCATCGACCAGGTCGATGCCCAGCGTATCGTTATCCGCGCCACTGAAGATCTGGAACTGGGCGACGCTGGCGTTGACATCTATCGTCTGCGCAAGTTCCAGCGTTCGAACCAGAACACCTGCATCAACCAGCGTCCGCTGATCAAGGTGGGTGACACCGTCCAGAAGGGCGAAGTCATTGCCGATGGTCCGTCGACCGATATGGGTGAACTGGCCCTGGGTAAGAACGTGGTCGTCGCGTTCATGCCGTGGAACGGTTACAACTACGAAGACTCGATCCTGATCTCGGAGCGTATCGCGCGTGACGACGTCTTTACCTCGGTTCATATCGAGGAATTTGAAGTCGCCGCCCGTGACACCAAGCTGGGTCCGGAAGAAATCACTCGCGACATCCCGAATGTCGGTGAAGAAGCGCTGCGCAACCTCGACGAGGCGGGCATCGTTTACATCGGTGCGGATGTTGAACCGGGCGATATTCTGGTCGGCAAGATCACTCCGAAGGGCGAAAGCCCAATGACCCCGGAAGAAAAGCTGCTGCGCGCCATCTTTGGTGAAAAAGCATCTGACGTGCGCGACACCTCGCTGCGCGTGAAGCCGGGCGACTACGGTACGGTCGTTGAGGTTCGCGTCTTCAACCGTCACGGTGTCGAGAAAGACGAGCGTGCGCTGCAGATCGAGCGTGAGGAAGTCGAACGTCTGGCCCGTGACCGGGACGACGAGCTGGCGATCCTTGACCGCAACATCTATGCGCGTCTGCAAGGTCTGATCCTGGGTAAAACCGCTGTCAAAGGCCCGAAAGGCGTCAAGGCAGGGTCGGTGATCACCGAGGAGCTGCTGGAAACCCTGACCCGTGGTCAGTGGTGGCAGCTGGCGCTGGAAGACGAGCAGGATGCACAGATCGTCGAAGCTCTGAACGAGCAGTACGAAGTGCAAAAGCGCGCTCTGGATGCCCGTTTCGAGGACAAGGTCGAGAAAGTCCGTCGTGGCGACGATCTGCCGCCGGGTGTTATGAAGATGGTCAAAGTCTTCATTGCCGTGAAGCGCAAATTGCAGCCGGGCGACAAGATGGCTGGTCGTCACGGGAACAAGGGTGTGATTTCCAAGGTCGTTCCGATGGAAGACATGCCGTTCCTGGCCGATGGTACGCCGGTTGATTTCTGTCTGAACCCGCTGGGTGTGCCGTCGCGTATGAACGTTGGTCAGATCCTTGAAACCCACATGGGTTGGGCCGCACGCGGTCTGGGTCTGAACATCGATGAGGCGCTACAGGAATACCGCCGTTCGGGCGATCTGACGCCGGTACGTGACGCGATGAAACACGCCTATGGCGAGGATGTCTATGAAGAGGGCATCAGCGGCATGGACGAGGACCAGCTGATCGAAGCGGCCAGCAACGTCACTCGCGGTGTTCCGATCGCAACCCCGGTCTTTGACGGCGCCAAAGAGGCTGACGTCAACGACGCGCTGATGCGCGCGGGCTTCTCGGAAAGCGGTCAGTCGATCCTGTTCGACGGTCGTACCGGTGAGCAATTCGCGCGTCCGGTCACCGTGGGCATCAAGTACCTGCTGAAACTGCACCACCTTGTGGACGACAAGATCCACGCGCGTTCGACCGGGCCGTACAGCCTGGTGACCCAGCAGCCGCTGGGTGGTAAGGCGCAGTTCGGTGGTCAGCGCTTTGGTGAGATGGAGGTCTGGGCTCTGGAAGCTTACGGCGCCGCCTACACCCTGCAGGAAATGCTCACCGTGAAATCGGATGACGTCGCCGGCCGGACCAAGGTCTATGAGTCGATCGTCAAGGGCGAGGATAACTTTGAAGCGGGCGTGCCGGAATCGTTCAACGTTCTGGTGAAAGAAGTCCGTGGCCTCGGCCTGAATATGGAACTCCTGGATGCGGAGGTTGAGGAGTAAGGGCGCTGCCCTTTCTCCCGTCCCCCCTTCCGCAAGATTTGAGGTAACAAATGAACCAGGAAATCACCAACAACCCGTTCAACCCGCTGACGCCGCCGAAAGTATTCGACGAGATCAAGGTCTCACTGGCGTCGCCCGAGCGGATTCTGTCTTGGTCCTATGGCGAGATCAAGAAACCCGAAACCATCAACTACCGGACGTTCAAGCCTGAACGTGACGGCCTGTTCTGCGCGCGCATCTTTGGCCCGATCAAAGATTATGAATGTCTGTGCGGCAAATATAAGCGGATGAAGTATCGCGGCGTTGTCTGCGAGAAATGCGGTGTGGAAGTCACCCTGCAAAAAGTCCGCCGCGAGCGTATGGGTCATATCGAACTGGCCGCGCCCGTTGCGCATATCTGGTTCCTGAAATCGCTGCCGTCCCGCATTGGTCTGATGCTGGACATGACGCTGCGCGATCTGGAACGCGTTCTGTACTTTGAAAACTACGTCGTCATCGAGCCCGGTCTGACCGACCTGACCTACGGCCAGATGCTGACCGAAGAAGAGTACATGGACGCGCAGGATGCCTATGGCATGGACGCGTTCACCGCGAATATCGGTGCCGAAGCCATCCGTGAGATGCTGGCCCAGATCGATCTGGAAGCCGAAGCAGAGCAGCTGCGCGCTGATCTGGCCGAAGCAACCGGCGAGCTGAAGCCCAAGAAGATCATCAAGCGTCTGAAGGTTGTTGAATCCTTCCTCGAGTCGGGCAACCGTCCCGAATGGATGGTGATGACCGTGATCCCGGTCATTCCGCCGGAACTGCGTCCGCTGGTTCCGCTGGATGGTGGCCGTTTCGCGACCTCGGATCTGAACGATCTGTATCGCCGCGTGATCAACCGGAACAACCGTCTGAAGCGTCTGATCGAACTGCGCGCGCCTGACATCATCGTCCGCAACGAAAAGCGGATGCTGCAGGAATCCGTTGACGCTCTGTTCGACAACGGCCGTCGTGGCCGCGTGATCACCGGCGCCAACAAGCGCCCGCTGAAATCGCTGTCGGACATGCTGAAAGGCAAGCAGGGTCGCTTCCGTCAGAACCTTCTGGGTAAGCGCGTCGACTTCTCGGGCCGTTCGGTCATCGTGACCGGTCCGGAACTCAAGCTGCACCAGTGTGGTCTGCCCAAGAAGATGGCGCTGGAACTGTTCAAGCCGTTCATCTACTCGCGCCTTGAAGCCAAGGGTCTGTCTTCGACTGTGAAACAGGCGAAGAAACTGGTCGAGAAAGAGCGTCCCGAAGTGTGGGATATCCTCGACGAGGTGATCCGCGAACACCCTGTCATGCTAAACCGTGCGCCGACGCTGCACCGTCTGGGCATTCAGGCGTTCGAGCCGGTCCTGATCGAAGGTAAAGCCATCCAGCTGCACCCGCTGGTCTGTTCGGCCTTCAACGCCGACTTCGACGGCGACCAGATGGCCGTTCACGTCCCGCTGAGCCTTGAGGCGCAGCTGGAAGCCCGTGTTCTGATGATGTCGACGAACAACGTTCTGTCGCCTGCAAACGGCGCGCCGATCATCGTTCCGTCGCAGGATATGATCCTGGGTCTGTACTATGTGACCCTGGAACGCGAAGGCATGCCGGGTGAAGGCAAGGTCTTTGGTTCGATCGACGAAGTTCAGCACGCGCTGGACGCGGGTGAGGTGCATCTGCACTCGAAAATCACTGCCCGGATCACGCAGATCGACGAGGAAGGCAACGAAGTTCAGAAGCGCTATGAAACCACTCCGGGCCGTCTGCGTCTGGGTGCGTTGCTGCCGATGAACAACAAGGCGCCGTTCGAGCTGGTCAACCGCTTGCTGCGGAAGAAAGAAGTGCAGCAGGTGATCGACACTGTCTACCGTTACTGCGGTCAGAAGGAGTCGGTTATCTTCTGTGACCAGATCATGTCGATGGGCTTCAAAGAAGCGTTCAAGGCGGGCATCTCGTTCGGCAAGGATGACATGGTCATCCCAGGCGACAAGTGGAGCATCGTCGATGACACCCGCAGTCAGGTGAAAGACTTTGAACAGCAGTACATGGACGGCCTGATCACTCAGGGCGAAAAGTACAACAAGGTTGTTGATGCCTGGTCGAAGTGTAACGACCGCGTGACCGAGGCAATGATGAGCACGATCTCGGACGTTGCCAAGGCCGAAGACGGGTCGGACATGGAGCCGAACTCGGTCTACATGATGGCCCACTCGGGTGCGCGTGGCTCGGTTACTCAGATGAAACAGCTGGGCGGTATGCGTGGCCTGATGGCCAAACCGAACGGTGACATCATCGAGACGCCGATCATCTCGAACTTTAAAGAAGGTCTGACCGTTCTCGAGTACTTCAACTCGACCCACGGTGCCCGTAAGGGTCTGTCGGATACCGCTCTGAAGACGGCGAACTCGGGTTACCTGACCCGTCGTCTGGTGGATGTGGCGCAGGACTGCATCGTTCGTGAGATCGACTGCGGCACCGAGCGTGCGATCACCGCCGAAGCAGCCGTGAACGACGGTGAGGTTGTCGCCTCGCTGGCCGAACGTGTGCTAGGCCGTGTGGCGGCTGACGATGTTCTGCGTCCGGGCACCGATGAGGTGATCGTCGCAGCCGGTCAGCTGATCGACGAACGTATGGCCGACACGATCGACGAAGCCGGCGTTCAGTCGATGCGCATCCGCTCGCCTCTGACCTGTGAGTCCGAGGAAGGCGTCTGTGCAACCTGCTATGGTCGTGACCTTGCACGCGGTACGATGGTGAACACAGGTGAAGCTGTCGGCATCATCGCGGCGCAGTCGATCGGTGAACCCGGTACACAGCTGACCATGCGGACCTTCCACATCGGTGGTGTTGCGCAGGGTGGTCAGCAGTCGTTCCAGGAAGCCAGCCAGGAAGGTATCGTTTCCTTCGAGAACCCGCAGATTCTGGTCAACGCAGCCGGCGAAAGCCTGGTCATGGGCCGGAACATGAAGCTGGTGATCAAGGACGAACACGGCGAAGAGCGTGCCAGCCACAAGCTGGGCTACGGCTCCAAGCTGTTCGTCAAGGACGGCACTAAGGTGGCCCGTGGCGACAAGCTGTTTGAGTGGGATCCCTACACCCTGCCGATCATCGCCGAGAAAGCCGGTACTGCAAAATATGTCGATCTGGTTTCGGGCCTCGCTGTCCGCGACGAGACCGACGAAGCAACCGGCATGACCCAGAAGATCGTGATCGACTGGCGCGCCGCCCCCAAAGGCAGCGACCTCAAGCCCGAGATCATTCTGGTTGGCGAAGATGGCGAGCCGGTCCGCAACGATGCGGGCAACCCGGTTCACTATCCGATGTCGGTGGATGCGATCCTGTCGGTCGAAGACGGCCAGAAGGTCGAAGCCGGTGACGTCGTCGCGCGTATCCCGCGCGAAGGTGCCAAGACCAAGGACATCACAGGTGGTCTGCCGCGTGTGGCCGAACTGTTCGAAGCCCGCCGTCCGAAAGATCACGCGATCATCGCCGAGGCCGATGGTTACGTGCGCTTTGGCCGCGACTACAAGAACAAGCGCCGCATCAGCATCGAACCGGCTGACGAGTCCATGGAGACCATCGAGTACATGGTGCCCAAGGGCAAGCACATCCCGGTGGCCGAAGGGGACTTCATCCAGAAGGGTGAATACCTGATGGACGGTAACCCGGCTCCGCATGACATCCTGTCCATCATGGGTGTCGAAGCGCTGGCGGATTACATGATCGACGAGGTGCAGGACGTGTATCGTCTGCAGGGCGTGAAGATCAACGACAAGCACATCGAGGTAATCGTGCGCCAGATGCTGCAGAAGTGGGAGATCCTGGATTCGGGCGACACCACCCTGCTGAAGGGCGAACATGTCGACAAGCAGGAGTTCGACGCGGCCAACGAGAAGACCATCGCCCGCGGTGGTCGCCCTGCTCAGGGTGAGCCGATCCTGCTGGGGATCACCAAGGCCTCGTTGCAGACGCGCTCGTTCATCTCGGCGGCGTCGTTCCAGGAGACCACCCGCGTGCTGACCGAAGCTTCGGTTCAGGGCAAGAAGGACAAGCTGGTCGGCCTGAAAGAGAACGTCATCGTCGGTCGTCTGATCCCCGCCGGTACCGGAGGGGCAACGCAGGCTGTCCGCCACATCGCGCAGTCGCGTGACAATGTGGTGATCGAAGCCCGCCGGGAAGAGGCCGAGGCCGCCGCCGCCCTGGCCGCACCGATCATGGATGATGATATGGTCGGGGATGAGCTGGACGTTCTGGTCGAAACACCGGAAAGCCGCGAATAAACCGCGTCATTCAAAACCAAAAAAAGGCCCTGCGATTTCGTGGGGCCTTTTTTGTTGCCGCTCCAGGTGCGCAATTGTGAACCTTCGTGACAGAGCACAGCCTTTGACCCGATTGCATCAGGCTTGTGGTTCTGCAATCGGTGGTTTAGCGATATTCTGTGTTTTCGGATTATATTGAGCTGAACAATGGACACCAAAGGCAACTCTTTCGAGGACCGTGTGGCACGGATCAAGAAGCGTTCAGAAGAAAGCACACGCAAGTCGCCTCTGCCTCGAACCGAGAGTATCTGGCAACGTCTGGGTTATCCCGCTGCGTTTCTGGGGGCTTTTATACTGGGTGTTATTGCGGTCTTCCTGTCCCGCCTGATTCAATATCAATCGGTTGGCATTCCGGTGCCCGGCAAGGTGGGAACGCAGGATTTCGTCAGCCTCGGCCTCGCAGGCGGGGCCTGCATCATGGTTATGCTGTTTTTGAAAGGTAAACTGCGAGAGTTCGCCGGGGCGCTCACGGTTGGTGCGTTGGTGACGACCTTTTCCTTTCATAATTTCGTGTGGAAATATCCTGTGTTTTTCGAACTTGTATACGGGGAAGACTGGGTTGAGTTTGTAAAAGACACGACAGAGCCTTCCAGCCTGAACCTGTTCGGGACCATCCTCCCATTCGGTTGATGATCTCTGTACCCCGTGGTGCGTTATTGACATCCAACCCGACTCGGCGGCCAATGCGGGGCGATCAATAGCCCCGGAGCCCGAAGCAGCATGACTCCAAACACCAAAGGCGCTTTGCTGATGATGGGCAGCATGGCTGCCTTTACCTTGAACGATACGCTGGTGAAGGTTGCCTTGCAGGATCTGCCATTGTTTCAGTTGGTGGCCATGCGCGGGTTCCTGGCTGTATTTCTGATCTATGTACTTGCCCGGTCACTGGGCACGTTGCATCTGAATTTTTCGCGCCATGACAAGTGGCTGGTTGCACTGCGCTGCCTTGCAGAGCTGGCGGCGACATTCTTTTTCCTGACGGCGCTGAAGAACATGCCGCTTGCCAATGTTACGGCCATTCTTCAGGCATTGCCGCTTACGGTAACATTGGGTGCTGCTTTGGTTTTTTCCGAACAGGTTGGTTGGCGACGCGCTTTGGCAATCGCCGTGGGGTTCGTCGGAATGCTGCTGATCGTAAGACCCGGGCCAGAGGGGTTCAGCGTGTATTCCATCTATGCGCTGGTTGCAGTGGTTTCGATTACAGTTCGGGACCTCATCACGCGACGCATGTCAGCCGACGTGCCGTCAATGCTGGTTACCCTTGCCACCTCGGTTTCCATAGCGGGGGCCGCGGCAATAGCCTCGGTTTTCGAAGGATGGGTTGTGGTTTCGGCAACGGCGGGTTCCCTGGTCGCGGCGGCGGCCGTGTTTGTGCTGCTTGGCTATTTGTTCAGCGTCATGGTCATGCGTCAGGGAGATGTCGGATTCGTTGCACCATTCAGATATTCCAGTCTGATCTGGGCGCTCGGGTTGGGTTGGGTCGTGTTTGACGAATGGCCTGACAGCCTGACGATGCTGGGTGCTGTCCTGATCGTGGGTGCCGGTCTGTTCACCTTGTTCCGGGCACGTGCGCGTCAGGGCTTGGCGTGACTCCGTCTGACCATGTCCGGATCAATGGCGAAACGGGTTTGAAACTCGAGCTCCTGCTGCCGGGTAAGAGGGTTGAGCGCGACATCCATGTTTCTGGTTCGCGGTGAGTCATTGAACCGGTTCAATCCTCTTACCCACATCGGACTATCGGGTCGGGTCACAACGGGCATCGCGCGGTTGATCCTGTTATGGGCAAAATTCATGATCGACTTTCGCTGCCCGCCCCGCACGTACATTCCCAGACCGGCAGTGATCAACGGGCGATGCACGCGCGTGGCCTGTATCCCCTCGGAATTGGCGCGGGCCAGATAACCGCAGTTGAAGTCAACGGCGACCATCGCGTGCCTTTCGAACAAGCCGACACATTCCCTGACACAGCCCCGGAACCGCTCGACAAAATCCACGGCCACTGCATCATCATCGTCGTGGCGAAACTGAAGGCAGGGTTGGTCGGGATCGGTCCGTGCCGAATTCAGGACATCCTGCATGACTTTTCTGTGACGCCCCGGAGGTTTCGCGACTATGCGCGCCTGTTTCAGCCCACCGGTCAGATCGTTGAGGCGGTCAAATGCCAGCTTGGGCAGGCAGTGGCCGACCACGATCACCAACTGGAAATCTTCGTCGGACTGTTTTTTGAAACCGGGCAGGGCGACCGTCTCGAACAGGCGAAACCGTTCTTCCAACCTGTCGTGCTGGTACAGGAATTGCCGTCTATCTTCGACACACTCGTGCGTTGTCTGAAAGCCGCCAATTGCGGGATAGG
This sequence comes from Ruegeria sp. CL7, assembly GCF_056536445.1. NCBI lineage: Bacteria > Pseudomonadati > Pseudomonadota > Alphaproteobacteria > Rhodobacterales > Roseobacteraceae > Ruegeria > Ruegeria sp. CL7. Next base: position 55,552 of record NZ_JBQFPQ010000014.1, read on the forward strand.
AAAACCGGCAAAGACCGATGACCTGCATTTTCTCAGCGCGCCGCATATCTGGCCTCGAACGCGTCAGGGTCGATCGAGAACCGTACCCGCAAGTCTTCAGCCTGTTCAGGCGTGAAAGGCGACAACTCGCTGGTATCTTTGCGCGCGTGGTCCGAGTCGTTGAAATCGTGCAGCATCCTAACCCACATGGGCGTGTCCGGATAGCTGACCACGGGCATGAACCGGGCGAGCCTGTTGTGCAACCGGTCAAATATCGTCCGCGTGCTTCCGGCTTGAACATGCATGCCCAGGCCAACGCCCAGCAGCGATCGATAGACCCGAGCTGCCCGAATTCCGTGGGCTTCGCGCCGGGCGATGTACCCTTGATTGAAATCTATACCGACGGACTCGCTCTGCAGCATCAGCCCTGTGTTTTCGACAACAGCAGCGCGGAGGCGTTCTATGAAATCAACGGAAACGGCGTCATCGTCATCATGCCGAAACTGTAGGCACGGCTGATGCGGGTCCGCGCGGGCGGTGTTCAGCACCTCTCGTACAATCTGCTTATGATCCCCTGGTTTTTTTGCAATGATACGGATCTGTTTAATCCCGGCGGTCAGGTCGCGCAGCCGGTCCGCATGGATCTGAGGCAGGCACGTCCCGGTCAAAACAAACAACTCGAACGTCTCATCGGTCTGGATGCGAAAACCGGGCAGGGTGATCGCCTCGAAAAGACGAAAGCGTTCTTCCAGCCTGTCGGGGGCATACAGAAATTGCCGTTGCTCTTCGATCGTATCCCGGTTCAGCCGAAAACCGCCGGTTGCGGGATAGGAAAACCGGCAAAGGCCAATCACTTGCATCTGTAATCCATCAGCAGATATTCGACCCGACTATGCCCTTGCGGCGGTTCAGCCGCAACCGGGACAGCGGCGCGCAGGAATGGCAATCCTACAGGCTGCATTCAACGCGCGCGCCGGGGCGCCGGTATCGTGCTGTTGACACTTGGGCCGACTCCCCCTATACGCGCGTCATCTCGGTACCGGGGGCCGCCCCGTAGCCGATTCCAGTAATGAACTGGTCAAGGCCCGGACAATTTTGCAGTTCGCGCCCTCTGAGAACCAACCGCGACGTTCACCTCGGAATGGGAACGCTCGTGGGTTTTGCGCTTGTGGACGCATAAGTGCAGCGAATTTAGCCGCACGCAACGCGCGTGCATGTCATGTGTGTTGCAAAACGGGGAAAGAACCGGAATGCCAACTATTCAACAGCTGATCCGCAAGCCGCGGCAGCCCAAAGTCAAACGCTCGAAGTCCATGCACCTGGAGCAGTGCCCGCAAAAGCGCGGTGTCTGCACACGTGTCTATACCACAACGCCTAAAAAGCCGAACTCGGCGATGCGTAAGGTTGCCAAGGTGCGCCTGACCAACGGGTTCGAGGTCATCTCGTACATCCCTGGTGAAAGCCACAACCTGCAGGAACACTCGGTTGTTCTGATCCGTGGCGGCCGTGTGAAAGACCTTCCCGGTGTACGTTACCACATCCTGCGCGGTGTTCTGGATACTCAGGGCGTCAAAGATCGTAAGCAACGTCGTTCGAAATACGGCGCGAAGCGTCCCAAGTAAGAAGGAGAGGCTGATATGTCACGTCGTCACGCCGCCGAAAAACGCGAAGTCCTGCCTGACGCCAAATTTGGCGACAAGGTACTGACCAAATTCATGAACAACCTGATGATCGACGGCAAGAAGTCGGTCGCAGAGCGCATCGTCTACAACGCATTTGACCGCGTTGAGAACAAGGTAAAGCGCGCTCCTGTCGAAGTGTTCCACGAAGCGCTCGACAACATCAAACCTTCGGTCGAGGTTCGCTCGCGCCGGGTTGGTGGTGCAACCTACCAGGTTCCGGTCGAAGTGCGCCCCGAGCGCCGCGAAGCACTGGCCATCCGCTGGCTGATCACCGCTGCGCGCGGCCGCAACGAAAACACCATGGAAGAACGCCTCGCCGGCGAACTGCTGGACGCCGTACAGTCCCGCGGTACTGCCGTTAAGAAGCGCGAAGACACCCACAAGATGGCCGAGGCGAACAAAGCCTTCAGCCATTACCGCTGGTAATTCTAGAGGCTTATCCAAATGGCACGCGAATATCCGCTCGAACTATACCGTAACTTCGGTATCATGGCGCACATCGACGCAGGTAAGACCACCTGCTCGGAGCGTATCCTGTATTACACTGGTAAATCCCACAACATCGGTGAGGTGCACGACGGTGCAGCCACCATGGACTGGATGGAGCAGGAGCAGGAACGCGGCATCACCATCACTTCGGCTGCGACCACCACGTTCTGGGAACGCACCGAGGACGGTAAAACCGCCGATACCCCCAAGCACCGCCTGAACATCATCGACACCCCCGGCCACGTTGACTTCACCATCGAAGTCGAACGCTCGCTGGCGGTTCTCGACGGTGCCGTCTGCGTTCTTGACGCAAACGCCGGTGTTGAGCCCCAGACCGAAACCGTGTGGCGTCAGGCTGACCGCTACAAGGTTCCGCGTATGGTTTTCGTCAACAAGATGGACAAGATCGGCGCAGACTTCTTCAACTGCGTTCGCATGATCGAAGACCGCACCGGCGCACGTGCTGTTCCGGTTGGTATCCCGATTGGCGCCGAATCTGAGCTGGAAGGTCTGATCGACCTGGTCACCATGGAAGAATGGCTGTGGCAGGGTGAAGACCTGGGCGCAAGCTGGATCAAAGCTCCGATCCGCGACAGCCTGAAAGACATGGCTGAAGAATGGCGCGGCAAGATGATCGAAGCGGCCGTCGAAATGGACGACGACGCGATGATGGAATACCTGGAAGGCAATGAGCCCGACGTTCTGACCCTGCGTAAACTGCTGCGCAAGGGCACACTGGAAATCGCGTTCGTTCCGGTACTGGGTGGTTCTGCGTTCAAGAACAAAGGCGTTCAGCCGCTGCTCAACGCTGTGATCGACTATCTGCCCAGCCCGCTGGACGTTGTCGATTACATGGGCTTCAAACCCGGTGACGAGGAAGAAGTTCGTGACATCGCCCGTCGTGCTGACGACAACATGGCGTTCTCGGGCCTGGCGTTCAAAATCATGAACGATCCCTTCGTCGGTTCGCTGACTTTCACCCGGATTTATTCGGGCGTGCTGAACAAGGGTGACTCGATCCTGAACTCGACCAAAGGCAAGAAAGAGCGCATCGGTCGTATGATGATGATGCACTCGAACAACCGGGAAGAGATCGAAGAAGCGTTTGCCGGCGACATCATCGCGCTGGCGGGTCTGAAAGACACCACCACCGGTGACACCCTGTGTGACGCGAAGGATCCGGTGGTTCTGGAAACCATGACCTTCCCCGATCCGGTGATCGAGATCGCGGTCGAGCCCAAAACCAAGGGCGACCAGGAGAAAATGTCTCAGGGTCTGGCCCGTCTGGCCGCCGAAGACCCGTCCTTCCGTGTGGAAACCGATCTGGAATCGGGTCAGACCATCATGAAGGGCATGGGCGAACTTCACCTGGACATCCTGGTGGACCGTCTCAAGCGCGAGTTCAAGGTTGAAGCGAACATCGGTGCACCGCAGGTGGCCTATCGTGAAACCATCTCGATGCCGGTCGAGCACACCTACACCCACAAGAAACAGTCGGGTGGTTCGGGTCAGTTCGCGGAAGTCAAGCTGGAGATCCAGCCCACCGAGGCGGGCGAAGGTTATTCGTTCGAAAGCCGCATCGTTGGTGGTGCCGTTCCGAAGGAATACATCCCCGGTGTTGAAAAAGGCATCAACTCGGTCATGGACAGCGGCCCTCTGGCTGGCTTCCCCGTGATCGATTTCAAGGTTGCCCTGCTGGACGGTAAGTTCCACGACGTTGACTCGAGCGTTCTGGCGTTCGAAATCGCGGCCCGTATGTGTATGCGTGAAGGCATGCGCAAAGCTGGCGCGAAGCTGCTGGAACCGATCATGAAGGTCGAAGTGATCACTCCGGAAGAATACACCGGCGGTATCATCGGCGACCTGACCTCGCGTCGTGGCCAGGTGTCTGGTCAGGAACCGCGCGGCAACGCAATCGCGATCGACGCGTTCGTTCCGCTGGCAAACATGTTTGGCTACATCAACACTCTGCGTTCGATGTCGTCGGGCCGTGCCCAGTTCACCATGCAGTTCGACCACTACGATCCGGTTCCGCAGAACATCTCGGACGAGATCCAGGCGAAATACGCATAAGCGAAGATTTGAGGGAGCGTGGGTATCACGCTCCCTTCATTACCGAAAAAGGAGGCCATCATGGCAAAGGAAAAGTTTGAGCGTACAAAACCGCACGTCAACATCGGCACGATTGGCCACGTTGACCACGGCAAGACCACGCTGACCGCAG
>NZ_JBQFPQ010000015.1:0-36565 GCF_056536445.1 Ruegeria sp. CL7
GGTGAGAGGTGCTGAGCTTTCTACAGCCGTTCTAGCTGGCTCGATGTGCGTGTCGTCATGTCCTTACATCCTTGCAGGCGGTGAGGAACGCATCGTCTCTCGTCGAGGCATTGTGGGCATGCATCAGCACTACTACGAACAGCCTCGCCTAATTCCAGTCGTCTTCGCCGTAGAAAGCATCCAGAAGGGGCAAGGAGAGACGATGCAGCACCTCATCGACCTGGGTGTGGACCCGTCACTTATGCTGTACTCACTGAACACTCCGCCTGAGGAGATCTATGCGCTTATCGAGGAAGAACTAGTAGATACCCGCATAGCGAACCAAATCGTGGATTAGGGTCCATACCGACGGGAGCGATCATGTGAAAAAGTCTGATAATTGCTTTTGCGCTGATCGTTATATCAGTAACACTTGGTGGGATAGCTGTCTTGTTCATTTCGTGTTTTCAGGAACGCACGTTGTGTTATCGGGAACGCAGCCACAAAGGCCATGCAAGCTATTGATATAAATAACAAAGTAAATTTGTTAAAGTTCTCGGCACTCTATCGAAATAACGGGGTTGGCCTGTACAACGGTATTCAAACAGTTAGTGATTGATCACCCGATGCGGGGTAACATGTTGTTTTAGATGTAAATTACAGCGCACTGCTCTCGCCGTGAGAAAGGCAAATGTGAAAACACGAGCTGGCTGTTCCTAAAAACACATCAAGCGTTCCTAAAAACACGAATAACGCGCTGGGATGGTCACCTTAGCCCGACCAAAGCAAGCGCTTTCTGCAATTCAGGGGCACTTCAGGGCCCTGCAAAGGTTGGAAATGAAGATCCTTCCGACGTGAGCCAGATGCGATGGGTCTAAAACCAATAATCTTGGCCGGTTGTTTGTCAGGTATTGATTTCGGAGGATGGGCTTCGACCGGTTTTTCAGGCTCAAAGGGTGTGACCTTCGCCCCTTCCCGTATTTTCTCCCATTTCTTGTCTGAGAGTTTCACGACGGATGCGGGTTTGCGGATCGAAACCAAGGCCTCCTCTGGGTTCGAGAGCCCTTTATTATATATAGACTCATCTGCGCCTCGCCGCGCCGGCTCGCTCCTATTATCTTTACAAGGACAAGCCGAGTCAGTTCTGCTGACTTCGTTCTCCATTCGTTTCAGGCGGCGTTGAACCAGGCCCAACGAAACGCCCAGCTCAGCTGCGACACCCCTTTGGGAGAGACCCTTCTTCTCCATGAGTGCCTTAATCGCCCTACCCTCAGCCGCATATTGCGCGGCCTTCTCTTCAAGGGAGATCGGAGCCGCAAGTTGACCACGCTCCAGGGCCTTACGAGTGCGATCACGCTCTCGACGGATATTCTTTGAGATCAACACACGCAAATTCCAGCTGCGCATCTCTGCATCTGAAATCCTGAACAAGTCTACGAGACGCTTCGCTGAAAAGGAGTAGTTCAGGACCGTGCGCCCCTTGGAGCCCTCCTTAGCTCCCCATTTTGTCTTTGACTTGAGAGCTTCGGCATCGCCCTCGCCCGCCAACAGACCGGAATTGACAGCGTGCTGAGCCAGCATTCTTTGATAAGCCGGCGCCATAGCCTTGGCTGTGGCCATCGCCTTCAGGCCGATCTCGACACCCTTGGCGACGATTTCTTTGGTGAACGCTTTCATATTGGCCGGGCGAACAAGCACAAGCTTTGCTGAAACCCACGCCAAGAGCCAGCGGTTTCGATTGCCGCGTGGGATATGCCCTCCGCCCCACTTCAGTTTGTGGATCTTTTCAAGATCTTCGACCGAGACACGGGCATAACTGTGGCGACCTTTGTGCTGAGGAAGCGTGGCCGACTTTTTGGTAAGGGAAACAACGCTGTGTCTGTAAGCCTCAGTAGCCGCCTTGCGTTCCGCATTGATGCGTTTGAATTCCAGCCCACGCTCGATGTACTGACGTACGCACAGGTCGCGATACTCATCTGATGACATAGGCAGGATCTGATTGCACAGCGCGTCGAAGTCGTGATCGTAGGGGCGTCCGCCCCGCCCTGGGCGAACCCAGAGAGGTCGGCACAGCGCGCCACTCTTGGTGTTGATCGAACCAGGCACCCTCAATACGCGGCTGGGATCTGCAACGGCTGGGTCCGGTATGACATCTGCAAGCATATTGCGAAGGCGCTCCATTGTCAGGCGCCAACGTCTGATTTTGTTGGCACCCTTCACTGGCTTAACATACCAGGTGGCACAGACACCGCGACCCGTGAAAAAGACGGCTGATGGCAAGGGTATGTTTCTCTGCTCACAGGCTGCCAGAATAAACGCGGCGACCTGATCAGCGTCCATATTGTGATTGGTCAGCAAGTCATCAACATCGAGATACAGAGCCCGGATGATGTCGACGTTATCCTCGCATCTCCGCCAAGGCATAATGCTTGTGCGATCCTCAACCGGAACGCCTTGTTCCGCTTCAGCGCGATACTGGTGCAACTGCGGTATCCAATACCAGCTATTACCAATAGGGTTTTGTGAGCAGTAAATATCACCTTCTCTTTCAACGCTGGTCATAACGGCCAGTGCTTTAAAGGCAGCGTCGTCACCCTTGGGATCCAGCAGAGCATCCATCTTGAACGACTTAGTGATCCACTTGCGGTTGGGAGAGACCTTTTCTCTCCAGAATATATCCTGAGCACGCCAGATCTCGAGCTCTTCTTCAGTGACGCCCTCGTCAAGGACGCGTTCATAGTTTCGCTCTATAGTGACATAGCTGCCGCCATATCCAGCCTCGACACATGGGCCCCATAGAATTCGGAAGTAGTCCTCGGGCGTCCATGGAGCCGGGCGATTGTAGACAATCTGCTCCAGGTAGGTTGGATAGGATGGCACGAAGTCAGCATCGATCTGAACCTGTAGCGGGATCAGACTTACGCTGTCCTGGATTTGTTCTTTGACCTGAGTCGTCGTTATTAAGCTCGACACGCTGGACCGGACACTTTCCGGCCTGCCGCAGTGCTGGTTACAGCACGCGCAAATTGTGGAGCCAGGATTGGCACATAATCAGTATTCTGACGACGCAACGCTTGCGTCTTTGGGTTGCCCAAAACGAACATTTTTTAGAATCCATCATTTATGTTTCAAGACCAGAAATTCGCGGCCGGCGATCTCTGCTTTTGAAGCCAACCTTAATTGATCGGCTGAGTGGGAAGTAAGCGATGCCCTTGCTCAAATCAAGAAATCTGAGAATCAATGAGGGCAATTCTTAACGATTTTTTAAGCAGTTAGAGCAAATCGCCCAGAAAAGGAAAGATTAACCCCAAAGACTTGCAACGCGCATCTGAACTGCCATATCTCTCTCATAGGCGGTCCATTGGGCCGCCATCGGACGATAAGAGTCTCCCATTGGACTACACTATCGTTTCGCGGCCCAGGTAGGATCGCTCCAGGTGCAAATCTGGAGCGTTTCCTCATTTTAGAGCCCTGAAAAAAGGGGGCCTTCATGGTCTTTCTATCGTCACACAAGGCAAGTCTTTCCAAGACAAGACTTTACTAAACTTGTTTTTGCCGTGGAGTAGTCGCCCTATGGCGCTCTGTCAGTTTGTTTGGCGTCGACGAGCTTTTTGAGCCCCCTGCCCTATCGCGATTGATCCCCAATCATCCAGTTCACAGTCTGTTCAAGCAGGCCTTCTCGAACACAAGTGACCAGGATTTGACCCATCTGTTCGAGAGAGTTCACAGGTCCGAGCAACGTGCAGCCAAACGAATTTGAAAGCACTCCTCGGCGTGTGTTTCTGGTTGCCAAACTCAACATTTTTCTTACCCGACCCCTCCACAAAATGGTTACTCACCTCCAGATTCTGCGTTCTTTTGGAAGAAGTAATGGGGAGAGCAACGCGCTTTTGAGTTTGAAGACCAGACCCAGATTTCAAACGGTCGCACAGATCCCTGACCGGCGTTCAGACCTTCAGGCGGTCGACCAACTGGTTCGGACCAATCCGGGGAGGAGATGCGAGTTGATCCGACGACGTGACCCGAGACCAACTCCCAAAACAGGCCGTTGACACGACTCGAAACTGTGCATACCCAATATGGACGATGACTTACTTTGTGCACCAGTCGAGCAATCTCATACGTCGCTGATTCAGCGTCGTCTTTGGGAGTGCCATGGTGGGCCAGAAGTCTTATAAGCTTTTTGCACCAGATTAGTGTCGCGGCGAGGGATCATGCCCCTCCACTCCTACCAATCAAAGGAGGAGTCCGACATGTCGTATAGTGTTTCGAACGCAGTTGATTTCAACGATATCAAGCAATCGGTCGAGGAGAGCCTCGGTCACACACCCGAAGGCTGGTCAGGCTTGGTCACGACGCTTTTTTCACAGATCAAACAGTACTGCGATCAGAAAAAGGCGCCCTACCCCGCCATTCTCCAGATCAAAGAAAAACTGGGAGAACTCCGCATCTACCACAGGTGTGATGATCGACACATCCAGTCGATGATCGCTGCGACGATTGCACACGCAAATCGAACCTGTGAAAGATGCTCAAACGCCGCCGAGACCCAGCTGTTGGACGGCTGGTACACGACGCTTTGTTGCTGGTGCGCACATGATGTCGCGAGCCAGCGCCATCCGGAGCGGCGAAGGCTGTTTGGCGTACCAAAGAAACCCATTCGAGATCGAATGACGTGCACAACTTGCGGCTATTTCGGCCAGATCAACCGAACGGATGAGCGCGGTCGTTGTCCTGCATGTGTGGAGAAAGGGTGGTGAGTGATGCTCAAAATCGTTGTCTATGTGAACGAAAACGAAGTTGCCCGGTCGCATGCAGGAAATGTCAGCGACGATCTTGACGGACTCTGCGACTACGAAGTGCGCGTGAACGAGCGGGCTTTCGAACCCCTCGGCATCGAAGAGAAAGCTTTCCGCTTCAAGATCTTAAAGCATGATCGCAAGAAGACCGTGTGGGCACTCGTTGAGAAGATCGCTGCCATGTGGCTGGAGAAGATCGGTGCGCGAGAACCCCTCACTACAGCTGATGAGGTGACAAGCGCCTTTCTGAAACTAAAGAAAGCCAAGTTCCTCGCCGGACAGGCACCGCTGACTGGCCCAATCGGCAGTGAAGAGGAGTTCGACGCGCTCGCTGCTGACGTCGAGATTGATCCACTGACCAGTGCGCTTTTGGCACTGCAAGAGGCAAGGATCGCACTTGGCCGGGCAAGGTTATCTGGTCCGGTCAGCGCAGATGAGATCAGAGCCCGCAAGGTGCATAGAGATCGCAACGAATTGCTTTCGCAAATCCGAACAAGCATTCGTGAGTTAGATGAGCGCATCACTAAAAAAGAGAATGGCCATGACGAGGACAATTGAGCCAGTTTTCAGCAGGACTGGAGACTCCAGGTTCCTGAAGCTGTCGTTTGCGATTCACGACACGGAAAAAAATGTCGCGTTCCCAATCTCGCCGGCCGATTTCGAAGGTATCGAAGATCTCACCGCTGACGAGATCATGCGTGTTGTTAATGAGAAAGCTGACGCGGTGGCGCAGTTGAAGGATATGCAATGAAAACGGTTGTTGATTGGAATGATATCTACGCGAGCGTTCGGAAGGAGCTTGGAGACCATCGCACTGGCTGGGCTGACCAACTTGCTCTGGTGCTTGAGGATGTGAAGCGCAGCGTTGAACGCCACCCGGATGTTTTTGGGAGTGAGCTGCCGGATGTCCAACAGATCAAACAAAAGCTCGGAGGCCTTCGCGTCTACACGCGAAAATGCAATCAAAATATCCTCGACGAACTGGATACGCGGGTCGACGAGATTGAGAAGTCCTGTGAGAAATGTGGGAATGCGGCGCAGGTGCAGAGCATTCAGGGCTATCTGACGACACTTTGCTGCTGGTGTTACAACGACTACCTCGAAGAACGGTTTGAAGGGGCTGAGATGAGGTGGCCGACAGATCTCGAGCTCGATATCGCTGATCGCTTTCCAGATCTGGTCAGCGCAGATACTGCGAGCCTGAAGCCAGCAATTGGCCCAGGCTGGCTTGTGCTGCTTGGGCAATTTCTCCAAGCGACAGAACATGTAATCCGGAAATCCTTCGAAGAACCGGTTGTTGTGCAAATTACAGATGTGAAGACGAACAGACATGGCTCAATCAACATCGTGTTTAGCAGATACGATCACTGCCTGGATCAGCTGCTCAGGCGGATCGAACTGGATAGCAAGCGCACATGTGCGAAATGTGGCCATAAAGGCGATATCGTCCGAAAAAAAGATAAAGCGGCCGCGCTTTGTGCACACTGTCAGGAACAAGGCGAGTGGAGCCCCTTCGATGAGTGAAAAAGATAGTATCACCGAAGGCTCTGGCAGCGTTTACGGGGATATTGGCCTGCCGGAACCTGTTGTCAGCCTGGTATTCTGCGACTTAAGGATTGTTGAAGTCAGAAGGCAATTCTACCCCGTTGAGATCGCGGTATTGCGGGTGGTGGATGATGAGCCTCGAATTTGGTCATCGCGCATCTACCCTGCCCTGAACTGGTCAACGCAGGTCTTAGATGCATCTCCAATCGATCTGTCGACAGCTCCAGCTGCCGTAGATGTAGCCAACCAAACACTGGATCTCATTGAGAGCTGCGCTTCCGGCTGGATCTACTCAGATTCGTCAGTAACAGGTGCCCTGATCGAACGCCTGCTAGCGGAATCGGACGCCGGTTATTTGCTAAAAGTGGACATTCTCCCGGCCTGTCAGCTGTCTGATGAGATGCGAGATCAGTTGAATGCGAACAAGCGGAGCTCAGACGATCCCGGAGTGGAAGTGCAGCGGTTGTGGAGCTGCTACCAGGCGACGAAGGAAATGGACAATGAATGATGAGGGATTCTCAGACGAAGAAATCTTCGGCCGACCGTTGGAATCCATTTCCACAGATGACTTGATTGCCGAGATTCGAGCGCGCTTGAAAGTGGATGAAGCGGTTTGGCCAGCGTTGCTCGCCGTCGTGCAGGATCACGTTGTAGCAGTTGATGATGTGGCGATCTGGACCGACGAATGGATTAAAGAGAACAAATGAATCAGGACTTCTTGCGATCAAGAACCCGATCCGCATGGGACCAATCTATACTGGACATCAGTTCCTCAACAGCCAGCGGGTCGACTACACGATCCGAGCCTGCGGTTTTGATGACCCCGCGGACGTAAACAATGAGTGCGAAGGTCGCGACGATGCTAAGGATGAGACTGATCAACTCAGGTGTCATACCGTTATGGTGCCGCCCTACCCTGTTAAGGTCAAGCTGACGAATCCGAGTCGGCATATCTAGTGCCCGAGATTCGTGTTAGAGACTGATTTAGTGTCTAATCCGATTCTGTGAGAGGGCTTATGAATCAAAAAATCTGAGGGGGCTTATCTAATAGAATCAATAAGTTGCCTGAATATAGGCTAGGAAAATCAATAGGTTATGAGATGGCGGCCTAAAGTTCTTGCGTTCGTGCACCGTTATCGGGTTTAAATATAGCAAAAGAGTAAACAACCAAAGGTCCGTCAGAGGCCTTGAGGCAGATTGAGAACCGAGGAGCAGGAGACGGCAGATGATATAATCCCGACCCCCAGAAAAGCGAAAACCGAGCAGTTGCAGCCGCCCGGTCTTCATAAATTCAGAAATATCTTCGTCAGATATCCTACTGATTAGCATCTTCAGGATAGCAAGACGAGTTTTACGTCGCAAGTGTTTTCACTTGTGCGAGCGAGGAAAAATTGTCTTCAGTTCCTACAATAGACGCCGCCAAAGGCTTCGTCGCCCTGCCCGCTTCCATCTTTGATATTGAGATGTCACCGGGAGCATTCCGTGTCCTTGTCGAACTCTGCAACCTTGCATGTATCCACGGATACAGCTGGCCCGGACAAGACCAATTGGCCGAAAAGATCGGCCGCTCCAAGGCTTCGATCTCGGCTTATGTGAAAGAACTCCGAACACTCGGCCTGGTGGAAACCACCAGTCAAAAGATGGCATCCGGATACAATTACCGTTGCAAGTATCTGGTGACATTCTGGGCAGATTGGGTGAATTCCCGAAAAGAGAAACATGCCTCTCAACGGGCGCCCGCCAATGTCGATCAGCCAGCTGAACGCCGTGCTCAGCCTAATGAACGCCCTTCTTCGAAGAAAAACAAAATTCATAAAACACAGACTAGCGAGCGCGCGAGGCGGCTCGCAAGTGTTGTGAATGATGTAGAAAAAGCCTGGAAAGAGATTATGGATCGTTCGGGCAACTTCCGACATGCTCCACCTGAGGGATTGGTGCAATTCACGAAGAAGCTTTTGAGTGAAACTCCCGTGTCAGATCCCCTCCCTCAGGACAAGGTGGTCGGTGATCTTCAATTAATCTGGAATAGCCAAGGCGTAAGTGTATCCGCGGATACAATCGCGGATCAGGCAGACCTTCTCATGTCACAGAAGTGCTCAGATGAAGGCCTTCAGAACTTGAAAAAGATAATCAAGGATCATTGGCAATCACACTGGAAGAAGCCGCCAACAAAGGACCAGTTCACCGGTTTTGTTGTACACGCGATGCCAAGTGTTTTGACCCTAAACAAGCTTGTCGACATCGGTTGTTCACTTAAATCATGGGAAAAAAGAGAAAAAAGGTTGCCAACCGCTGCGTAGCTCTTTTATCGTGATTGCAGAAACACCGACGAGAGAGTGGTGAAATGAGCAGTGCAGATGTGAGTGTATCCGCGGATACACAGGTGACTCCGGGCGAAGATCTTCAGGTTTTTACAGAGCGCATGGCGCGTGTGATGGGCACGGTCAATACGAAGCTTCAAAGGGACCTAACCCTTCGAAACCGTGTTGCGCGCCGGTTTTCACAACGGGAAGTCGCAGAGTTCCTTGGTGTCGACAAGAACTACCTCATCCGTCTAGCTAAGACCGAACCAGATTTCCCGGAAGGCTTAGTTCGCGGTCGAGAGCGCACGTTCAGTCCTGACGAAATCATGCTGATCCGTGCATTGATCGGATCGAACAAGCTTCAAAAGCGCCCACATCTGTTTTGGAGAAAGCCGGACGAGGATTTGAAGATTATCGTTTTCGGCGCGCAGAAAGGCGGGACGGGTAAAAGCCTCTCGGCTGCCCACCTGGCACAATACCTGGCGCTGACATATGGCATGCGCGTTGGGGTCATCGACAGCGACCCTCAGGGCACGGCATCTTTGTATTTCGCCAATGCTGACCTGCCCCTTTTCAAGGAAGACACCCCGACCCTCGCCGACTTCATGGGTGTTGATGAGCCCGGACAAGATAAGCCGACTGCGCACGATGCCGAAACACTGAATAACTTTTGGCAATCGACACCTTGGCCTGGTCTGAGGCTACTCCCTGGAGGCGCGAACATCCTGGCTGGCGACGTGGCGCTCTACTTCATGCGCACAACAACCCGGATCCACAAAGTCTTCTCCAACGCCGTGCGTACCTGGTCGGACGCCTACAAGCCCAAGACGATGCCTGAGGACTTGCGCAGAGAAGATGGATCTTTCGACATGGATCGTTACCAGGCGGCCCTGTCAGAAACGCTAGATGTCATCATCGTGGACCAACAGCCATCCATCAGTTTGATGCAGCTGAACCCGCTTGTATCCGCGGATACACTTGTAATTCCTCAGACGATGAAAGGGTTTGACCTCAGCACTCTTACGACATTCATTTCGGTGCTGCGAGCATACCTGGAAACACTAACAACGAACGATCCGGCATTGGTGCTTGGCACTGGTGGTCACGTCGTATTGCCAACCATTATCCAGGAGGCAAACGACCGGGATACATCTCATATTGTTGACTTGTACCGACGTGCACCTGACCTGATCTCGCAGGTTTGGTATTCCCGTTCGGACGCCATTGCGAACGCCGCCGAAGAATACAAAAGCATCTATGAATACCAGCCACCTGACAGCAGGCGATCTTCAGCGAGAGCATTCATGGCAAATGCAAATTCGGTAAATGATGCACTGGTAAAGCGTATCTGGCCAAACCTCCCATCAAGAGGTTTTGCAGATCGGTTCATTGAAGATCGGTGGGGATAAGACGAGATGGCAAAGCGCAAGAAATTGGACGCCGGCATTGATGAAGCAGAAATTGTATCCGCGGAAACAATTCACGAAAATCCGATGGCGGTCGACGGATTGCCGCAAATGTCAGGCGTTGTTCGAGACGTTGCGGCTGGCGATCAGGCGCAGACGATCATTGAGCTTCGTGAGCAAATTGAGGCCTTAAAGCTAAACCCAGCACGAGAAAAGAAAATGGTAGTTGATGCTATTCTGGCTGGGCGCCTATCTATTCAGCTCCATCCGTCATGGCTTATCGATCAAGTTGGAACAGACCGCGATGACCAACTGGGGAATACGCAGGAAAATCCTTCAGCCTTTGAAGAACTGAAGAAAGACCTAAAAGATAATGGCCAAATGCAGCCAATTCGAGTGCGTGTATCCGCGGATACACCTGCGGTTCGGGAAGCACTATACTTTCTGGCCAACAGGATGGGCGTGAGTGAGCCATCTGAGCTTTCCAGCACAGCTCCAGGCGATTTGCACGGAAGACTATTTCTTCAGTCTGGTCGGCGCAGAACTAAGGCATGCGAACTGAATGAAAGGCCAGTTCTTGCGTTTGTGTCCATTGATAAGTCCGCGGATACACCTGCGGAAGCTGCTGACCTGCTAGAGCGTTTCAGAGAGAATGCATTGCGATCCGATCTATCCGGATGGGAGAAAATCCGCAGCATCGCTCAGATCAAGAATGCAATGCCCGGAGTGTCACAGCACTACTTGGCTGAGAAGCTCGGCGTCGGACGTGGAGACATCTCAGTTGCCGTTGATGCCTATGAACTTGAAGCCGATATCGAGGCCATGTTTGGACCAGGGTTCCGAGAAAGGGGCGTGCGATGGTTCAGATCCAGTGTGCCGGCCGTAAAGAACTGGGTTGCAGGTGGCCGACAAGTTGCGTCCGAGACTGGCAACGAGCCTGAAGAAAGGCAAAAGCCACAACCACCGGCCAAGGTAACTGCAACCCGGGAAAAGGGCAGGGCGATCCTCAGTAACGGCCTTACGGTATCCGCAGGCCGCGGAGGGGCGATCAAAGTATCTCTGGAAGACGGATCGAAGCCCAGTCAGGACCAAATCGAATGGATCTTGGAGGCGATAGCGAAAGGGGCAGGGCGGGTTAAGTGACACCTGCCCGATCAACTCATTCAAGATCCCATAAGCATCAAATCTACATGGAGGCAAAAATCTCCTGTTTTACGAATGCGCGTCGACAAATTATACTATAGATTGCGTAGGCTCGGAGGAGGCTACCCTGGTATTACCCCCTTTTTTCGCTAGTAACGAAAAAGGGGGGGTAATACCCTCGGTTTGGGCACCCGCCCTGCTCAAACTCTTTGTCGAACTGCACAAGCCCAATGAAATAAGGGGTATCGATAGGTCAGTCTTGTAAAGTAAAGACAAGTCAGGTTCAGATTTTACTTGTAAAGGTCAGTAAAGGCTTGCCTTTCAAAGAAAGGACTTGGTCAGTTTTGTAAAGTAAGCTCTGGCGAAACCTTTACCTCGTATTTTCCTCAGTGAGCCGAACAGCTCACAAAAAAATCATTGAGGAAGACTATATTATGTCAACTATTTCATTTTGCAGCTCGAAGGGCGGCTGCGCAAAAAGCACTACATGCATTCTCACATCTCTTGAGGCAGCAAGGGCCGGGCAGCGGGTCCTGATCCTGGATAGCGATCCGAAGAAATGGCTATCTGGCTGGTCGGATATCAAAGAAATCCCGTCAAACATCACCGTTCAACATGTCGAGCGCGAAGAGATTACAGAGCGAGCCCTGGATGCCGCCGACGAATACGACGTCGTTTTGATCGATGTCGAAGGTTCCGACGATGCCAGCATCATTGACGCAATTCTGGTGAGCGACCTGGTCGTGATCCCAGGTCAGGCGTCTCTTCCAGACGTAAAGGCGGCGGTTCAGGTTCTGAAGCGGGTTCGGTCACGCTCCAAGATACTTGGGCGTGATATCGAGGCACGCGTGCTTTTGACATTTACTGAAACAGGTCCCATTGAGGCGAACATCAGTAAAGACATGCGCCAGGTTCTGGTGGAGAACAACGCCCCCCTCATGCGTGCGCAGTTGGCGCATCGGCCGATCTTCAAGTCGATGGTTTCCGCAGGAGGTGACTATGTCGATCTGCCAGCGCGCTACCAGGGCTCCAATCTAGATTCTGCGGTTGAGAATGTAGAAGCCATCACAAACGAGATTTTCACCCTTCTGCGCGAACGCGCCGGCAAATAAGGAGTTCAGCTATGAGTGCAGATACATCCGCAATCGGTAAAGTCACAATGGATGACGATGAGCCATGGCCTTACAGGGACAAGCATGGTCGGAGACCATCAGGTTCTGACACCAAGCATGCCAAACGTGTTCGCATGATCGCCGAGATCCAAGCAGACGCGGGTAGGGAGCTCGACCCTGAAGAGCTGGAAGATGAGATTGAGCTGCGCCGGGAAAAAGAGAAAAAGGCGGCGCGCCAACAGGTCTTCTCCACAAAGGTGAACCCTCGGCTCTATCGCAAGTGGGACAAAGTTGCCAAGAAGAAGGGCAAAAGTGTCGTCGTGGCTATGGAGGAGTCGATGCTGGCTTTCCTCGAAAAGCACGAGGTCGACTTTGAGTTTTAGGTCAGTAAAGACAAGACAAGACTTTACTTAACTTACAGTGGGGCAGGGGGCATCTCCTGCCCTAGGAAATCCCAAAAATACTGAGTGAGGCACGGAGGCACGCGGATAATTCATCAGGCATCAGCATGTTCAGGAAACATTTCTATCAACTTAGCATGACCATGTAGCCTCCGAGCGCCTGAAATACTAGAAAACCCCGCCGGTTGCGACGGGGTTTCGCTGAGAACCTGAATGTCTTTTTACATTGCCAGGCCGGAAGCCTCTTCATTCTCTTCGGCCCACCGACGAAATTCGCCAACGACCTGCTCGGCGAGATCTTCGACCGTGCCAGCTTCAACGAATTGGGCAGCGACCCAGTGAACCCCGACTTCTCCGTTCTCGAGCTGGTAATATGTGCGATCACCATCACTGTCATATTCGGCAAAAGCTTCGATCTCTCGATCCTCGAGGAGCTCATTGACCTTGTCTTCCATTTGACCAATCAGTTGAGTTTCGATGTCAGGATCATGTTCCGGCCATTCGCCTGCACTGATTGTTGCCGCTAGCTCGCGACCACTGCCAGGATTGGAATTGGCGATAGGGGTGACACCATTGATATTGTGTGTTGTGCGCATGTTTACTGCTCCATTTTTCTGCCACTTATATTGTGGATATCATGCAAGCCAGTGAATTCGGCATGAGCTGCTGACATTGTGGGATTCAGGCCAAACCCGGAATAAATGCCGGGTTACAACTGATCACGCAGTCGATCCGCAACGACGTCTTCGACCACTCCAGGATCCACATCGGCCACGGCTGCCACCGCTTCGATCAGGTATTCGCTCGTTGCGTTACGATTTGCCCCCTCGATCTCGTCGAAGAGAGAAACAATCATTTCGTCTCTGTCGGGCATTGTTGCCTCCATTCCTAATGGACGGTGAGGGTGTCAGCCTCGATAAGTAATTCTTTCCCTCGAACGACCGGGCGATCCAATTAAAATCACCGTCGGGGCAGGGGCCCAAGCTACCGAAACCCCGCAATTGTTCCGGGTATCGGAACCTTTGTAGTTATGATTTATTTTACATGCTGGCAGCTCACCATCCAGCGCTGTGCTCAGGAGTTATGGGAATATCCCGGGCGCTCACTTATGCAACGGCGATAGGGATACTATTATGAGCGAAACATCAGATAGAAAAGTCACTCTGGGGCCTCTCGTGCTCCCATATGAAACGGTCGTCTGGAGCCCAAAAGAAGTTAAGCCATTTCGGCCGGGGACCACTTGGCTGACAGATCCAGCTTTGGTTGCGGTTGACGAATGGCTTTGTCAGACGGAACTTGACCCGCTTTGTGCGCGACTTGGCTTGTCACATAGCGAGACGATCATAAAATTGGTTCGCGATCATAAATCCTGGTGACTTATGGTGCTGTACTAACAGATTTGGTGATCGCATTTTCAGAAATCTGATACCCAATAATTCGTGTCCCCAATCGGTGTCAAATTCGGTTGGGGGCACTATGAATGACCTGCTCCCCGAAACTTCCCTTGTTCTGATGTAGAGTTTGCTCAACCTTCCGAAGGAGCAAACTAATGCGAAGGAGCCGTTTCGGGTAAGGCACTTGGCGGGTGGATGAAGGGCAATACAGGTACTGTGGAAGCAAATTCTAGTAAAAGAGATACCTTGAAGTTATCCCCCAGAGGGGTATATAAATGACTAACATTCGATTTGAGTTCGAGTGGGACGACAGTGAAGGTGATGTGGTTATTGCTTCGATCTGGGTCCCCGAGGGACTCATTACGGTGATTGCTGAGGCTGAGCTCCATGAGAAAATCATCATTCTCAAAGGTTTTCACATCCAGGGCTTAGAGGCGAACCGATTGGGTGTCGCGCGGCTAAGAACAATTGGCCGTTACGTATTGGAGACTGTGAACTATGACGAACTCATCATTGAAGGCGCTCGCCGAACGACTGGGGCCAGTCAAGGACGTCGTCCGAAACCAATCCGGATCAAAAGGCTCAATCGCCCTGGTTAGCGCATCAAAAAACCCTGACATCATTCAGGCCTCTCGCGCGCTTGCGAAGTGCGGCATCTCGCTTCTCAAAGCCAAGCGCGCTGTTGAGCAGGTTGCTACAACGGGAACAACTGCACTGATCTTGCTCCCCAAAATCTCAGATTTGATGGAACTGCTAGCTGAGCTGAAGCAGGCTGGCGTCAAGGCAGTCTCTACAACGCCGGACAAGGGTGTGAACCTCCCGCGGTTGAGGAAGCGTCTCGGCTATACTCAAGAGCAATTCTGTGTTGCGTACGGCTTTGAGGTGAAGACGTTTCAGAAATACGAGGATGGTAGCCGCACGCCATCAGGACCCACTGCAAAGTATCTCTCAATGATCGAGAAAGACCCGAAAATCATGGAGAAAATCTCATTGAAAGAGTGAATAATTGATTTGAGAACGATGCCCAGAGAGCCGAGCGAATTCGAGCTGGGTAGTCTTATCGACCCGCTTGAGAAGGACACTGTACTAGGAACGCTTATCAGCCTAGTTTCCGGCCAGATTGAATGACTTAGTGCGTCTCGAGATTGACACTAGTGGCATAGGCCAGAATTCCCTAGGACTGTTAGCATTGGACAAGTTTGACCTGCCATGTTTGGTAAATCAGTGTTGAGGCTTTCCACTTCTTACCATATTTTCTCATATGGGCATGAATACTCTGAGGGGCTCGATGGACACCGACATACTGACCATCAAGGAAGTCGCCTTGTATCTCAAGATCACCGAAAAAACCGCCTACCGTCTGACTGCTGATGGAGAAATCCCCGGCTTCAAGGTTGGTGGGGCTTGGCGCTTTAGGAAGCAGGAGATCGATGCCTGGATTGACGAACGGCTGAAGAGTGGCGGGAAGAGCGAGTAAATGCTTCTTGATAACAAGAAAAACGGTAGAGTTGGCGACGAACTGAGGAAGCACCTTTCGACAGGAACCAAGCTTTCCGTTATGTCGGGTCTGTTCTCTATCTACGGCTTTGAGGCTCTCAAAAAAGAACTTAAAGCCGTAGATGGCGCCCGCTTTTTGCTTTTCCCAACAACATCCAACAATAACGGGGATGATGTCGTCACCTTCCCGATGCTCGAAGGTGACGACTTTGAGCTGCGCTTTAAGAACCAGCTCAACCAAATGCAGATTGCGAAAGAGTGCTCCAAGTGGCTTGCTGAGAAAGCCGAGGTCCGCACAGCACGCTCGCCGCAATCATTCGGTCAAAACCTTATGCTCGCGAGCCGCGCTGATGGGAACGCTGTTGCTATTCAGGGAAGCTCTACATTCACGAGCACCGGGCTTGGCTACTCAGAGTCCAATCGCTTCCACATGAACATGTGCGCAAAGGATGCGCCCAGCACGTCAGCTATGTTGGAGTGGTTCGAGGGGATCTGGCGCGACACTGAGGCTACCGAAGATGCCAAGAGTTTGTTGCTTAAGCAGATTGAACGCCTCAGCGCGGATCAGTCTCCGGAATTTGTCTACTTCCTGACGCTATACAACCTGTTCAAGGACTTTCTTGAAGACATTGACGAAGAGAACATCATCAAATCCAAAACAGGTTTCAAGGACACAATAGTCTGGAACAAGCTCTACAAATTCCAGCGCGACGGCGTTCTTGGGGCCATCGACAAGCTTGAAAAATACAACGGATGCATCATTGCCGATAGTGTTGGTCTCGGCAAAACCTTCGAAGCCTTGGCCGTTATCAAATACTATGAGCTTCGTAATGATCGCGTTCTAGTGCTTAGCCCGAAGAAACTGCGGGACAACTGGACAGTCTACACTGTCAACGACAAGCGCAACCTACTGGCCGCTGACCGCTTCAACTACGATGTCTTGAACCATACGGACCTCACGCGGTTGCAGGGGCGCTCGGGTGAGATCAACCTGGAAACGCTGAATTGGGGTAACTACGATCTCGTAGTGATCGATGAGTCCCACAATTTCCGCAACTCCAGCTCTGCCAAGGAAGGCCTCACTCGCTACTCCCGCCTTATGGATGAGATCATCCGTTTCGGCGTGAAGACCAAAGTTCTCATGCTATCCGCCACGCCCGTGAACAACAGAATGAATGACCTGAAGAACCAGGTCGCGTTCATCACCGAAGGTATCGATAGCGCCTATGGCGACTTCGGCATTGGAAGCATCGAAGAAACCCTTCGAAAGGCTCAGACACGTTTCAACAATTGGCTGCGGTTGGAAGATCATGAGCGCAAGGTAGAAGCCCTGCTGGACACTATGAACTTCGACTACTTCAAACTTCTCGATCTGCTGACTATCGCGCGGTCTCGCAAGCACATCGAGAAGTACTACGACATCAGCGAGATCGGATCATTCCCAGAGAGATTGCAGCCCATCAACATCAAGGCTGATATCGACACACAGGATCAATTCCCGCCGCTCCGAGAGATCAACAGGACCATCCGCAAGCTGAACCTGAGCGCATACTCGCCGCTCAAATACGTCCGTGCTGACAAGCGTGAAGAGTATAGTCGCAAGTACGATGTGAAGGTGAAGGGCGGAGCCTCCGTCTTCCGCCAGGTGGACCGCGAGCAGAGCCTTATCCACCTGATGCGTGTCAACCTACTCAAGCGCATGGAAAGCTCGATCCACTCGTTTGGCCTAACGCTCGGCAAGCTTCTGGCCGAGGTCGAGATGCTACTCGAAAAGCTTGAGAGCCACAGCGCCTCGGACATCGAAGAGCTGGGCATTGAGGATATCGAAACGGATTCGCCGGAGTTCGAGGATTTCCTCATTGGGCGCAAGGTCAAGGTGCTCATCAAAGACATGGACGAGCATCGCTGGCGACAGGACTTGGAAGATGACCGTGCTAAGCTGGCAGCGCTTCTGGACGAGGCGCAAAAGATCGAAGCCAGCAGAGATGCAAAGCTCCGAGCTTTGCGGGAGCTGATCTTTCACAAATGCAAGAACCCGATAAATGACGGCAACCGAAAGATAATCGTCTTCACGGCATTCTCAGATACCGCTGGCTATCTCTACGAACACATAGCCGAATGGGCGCGCAAGGAGCTTGGCGTCTATTCTGCACAGATCACCGGCAGCGGAACGAATAAGACGAACCTTCCTGGTCAAAGCAGTAACTTCGACGGTCTGCTAGCCTCCTTCTCGCCGGTCTCGAAAGAGCGCGCCAAAATCGATGAAGCCGCAACCGAAGAGATCGACCTTCTTATTGCGACCGACTGCATTTCAGAGGGGCAGAACCTTCAGGATTGCGACTATCTGGTGAACTACGACATTCACTGGAACCCAGTTCGGATCATCCAGCGCTTTGGCCGCATCGACCGTTTGGGATCAAAGAACAAGGCTATCCAACTGGCGAACTTCTGGCCGAACATGGAACTGGACGAGTACATCAACCTTGAAGCGCGCGTCAGCGGCAGGATGGTCCTTCTCGACATCTCAGCGACTGGCGAAGAAAACGTCATCGAACAAGACGCCGCTGGCGGAATGAATGATCTGGAATATCGTCGCAAGCAGCTCCATCAACTCCAAAACACAGTGGTCGATCTGGAAGAGATGTCAGGTGGGGTCTCGATTACGGACCTGACGCTGAACGACTTCCGAATGGACTTGTCCGAATTCATGAAAAAGCATCTTGGCGAACTGGAGCAAGCGCCGACTGGGCTCTTCGCCGCTGCATCGCTTGACGCTGGCTTGAAGCTCGAAGGCTTGCCGCCCGGAGTTGTTTTCTGCCTGAAAAATGTCGGCAAGCCCGTGAACCGCGAAGACGGCTATGCCCTCGCACCGTATTACCTGACCTATGTTACCGATGACGGCGAGGTGAACCTGAACTTTGTGCAGTCGAAGAAGATACTCGATGTGCTCAAGAAGCACGGGCACGGCAAAACGCAACCCGACACCGCCTCCATCACGCAGATGAATGCCATCACCAAGAACGGCAAGGATATGAGCCACTACCGCGACCTCTTGGAGGCGGCCGTCAGCAGCATCATCGGCAAGTCAGAAGAGAAAGGAGTCGAGAGCCTTTTCTCACGCGGCGGCACCAACCTGACCAAGGAGAGTTTTCAGGGCATGGAGGACTTTGAGATCATCAGCTACATGGTGGTGAACGCGCCATGAGTGACGTCCGCAGCATCGAGGACTTCTACGCAAACCTGGCAGTGCCGGAGGCCTGCCACCTCGGCAAGCGGCTGTTCAAGAAGCAGTTCTATGAGCATGGGCAGCTTGTCGCGGCGGACAAGAAGGCCTTTGTCGAGGACATCGAAGGGATCGACTGGAGCTACACGCTCAAGCCGTCCACCATCAACATACCAAAGCTGGAAGACGACACACATGAGTATCTGGAGATCGCGGTTCTCCAAATCGGTCTGACCGCTATTGAGCGGCATGCTCGCATTGCCTCGGTCATCCAGAAATCTATACCGTACCCGCTTTTGATCGTCTTCGTGCGCGGGAATCAAATTGCAATCAACGCCGCCGATAAACGGATCAACCGCGCAGACGCCAACAAGATTGTAGTCGAGGCGAGCTACGACTCGGGCTGGATCGACACATCTGAGCCGAGCACTGCACAGGACGCCTTTCTATCGGATTTCCGCACGAACAACTTCAGCTACCGCAATCTCTACGACTTCTATCAAGACGCGGTTTCTAGGATCATTGCGCTTAACTGCGCAGCGCACTCGGGGCAGTACGCACCGCCGAGCGAGGAATCAAAACCGAAAGCAGCCCGCCTGGAGGCACTGCGGCAGATGGACAAGCTTCATCAGGAGCGCCGTGAAACCCGCAACAAACTGAAGAAAGAGAAAAACTTGGGGACACAGGTCAATCTGAACACCCGGATCAAGCAACTCAGTGATAGCATCGAAGCTATTCGCAAAGAAATTTGAGGAAAGAGTAATGGACGCATTGAAAAAAGAAGATGGCGAAAGCCTGAGCATCGTTGACGAAAACATCCAAGCGCTGAAGACAATTTTGCCGAATGCGTTCACTGAGGATGGGATCGACTTCGATGTATTGCGTCAGTTGCTTGGAGATGACGTCGCAGACAGCGAAGAGAAGTACGGTCTGACTTGGCATGGTAAGAAAAAAGCCCGCCAAATCGCACTTACGCCCTCGACTGGCACCTTGCGCCCATGCCCTGAAGAGAGTGTTGATTGGGAGAGCACACAAAACCTTTTCATCGAAGGGGACAATCTTGAAGTCTTGAAGCTTTTGCAAAAGAGCTACGCGGGCAAAGTCAAAATGATTTATATCGACCCACCGTACAATACAGGAAAAGAGTTCATATATCC
Source organism: Ruegeria sp. CL7 (assembly GCF_056536445.1). Taxonomy (NCBI): domain Bacteria; kingdom Pseudomonadati; phylum Pseudomonadota; class Alphaproteobacteria; order Rhodobacterales; family Roseobacteraceae; genus Ruegeria; species Ruegeria sp. CL7. The sequence continues at coordinate 19,960 of NZ_JBQFPQ010000015.1, forward strand.
GGACAGGTTTCAAGATAATCTCGACACCTATTTAAAGTACACTGGTCAGAAATCCGAAGAGGGATTCAAGACAACTTCGAACACAGAAGCTTCTGGTCGCTATCACACAAACTGGCTTAACATGATCTATCCGCGCCTTAAATTAGCGCGAACCATGCTTGCCGAAGATGGTGCGATCTTCATTTCAATAGACGATAACGAAAAAGACAATCTAAAGAAAATTTGCGACGAGATATTTGGTGAAGAGAACTTTCTGACCGCCATCATTGTGCAATCCAACAAGCGAGGTCAGACTTACAAGGAGATAGCAAAATGCCACGAGTACGTTCTCATATACTATAAGTCTGAGGAGGCTTCCCTCGGGGAGCTCGACAAGGATGACGATGCCCTGCCGTTCGAGGACGAACATGGCGGCTATGACCTATGGGAACTTAGAAATCGAAACCCAAAGTTTGGACGGCACAATCGACCAAATCTCTTCTTCCCAATCTATGCAGACCCAGATTCTACAGGAGAAGACGGCCTCGCTTTGATCAGCTTGGAGCAGAGCGAGCGGTTCTGTGTTGAAGTCTTCCCAAGGAATAGTGAGGGAGCGGATAGTTGTTGGCGCTGGAGCAAAAAGAAAGTTCAGGCCGATGGGCTAGATGCTGATCCTGTGCGCGTCTTTGCCAAACAGAAGCGTGACGGAGAGTGGAACATATATGAAAAGTCGCGCAAGAACACAACGAAGGCAAAGAGTATCTGGACTGATACTGCTGTTATTAGCGAGCAAGGAACAGTAGAGGCCGGACGCCTCGGCATGGGAGGCATTCTAGACTTCCCCAAGCCCCTAGAGCTAATTCGGCGTTGCGTCTTTTTGGGAACTTCCGAAAACGACATCATAATGGATTTTTTCGCAGGCTCTGGCACGACTGCTCACGCGGTAATGCTTCAAAACGCGCAAGACAATGGAGCGCGGCGATACATCTCTGTTCAACTTCCGGAGCCCACCTTTGAGTTAAAAGACGACAAAAAAGTAGCGAAATCTCAGAACAAGACAGCGTTTGAGAAAGGCTTCATGACAATCGCAGAGATTTGCAAAGAACGAATTCGTAGGTCTGCAAACAAAGTTGCCGAAGACTACCCAAAGTTTAAGGGTGATCTCGGCTTCAAGGTATTCAAGCTGGATAGTAGTAACATCCGAGCCTGGAACCCTGATGCTTCTGACTTGGAACAGACTTTGCTCGATCATGCGCAGCATTTGGTTGAGGGTCGTAGTGAGCAGGACGTGCTCTACGAACTTCTTCTTAAACGCGGCGTGGATTTAAACGTGCCGATTGAAGAAAAGGAGATCGCAGGAAAGACGGTCTACTCCATTGGCTATGGCGTGCTCTTTGCCTGTCTGGACGAGACCATCGACAAGGCCGAGATCGAAGCCCTCGCCAAGGGGATCACGGATTGGCACAAGGAGCTGGAGCCAGCCGCAGACACGCAAGTTGTCTTCCGTGACAGCGCCTTTGCAGACGACATCGCCAAAACAAACATGACCGCCATTCTGGAACAGAACGGCATCGCTCATGTGCGCAGCCTGTAAAATTGGGGGCTGAGCGATGAAACTGCATTTCGAAGACGACCTAGACTATCAGCATGCCGCCGTTGAAGCCGTGGCGGCGCTGTTCAAAGGCCAAGAGATCAACCGCACCGAGTTCACTGTCACCCACCGCTCTGGCGATGCGGCGCAGGGCTCGTTTGGCGTCACCGAAAGCGAGCTTGGCATCGGCAACAAGCTGGAACTTCTGGACGATGAAATCCTGGAGAACATGCGGGAAATCCAGCTCAAGAACGGCCTGCGACCTTCGGAGTCACTGACTAGCGGTGACTTCACTGTCGAGATGGAGACGGGCACGGGCAAGACCTACGTGTACCTGCGCACCATCTTCGAGCTGAACAAGCGCTACGGATTCACCAAATTCGTGATTGTCGTGCCCTCCGTCGCGATCAAAGAAGGGACCTACAAGACCCTTCAGATAACCCGCGAGCACTTCGAGAACCTCTACCCGATGGCCAAGGGCTACGAGTATTTCCAGTACGATTCCAGCAAGCCTGGCACGGTGCGCAACTTCGCCACCAGCCCGAACATCCAGATCATGGTCGTCACAGTCGGGGCGATCAATAAAAAGGATGTGAACAACCTCTACAAGGAGAGCGAGAAGACAGGCGGTGAGAAGCCCATCGATCTTGTGCGCGCGACCAACCCCATCATCATCGTGGATGAGCCGCAAAGCGTTGATGGCGGGATGACGGGACGCGGCAAAGAAGCGCTTGAAGCCATGAACCCGCTTTGCACGCTGCGCTATTCGGCCACCCATGTGGACAAACACCACATGGTCTACCGCTTGGATGCGGTAGATGCCTATGAGCGCGAGCTGGTGAAGCAGATCGAAGTGGCGTCGCTCGAAGTCGAGGGCGGGCACAACAAACCATACGTGAGGCTGATCTCAACCGAGAACAAGCGCGGCTCCATTACAGCTAAGATTGAGGCTGACATCTTAAGTGGAGGCAAGATCAAGCGTCAGATTTTTACGGTCGAGGACGGCGACGACCTGGAACAAGAAACAGGCCGCGAGCTGTATGCCAATTTCCGCGTCGACACGATCACGGTCGGCAAAGATAATCAGTCAATGGAATTAAGCATGCCGGGTGGCGAAGCCCTGCTGCGCCCTGGCGATGAAGTTGGCGGCGTCAATCAAGACGACCTCAAGCGGCTAATGATCCGCCGCACCATCAAAGAGCATCTGGACAAGGAAATGCGTTTTGCCGCGCAAAAGCGTGAAGTCAAAGTGCTGAGCCTATTCTTCATAGACAGCGTAGATTTCTACCGTCAGTACGATGAGGACAGAAACATCATAAAGGGCAAGTATGCCCTTATGTTCGAAGAGGAGTATCGGAAGCTGGCCAAGCATCCCGATTATCAAACCCTCTTCGAGAAGGTCGATCTCGATATCGAAGCTGATGAAGTGCACAACGGCTACTTCTCCATCGACAAAAAAGGCGGTTGGACCGAGACGGCGGAAAACAACCAGACCAACCGCGACAACGCAGAGCGCGCATACAATCTAATTATGAAGGACAAGGAGAAGCTGCTCAGCTTTGGCTCCAAGTTGAAATTCATCTTCTCCCACTCGGCCCTTAAGGAAGGCTGGGACAATCCGAATGTCTTCCAGATTTGCGCCTTGCGCGATATCGGAACAGAGCGCGAGCGTCGTCAGACCTTGGGACGCGGGCTTCGCCTATGCGTCAATCAGGAAGGTCAGCGGCTTCGCGGTTTCGACGTGAATACCCTTACTGTCATCGCCACTGAAAGCTACGAACAGTTCGCCGACAATCTCCAGAAAGAGATCGAAGCCGATACAGGCATTCGTTTTGGAGTAGTCGAGAAGCACCAATTCGCTAACCTGGCCGTCACCGCTGAAGATGGCACCACCAGCCCCCTCGGAGTTGATAGGTCAGAAGAGGTCTGGACATATCTCAAGGATAACGGCTTCGTTGATACTAAGGGCAAGGTGCAGGACACGCTCCGCACGGCGCTCAAAGACAACACCCTGAAGCTGCCCGAGGACTTTTCAGAGCAGGAAGACGGTATCAAAGACATTCTGCGCAAGCTGGCGGGCAAGCTCGACATCAAAAACGCAGACGAGCGGATCACGATCCGCACCCGAGAGGCCGTACTCGAGAGCGAGGGCTTCAAGGCGCTTTGGGAACGTATCAAGCACAAGACAACCTACCGCGTCGAGTTTGACAATGCCATGCTCATCGAAGATTGCGCACGTGCCATCACGGACGGCCCCAGCATCACCAAGACCCGCGCACAGTTCCGCGTTGCTGACATCGCCATAGGAAAAAGCGGTGTTCAGGCCAACGAGACATCGGCGTCTGGATTTACGTCCATTAGCGAGAGCGATATCGAGCTTCCCGACTTGCTGACGGATCTTCAGGACAAAACCCAGCTCACACGCAAAAGCTTGGTCAAGATATTGAGCGACAGCCGCCGCCTGCCAGACTTCAAAAAGAACCCGCAGGAATTCATCGATTTGGCGTCCGAGGCTATCAACCGCACAAAGCGTCTCGCTCTCGTCGATGGGATCAAGTACCATCGCATCGGCGACGATCATTACTACGCTCAGGAACTCTTCAAACAGGAAGAACTGACGGGCTATCTGAAGAACACACTACAGACACAAAAGTCCGTCTACGAGCATGTCGTTTATGACTCAGTGGGCGTTGAACGGCGTTTCGCCGAAGAGCTGGAGGCCAATGAAGCGGTGAAGGTCTACGCAAAGCTTCCTGGCTGGTTCAAAGTCCCGACACCGCTCGGCACCTATAACCCTGATTGGGCCGTGCTGATCGAAGATGAAGGTCAGGAAAAACTTTACTTTGTGGTCGAAACCAAAGGCAGCGGCTGGTGGGATGACCTGCGGCACAAAGAGGGCGCAAAAATTGCCTGCGGAAAGGAACACTTCGCGGTTCTGGCTCAAGACAAAAATCCGGCTAAATACGTCAAGGCCACCGGCGTAGGTGACTTAATGAAAGCAACAGTATCTTGAGAACAAAGTCGATGATTGGCATCAAAGCCGAAGAAAAGTGCGCGGTTGAACGCTTCTCCTTGCCAACCGTCTCTTGGCAATCCAAAGCAATTTCAAAGATTCTTGGTTCTTGTCCGGTTGCAGGTATAGCTGTTTCGCAGAAATGTGTTAAAGACGGCTCAAAACAGTCCTTCGTTGCAATTCCTAGCGCGGGAGTAGGTAATGCCGAGGGCAATACGCATCATCATCAAAAAAGACCGCACCCGGTGAAGGGCGCGGCCATGCCTCTCAACTTATCGGTATTGGGGCCGGTGGTTCCTTTTAAAGGTGATATTTACCCTGTGGCTGTTTTTCCTGTGTTCGAAGAATATTTTGAGTAAAGCCCGGCAGCTTGTCAGCAAACGCAATTCATCTATCTCCAATCTTTTGCGAAATAACTTTGTTCAAGAACTCAAAAGCAGGTTTGAACCCAACTTCAAACAGGTCGAGAAGAGCATAGCTATTCGTGCTGATTGCCTTCGCCTCTAGCCAGTCCACCCATTCTGCAACAGAGCTGTCCCCAGCCGCTTGTTTTCTGAATGCCTCCTTAAAAAGTATGATAGATTCTTCAAAGATCTGCTTCTCTAGGGCATCCTTTTCCGCCCTGAGTATCATCGACTTTTTGCGTTCGCTTTTGGCCGCCTTAGGGGAAATGGTTTTTATTAGTTGAGATTGATTGTCGTAGTACTGTTCTAGCAGGTCCAGCAAGGAGATCGCGATTTTTGCGGCACTTGGACCAAGTCGGGGCATTCCCGATACGGCATTGGAAGTTCCACGGTTTTTTTGGCCTTGCGCGTGGTCGCTTGGAAGGGAAATCTCCGAGGCTTCGCGTGCTAGTTCTCGACGCAGGTTGTCGATGAAACGAAGGTGCGGGCGACTGTGATTAATCTTACTCAAAACGCGTTCCTTAAATTCACTATTGTAAAAGTCTAATTGCTACTCGCTTTCAAAGCTATGAATGTTCTTTGTGCGTCTCTACGATAAATGCGGCCAAACCGCCGGCCATGTTCACTGCCAGCGCCGCGTGGCGGGCAGAAGGCTTCACAGGTGCTTTGCCGCCCCTGCCATGGCTATCTGAAAAGCGATTTCGAAGGGTTCCTAGGCCATTAACGAGGTTCATGGCGCCGCCCAATATGGCCTTTATTGGTTCCTCAACATGCTGGTTGGGTGCGAGGTTTAGTTCTCTCGCGACCATGCCGTAGAGTTTGGGGAGATCTTCTTTGTCGGAGTACGTTTTCCCCAGATCGTCCAGAACATGCTTGCAAACTGTTTCCAGCAAGGTGCGCGCCGCTGTGATCGCACCTTCTGGATCAGCTGAACGGCGTGACAGTGCGCGAGCCCAGGCCTCGTTTACTCCTGCGGCCGAAAACTCTGACAATGCTTCGGAGACGCGGGTATCACCTGGATTCCGTTGCGGTGCTTCCAAATAATCTATCAGTGGCGTGAATGCTTCAGAGATTACCTGTCGGCGCTCAGCATATGTGCCGCGCTCATGTTTGATGTAAGGCCAGAAAGCATCCAGGCTTCTGTATTTCCGGACAAAGTGGGGCAGGCGATCTCTGATTTCAGGATCGTTCATAAATTCTGTGCGGAGAAGCGCATAGTTGGGATCGGCGTGACTTCCGCCGGTCGCCGCGCTGATCATAATACCCTCAAGCATAGCCACACGTTCAACGCGAGAGGCCGGCAGATCAGCTTCAAATCCAGAGTACATTTGCCCCCTAAAAACTTAGAGTTTGTGGTGACATCGAAGTTCAGAAATCGGCAGCTGTAAAGAGCGAACTATGCAGATCTTGGCTTCCCAACCAGATGCACATGTTCGCTTGCAATGCCGGAGGATCTCCCGATCAGAGAAATTTCTCTGCCAGCGCTCGCTTTCCACGCGGATCCGAACACTGCAACTTGTCACCTTTTTGATAATAGAACCCCGATGTGCTCAAGTCGTAGTCCCCGATCATGACCTTGATCGATAGCTCATGCCCGTCGCTCCAGGTGTCGCGTACGGTTGCTTTGCAGGTCTCACCCCTGAGCTCGAAATCGAATTCTTCACCCTTGCTTTTTGACGCCTTCAACGCTGCCCTGAGGAGCGTTTGGCTGATGGTATCCCGCTTCTTTTCAGACAGCATGTCAAGCGACGACTCTTTGATCTCGCCAAAGATGCCGCTGGCATTCAGGGTCTCTAAGATCTTTCTGATATGCCCACCAGCGTACTGATTTACGAAGAGAGATGACCGTGAACCATGTGGTCTGCCCAGAAGGTAGGAGCGGATGTTCCACCAGGTCTCGGCGACTTCAGCATCGCGGCCAACCTCGATGGTCTTCTCGACAAACCACCGGATCGCATCCCGGCTTTTGATCGTACCGTCCGCTTCCAGTGTCACACTGGTTGCCTCAACGACCACGGGATAGGCGCTGTCAGCGTACAAGGGGCCATCAGGTCGATAGGCGTAGAGATCCGGGACTTTGTTGACTTTGTTGACAAGGCGATCAGCGACTTCTTCCGAGTATGGGCAGGTGACAAAGCCGCGCACGAAGCGGATCGTGTGATCGATACCATCAAAAACAGGGAGGCTTCCAAGATCATATGGTGGCCGATGACGAGGTTCGGGTGGTGCAGTCAGGATTGGGTGCCATTCAGGATAAGATTCAACGGGACACCCCAGACCTTCTACCAGGCCATCGAAGAGCTGGCGTCCAGCCTCGGCGTCCTCCAGGTTTTGCGTCAGGTACTTCAAAGCAAGCGCATTTTGCTCGGCCGCAACACTAGATGCACGGAATTCCATAGGTAGTCCTCACGATTAGCCAGTTCACGTTATGCATCAAATAGCGTAAAAAATACTTTCACGTAAAATTAATTTTTACGTGAGTGGACAACATCACGGGATCTTCTCATTATGGGAGATGTTCCGACAACATGGGATGAATCCCATGTTGCAGCCCCCTCACATGCATTTTTAGGTCCGACACATCTAATACGGCGGACTAGAATGATGAGAATTGGAAAAATTCGCATAGACTACGATCTCTATATGTCTGGCCAGCTTGAGCTGGAGGACTGGGTGAGATCGGCTCAAATTGAGGCTGGTGCAGATTTCAATGATGAAGGTATTATTGGGCCAGCGGAGATCGCGTCCGCGATTGTTATCGCACTAATGAACACTGAAATAACTGGGCTCAGAGTCGATAGCGCTGATACCAAGAAAATGTTGCCATAGTCTTCGTCTGGATTTTGAGTTTGTTTTCAGAGCCGCCATCGGACAGCGTCTTGACGCCTTCAGGAAGGCGATATCCAAGGCCTACCGAAACTCGTCTTGGTCAATTGCTTGGACCCATTGAAACTACTGAGCTAAAAATGTACTTCTTTTCAGAGCCTGATGATGTCTACAGAGTTGTTGGTGGCAATCTGACCACCTTCATTTTGGGTAGTAAAAGCGGCAACGAGCGAGCTTACCGGGCAGCTCAGCGTGCTCGCGCGAAGAACACTCCTATGTCGCAGATGGCGAACAGTAAGGGTGGTCAGGATTTTCTGGACGCATTTGATGCATTGCTGCGAAAGCTAAATTACGGTGAGGCTGATGTGGAATTTTTCAATCAGGCTCCACCAAGTGAAAGGGAGTCCGACTGGTCTCGCTTTTTGCTATCTGCCCGGATGAAAAACTGGGCCCCGCAGACGGCGGACTTCACTACAAAGTTGGCGAGAGGGTCTATCGTTTGTCGAGCCCTTTGGCAGGTGAACAGGCGCTCAGAGGCGATTGATATGATTGCCCAGCTGCCTTGGGCGCATACGGATACAATGCAATGGTATCTTTCTGCGCTCCGAACAAATGAGGCAGATCTCTCGGATGACTGGCATTTTCCGGCACAAACCTTGGGGCTATTTGCGTTCCTTCGCATGTTGAGTATTGAGAGTGCTGAAAGGAACCCTTCGGAAAAAGCTTTTTGGAGTTTTGCTGATTTGCTCGCTTCTAGAAACCCAGACACAGGCAATCTTGAGGCCATCCGGTATTTCCTGGATCGAGCAAAGAAAATCAGTGGCATTGAGACCAACGCTGACTTTTACAGGAAGGCGTTTGATCTTCCCGCAGAGCCCAGCACACACAGAGAGGCTAAAAGGTTTCGGGCTGGCACCAGTATTCCAGCGCACCATGTTTGTCTTAGTGTTCATGCAAACCTGTGCACGAAATCAAGGCTGGATGAGAGATCGGATATCGCACTCTTTATGCTCGCAAACACAGCCAGCTTCTGTCAGCGGGCATTTGAGCGTCTACGACGAACCAGCAACCTAACGCTTGATCCGATCTCTCCGTTTGACGATTATCGGGAACTTCAGGCTATGCCTAAAGAGAGATTGCAGGAGGCTCTGAACCTAGAGACCTCCTACGTCCCCGCGCTGACTCCTTAATCGTCGTCGTAGACGCTTTCCCAGTCGTCCGGCCGCTCGTCGTGGCCCCGGTCGGTCCAATATGTGTCGTTGTTCGGGTTCATCTGATCCGAGTGGTTGTCGTTCTCGTCTTTGCTGTGGTCGTTGCCGTTGTAGCGTCCCATGTGCTGTCCTTTCATTGCTAGGGTGACCTCAAAATATGATGAGCAATCAAGCCATTGGAGTGGGGAATCGGGGACAGTCTTGAATGGCTGACAGAAGTCAAAACCCATTGGGGTTAGAATCCGGTGCTGTGTGAACTGGTAGTGTAGGGGACAAACGGGATTGTCTTAGGGTGAGTGTGAAATCCAAACTCGTGTAATAAACATTATGTTAATTATAATTAACTATTTGCTATAGCTAGTTTGAAGCCCGGCTTTTTCTGACAACACCATCTTAGGGCTCAATTCGGACGTTGAAAGAACTTCCCTTGATGTCTGTTTTGCGGACAAAACGGCGGTTCGCATTCATCGTCGCAGAAACGCGGTGACATTGGAGAGGATCTGCACAATGGATTAGTCGCCGAGTATCGCCGTCGAGCAAGAGAGCGCACACTTTTTGGCTATCAGGTCTTTGCAACACTGATTGCGAGACGGCCTTAAACTCTTGGCATTCGAGTGGCGACGGTAGACAACCGCCAGCCGCCAACCTTGCTCCATACGATGTTTTAGCGCGCACGGCCGAGGTCAAGTGGCAGTATTGTGGAACGATCAACCCTTTTTGCGCGCCACGACGATAAATTGGGTCATCGAAAAGAAGAAGCGTCCAGCTTTTGCAAGGCCGAGCTGCTCATCGAACCACGATTGCGCAACAGCGGGATCAACATGGTCATTTGCAACAGCGTATTGCTTCATGAGGTGCATCATCATGATTGCGAGGCCATCAGGCTTTAACTGGTGATCTGTCATTGTGAACGACAAGACATCTTCCACATAGTCGCCGCGAGCCTTTATCAGCGCGGGCAGTCTTTCCGGGAGGGAACCACTCACAAAGTGCTGGTTCCAGGATGTCAGCATTTTTTGCATTCTGTCGGGCTCGTCGCTGAACCAAATCAAGCTGCCAAAGTGTAGATCGCTGATGACGAGGCGCCCGCCGGGTTTGACGCACCTCAGCGTGTCAGCCAGCGCACCGTCTACGTCTTCGATGTATTCAAAGACCTGTACCGAGACGGCCTTGTCAGCACTTTCATCCTCAACGGGCAAGCTATTTGCGGCCCCAGCACGAAACTCCACGTTTGCGTAGTCGCTGCATCGTTCTCTTGCGGCTGCTGTCATATCCTCGCTTGGGTCGATCCCGATGACATAGCCATCCGAGCCAACTGCGCGGGCCAACTCCACAGTTAACATCCCGTTGCCACAACCGACATCCAAAATAGTCTCACCGGGAGCCGGGCACAGCGCATCAAATGAAGCCTGTCTTCGCCGAGTCAATTCTGCTCCCTGATAGGCGATTTCAAGTAATTTCGTTGTTTCAGCGTCAAATTTAAGCAACTCGCTCCCCTTACAAAGAACACATGTCCCCAAAACCTTATCAGAAAATGGGATTTCTACGAAAAGCAGGACGGATCATTTTGGTTTGAACATAGATCCACCAACAATAGATGAAGGTGCCGACTGGTATCGACGAATTGGTTAACCTCGGGAGGTAAGGACGCTTCTGCCGCTTTATCGAACCAGCTTTTTGTCGTCGCTCGAAAGTTCGAACAACATCAATTCAAGGGATGTCGAGGCCGTTCTCCCGTCCGAAATCGGTGTAAAAGCTGTCACTGCGGCATCGGTTCAAAGTGGCTTCGTCCGCTTCTCTTGGATCGGTGCCAGGGCTTTGAACACCTGTTCCTTCTATGAAGCGGTTCACGAGATTAAAGACACCGCAAACTTGGATAGCATCGAACAATGCACTCTCCGACCAGCCTGCCGCGTAGACTGCTTTTGCATCGGCTTCCGTCATTCGTGATGGCGAGACGGTGAGCTTTTCAATGTATGCCAGTAACGGTTTGAGATGATCCTCGACAGGTGCTGTATCGCGATCTTCCATCAGTGCCTCGATTGTCTCGACCTCAATGCCGTAGGCTTTGGCGAAAACGATGTGCGCCCCATGGCAATACGCACAAGCATTCAGACCCGAGACATAGGCTGCAATCAATTCACGTTGGGCGACCGATAGGTCGCTCTCTCCCCTCATCACCAAGCTTTCGTACGAACAAAGCGGAGAAAGTTTGTCCGGAAAGGCTTGATAAACACTTCCGAGTGTCGCGTTCTCCGGCAGAGATGGAAACAGGCGTTTCATTCATTTCTCTTTCAATCTTGCTTTGGATAACTTTGTCTCAAAGTGATGAACCAACGTAATTTACGCAATCCTAAAGCAATTCTTGGTTCCGAAAAGACTCTGTAGGAAACTGCGAACGGCAGGTTTGCCTAACGAGACCCCAGCAAGTTCGTCGTTTGGTTAAAGGCAATTTCATTTGAGCCGTTCTCGTAAGTCTTCAAAGTATGGATTGAGCTCAAACCCGGAGCTTCACATCCAAGCGTGGTGACTTCCGCCTTGCGGACAAAACTGACCTTGGAGTCTACACCTTCGCTGACGCAGGATTCACCGCACTGGCAGCAACAGTTTTTCCCTTCAACAGGGAAAATCGCCAAAGCGGCCGTTCCACAGAGGGCTTGGGAGCTCCTTGATCGCTCTTTGACCAGATGGCGCTCCGGCATGGAAACTAAGGGGCTTGGCCCAGCCCATAACCAGAGCTGGCAAATAGACGTCAGGATCATAAAATTGGGCTTCTTCGCGCAAGGAAAGCGAACACAGGCAACATTGTTACGATCCAGACCACGCTATAAATTGCGGATGGGATGGCATATTCGCTTAACCCATTGGTGTTTGGCAACAGCAAGGTGGCAATTGCGATCCCCAAAGCTCCGTTTTGAACGCCGGTCTCAATTGAAATCGTCTTCGCCTCGATGTCTGTGCATCCGAGCATCCCTGAACTCATGATGCCAATAAACGTGAGTGACGCACCTACAACCAAAAGTGCGGGTCCAAGCCTAAGGAAGTTATCCGCGACCACCACCCAGTTTGAAATGATCGCGCCTCCGATGACCAGCGCAAAAAGTAGCATAGAGACCTTGCTAAAGACTGGTTCGACAGCGGCTACAATCCGCGGCGCCAATGACCGCGCGGTCACCCCGACTAGGATTGGAGAAGCTGTTAAAAAAAACATTGCTAAAGCCGTCGAAGAGATGTCGATAGCGGGCGCAGTTGCCCCCATGAACATCTGCATCGAAAACCCCAGGATAAGCGGTACGGTAACGACACAAGTCAGACTGAAGACTGCTGTAAGAGTAACGGACAAAGCAACATCCCAATTCGAAAGCTTGGTTACGATGTTACTGATCGCCCCGCCCGGACAGGCCGCTAAAATCATAATGCCAACGGCTGTCTCGGCGGAAATCCCAAAGGTAAAGATCACCATCAAAGCGATGCAAGGCAGCAAAATGATCTGGTTGAGAGCCCCGACGCAAAAGGCACGTGGACGTCGTCCGATGCGTTGAAAGTCAGCCGCTGTGAGTCCGAGGCCAAGGCAGAACATGATGACAACAACTGCGAGCGGCAGCAGCACAGATATAAAAATTTCGCCCATCTACCATGACCTCTATGACTGCATGCTTCCGCACGCTTTCGGACGATACCGTTCAGAAAACCTGATGACGAGTTTTATCAGTTTGGCGCATTTATCCTCAAGCGCCCGAAGATCGAGGCTGTCTTTATTTATTATACCTATCACAGGGTTGGACGATCTGGTGTGAAAGAGCATTCCAGTGCTAATCTCACTGTATGGCAAGTGTAACTTACGCATTCGCCCGCGCGATGGCCAACGCCGCCGGGATGACGCTGAACGACGATGGCGCCCTGATTTCGAATGGCGCTGTCGTGCTGCGTTTACCAGAAGCTCAAGACGGCCAATTGGCGGATGATGCGTATTTCGATTTGATAGATTGGATTCGTGCGCAACAAGCGGATGAGGTTGCGTTGGTTGAGGCCTATGCGAACGCGATTGCGACCGATGATCTCGGCGTCCTTGGCCTGGCTGTAAAGACAGCTCCCACCTTGCGGGAATCTTTGCAACGGATTGAACGTTATTTTCGTCTCGTCACGGACACCGCAGTTTACAGACTTGACGAAACCGGCGATCCGGTCCTTTGGATATTTGAAGGGCAAACGCCACATCGCGCCGCCTTGGAATTGCGCAACGAATGCGCGCTTGCCGCCTTTGCACGGAATATGTATCGGTTTGTGGGTGCTGGATTGTCGCTCGAATATGTCGCGTTCAAACATGCGTGCCGACAAGAGCATGAACGTTACGCCCAGCATTTTGCTTGTCCCGTGCAATTTGGTACTGACCACAACGCCATTGCTATGCGCCCTGCTATGCTGGAAAGCGAAAATCGTCTTGGCGATCCGGGCTTGTCAGATTTCATGACGAAGCACCTGGATGAGGAGTTCAACTCTCGCGATGACGACACCTCACTGAGCCAAGCAATTGTCCACCGGCTTACGCCAGCCCTAAGTAACGGCGCACCGCAGGCGGCGCATGTCGCCCAAGAGATGGGAATGAGCGAGCGCACTCTTTACCGCAGGTTGGCCGAAGAAGGGCTGACCTATCGCGACGTTCTTGGTCAGGCACAAGTTGCACTCGCTCGTGACCTGCTCCGTGACGGTAAGGCTTCCATAGCCGAGATCGCCTTTATGACCGGGTTTTCGGAACAGAGCACGTTCAGCCGCGCCTTCAAGCGCTGGGTTGGCCAGGCTCCGGCACGATTCAGGCAGCAGGCGACCTCCGACTAGGCACACACCTCAAGACCACATGGCAGGTTCGGCCAAAACCTTGGCAGGGCGGGCCGATACCTCAATCGATGTGGCGCCTAACTTCTTCTTTGTCAGATCCACCTGGGGCGCTCCCGAGTAAAGCAAACCCATTTGCCCCTCTCAGACAAAGGAAATTTGCAATGAGCAATCATGACCACAAACATGGAGCAAGCTGCGCTTGCGACGTCACGCCCGAACGCGTTGATATGGCGCGCCGGCGACTCTTGCAACAAGCCGCCGGTGCGGCCGCGGCAGGTACAACAATAGTGGCTGGCGGGCAGGCCCTTGCCGCGACCGACGAAGCACGCGCCTACTATGCTGACCCGGAAAATCCAGGCCTTCCCCAAATCGACATGACCATCGAGCCGGGGCGTACTGCGCTTGTGGTGACCGACCCCCAGATTGATTTTTTGTCAGAAGACGGTGTGACGTGGGGTGTCGTTGGCGAAAGCGTGACCGAACAGGGCACGGTCGATAATATCGAACGGCTTTTCATTGCCGCCAAGGCTGCGGGGATGCCGGTCTTCATCTCGCCCCACTATTACTACCCGCATGACCACAAGTGGGAGTTCGAGGGCACTCTGGAAGCCACGATGCACAGCATCGGCATGTTTGACCGCCTGGGACCGCTCAATTTGGACAACTTCGAGGGCTCAGGTGCCGACTGGATGCCGCAATACAAGAAGTACATCGAGGATGGCGAAACCATCATTTGCTCGCCACACAAGGTTTATAGCCCGGCTCAGAATGACCTGAACCTGCAATTGCGTAAACGCAAGATCGACAAGGTGATCCTCGCGGGGATGTCGGCGAACCTGTGTACGCAGGCGCATCTCTACGAGCTGCTGGAGCTGGGCTACGAAGTCGCTGTCGTTCGCGATGCCACAGCCGGGGCCAAGGTGCCTGAAGGTGACGGGTATCTCGCCGCCATAATCAACTTCCGAATGGTCGCCAACGGCGTCTGGTGGACCGACGACGCGGTTGAGCGCATTGGCCAATCGGCCTGACCCAAATCGATCTTCAAATTTGATCCCGACATCCTGAAAGGACATATCATGACACGCATCTTTACATTTCCCGCACTTACAACAGCGTTGACTCTCGCCCTGGCGGCGGCGGCATTGGCTGACGATGAATACAACGTTTCGAACAGTCTTACCTTGACCGGGCAGCCCCTCGGCATGCATGGCGTCGATCCTGTATCGATGTTTGAAGCCGAAAAACCCGAAATGGGCAACGCCACTTTTACATCGGCCCATGATGGAGTGGACTACTATTTTGCGTCGCAGGCAGCGCAAGCCACATTCGAGGCGGATCCGACGGCACATCTGCCTCAATTCGGCGGGTTCTGCGCCTTTGGCGTCTATGTAGGCAAGAAGCTTGATGGCGATGTTCGGTATGCCGATATCGTGGACAACAAGCTCTATCTCTTTGTGAATGAGGACATCTTCAAGAAATACCTTGAGGACAAAGAGACCGTGATCCAAGGCGCCCATGCCAAGTGGGCAGACATCCACCACACGCCTGTCAGCAGCCTTTGATCGAGGAATTTGGTGGCTTTTGCCGGTCGGAGCCACCGCTGCCTCTCCCCTCCCCAAAAGGCCGGCATTTCTCCAAGACGCCCTGTCCGCAATGACAATTCGCGAGCGTCGAAAACTCTTCCCAAAGGAAACCAGACATGACTGATTTTGAGACCTATACAATCGCCTCAGCCCCTGATGCCGCGAAACCAATTCTGGAAGCATCGCTGAAAGGATATGGTTTTGTGCCCAACCTTTATGCGGCCATGGCCGAAGCGCCCGCAATTTTGGAAGGCTATACGACACTTTCCAACATCTTTGGAAAGACCAGCCTGTCAGAGACTGAGCGCCAGATCATCCTTATGACTAACAACCGGTTGAACGGGTGCAAGTACTGCATGGCCGCCCATACCACTCTTTCACAGATGGCCGGTGTCCCCGAAGACGTGATCGCAGCGTTACGCGATGGCAGCCCTATCGCCGACCCCAAATTGGAAGCACTGCGCAAATTCGTCATCGTGATCAACGAAAGCCGAGGCTGGCCCAGCGACGCACAGGTCGAGGCGTTTCTGACGGCTGGCTATACCCGCCAGACCATGCTGGAAGTCATCCTTGGCACAGCGTTGAAAATCCTGTCGAACTATACGAACCATGTGGCGGAAACGGCTTTGGATGATGCGTTTGTCCCAAATGCATGGACCGCCTCATCCGCGGCGGCGGCTGAATAGCGCGATATTGCCTAATTGTTGGTCTTGCGCTTAGGCCTGAGTTTGGTTCTGGCCAATAAGGGAATCCGATTTGAGACGTTCGACCGCAAAATCAACAAAAGCGCGTACCTTCGCAGACACGGTTCGACCCTCTTGATGCACAAGATGGATGGGAACCTCGGGTGGCTCATATGACTTCATGACAGTCTTGAGCCGCCCATCTGCAATGAAGGGTGCCACCTGATACGACAAAAGCCGTCCGATCCCATGACCTTGCAACGCCAACTCAATCACGGCGTCATTAGTATTCATGCTGATGCGTGGGTTCACTCGTTTGGTTATGCTCTTTCTACCGCTTTGAAAATGCCATTGGGCGGATGCATTCAGGGCAGTAGAATTAATGATCGCCGACCTTGTGGCTCTCCACAGCCCGGGAGGAGTGGTTTCCGAGGCACTGTCCATTGGTAAGCAGGTGAGAGGTGCTGAGCTTTCTACAGC
>NZ_JBQFPQ010000016.1:0-35443 GCF_056536445.1 Ruegeria sp. CL7
AACCAGGAGCTCGGCGAGCCTTTCCGCCGCGACGCGATGAAAAAACCCGTCGCCGTCGCCGGAATCTCCGCCGACGACATGAAAGCTCAGGCCGAACTGTAATCTGATCCTGCCCCCACCCGGGCCGAATACGGTTCGGGTGGGGGCAGGCTTTGCCCAAAAGGCAGCTCAAATATTGCAAAGGAAGTAAGATGCAGGCGTTGAGTGCATCCAACTCGCCGTGGCTTCGGGCACGGTCTTTCGTTCGTTTGAACGGGCACGGTTTCCTTGTTTCCGTGGTTGTCGCCGTCGCAGCGAAGTTCTTGTCCGAACATTATGGTGCCCCGGCGATGCTGATGGCCTTGTTGCTGGGCATCGCGTTCCATTTCCTGGCCGAAGACGATGCCGGCGACTGCAAGGCCGGAATCGAATTTACCGCACGAACGGTTCTTCGTTTTGGAGTTGCGCTGCTTGGGGCGCGTATTTCCGTTGAATTGATGATGAGCCTTGGCGCTGATCTGATTGCCGTTGTGATTGCCGGTGTGATCCTCACGATCCTGTTCGGCCTTCTTGGCGCGCGTCTTCTGGGCCGTGGTTGGCGCTTTGGGGTGCTGACGGGGGGATCGGTGGCGATCTGCGGCGCATCGGCCGCGATGGCCTTGTCGGCCATTCTGCCCAAAAACGAGCATTCGGAGCGGAACTTGGTTTTCACGGTACTGTCGGTAACTGTTCTGTCGACAATCGCGATGATCGCCTACCCGATCCTCACCGAGGCTTTCGAGTTCAACGACGAGGTTTCAGGGGTCTTCCTGGGCGGAACGATACATGATGTCGCGCAGGTTGTCGGGGCCGGGTTCTCGGTTTCGGACCAAACCGGTGAGGTCGCGACTTTGGTCAAACTGATCCGTGTTGCCATGCTGGCCCCGGTGGTGCTGGTTATCTCGTTTCTTGTCCGGCGCCACGCGGAGTTCAGCGAGGAAGACGGCAAGCGCCCGCCCATTTTGCCGATGTTTGTCGTTGGCTTTCTGATCTTTGCCGTCCTGAATTCAATAGGTCTGATCCCGGATGTGGTCTCGTCGGCCATGGCCGATCTCAGCCGTTGGGCGCTGCTGGTGTCGATTGCCGCAGTGGGCATGAAAACGTCGCTCAAGCGGATTCTGGATGTTGGCGGGCAGGCCATCGTCCTGATTGTGGCCGAGACGATCTTCATCGCTGCTCTGGTTCTGGTGGGCGTCTACCTGTTTCACTAGAGGATGGCGAAATTCCACGTCCAGCACGTGACCGACCATTGGCCGGTCACGTCATCTCGCACTACATGACCAGCAGGAGGGTATGACCTCATGACGACACAGGTACTCAATCTATTCGATGAGCCGGAAACGCGCAGCGAAAGGTGTTTGGCCGATCTTCCCGATCGCGTTGTCGAGGGTGACCCGCATCACAAGATTGGAATGCACTTCACCAGCCCGGATGGGCAATTGTCTGCCGGAACCTGGACGTCTACGCCGGGCAAATGGCACGCGTTCACGGACAAGGACGAATATTGCTATATCGTCAAAGGCCATTGCGCCCTGATCCACGAAGACGGGACCCGTCAGGATTTTCGCACCGGGGCCAGCTTTTTGATCCCCAATGGCTTTCGCGGCTATTGGGAAGTCGTGGAAGAAACGACCAAGCACTTCGTGATCAGAGATTGCGCGCCGGACGCATGATCTGATCCGTGAATGAACCTGAGGCGGCGTGAACCGTCATGCCTCAGGCGCGTCATTGGCTTTTCAGCGACGGGTCTGGTCAAAGCTGATCGTCAGTTTTTCCGCCGTGGGTATTGACTGGCAGGTCAGGATTTCTCCGGCTTTGATGTCTTTGTCTTCCAGCGCCATGCGCGCCCGCAAATGAACTGTGCCGTTGGTCAGTTTGGCCCGGCACGCGCCGCAAACTCCGGATTGGCAGGAATAGGGTGGCTTGAGCCCCGCTGACTGCATTGCGTGAAGAATGGTCTGTCCCTTGGAAACCGAAATGAGGTGTCGGGTGCCTTCCAGCGTCAGTTCAGCGGTTGCGTCCACCCCGTCAATACCCGTGTCCAGATCCGGCGCAGCACCATAGCTTTCCATGTGGAGACGGTTCGGGGAAACATCAATGGACATCAAGGCCGATTTGACGGCCTGGTTCATATCGCCCGGACCACAGACATAGTACCGCGCGTCCTGGGCGTAAGGTGGATACTCGGCGATCAACGCTTCGATGGCGGCCTTGTCGATTGTACCTTGCCGCCAGTACTCGGCGCTGGACCACCAGCCGGGTTTCGAAAAGACATGGTTGATTGTAAAACGTTCGGGACGCGCTTTCTGAAGCACGCTCAGTTCGTGCTGCAACAGGATGCTCTTGGCGTTTGTGTTGCCATACACCAAATGCGCGACTGAATGGGGCTCGGCTGTCAAAACCGAGTTCAGCATTGCAAAGAGCGGAGTAACGCCAGAGCCCGCGCCAAAAAAGTAATGGGTGCGCCGCGCCGTTTCGTCGAGGTCCAGGCAGAAACTGCCAAATGGCGGCATGACGTCAATGGTTTGCCCTTCCTGAACAGTGTCGTTGATGAAGTTGCTGACACGGCCACCCTTGATCCGTTTGACGGTGATGCGAAGCGGATCCCCGGAGTAAGGCGAACTGGAGATCGAATAGCTTCGACGGTGCTCTTCGCCATCAATATTGAAACGAACGGACACGTGTTGGCCCGGCCTCCAGGCGAATATGTCCATCAGGTGGTCAGGGACCTCGAACATGACGGTCTTTGCCACGCCACCCAACTCGACTCTGGTCCCGCAAACGCGCAATGGGAAAAAATCACGCGGGTTCATTTTCCTTCCCCCAACCATTGCAGAACAACTTTCTGGTGCGCGATGATGGGGCTTTCACCGTTTGCCGCCGGACCTGCTTCAAAATACCGAGAATGCAGGGATTTCTGCTGTTGCTCGCACGCGTAGATTTCTTCGCCGGTAAAGTCATCGGCAACCATCGGGTCATCTTCGCCCATCGCGTCATTGGCTTCGTATTTTCCGCCTATTCCAAACTTGGACCAGAAAGACGACGACTTCATCGACTGTTTGGTGAATTCCCTTTCCGAGCTGCTGGACACCCGCCCACGGTTGTGAACTCGCGTCCGTTCCGGGCCAAGGGGTTCGACCGGGCCGAACCATTCTGCGATGGAAAGCGCGTCGGGGTCAGGATGGACGAAAATCATCGATTTCCAGATATCGACCTTGGCGGGTTTCAGGCCAAGGCAGGACTTGTCGACCTTGCCATATTTCTCGTGTTCATCCGGCACCGAAATCAGATTGCCTTCAAGATCGTAGGTCCAATCGTGATAAGGACAGGTCAACGCTTTTTGCGTTTTGCCAACCGCGCTGATCAATTAGGTTCCGCGGTGGCGGCAGATGTTATGGAAGGCGCGCAGGCGAAGGTCGCGCCCCATGATCGCGAATATGTTGTTGGTTCCGGCCTGCACGGCCATGAACTGGCCGGGTTCGCTGACATCCTCCAAAACCCGGCATAGAGTCAGGTATTGGAGAAGATTTCGCGCATTTTTTGGTCGAACCAATCCTGGCTCGTGTAAGCTTCGACCGGCAAAAGGTGTAGCATGGGTTTCATTTGAGCCTCTTGTGAAAGAGTTTTCAAAACGTCCGAGGGTGAAAGTCGATGGCGATCATCGACAGGCCAAGTGCGATCCAGGCAAGTTGGACCAGCCAAAACAGGATGGGATCCTCATCCCGGGATACGTTGGTTAAAAGCAAAGAGTGCCCGGAATGGAAACTCGGGATTGTCCAGAACATGAAAAGAATCCCCCACAACGTCTGACAGCCAAGCACCGTCGCGACCATGAGCGCAGCGAAAGCGATGCACCATCCAGGCCAGATTTCGCAACACATCTGATCAGAGCCTGCATGATCTGCTCATGACGTTCTTCACGATTTGTGGGGCGCCCGATCATGTTATTTCCAGTATTTCAGCTTCAGGTTTGCGGTTACGCCGGTGCCGACGGTGACAGCGGCATTCGCGAATTCCGGCGGCAGACCGTTCTGCCCCATACCGCCAAAGCCGTACCCTTCGGTTGGGACATCTTTTTCGGTATCCAGGTTGCTGTTGCTGTTCTCGTCGTGAATCCCGGCAATCGCATAGGTGCCAGGCGGGAGATTGTGAAAGGTGACCGAAGCCAAGCCTTTGACAGCAGGAACGGAAGCCAAGGCCGCCGCGTTCGTCATGTCCATGGCCTTAAAAGATTTTGCGTCATCGAACACGGCAATGATCAAATCACCCTCTGCATTGCGCACGCCCTGCACCGTTGCAGTGAGAGTTTGTGCGGATGCCCCGAGGGTTGAAGCTAATGTCATCACAGATGCGACGACCAGTTTGCTTATCGGCATGATGTATCCTTTACTGTCGATGTTGACAGTAAATAGGAAGGATGCAATTAGCTGTCAACTGTGACAAGCATTCACCCGATTTTCCTGAGGGTGTTTTTTTGCATTGAACCAAGCACGAGGTATCGGCCCAACGCGGACAAGGATCGGAGAAAAGGAAAAAAATATCCTAAGGCGGCTTTCCAAAGCTACTCGGGCAAGGCTTGCCTCATGTAGAGATGACGCATGACCATTGGCGTCAGGTACATCGGGATTTGATACGCCCCGATGAAGACCATGATGGGTGCGGTGACCTCGGGCGGCAAAGCAACGAAGAAAATCGCGATGTTTCTGTTTCCCGCGATCAGAGAGACAGCGGTTGCTCTGGCTGCCGGCAGACGTCCACGGGTCATGCGGAACGAAAGGAATTGTGCTCCGAAATTGGCCAGACAGGCGAGCGCGATCCAGAAAGCGGCGACGGCCGGGCTTTTCAGCGCAGTGGTGCTGACGGAAGGCATCAGGCCGATGACAAAAACGGCCAAGGTGATTGTGCCCAACCCTTCCAGATTCACCAATGTGGAGCGTGATGGTGAACGCAACCAGACGCGCCGGACAACAATGGCGGCGCCGGTTGTGCAGAGTATCGTCAACAGCAGTTGCAACCCGGCCAGCAGAACAGAGTGAATGCCGCCCAGTTCTGGCATGAGCAGGAACACCGGAAACGCTGTCAATGGCAGCAGGGCGGTCCCAACCACCATCATTCGCATCGCGTGTTCAGGTGGGTAGCCCATCATCAAACACATGTTGGGACTGCCGGAAATCGAGGGCGCAGCCGCCATGATGAGCAGGGACAGAAGCACCGGCGTTCCGGTCCATCCCCCGACAAATCCAATAGCCAGAATGATCAGCGGCATCACGAATTGAAACCCGATGACGGTGAACGCGACCTTGTGCAGATCGCTCAACGATCCAAGAATGGTTTCGGGGTCCATTCTCAGGACGGTGACGAACAGCAACAACACGACCAGGGGCGGCAGCAGGCCTCGCATGGGCTCGGCCAAACCCGGCAATAAAAGACCCGCCGCCAATCCGGCGACCAGAACACGGGGCCCGTGACGGGCCGCCAGATGGAGCAGGTTCAAGGCCGTTTTACCCGCCCGGGCTCTGACGCAAATTCTCGGGCAGCCAGGTGGCGAGGTCGGGGAACCAGATGAGGATGAAGACCATCAGCACCATGATCAGGAACATCGGTATCGCTGCGCGTGCGATATAGCTCATCTCATGGTTGGTCATGCCCTGCATCACGAACAGGTTGAACCCGATCGGAGGTGTGATCTGCGCCATTTCAACAACGACCACGATGAAGATGCCGAACCAGATCAGGTCAATGCCAGCATCGCGGATCATTGGTTCCACCACGGCCATGGTCAACACGACGGAAGAAATCCCGTCAAGAAAACAGCCCAGAATGATGTAGAACACCAGCAGGACCATCAGCAGTTCGAAACGGGTCAGTTCCCAACCTGCAATCAGATCGGCCAGCCCGCGCGGCAGGCCGGTGAAGCCCATGGACAGTGACAGGAAAGCAGCGCCAGCAAGGATCAGGGCAATCATCGCGCTGGTTCGCGTGGCCCCCATCAGGCTTTCAGTGAATGTCTTCCAGTTCAACGACCCCTGGCCTGCCGCAAGCAACAGGCCGCCGATCACCCCGAAAGCCGCAGCTTCGGTCGCAGTGGCATAGCCCAGATACATTGAGCCGATGACGACCGTGATCAGAAGGATCACAGGCAACAAAAAGCGGGAATTTCTGACTTTCTCGGAGAAGCTCAGCTTGCCCTCGACATCCGGGGTCCAATCTTTGCCCAACTTGGAATAGATCGCAACATAACCCATGAACATCGCTGCCAGCACCAAACCGGGAAGGATGCCGGCAAAGAACAGCTTGGTGATCGATTCATTGATCGTCACCCCATAGACGATCAGGGTTAGGGACGGCGGGATCATCAGCCCCAGAGTGGCCGCGCCGGTCAGAGTACCGATGATCATCCGTTCGGGGTAATTGCGCTTGCGCAGTTCGGGGATCGACATCTTGCCGACGGTGGTCAGCGTTGCCGCCGACGAACCTGAGACTGCCGCGAAGACGGTACAACCCACGATATTGGTATGCACCAAACCGCCGGGCAGGGGTGCCATCCAAGGGGACAGCCCTTTGAACATGTCTTCGGATAATCGCGTGCGGTACAGGATTTCGCCCATCCAGATGAACATGGGCAAGGCGGTCAGGGTCCACGACGACGACGCCGACCAGATGGTTGTGATCATCACGTCGCCCACGGGGCGTGTCGTGAACAGCTCCATCCCGACCCAGGCGACCCCCATCAGGGCCAGGCCAACCCAGACACCGGTACCGAGCAACGTGAACAGAACAAAAAGGAAAAGGATGATGACAGACAGGTTTTCCATGCGTCTATTCTCCGTGGCTCTGGTCGGCCAGATCGCGGACAATGCGATGGTCACCTTTGAACAGGACGTGGATCAGGTGATCCGTCAGCGCGATGGCCAGGATGACGGCTCCGATCAGCATCGCGGATTGCGGAATCCACAGCGCGGTTCTGTCCTGACCCTGGCTGATGTCGTTGAACTTCCAGCTCCAATAGACGAAGCGATAGGCATACCAGCAGAAATACCACATGACGGCTGTGCCGATGGTGAAACACCAGATTTCAAGGACACGCCGCACGCTGTCCGGCACCGCGTTCAGAAGGATCGAAACCCGAATGTGGCTGCCCCGATTCAACGCATTGGCAAAGGCCAGAAAAGATGCCGCCGCCATTGCATAGCCGGCATAGTCGGGCGCTCCGGGAAATACCTCACCGGTCCAGCGGGCCAGCATCTGCACGACGATCAGCAAAAGAATGGCAATCAGGCTGACCGCCGCCATTACCCCCGCTGCCAGATAGATGAAATCCAGAACGGACCGAAGCCCCCGCAATACCGCCATGGCGTCCCCGCTTTGTTATGATTGGATGGAAAACAGGCGACGCAATGCAACGCCGCCTGCCTCGAATGGTTACTGAGAGGCGTTGAACGCGTCGACGATGGCTTTGCCTTCGTCGCCGGCGGCCTCCAGCCATTCATTGGTCATGGTCACACCAATCTCTTTCAGCTCATTCGTCATCTGCTCGGATGCCGGACCGACGGTCATGCCACCATCACGCAGACCTTGCAGAGTAAAGCCGGTGTATTCCTTGGCGCGCCAGTTGCCCGCGTATTCCGCCAGCTCTGCGCAGGCCTTGATGACGTTCTTGTTGGCGTCGGACACGCCCGACCAGACATCCGAATTCACCATCACGTAGTTGCGCGGCAACCAGGCATCGACTTCGTAGAAATAGTTCAGGCTTTCCCAGACCTTGCGGTCGTACCCGGTCGATCCCGAAGACACCATCGACTCGGCGACACCCGTCGCAAAAGCCTGACTGATTTCTGCCGCTTCGATCGTTACCGGCAACATGCCCGTCAACTCGGCCAGTCGCGAAGTCGCGTTGTTGTACGAACGGAACTTGATGCCCTTCATATCGGCGACCGAGTTCACCTCATTCTTGAAATACAGTCCCTGCGGCGGCCACGGTACAGCATAAAGCAGCGTCAGGTTCTGCTCGGCCAGCAGTTTTTCGATAGAGGGCTTGGCGGCCTCCCAAAGCTTGGCGCTGTCGTCGAACGAGGTCGCAAGGAACGGGATCGAGTCGAAACCGAACAACGCGTTCTCATTCTGGTGGCCGGACAGAAGGCGTTCTCCGATCGGGGCTTGCCCGGTCTGGATTGCGCGTTTGATATCGGCACCTTTGAACAGCGAGCCGGATGGATGCGTAACGATTTCGATCTCACCGCCGGTTCCGGTCGTTACACATTTGGCGAATTCCGCACCGGTGGCCGAATGGAAGTTCGACGCCGAATAGGCCATCGGCATGTCCCATTTTTCGGCCATGGCCGGTGCTGCCGCGGCAGCAGTCAAAGCGGTTGCCGCCAGAAGGTTTGTCAGTGTTTTCATCGTTTTCTCCCTATCGAGTTTTGAAATACCGGTGTTTTTCATCGGTCTGTTCTTATGTTGCAAAGCGCGACGGCGCATAGACGCTTACGTCGGTGTTCGGGGTTCTGCCCGCGATCATCTGCGCCAGAAGCCGCCCGGTCTTTGGCCCACCTGTCAGGCCGATATGATGATGCCCAAAGCCCAAATAGGCCCCTTTGATTCCGGGCACGTCGCCTATGATCGGGATCGAGTCAGCCGGGGCCGGCCTGTGCCCCATCCATTCCACTTCCTCCTTCCATGTTATGCCCGGAAACGCGGCCCGGGCGTTCTTTCGCATCAATTCAAACGGCGCGCGCGAGGGCGGTGCGTCCAGCCCACCGAACTCCACGATACCCGCCAAGCGTATGCGCCCATCCATGGGCGTGGCAACAAACTTGCCCGAAGCCACCATGACCGGGCTGCGGGGCATGGCAGAAGGTGACACCAATTCAAGATGATAACCGCGCTCGCTTTCAAGAGGAACAGAAACCCCCAGTCGCTTTGCCAGCGGCCCCGACCAGACGCCAGCCGTTACAATGGCGGTGTCGCAAACGATGGTCTCACCATCCGCGCGCACACCGGTAACGCGGCCGTTGTCGCGGGTGACGTCCTCGACATTGGCGCGGATGATCCGGCCTCCGCCGGCCTCGACATGGGCGGCCAGGTCTTTCACGTACCGCCCCGGATCGGTGATATGACCGTGGTTTGACAGCTTGGCAGCGAAACCGATATCCGGGCTGAACACGGGGTCATAGTCGTGAAACGCCTTGCCCTCCAGTTCTTCCCAATCAAAGCCGTTCTTCCGCCTTATTCCCCAGCCCAACGCATCTTGTTCAAAATGGGCCCGGTTCTCGTAGAGAAACAGATAGTCGCTGGGCACGATCCACTTTTCAGCACGCGTGCCTGCCGCCAATGCCTTGTGGTCATTCAGGCTGTCGCCGACGATCGGCGTCAGCGCCGCCGCGATCCGTTCAACGTCTGCTACGTTCGCGTGGCTTAGATATTGCCGGAGCCATGGGAGCAACTTTGGCAGATACCCCCATTTCAAAAACAGCGGCTGCGACGAACTCAGCAACATTTTGGGCGCTTTGCTAAGCAGTCCGGGAACCGTCACAGGTATGATGGAACAGGACGCCAGCACACCGCCATTGCCATGAGACGTGCCTTCACCCGGTCCGGCCTTGTCGAACAGGATCACGTCGTGCCCGTCCCGTTGCAGCCAGACCGCGGCCGACACGCCGACGATACCGGCGCCGATGATGGCTATGGTTTTCTTGTCACTCATTCTGAAACCGCCCTGGCCACTGCGTAATGGTTTAGTTTGGCCATCTCGGGCCTGCCGCCAAGCCCGGGGGTTTCGGGCACGCAGACCTGTCCGTTCTGGATCCGGAAGGGTTCTTCCAGAATGTCTTCTTTCAGGAAATAGGACGCCTGATAGAATTCGCAGCCCAATGTGATCTCGGGCGTTGCAGCAATCATATGGGTGCCGGCAAGATGGGCCAAGCCGGCCTCGAACATGTCCCCGCCATATGCCGTCAGACCATGCGCGGCCGCAATGCGGGCGACCGTTTGCCCGCGGGTCAGGCCGCCAGACTTCATTATTTTCACCGAAACACCATCGCAAATACGTTCACGCGCGGCGCGTTCCATATCTTCGGGGCCAAAGACGCTCTCATCAGCGAGAAGGGGAATATCGGTCATTTGGCGCAGCTTTGCCATCATGTCGAAATGGTGGGCGCGAACCGGCTGTTCGATGAAATCAGGATTGAACTGGGCCACGTCCCGCACCCGCGCCGGGGCGTCATCGATGTTCAGCCCCTGATTGAAATCCACGCGGACCGAGAATTCAGGACAGTTCTGCGCCAGATACTCCAATCGCATGATGTCAAAGGCGTGATCCTTGAACCCGGTCTTGAGTTTGACAATCCGCACGCCATCCTCTCGCAACCGCGCCAACAGGTCTATGTCCTGGGAAAAGTCCGGGTTGGCGATGGAACAGCTGAGCGGAATGGCGCTGCGGCAGCGACCGCCCAGCAAAGACCAGACAGGGATGTCACTGATACGGCCGGCCAGATCCAGCAGCGCGGTTTCCAGCGCGGCCTTGGCCTCGGTGCAATGCGCCACGGCACAGGCCGCGCGCGCCATGATGGCTGACCGGTCGCCCACGCTGGCGCCAAGAACAAGAGGGCGTAAATAACGATCCAGTGCCGCGAATGTCGCTTCCGGGGTTCCGGTGAACACCGACCAGGGTGACGCTTCGCCAAATCCCTGTGTGCCATCGTCGGATGTCAGTCGCAGTATGACGACTTCGCAGGCGCCTTCGACGGATCCTATACCGTGATCCCGGCGGGACGTGACCGGAAGCTTCAGGTGCCAAAGGTCGTAACCGATGATGTTTTGTGACAGATCGCTCATTCCGCCCCCTGTGGATGAGCGGAAGCCTGCCTTGACGGGCATATCATTTCAAATACTATATCTTCGACAGTTCATCAGAAAAAATGATGTGATTACCGATGTCCCTGCGCTTTCGCCAGCTTCAAGCGTTTCACGCCATCATGGAAACCGGAACCGTAACCGGTGCGGCGTCGGTACTTGGGATATCCCAGCCTGGTATCAGCAATCTGTTGGCTCAGTTGGAACGCGAAGCGCGACTGCCTCTGTTCGAGCGCAACAAGGGCCGTTTGCTGCCCACCCCGGAAGCCGAGTTGCTGTTCCGCGAAGTCGACACCGTCGTGCGCGGGCTGGATCACGTGGCGCAGGCCGTGACGGATTTGCAGAACAAACATCCCGGTCAGTTGCAGGTTGCGGCGCCGCATCTTCTGTCATTTGGTTTCATGCCGCGCGAGATCGCTCGTTTTGCCAAAAGCCGCCCCAACCTGTCCGTCAGTTTCCAGTCGCAGTATTCATCCAAGATTCAGGAATGGGTGATTTCAGGCCTGTTTGAAATCGGCATCGTCGAGATGCCGATCCTGCACGACACTCTGAATTATCAGGTGTTTCAATTCGAAACGCTTGCGACTTTTCCAGAAAACAGCCCTTTGGCGGATTATGACGTTCTGACACCGGAAATACTGGAAAACGAGCCCTTCATCGTGATGGGTCCGGAACACCAAACCCACCGTCGAACCCGTGACATCTTTCAGGCATCCGGGCGCACGTGGCGGACACAGATTCACACGCACCTGTCCGAGAATCTGCTGAGTTTTGTGAAACAGGGCATGGGGGTTGCGATGATCGATCCCTTTACCGTGACGTTCGATGGTGAGAGCGGGTACCAGACCCGCCCGTTCAGGCCATCCGTCATGCTGGATCTTGCAATCATCACCGCAAAGGGGCGCCCCCTGTCCACGATTGCGCAGGAATTTCTGGCCCAGCTGACCCCGTCGATTGCCTCTTACGCAACCCATTCCGACACAGGTGCAGCGGCCTTGTGAAGCTGTTGCGAATGGATGTCGACCAATGTGGGGCCGTCATGTTCGACGGCCTGTTTCAGCACCTTTGGCAAGTCCTCAGGGTCTTTGACCGTCCATGATTTCACTCCGAAGGCGGCTGCGACGGCGGCGTGGTCGGTCCGGTTGAAATCGACGTTGTAATAGCGTTGATCAAACCCAGCGTCCTGACCCGCCTTGATCCATCCGAAGACCGAGTTCGAGAAAACGATCGAGGTGATCGGCATTTTGTGCCGGACCATCGTTTCAAATTCACCGCAGGTGAACCCAAACGAACCATCGCCCATGACGGCCAGGGTCTTGACCGAGGGCCGCCCGACATGTGCACCCATGGCCGCCCCCAGAGAATAGCCCAGTGCTCCATGTGCGCGATTTGTGATGAAATGCCGCCCGGGCTGCCGCCAACGGTAATGCGCGCTGAAATAGGGGCAGGGGGTGCCGGGATCAGCGACCACAATCGCATCGTCGTCCAGAATGTCCATCAGGGACGCCATGACAGCCTCGGGCCGTATTGGCGTTTCCCGACTTGCAGCCAAGGGGGCAAATGCCGCCGCCTTGGCCGCCCATGCGGCGCGGGCCTTGGTTGCTCCGTCTTGTCCGTTCAGGTCTTGCCGGTCCTCCAGCCCTCGGGCCAATGCCTCCAGCGCGAGGCGGGCGTCAGCGCAGATCGCCACTTCGGTCTGATAGTTTGCACCGATCACCATGGGGTCGCTGTCGATGTGAATGATCGTGGCGTTGCGCCCGGGGCTTCTCCACCGTTCGGTCGTGACCGAACCGGCGCGGCACCCGATGAACAGGACGACATCAGCCTGATCCACCACGGCGCGTGTCGCGGGGATGCCGCCGTTCGATCCGACGACACCCAGGGCCAGAGGATCGGTTTCGGCGATGGACCCTTGGCCTGAAACGGTTGTGGCGACGGGCATGTCCAACAGTCCGGCGACGCGGCGCAACGCATCGGTCGCGCCGGACAGAACCGGGCCGCCGCCACAGACCGCGACGGCGGATGTGGCCCGGGCAAGAATGGCTGCGGCCGCTTCGATGGCATCCGGATCTGGGGCAGCCCGTTCGGCGGGATAGCTGCGATGCCGGTCGTCGACCCAGATTTCCGCTTCGTCCACCTGTGCCTTCTGCGTATCAAACGGCAGTGCCAGATGGGTCGCGCCGGGTGTTCCCGTTGTCATCGCCCGGAACGCCGCACGAACCATGGCCGGAAGCCGGGCGGCATCATCCAGAGACGCGTTCCACTTCGTCAGCGGGCGGAACAACGCCGGCTGATCCAGTTCTGTCAGAGGGTATTTCCCGCGGCTGGTCGTCGCCACATCAGAGGTGATCGCCAGGATTGGAACCGAACTTTCATTGGCCTCGACCACACCCGGCAGAATGTAGGTCGCGCCACCGCCGGAAGGGCCTTCGCAAACGCCGGGCCTGCCTGTCACGCGTGCATAGCCATCCGCCATGTAGGCGGCGTGCCGTTCGTCGCGGGTCAGAATGTGCTGAATGCCGTGATCCATTCGGGCGAGCGCGTCATAGAACGGCAAGGTGGTATCGCCGCACAGGCCGAACATATGCGTCACGCCATGCGCCTCGAGCATACGCACCATCGCCTCGGCTCCGGTCAGGTAATTCGTCCCTGTCATGGTTCGCGATTCCTTCGAGTTATAATTGTACACATAACTGTATACAGGCTTGCATATTGATTTCAAGAATGGAGTGTGGCACCTGTGAATCAACGGAAGAAGGGCATTGTTTATGGCGGGTCCACGCGTCGATGATATCTATGATCAGGTCAAAGCGATGGCGGTCTCCTTCCGCCTGCGCCCCGGTGACCGCCTGAACGAGGTCGCTCTGTCCAGGGATCTGGGCGTCAGTCGCACGCCGTTGCGAGAAGCGTTGAACCGATTGGTTGCCGAACGGCTGTTCGATTTCCGCCCGGGGCAAGGGTTCTTTTGCCGTCCCTTGGATGCGCAAAGCGTGTTCGACCTTTTCGAGCTGCGCCAGATCATCGAATCCGCGGCGGCCCGATCCGCCTGTACCAAGGCGACGGATGAAGGCCTGCAAAGGCTGCGTGATGAACTTTACGAAACGGGCATCGACATCACTGGCCTGACGATCGAAGAAGCAGTGGCCCGGGACGAAGCGTTCCATCTGGGGATCGCAAGGCTGTCAGGGAACATGGAGTTGTTGCAAACTCTGACGCGGATCAACGAGCGTATCCGCTATATCCGCTGGATTTCCATGAGCATGGACCGGGTGCAGAAGTCCAAGGACGAACATAAACACGTGATGCAGGCCCTGCTGGATCGGGACGCGGACGAGGCGGCCCGGGTTCTGGCGGCTCATATCACAAAACGAATGGATCAGGTTCAGGACGCAGTGCGTCACGGAATTACCAACATCTACATGGAAGGGGCCGAAGACATCTCGACCCGCATTATCGAGGAGGAACAGGGATGATCGTGCAGGGCGGCAAGTCCATTTACGGCGCATCCGTGGGAATCCTCATGCTGGACGCGCAATTCCCAAGAATTCCCGGTGACATGGGCAATGCGCAGACATGGCCGTTTCCGGTGCTGTACCGCATTGTCCGGGATGCCTCGCCTGATCGGGTAGTTCGGCATCGGGCCGAAGGTATGCTCGAGGTCTTCATCGACGCCGCGCAAGAGTTGGTCAAAGACGGCGCGGACGGAATAACAACCAATTGCGGGTTCCTGTCCCTGTTCCAGAAGGAACTGGCCGAGGCCGTTCCGGTTCCTGTCGTCACGTCGTCCTTGATGCAGGTCGAAATGGTGAATCGTATCCTTCGCAAGGGAAAGCGCGCGGGCATTCTGACCATTTCGGCCTCCACCTTGACCAATGACCATCTTCAGGCTGCCAATGTCCCCTTGGACACGCCAATCGGCACTACCGAGGGTGGGCAGGAGTTCACCCGCGCAATTCTTGGCAATGAATCGCGTCTGAATGTTGAGAAGGCACGGGAGGACAATGTTGAGGCCGCAATCGCGTTAGCCTCGGACAATCCCGAACTTGGGGCAATAGTTCTGGAGTGCACGAATATGTGCCCCTATGCGCCGGATATTCGGCAGGCGACCGGGCTGCCGGTGTTTTCGATCGTGTCCTTCGTGACTTGGTTCCAAGCCGGTCTTGTTCCGCCGGTGTACCGGAACTGACCTCTGGCCTTTCATCAAGACGGATTGTGTTGGCCGCAGGCAAAACTCAAGCCAGTGTCAGATCACCGGGTATCGAATTTCGGATCACGCGCTGTGCATTCGGCAGATCGTTCGACTGCGCACGGTCCTTGGCGGCATTGGCGTCCAGTCCATGGCCGATCCATCTGTTGGTCAGGCGGGTTTCGAGTGTTTTCAAATCGGTGTCCAGAAATACCTTGAATGCCCACAGTTGGTGAAGGTCCGACCAACCCGGCTCGTTCAAGAGAAGGTAATTGCCCTCAACCAGAACAACGCGCTGATCCGCCGTGATCATGGACCGCGCGGCAATGGCCAGATCCAGTTCCCGGTCAAACTCGGGTATTGCGACTTCTTCTTCCGCGCGCAATCGATCAAGCAACGCATGAAAGCCGGCAAGATCAAAGGTTTCAGGAGACCCTTTGCGGCTCAGCAGGCCGCGATCCTTCAAGATCACGTTGTCATAGTGGAAGCCGTCCATGAAAACCAGTCCGGTTGCGACGCCGCGCAGATTGAGCTCTTTGGTTGCAAGGCCCGCTGCAGTCGTTTTTCCCGAACCCGGCGGCCCGGCAATCGCGACAAGATGCCGGTCTTGCAGCGGCGGCAAGGCCTGGACGGCATCCGCGATTTTGGTTGCAAGCGCCTCGGGGGTGGCAAGTTTACCCGTCACGCGGCTTGGTCCTCGGCGGGTGGTTCCTTGGCACCGGTCATGAACGCCACTGCGTCGGACATCGTGTAATCCTTGGGATCAACGACGCAGAGGCGTTTGCCCAGCCGATGTACGTGAATTCGATCGGCGACCTCGAAAACATGTGGCATATTGTGGCTGATCAGGATGATCGGAATGCCGCGAGACTTCACGTCCAGGATCAGTTCAAGGACCCGACGGCTTTCTTTCACGCCCAGCGCAGCTGTCGGTTCGTCAAGGATGATGACTTTTGATCCGAATGCCGCAGCGCGAGCCACCGCAACACCCTGACGCTGACCCCCGGACAGTGTTTCAACGGCTTGATTGATATTCTGGATCGTCATCAGGCCCAACTCGCTCAGTTTGTCGCGGGCGAATTTCTCCATCGCCGGGCGGTCGAGCATTCGAAACCACGAGCCCAGCGGCCCCTTGCGGCGGATTTCGCGACCCATGAACATGTTGTCCGTAATTGACAGGGCAGGGGACATGGCAAGCGTTTGGTAGACGGTTTCAATACCAGCTTCGCGCGCGTCGATCGGGGAATGAAAATTTACTTTCCGACCTTCCAGCCAGACTTCGCCTTCATCCGGCATCACCGCGCCGGACACCGCCTTGATCAGTGTAGACTTGCCTGCCCCGTTGTCACCGATCACGGCCAGAATCTCGCCCGGCATCAAATCGAAATCGCACTGATCCAGCGCCGTCACCTTGCCGTAGCGCTTCACAAGGTTCCGTCCTTTGAGAATAGGTTCCATCAGGCTGCCACCTTTCTGATCCACTGGTCGACCGCGACCGCCGCGATGATAAGGATGCCGATCAACAGAAACGTCCATTGCGCGTCAGCGCCCAGCAACCGAAGCCCAAGCGTAAAGACGCCCACGATCAGGGCACCGAACAGCGACCCCAGAATAGACCCGCGGCCACCGAAAAGGGATATGCCCCCGATCACAACCGCCGTTATGCTTTCTATATTGGCCAACTGGCCTGATGTCGGAGACACCGATCCGATCCGGCCGATCAAAGCCCAGCCCGCAAAGGCACAGATCAGCCCGGACAACATGTAAACGGACATAAGCGTTCGGTGCACATTGACACCTGACAACTCGGCAGCTTCCGGGTCATCTCCGACCGCGTAAACATGCCTGCCCCACGCGGTATGGCGCAGGGCGTAGGAAAGCCCGAGGATCAGCACCAGCATGAAGATCACGCCGACGGTGAATACCGCCCCGCCCACGTTGAACTTGGCCCCGAAAAGTTGCAGAATCGCGGCGTTTTCTTCGATCTCCTGTGACCGGATGGTTTCGTTCTGAGAATAGAGGAAGTTCGCCGCAAGAACGATTTGCCACATGCCAAGCGTCACGATGAACGGCGGCAGTTTGATGCGGCTGACCAGATATCCGTTCACCGCGCCGATTGCGGTTCCAACGAAAAGGCCGCAAACGATTGCGACCGTTGGTGGCAGCCCATATCGGAAGGTGAACTGTCCCATGACAACCGACGACATCACCATGATTGCTCCGACGCTCAGATCGATACCGGCGGTCAGGATGACGAGGCTTTGCGCCGCCGCCACGATCCCGACGATCTGAACCTGTTGCAGGATCAGGGTCAGCGCGAATGGCGAGAAGAACTTGGAGCCCAGCAAAGCCCCGAAAATGACGATGGCAGCCACTAGAACGATCAGCGGCACCAGAGAGGGGTTCACATGCAAAAAATGTTGAACCGTTCCGACAAACCCGCGGTGGTGATCGTCAAATTCAGCAATCTGTTCCGGGCTGCCTTTTGCAGCGGCTTCGAAGTCGTCTGATCGTCGTGAAGTATCGGACATAAAGGTTCCCCCAAAGCGTCAGGTTACTGACGACTTTAGCAAGTTTTCGGGCGAATGGGTGGTTTGAAAAGCGGAAGGCCGCCCTCTGCGGCCCTCCGGGTGGTCAGGTTAACCCCAGCAGAGGTCCATGCCTTCTTTGACCGAGATCGACTCGACGCCTTCGGCAGGCTTGTCCGTTACAAGCGCTACGCCGGTGTCAAAGAAATCCTTGCCAGGCGTGTTTTCAGGCTTCACGCCTTCGTCCGCCCATTTCTTGACGGCCTCAACACCCAGCGATGCCATCAACAGCGGGTATTGCTGCGACGTCGCACCGATAACACCATCGGCAACGTTTTGGACACCCGGGCAGCCTCCGTCCACGGAAACGATGAGCACGTCATTTTCGCGCCCGATGGCTTTCAGCGCCTCGTAGGCACCTGCCGCGGCAGGTTCGTTGATGGTGTGAACAACGTTGATCGTGGGATCCTTGGCCAGAAGGTTTTCCATCGCGCGGCGACCACCTTCTTCGTTGCCGGCAGTGACATCACTTCCGACCAGTCGTGGGTCATCTTCATCACCGATTATGTTCGGGTCCGCCAGATCGACACCAAAGCCTTGCAGGAAACCCTGATTGCGCAGCACATCCACTGTCGGCTGACTGACGGCAAGATCCAGTGTCGCGATCTTGGCGTCGTTGGCCGCGTCGCCCAGCGTTGCTTTGGCCCATTGTCCAATCAGCAGCCCGGCAAGGAAATTGTCCGTGGCAAACGTTGCGTCAGCCGAGTCAATGGGTTCCAGCGGCGTATCCAGAGCGATAACCAGAACACCTGCATCCCGCGCCTGCTTCACGGCCGGAACGATGGATGATGTGTCCGAGGCCGTCAGCAGAATGCCCTTGGCGCCGTCCAGAATGCAGGTCTCAATGGCTTGCACCTGCGTTTCATGGTCACCGTCAACTTTGCCTGCAAAGGCTTTGAGCGTCATTCCCAGCTCTTCCGCCTTCGCTGTCGCACCTTCCTTCATTTTGACAAAGAACGGGTTGGTGTCTGTCTTGGTGATCAGACAAACGGTTTCGCCTTCCGCCATTGCACTGCCAGCCATGGCAGTAACCCCGAGCGCAGCAGCACCCGCAAGTCTTGCAAGTTTCATCGATTATCCTCCCAGTTTTTCCTGTGCCGTAAAGGGCACGAGGGCGATCAGGCAAAAACCCTGATCTCATAAGAAACAATCACAAGATTCGAAATTTGAGTCAATAAATAAATCACTCTTATTTATTATTGACAGGGCGGGCGGGCTTTCTCATTCTTCAGCAGGAAAGGGGTGGTCGTGCCGGAAAATTCATCTCGGAAAAATTCGATTGGCCTGCACGGGTCAGAGGTGCGCGGAACCAATCAAAGCGGGATGCGGGCCCGGAACGAACGGCTGGTGTTGTCGCTTGTCCGGCGTCATCAGGCTCTTGCTAAGTCCGAGATTGCGCGCATGACCGGACTGTCGGCGCAAACCGTTTCCGTCATCATGCGGCTGCTTGAGAAGGACGGTTTGCTTTTGCGCGGTGAGCCGGTCCGCGGGAAAGTCGGGCAACCTTCCGTTCCCATGCGCCTCAACCCGGATGGTGCGTTTTTCTTTGGGCTCAAGGTCGGGCGCCGCAGTACCGAGCTGGTATTGACTGACTTTGTCGGAAATGTGCGGCAACGCGAGCGGCGAACCTATGACTATCCAACGCCAAAAGCCACTTTGGAGTTTTCTATACAGAGTCTGGGGAAAATGATGTCATCCATGTCGCCCGAGGCCAAAGGCAGGATTGCGGGTCTTGGAATTGCCATGCCGTTCTACCTGTGGGACTGGGCCCAGACCCTTCAGGTTCCTCAGGAAGAAATGGACCCGTGGCGCGTATCAGACCTGAAGGCTGACCTGGCTCGTCGCCTCGATATGCCGGTTTTTCTGCAAAATGACGCCACTGCGGCTTGTGGGGCGGAATTGGTATTCGGTCCGGCCGATGGACCAAGGGATTTCCTGTACTTCTA
This sequence comes from Ruegeria sp. CL7, assembly GCF_056536445.1. Lineage (NCBI taxonomy): Bacteria > Pseudomonadati > Pseudomonadota > Alphaproteobacteria > Rhodobacterales > Roseobacteraceae > Ruegeria > Ruegeria sp. CL7. The sequence goes on from NZ_JBQFPQ010000016.1 coordinate 19,590, forward strand.
TATCGGGTTTTTTATTGGCGGCGGTGTGGTTCTCAATGGTGCGATCTTTTCCGGGCGTGGAAACTCGGGCGCAATCGGCCCCCTGCCTGTACCGGATGGTGCGGGTGGTGTCAGACCGCTTATCGACGTGGCCAGCCTGTATGTTCTCGAGCGTGCAATCACCACAGCAGGGGTAACGTCGCATTCCATTTGGGAAACGACCCAGCGTTGGGATGTGCCAAAAATTCAACTGGAAAACTGGTTGAAACGGACGGCAAGCGGGATTGCTTATGCGATTGTCTCATCCTGTAGCCTGATAGATTTCGAATGCGTGAAGATTGACGGCTGGATGCCGCAGGACATCAAGGCGCGTTTGGTTGAAATGGTCGAAGACAAACTGTCCGAGCTGAACCTGACCGGTCTCGAGCACCCCGTGGTGCTGGCAGGGACCGTGGGCCCGGATGCACGCTCACTGGGCGCGGCAAGCCTGCCATTGTCGGAAAGGTATCTTTCAGAAGCTTAGATGTGAAATCACCCTGTTGCCTTGGATATTTCACAAACCGGTTCACTCTCGCAAACTGCCGAGCTCATAATTTTCGATGGCCGTAACACATTTTCGTTGACGGAAGGCTGAGTTGTCTGGCAAGCCGCTCGGCATGTCCGGTTCCGGGGCTTGCTCTGGAATCAATAGGGAATGCGGTGCGGGCTCAGGCCCAACTCCGCAACTGCACCCGCAACTGTAAGCGGCGAGCAGGGCTGAAACGCCACTGGGGTTTGCCCCGGGAAGGCCAGTCCAACGCTTTGACCCGCAAGTCAGGATACCTGCCGGACATGTGTCCTCATAAGGGGCACTCCTAATCGGCGACGGGATGTGCGTCGTACCAGGATGCCTGAAAGGGTGATTTGGCGTTGAATGTCCCGTAGTCAAAACGAATTTCGCGCCGGGATTGGCGCGACGGGACAAGGACGACTGTTCATGAAAACGCTGCTCAGCGCAGCCGTTGCCGCGGTGGCTCTTCCCGCCATCGCAGATGCGCATTTTCTTTTGGAATACACTACCGATACCATGATCCAGAAACCGGGCGATGTGCCGGTCAAGCTGATTTTCTGGCATCCGTTCGAGAACGGCCACGTCATGGATCTTGAAAAGCCGCAGGAATTCTATGTGATCCACAACGGTGAAAAGACCGATTTGCTGGACACGTTGGAAGCTATCCGGTTCACCGGCGGGGAAAACGAGGGCGTGGCGTTCAAAGGCAGTGTCCCGGTCAAACGGTCGGGCGACTATGTGCTGGTGACGGTTCCTCAGCCTTATTACGAGGAATCCGAAGACATCTATATCCAACAGCTCACCAAAGCCTTCCTGAACCGCAACGAATTGCCGACCGACTGGATGAATCCCGTAGGTTTGCCGACCGAGATTATCCCGCTGAACAAGCCGACCAACATCATCGCGGGTTCGACTTTCACGGGCCGTGTGCTGGCTGATGGTCAGCCGGTTGCGGGGGTCGAAATCGAGATCGAGTACATGGCCGCCGAGCCCGACATGGAAAGTTCGGCCGCTTCTGCACCGAAAGTCTCTCCGATGCCGGGTGGTGCGGTGGTCGCCATATCTGACGACAACGGGTATTTCTCGTTCGGCGTTCCAAATGCCGGTTACTGGGGTTTCGCAGCACTTGGTTCCGGTCCGGCAACCGAACATGAGGGCAAAGAACTCAGCCAGGATGCGGTCATCTGGATTCGCTCCTGGGATCTGGAGTAACCCAAGATGCACATCGTCGACGGAGCCCTTTCCAACCCGGTTGTAATTGGCGGCGCCATAGCCGCCGCGGGCGGGATCGCCATGGGTCTCAGGTCTCTGGATCTTGATCGCATCCCCACTGCGGGCGTTCTGTCAGCCAGTTTCTTCGTGGCTTCGTTGATCCACGTACCCATTGGTCCGTCGTCGGTCCATCTGATCCTCAACGGCATGGCCGGGCTGCTGCTTGGTTGGGCCGCATTCCCGGCTTTGTTCGTCGGGCTTTTGCTACAGGCGGTCTTTTTCGGCTTTGGCGGGTTGACGGTGTTGGGGATCAACACCGTCAACATCGCATTTCCAGCTGTGGCGGCCGGAATGTTGTTCGGTCGTCTGATCGCGCGTGGAACGCCTTTGCAAGGTGCGATTTGGGGGGGCGTCGGCGGCGCATTTGCCATTGCGGCGACAACCGGCATGGTCGCGTTTTCCCTGGCGCTGTCGGGGGATGAATTTCTGCCTGCCGCCAGGCTTGTTTTCTTCGCCCATATTCCTGTCATGGCCATTGAGGCGATTTTGACCGGGTTCGCCGTGTTGTTGGCACGCAAGGTCAAGCCCGAGCTGTTTATAAGGGAAGCAGCCACATGAAGCATCTGGTTGTCATATTGGCCGTGAGCTGCGCACCTGTGCCTGCCCTGGCGCACAAGGTCATAGCCGGCGTTTTCGAGTCGGAAGACGTCATCGAGGGCGAAATCGGCTTTTCCAACGGCGACATGGCAAGCGGCACCGAGGTCATTGTTACCGGCCCGGATGGGGCCGAGCTGGGTCGATCGGTCACGGATGCGGACGGTTTCTTTGTCTACACGCCGACCTCGGCCGTGGCGCACACTTTCTTTGCCGACCTTGGCGCCGGGCATGTGGCCGAAGTCACGATGCCTGCCGAAGATGTCGCGCGGATCATGGGCGTTGCTGTGGCAGAAAACGGTGACTCATCTTCGGCTGCTGTGACGCAGGCCAGCGGTTCGGCGGCGTCTCTCAGCGCCGAAGAACAGCAGGTTATCGCCAAGGCCATACGTGACGAATTGCGCCCGCTCAGGCGCGAGATTGCGGCCTATCGCGAACAGAACGACCTGCAAACCATCCTTGGCGGGATTGGGTACATCGTTGGTCTGTTTGGTCTGGGTTTTTACATGGCGGCCCGCCGCAAGCTGGCGTCCTGATGGCACACGTTCTGGGGCACAAGGAAAAAACACTGTCCGAAGCCGGTGACGGGCCAGAAGGTCTGATCAGCCTGCTGGATCCCCGGATGCGGATCGTCATGGCAGTTGTTTTTGCAGTCGTGACCGTGGCGGTGTCATCCCTCGGCGCGCTTTGCGCGGCGCTGACAGTGTCGCTTTCGCTTCTGATAGTTTCACGTCTGCCGCGGCGAAAGACGTTGAAGCGAATGGCCATGATGGATGGGTTCATCCTGTTCATGCTGGTCCTGTTGCCCTTTTCCATGCCCGGGGATCCGATGTTCACGCTTTGGGGATTCCCTGCAAGCTGGCAGGGTTTTTGGAAAGCGGTCGAGATTGCCTTGACCGCCAATGCCGTGATCCTGTCCCTGATGGTTTTGGTCGGGACGATGGAGCCGGTCACACTGGGCCACGCCCTGCATCGTCTGCGGTGCCCGGAAAAGCTGGTTTACCTGCTGATGTTCACGATCCGTTATATCGAGGTCTTGCGCGAAGAATACCTGCGGCTGCGGGCCGCCATGAAGGTACGTGGTTTTCGGCCAGCAACAAACTGGCACACATATCGCAGCTTTGGCTACCTTGTGGGTATGATGCTTGTGCGCGCGATCGAAAGATCGGAACGCATCCTGGCCGCGATGAAGTGCCGCGGGTTTTCCGGGCGTATGCCGTTGCTTCAGGAATTTGCCCTGACCCGCGCGGACATTGTGTTTGCGGCTGGTTTCAGCGGTCTCTGCCTGGGTCTGATCATTCTGGAATTCGCATGACACTGATCGCGCTTGAAGACATCTGTTTTTCCTACCCCGGCCAGCCACCCGTTCTGGACGGGGCAAGCCTGAGCCTGAGCGCGGGGCAGCGCCTGTCCCTGACAGGCCCGAACGGAGCGGGAAAATCGACGCTCCTGCGGATTTTGCTTGGGTTGCAGCGCCCGTGTTCGGGCACCGTCACCGTTTTTGGTCAGCAACGCGTGGAAGAGGCTGATTTCCATGAGGTCCGCCGCCGGGTGGGGCTTGTATTTCAGGATGCGGACGATCAGCTGTTCTGCCCGACCGTCGCCGAAGACGTCGCTTTTGGCCCGCTCAATCTGGGCAAGACCCGTGACGAGGCACTTGCCATCGTCGACAAAGTTCTGGGCGATCTGGACCTGATGCATCTGAAGAACCGCATTACCCACAAATTGTCAGGCGGTGAAAAACGGCTGGTGACCCTGGCGACGGTTCTGGCGATGGAACCCGAAGTGCTGTTGCTGGACGAACCGACGAATGCGTTGGATACAAAAAACGAAGCGCGCCTTCTGGAAATCCTGCGCGCGTTGCCACAGGCGATTTTGCTTGTCAGTCATTCGCCGGCGTTCCGCTTGGAACTGGCGCCCGATGAACTGGATCTTCGCGACGGGAAGCTGGTGCCGGTCTGACCTGTTCTCGTAGCAACCGGACATGGTGGTTTTAGATATGCAATCATACCGCCTGAGCCACGCCATGAAACGGAAAGCGAACCTTGTGCGTCGTCAGGCCTTGGCTATGTGCGCCTGCGGCTCATCAGCCCATATTTGACCGCCCATGCCCCAAAGGATCCACGTCTGCGCCTGTCCTGTTTCACAGGTTGCCTGGATTGCGCACCGCCTTTGCGGTTGAATTCGAACACGTCGATTATCCGCTCGGCGCAGCCACAGGCTTCGCCCATGCCGACTTTGGCGAAATAGAATTTCTCGAAACGTTCGGGGTTCTGCATGGCTGACCTCCTGAAGGCATTGAACCCCATGATGGGCGCATTGCCAAATCACTTTCCTGCGTTTCAGGCAGCCGTGCTATGGCGCGGCGAACTCGCTTCCAGTCCAGACATTGTCCAGTTGATTGAAGACCGGTGAAGTAATGAGCATTTCTGCGGAATATAGCAGTTGCAGCTCATCCGCAAACCGCGTGACGCCCGGCACAAGCCCGGTGATGTTGCGCCATTCCGCCCAGGTTCCGGGATTTGACAGACTGTTCGGATTGCCGGGATCAGCGGGCTGGTGCCACCCGGCGGCGTTCAGCAGTGGTGTGAGCGCAAAGCGCGCATCATTGCTGTCGACTTCGGTACAGGCAGCGGCATCGCATTCCCAACTTGTCCAGTTCGCCGCCGCGATGGTTCCGGCGATCGGTGCGGCGGCGTCGATGACCCGAACCATAACTTCGAACCCGCCACCAGCCGTCGGACGGCTGAGCGACAAAGGGTCTGTCGCCACGGCGTGCAAAGCCGCTGTTGGCGCCAGGCTGAGTGTACGACCGATCAGAGCCAGCTGCGCAGAGCCGTCTGTTGCGGGTGCAGACCCCGCAGCAGGCAGGACCCTGAAAGGTGTCAAAATCGGAACCGCGCCACCGCGGATCGTGATTTCCTGCACCGCATTGTCAAATGCCGGAACAAAGTCGCTACGGATCGTATAGGTCAACGGGAAGCTGGGTTGTTGTGGCCCCGCAGGTCGGGCACCGTCACGTGTGACAAAGGACAACGGTGGAACGGCACCGGGCTGTGGCAGCGAAATCTGCGGCCCTGCTATGCCCAGCGCCGCCGCGATCATGCGCGCGCGCTGTTCGGCCTCTCCATACTCGCTGAGCAGATTGATATAGCCTCCGATCTCGGTGATGTTGCGCGGGGCAGGGATGCGGGATGGTGCAATGTCGCCAGCGATGGCCAGCCTGTGGGCTATAACCTCTCGGGCGCGCTGAATCGCCGGGGAATTGGTGGTTTCAAGAATATTGATGATGGCCTCGGCAAGGCTTTCATCGATGCCCGGTTCGGGGGTTGCATTTGTGCTGGTGTCACTCATCGTCGTCCTCCGCAGGGGCGCTCAGGCCATTGAGGAAATCCAGTACGGATTGGCTGCCGGCCTTGGTTGCGCTGCCGTCATCCGCATCCGTATTGGCTTTGGTAAAGGCCCCGAAAAGCTTGGCCAGAAGCAACGTGTTGGAAGGATTGGCCAGAGCCGCAGCACCACCGGGGAAATCCTTGAACAGGTTTTGAACGAAACCGGCCCGGTTGCCATCCGGTTGCCCGCCAATCAGCGCAGAAACTCCCGAAGCGTTCTTGGCGATATCCTCAAACCCCTTGAGCTTTGCGGCATTGTCGGCAGCTGTCTTTTTCTTCTCGGCGGCTTGCTTTTTGGCTTCTTCCTCTTTGCGGGCCGCAGCGATCTCTTGCCCCTTGCCCGCAAGCTCAGTGGCCTTGCCGACAAGCTCTTTGGTCAGATCCGTCGCCGTGTCTATGGCTTTGTCCCGACCGGCGGCGACCGATTGCGTTTCAAGGGCCAGTTGCGCCTGCAACTCTTTCAGGCCCGTCAGATCGGTTCCCGCCCGTGCAAGATCAGGCGCGGCTTTGAGGATCTCGGCCAGTTGCGAAGTGGGCACGGCCTGGCCTGTACCAATGTCGCCACCGGCGATGGTGAGCGTGTTCGAAGGTTGATTGGCCGGCAGGTCTGATGGCGCACGGGTGCCAAAGATCGCATCGCTGTCCGCGGGCAGGACCGGCGTGTCGCCGACCGGGCGTGGCGTCGGGCTGTCCTGCCAGTTCCAGAAGCGGCGATGGTCGATCATCTCGCAGGAATTGCAGCGGCCCAGAACGGCCTCGCCCAACAGGCCCCTGGTCGGCAGCGAGATCGTGCGGCGCGGTGGTCGGAAGTCTTCGCGATGGAAGGCCAGCAGGCTGTCCTGAATGTCGCCGGTCCGCATCTCCATTCTGTCGGCCAGATCGGGCGGGATCGAGAACGGCATGATCATTGCATTGCCATAGAAGCCCAACACCTTGTTCTGGACCGTGCTGAGCAGCGATATCTCGCTTGAGGCGTCATCCAATCCGCCATCGGGCACGCCGATGGTGAAGCGTTCCAGCAGGATGGCCCGTTCCTCATCCGTCATACTGGCCCAGATCACGCGGGAATAGCGAACGGTGTCGGCAACGATATGCTGATACATTTCCTCGATCCGCCGCAGATCACGGCGTGACAACACATCCGGCACTTCCTGTACCGAATAGGGTAGGGTCGCAGGCAAAGCCTGGAATGTGTTGTCGTCGACGATGGTCTGTGCGTCCTCATTCATGCGCGCTTCGAACTCGCTGATCATCGGCGCGCCGACCAGATCGTCGAAATCCGAGCCTGAAATCGTCGTGTGAAGGCTCCGGTTGATGTTGCGCGTGGCGCGATCCAGATCATCCGCGTCCTCAAGGTTCGAGATATGTTCCCAAATGTTGAAGATGTTGATCGGGTCCGGGCCGGTATAGAATGAATAGGCAAAAGAGCCCGTCTGCCTGCGCAACTCGACGCGGGCGATGTCGGAACGTTCGACCGAGCGGGGCAACGCCACGGATCCGGTATAAGTCCGCCGGTTGGTTGGATCACGGCGCGCGTCAGCCAGCCGAACCAGCAGGTTTTCGCGTGTCTCGGCAGGCAAGTCATGCAGGTTGTCGATGTCGATCGGCGATCCGGTCAGGGGCACTGGCCCAACGCGGTCGCCATCCTGCGTGAAGATCACCGCGGATATGTCATCATTGGGCATGAAAGTGCCCTGCGCCTCGAAGCTGACGATGTCCTGCGCGACACCCGGAGCATTCTGCGGTGTCGCGTCCTTGTCCGCGTAAAACTCTTCCAACAGTTTGAGGGCGGTGCGGAATCTGCGACGGTTTCGGAACACGCGGCGGAACACGTCTGCGTGGCGCAGGATCACCTTGTACCGGCTCAGCAATCCGGACCGGCTGACATTGCCCGGCAATTGATCGCCTTGCCCCAGACGGCGAAAGCGGATGAGCTGCATGGGAACGAAGACGACCAATTGAACGCCTTCGATCCGCGTTTCCAGGGAAAAGTCGCGCAGAACCTCGAACCATTGCATCGTCATTGCATGACAGTGGTTGCGGTTGGCCACGAATTTTGTCGTCGCCGTCCGCCGATCACTTGCCGTGGCTGTACGAACGCTTGTTCGGGCCGAACTTCGCTTGACCGAAGCGGCCCGTTCCAGCGCGGCCGAGAATGTCTCGTGCGTGTCTGACAGAAAATCGCGTGACGTGTTCTGCGTGTTGGACGAACTGCCTGACGAGTTGGAGCTGGAACGGGCGCCGCTGAAACCGACCCCGCCCACTATGGCCCCGATGCCGCCAAACAGACCGCCACCAATGCCGCCGGCGCCCCCGAAGCTTTTTGTGGACGCCGTGGTCGAGAAAGAGGATGTTCCACGGATCACTTCGTCCAATGCGGTTTCGAATGTGCTGTCGAAAGAGGTGTCGCGCGCCTCTTCGAATTCCTGTTGTTCCTCGAAGGTCAGGCTTTCGCGTTCGCGCACGGTCAGGGTTTCGCGCTGTTCCGACACGACGATCCGTTGCTCTTCGCCCGGGGCAAGCGGCAGGGAATAGACCAGACGCCCCAATGACATTCCGGCGTGAACGGCGGTTGAACGCATCTTGGCGATATAGCCAAGCGCCAGGCTGGAAGCTTTTGGCACATCCTGCGGGCGCTGTTCCAGATCTTCGAAAAAATCCTCGATATCAATGGGTTCGTCAATCGGTATCCGATCGCGGAAATCCCAGTCTCCGCCGTCATTGTTGAATGCGCTCAACAGTGTTTCGGCAGAAAGATTGGCCTGTGCAAAGGTGCCGCCCGGAATTGTCGTGACAAAGCGATTGCCGCCAACAGGGCGGGTGCGAACGATGTTTTTCGGCCCGACAAGCGGGTCGATCAACCGGTAAAGAACCGAATAACGCCGCCGCGAAACCGTGCCTCCTTCGGTTCGGTATTCCGAAGCGCAATCACCTTCGCCCAGAACGATTGGGGCCTGCGTGCCGGTGAAGTCGGATATGTTTTCTTCCGCATCCTCAGGATCCACCGGCAGAATATCGGCAAGCTCACCCAGGATCGAGCGCTGCAAAGGGAGGATGGTGCGATCCAGCACCACGAGGCCCAATTCGCCATCCATTGCATCAATGCGCGGCACTGCCTCGGTCAGAGTGGTGTTCTGCCCGCGGATCCGCAATCTGAGGCCATTTTGCGGCAGGCGCAGATTGGGCAGATCAAGCGAAAACAGGCCCCGCGCATCCGTTACGGCGGCTTTTACAGCCCATGGAAAATCCGCGTTGTCGATGCCTTCACTAGCGGTAAAGGTTGGGCGCAGCGCTTCAACGATTACCCGCTCGGCAGGGGTGCCATCGGGATTGATCAGTTCACCGCGCAGTTTCGGGGCAAGGGTTGGGACGACAGCGCCCAGAAACCCGTCGGCCAGATCCTTGCGTATGGTTTCAAGCTGACGAAAGACGGCACCGGTGGACTGAACGCGCTGATCGACCAGATCGTTGATCACCTCAGCAGACAGGTCAATGCCGACACCACGGCGCAGCGCCTTGAGCTTCTCGGCTTCGACGCGCCTGAGATCGTCAAGGCTGTCAGCCGTAAAACCGGCCGATCCCGAGAGTTCCGCCGAGATCGTGGGATTGGGTCGAGAGGTCGGAAGGGACAGCGTAATGCGCGGGGGCTCACTGCTGGAGTCGGACATGAAGTCACCTCGTAGGAAAGCGCTGCAAGAAACTGAGTGCCGGGAAAAATCAAATCTCGAAAGTTGACCCAACGTAACATGTTTCAGGGATTCGCAAAAGAAAGGCCCGGGCCCGCCTTTTCCGCGACGCGTTTCGAACGCAGGATCCAAAATGCCTTGCAGCAATGGATCTGGTGATTACTTCGTGAAACCGGTTGCCTTCAGCTTCTGTGCCAGCAGGCTCATATGCTTGTAAATTTCACCTGCATCGCGGTGCCACGCCGCTACATCCGCGCCCTGCTGGGCAACGACCTCTGCGTCCCCTCTTGCCGCCGGACCGGTCAGGGCAGATTGCGGGCCAAGAAGGTTGACGTTTTCGACTGTGCTGCTCAACAAACCAGCGTTGAGCTTGCGGGCAGTTTCGTCCGGCACGCCGGCCTCGGCCCACGCTTCGCGGGCGATGGCCTGCAAGACAACGGCGAAGTTGTTCGATATCACAGCGGCTGCATGATACAGGCTTTTGCTTTCAGACCGGATGGGAAAACAGGTGGTTCCCAATCCTTCCAGAAGCTGCTGAATGAACGCTGTGGCGTCTTCATCGCCTTCCAACCCGCACAGCGCCTCTTTGAATTGCGCGGCAGCGGCCTGTGGATCGGCGAAAGACAGGACGGGATGAACGCTGGCCAGAGACCATGAGAGGCTTCGCAACGGCGCCAGGTGCTCGGCAGGAAAATAGCCGCTGCAATGGAAAGCCACTGAAGGCTTCCCGGTTTTTTCTTGGTTTTCGAACGCCTCTTTCAATTCGTAGGCCACCGCAGAAATTTGCGTGTCGGGTACTGAGAGGATCCACAGATCAGCTGGCCGCAGATCGGCATAGCTTGCGGCAACGCGCCCGGTTTTGGACAACTGGGCGGCTTCATTTGCCGACCGAAAGGATGTGCTCAGAATATCCTGGATCCGGCAGCCATCAGTGCCATCCAGAAGGCTGATCAGCGTTTTGCCAACCCGCCCGGCACCGACAACGTTAATTTTGATTTCAGTCATCTGGGCTCTCTGTTCTTGTCGTTTAGTCCGCCCCACGGTGGGACGAATAGAAAAACGCAATAGCTTGAGTTCTGTTTTTGACGTTCAGCTTCTCATAGATATTGGACAGGTGGAACTTGACCGTGTTGGTGGATATCTGAAGTTCCTTGGACAGTTCCCGGTTCGACATCCCCTGTGCCAGGGCCTCCAAAATGGCGCGTTCCTTGCGCGACAGGCTTTGAATCGGATCCTGTTTCATCTTCCGGACGTCGATGAACGGAAACACCATCTTGCCTGCTGCCACTTCGGCGCAGGTCTCAAGAAGGCCTTCGACCTCGCCCGAGCGGGCTGCAAATCCAGCGGCGCCCGCCTGCATCGCCAATCGCGGGACATCCCCAGAGGTATCGCCATAGATGACAAAGCGCGGTGCATCGGCCTGATCGCGCAGCACCTCGATCAGTTTGGCAGCGCCCAGGGCCGGAAGCGTCCAGTCCACGACACCGACCTGAACGGGTATCCGCATCACCGTTCCCAAAAACCCTTCTGCCGTTGCCGACGTGGCGACCAGAGAGAATCGGGGATCACGTTCGAAAATTTCCGACATGGCCGACAGAACCAGCGGGTTGCTGTCCGCAAGCATGATGTCGATGGGTTTGTCCGATATCTCAACCATATGATTTTGCCCATATTTTACAAAATACTACCCAAAAGGGTGGGGTAGATTTCGGTATACCGTCGTATTTTTGCCAAAACGGGTAGGTAATTACCCACACTATTAGCCATCCAAAAGCAGTAGTAAGTTACGTTGCGCCATCCGGCAAGCTCGCGTTTTCTGACCGGTATCTTGAACCATCAGGCCGCAATACCCGGCCAACAGCCGAGGATGTCAGACCATGACCTTTCAGATTTTCCCTCCGCTCGAAATTCCCGAGACCCTTGCCGCAGGGCCGGGGCCGGGCAATACGGATGTGCGTGTCCTGAAAGCCTTCGCCGGCGCAGGGGTCGCCGATCACATGCAAGGCGATGTCCTCAGGGGCATGATCGAATGCAAGCACATGCTGCGGAAAATCTGGGGCACCCGGAACGCTTACACCTTCGCCGTCGCGGGCACCGGATGGAGCGCGCTGGACGCCATGTTCTCGGCCGTCATGCCCGGTGACAAGGTTGTTGCATTCACCAACGGCACATTCTCGGGGATCGACGCGTTGACGCTGCGGATCAAGGCGGCAACGCCCGCCGAGCACGCAGCCAGCCCGCTTGACCCACAGGCGGCGAGTGTCACGGTAGTCGAGGTTCCACATGGCCAGCCGGTGACTGCTGAACTGATTGAAGCGACTCTGGCCGAGCACAAGCCGAAATGGGCCTTCATGGCGCATTGGGAAACCGGATCGGGCAGGGTGAACGATCTGCGCGGTTTCTCGGACGCATGTGAACGTCATGGCACCATGGGGCTGATCGATGCGGTCTCGTCACTGGGTGTCGAAGACTTTGCGATCGATGACTATCCGGGTGTGGCAGGCTGGGCATCTTGCCCGCAGAAAGGCCTGTGCTGCTTGCCGCTGACCTATGCCCCTGTCAGCTTTACCGATGTCTATATCGAGGCACTGAAATCCACAGGTGCTTATACCTATGTGCACAATCCGATCTTCGAGGCCCGCCACTGGGGCATCGTCGATGGGCAGGACGTGGAAAAGGGCACCTATCACCGGACCCATTCCGGATATGCGGTTGCGGCATTCCACGAGTCATTGCGTTTGACCTTGCAGGAAGGTCTGGCCAAGCGGTCGATGTCTTACCGGACGCATGAAAAGGTTCTTCGCGACGCGGTGACCGAGATGGGGTGCGAGGTCACCTCGGACATGCCCAGCCTGATCGTTCTCAACCTGCCTTCCGCGCTTTCTGGCCGCGAGATGGAACTGGTGCAGAACTGCCGCGCCCGCGGGTTTGGCATCTGGCCCACCTTGAGCGAACCGGTGCAGGTGCGCATCGGCATCCTAAATCAATTGAATCGCGAGGCCGTCAGCCGGATTGTGCGCCTGTTCGCCGAAGCCATTCGTGAGCTGGGGGGAGAGGTCGATCAAGACGCGATCGAAGCTCTGCTGGAAAGCCGTTACGGCACTTCAATAGCTGCTTAAACAGGAGCGCATCAGATGGATATCCACGAATACCAGGCGAAAGAAGTTCTTTCGAAATTCGGCGTCGACGTGCCCGCCGGCGCGCTTGCCTACAGTCCAGAACAGGCGGCCTATCGGGCGCGCGAACTGGGTGGCGACAAATGGATTGTCAAGGCGCAGGTCCATGCAGGCGGGCGCGGCAAGGCCGGAGGGGTCATGCTCTGCAACAGCGAAAACGAAATCTACAAGGCTTGCGATGATCTGTTCGGTCGCAAACTGGTGACGCATCAGACGGGTCCTGAAGGCAAAGGCATCTATCGTGTCTACGTCGAAGCCGCAGTGCCGATTGACCGGGAAATCTACCTTGGCTTTGTTCTGGATCGCTCCAGCCAGCGGGTGATGATCGTCGCCTCGTCCGAAGGCGGGATGGAGATCGAAGACATCTCGGCCGACCGCCCCGACAGCATTGTCAGGTCCATCGTTGAACCGGCTGTCGGGCTTCAGGAGTTTCAGGCCCGTGAAATCGCCTTCAATCTTGGGGTTGAAGCCAAACTGATCCAGCAAATGGTGCGGACGCTGCAGGGCTGTTATGCCGCCTTCAGCAATCTTGACGCCACGATGGTCGAAATCAATCCGCTGGTCATCACCGGTGACGACCGGGTGCTGGCGCTGGATGCCAAGATGAGCTTTGACGATAACGCTCTGTTCCGCCACCCGCAGATCGCCGAACTGCGCGACAAAAGCCAGGAAGACCCGCGCGAAAGCCGCGCTGCGGATCGCGGGCTGTCTTATGTCGGGCTTGACGGCAATATCGGTTGCATCGTCAACGGGGCCGGTCTGGCGATGGCCACCATGGACACGATCAAGCTGGCAGGCGGCGAGCCTGCAAATTTCCTCGACATCGGCGGTGGCGCGTCGCCTGAACGGGTGGCCAAGGCGTTCCGGCTGGTCCTGTCGGATGACAATGTTCAGGCCATTCTGGTCAACATCTTCGCCGGTATCAACCGCTGCGACTGGGTGGCTGAAGGAGTCGTTCAGGCGTTGAAGGAACTTGACCTCGATATTCCCGTCGTCGTGCGGCTGGCCGGCACTAATGTCGAAGAAGGCCAGAAAATTCTTGCCAAATCGGGCCTGCCGATCATTCGCGCCACGACGCTGATGGAGGCGGCAGAACGCGCTGTGGGCGCTTGGAAAAACGACCTTACTCAGGGCACCAAAATGAGGGTTGTGTAATGAGCATTCTTCTCGATCGTGACACGCGTGTCATCGTGCAGGGCATCACCGGGCGCATGGCGCGGTTCCACACCAAGGACATGTTGAACTATGGCACAAACGTGGTGGGTGGCGTCGTGCCCGGCAAGGGGGGCGAAACCGTCGAAGGCGTTCCGGTTTTTGACACCGTCAAACAGGCCGTCGAAGCCACCGGCGCCGATGCCAGCCTGGTCTTCGTACCGCCCCCGTTTGCGGCGGATTCCATCATGGAGGCCGCCGATGCGGGCATCCGCTATTGCGTTTGCATCACCGACGGCATTCCGGCACAGGACATGATCCGGGTGAAACGGTACATGTATCGCTATCCGAAAGAGAAACGCATGGTTCTGACCGGTCCGAACTGTGCCGGCACCATCTCGCCCGGAAAAGCTTTGTTGGGCATCATGCCGGGGCATATCTATCTTCCCGGACATGTGGGGATCATCGGCCGTTCGGGGACATTGGGATATGAGGCGGCGGCCCAGTTGAAAGAGCGCGGGATCGGCGTTTCGACCAGTGTCGGAATCGGGGGCGACCCGATCAACGGATCGTCATTCAAGGACATCCTTCAACGGTTTGAAGATGACGAAGACACGCATGTCATCGCCATGATTGGCGAAATCGGAGGCCCGCAGGAAGCGGAAGCCGCCGAATATATCCGCGACCACATCTCCAAACCGGTGATCGCCTATGTCGCCGGCCTGACCGCTCCGAAAGGCCGTACCATGGGGCACGCGGGGGCGATCATCTCGGCCTTCGGCGAAAGCGCCAGCGAAAAGGTCGAGATCCTGTCCGCCGCAGGTGTCACCGTGGCCGAAAACCCTGCCGTGATCGGTGAGACGATCGCCCGCGTGATGGAGGTTGCGTGATGGTCAAACCTTCGGTTCTGGTTACCCGTCGCTGGCCTGCTGCCGTCGAGGCGCAGCTGGCCGAGAACTACAACACCGTTTTGAATACCGGCGACAAACCCATGTCCCCGGCTGAAATCCGGCAAGCGTTGAAATCCTATGACGCCGTGCTGCCCACTGTAACGGACACGCTGAGCGCCGAGGCACTGGATGTGCCGGGTGTGCAGACAAAAATCCTTGCCAATTACGGCGTCGGCTACAGCCATATCTGCGAGCCGTCGGCACGCGAGTTGGGTATGACCGTGACCAACACGCCCGACGTTCTGTCTGAGTGCACCGCCGATATCGCCATGACGCTGCTTTTGATGGTGGCGCGTCGGGCGGGTGAGGGCGAACGCGAGCTGCGTGCAGGTCAGTGGACAGGATGGCGGCCCACGCATCTGGTCGGAACCAAGGTCAGCGGCAAGACACTGGGCATCATCGGATATGGCCGCATCGGACAGGAGATGGCCCGCCGTGCGCATCACGGGTTCGGCATGGACGTGCTGGTTTGCAACCGTAGCGCCGTATCGCCCGATGTTCTCGCCGAATGCAACGCAAGACAGGTGGACACCATTGATGACCTGCTGCCGCAATGTGACTTCGTTTCACTGCACTGTCCGGGCGGCGCAGCCAACCGCCATCTGATCAATTCGCGCAGACTTGGCCTGATGAAGCCTGACGCATTTCTGATCAACACCGCACGGGGCGAAGTGATCGATGAATGGGCGCTGATCCAGGCCTTGGTGTTCGACATGATCGGCGGCGCTGCATTGGACGTTTTCGATGGTGAACCGCGGGTCAGCCCGGACCTGTTGCAATGCGACAACCTCGTCATGCTTCCGCATCTGGGCAGCGCGACCCGCGAAGCGCGCGAAGCGATGGGGTTCCGGGTTCTCGACAATCTGAGCGATTTCTTCGACGGCCGCGAACCTCGGGACCGCGTGATCTGAGGCCACCTTCAAACTTCACGCAATGGCGTCCAACGCAGCCGTGGCTGCGTTGCGTTCCTCAATTAGGAGATATGACCAGTGAATGCCCCGCACCGTTCAGACGGATTTTTCACCCAGTCCCTTTCTGATCGTGATCCCGAGCTTTTTGGCTCGATCACGTCGGAACTGGGTCGTCAGCGCGACGAGATCGAG
>NZ_JBQFPQ010000017.1:0-10594 GCF_056536445.1 Ruegeria sp. CL7
GGTGAGAGGTGCTGAGCTTTCTACAGCCGTTCTAGCTGGCTCGATGTGCGTGTCGTCATGTCCTTACATCCTTGCAGGCGGTGAGGAACGCCTCGTCTCTCGTCGAGGCATTGTGGGTAGGCCCGGAATACTGCGAAAATAGGCTTCTGTTGCTACCCGTACCAAAGACTTTGCAAAGTCCGCTTGCTGCGCATTGCTGTCATTGGGGCATCGAGCAGCATCGGTCAAAGTGGGCTCATCAGGTCGGTTCGCCGCGTCATGGACGAAAGGCCGGATTGCGCAACCGAAGCCGTTCGCAAGATCACGGCGCAACAGGTAAGTTGCGGGACAAACCGGTCAATTAGTTGGAATTCGTAACCAGCCTGCTTCGACTCGAAAGCAGACCTTCAGCCGTCACCCACAATACAGCCCATCATGCAGACTTTCGTTTTAACTGAGCAGATTAAGGTGTGATGTTGAGCGGCTCTGTGAACCTTGCTTCCCTCAGTTTCTGCCCAGTTAATCGCTGATAATCAAACTTTGAAAGTCTGGCACATAAAGCGCGCACCTTCACTGGCTATCTTCTCTATCATGGGGCAGGTTGACCAAGTGAAATCTTGCGGCTAACGAACTTGGCTGAACAAGCTGGAGCACTTAGGTTTTTTTTGGAGCTAACCATTGATTTCAGGGGCACATTACTACCGGTCAGACTATGGAATGGTCCAACTCGAATACCCCTACGACACCGCCATTGCCGCAAAGACGCACTATTTGCGTGCCCTTCATCCAAGTATTAAGGAAGATTATGTAAGGGAGAGGCTCTTCCTCTTTCGTGGACAGGAAAACCCTGAGAGGATGCTGTTCCTACAGGAACTCTGCATGATGGCCGACTGCCTTTACTATGGGCTTTTCGGTTGTCTGGACATCCGACGGGCCACTGCGCTCTATAGATATTGCGATGAAGCGGGCTTTCCCCGTGCTTCCCATAATCTCGGAATCATATGTCTGAAACAAGGCAAATATCAGGATGCCCTCTTTGCCTTCGAAAAAGCGGCAAGAACACGGGCTGACTCCTGCTTCAACCTTGCTCTTCTCCATGATGAACTTCGGGACAAGCACGAAAGAAAAGTCGGGCAAGCGCGTGGTGCACACGTCCCCATGCCAGGCGATGACCCGGAGCAGTTCGCTTTCCCGTATCGAATTGCCTTTCCGGACTACTTTGACAGTCTGAGGTCCTATGCTGAACGCGGGGACGCTAATTGTGGAAGGTATCTTGAGAAAAAGCTCTATCGGGCCGCTTTTAGATCTGACACTAGGAGTGATTTCGAGATGGGCTTCAAACACCTCAGGTCTAGAGCATTTGCTGGCGACCCTATTGCGATGCGCAGCTACGCTTGGGAAGGATTCAGTGGCTCCGGCAAAATCTGGATGAAGGATCGCGACTTTATCCAAAAGTCGGGGCCGAAAGACAGAGGTCACCTGCTTTATTGGCTACGGTTGGCGGCGCTCTCCAATGACGCCAATGCTTGCACTCAATATGCCTCGCTGCGCTCACAAGATTTCCTCAAAAACGGCTTTTCCTTTCTGGGCGAAGATCTTGACTTGGTTAGGAAAGCAGCAGGCTATGGTTCTCGAGCCCCGCAACAACTTCTTGGTGCTGCAATGATGAGTGGGAAACTCGGTTTATTTCTGCGTGATGAAGGTTGTTTTTGGTGGCAATTGGCACACCGGGAAAATCCTGAGCTGATAAGGCCTGGTGACAACGATGCGTCCATTCCATCTTACCTTTTTGACGAGACAAGCGAACAGTGGTCTAAATTCTCAAATCTTCATGGGCGGCTCATGGCGGCCATGGGAAGGGCGAGGGGAGAGGACATAGAAACACACGTTCAGAAATGGAAACCTGCTCCTTTGGATGGCTATATAGACCAAGTCTGGTGGTCTAATGCAGATACACATACATATCTCGAGCCGCCACTCGGTCAATTGCGTCATCGCACCGTAGATACGAGCGTCCTTGCGCAACCATCCTTTTACGACGATGCCATTGAATATTCGGAGTGGCTCTAGGTCTCCTGAAACTGCCATCTCAATTTGCAAACGCAGCAAATGACTGCTTCCCCGGCTCTCGCGACGAATGCTGCGAAGATCACAAATGCGTAGTATGGGCTCAATATTGCCGTTCTTTGCGGTTTGCATGGTTGGCGGGTCGCAGCCCTAACCGGACACTCCCAACTAAACTTTGCAAATCCCCATAAGCGGGACAAAGCTACTGGTGAACCTTTCGCAAAAATGCCTCTTATCTGACGCCTAGCAGTTTTTCACTCAGACCCGCGCGGCGATCATTTCGGCAGCTTTTTCAGCAATCATAATCACCGGCGCGTTGGGATGTCCGGTGTTCATTTGCGGCATCACAGACGCATCGGCAACACTCAACCCTTCAAGCCCGTGCACCTTCAAGTCGGGAGCAACGACGCAATCATCGCTTTGCCCCATCCTGCAACTGCCAACGGGATGAAAAGACGTCGACGAAATCTCGCGGATGTCCGCAAGAAGTTCTTCGTCGCTCTGGGCGTCCGCCCCCGGAGATATCTCAACTGGATTGAGCTTCGCAAAGGCTTCCTGTGACACAATCTTCCGCGCTTCTTTGATGATCGCGCGCATCAGATCGACGTCCGCCGGATCGCTAAGATATCCAGGATCGATAATGGGCCGATCCAATGGGTCGCTTGATGCAATCGTCACACGCCCTCGGCTCCAAGGACGGGTCGGAAAACCAGAGATTGTGAAACCGTGGCGATCCGGTGGGCGATACTCCGGGGCTCCCAAGCTTATGAAATATGGGATCATAAGCAGTTCTATATCGGGAATATCGACATGAGGTCCGGATCTCAGAAATGCACCAGACTCAAAGTGGTTCGTTGTCAGGGGCCCGCGCGACTCCTCTGAGTAGAGGCGCTCAACTTCCGCAGTTTGCTCAGAGCTTCGGCCAAAGAAGGTCAAGGGTTGATCGATTTCCCAACGGGCGCGGTAATGAAAATGATCCTGCAGATTTTCGCCCACACCGGGCAGGTCATGCTTCACCGGGACGCCGACATTGTTCAACAGGTCTGCTGGGCCAATTCCTGAGAGTTGCAGGATCTGTGGTGAACCTATGGCACCCGCCGCCAAGACGGTTTCCTGTGCTGTTGCATTGTTGAGTTCGCCCTTGGCGACATAACTCACACCGGTCACAGAACTGCCCTCAAGTTGCAACGACATGACAGTCGCGCCAGTCACAACGGTTAAGTTGGGACGCCCCATCGCTGCGGAGAGGTATGTCTGCGCGGTGCCGCCCCGCCGGTTATCCTGCAAAGTCGCGGGGAAATAACCGCAGCCGTCCAATTCCGTGCCATTCAGATCGCCATTAAACGGAATCCCGGCCTGCTGGCAGGCTTGGATAAATGTCTCGGTCAAGGGCGACCGCTCGCCTGGCTTAGTCACAGTTAGCGGACCACTGTCTCCATGGATCGAAGGATCTCCATCGACTTCCCAATTCTCAGCCTTCTTGAAATAGGGCAGCACATCGTCCCATCCCCAGCCCTTAGCACCCATTTGGGACCACGTGTTGTAGTCTTTCGGATGCCCGCGCAAGTAAATCATGTAATTGATCGAACCAGTGCCGCCGATACATCGACCGCGCGGATAGGCGATCTGGCGCCCTGAAAGTTCACCCTGCGGGGCGGTTCGAAAGGCCCAATCGAAGCGTGTATTAGTGAGCGCGCCAAATTTTGCGGGTGTGGAAACTCGGGGGTCGTCGTTCGATCCACCGGCCTCTAATAGCAAAACGGAACGCTTTACATCTTCGGTCAAACGAGCGGCGAGCACGCATCCTGCGCTTCCGGCGCCAACGATAATAACGTCAAAACTATCCGTCATAACAAAACCCCAAACTACCAATCCGGAAAGAGTGGCGGACAGTCTGCCCTTTATCAAGCAACACATTTTGCGGAGGTTGGGTATGTCCGCTTTGGGCTCTATCCTGACGGATCAGTCGCTGAGGCTGAATAGCGGCTTTGTCCGCATTCCGGTCGTTCACGCCGAGTAAAACGAATGACCCCATCGAGCCCATTTTGACGGATGCTACACGGCGCATGAATGTCCGGATTAAGCGACAAGCCTGAACACAACACAATTAAAGGCGGTTTGACCTGAGAAACGGGACGCGCATACGCTGTCGTCGACAAAAAAAGCGACAAAGGTTTTTTCATGACATTTCAATTGGCAGGTAACGGACCCAAAATTTACGAAGAAGTCATGGTGCCCCTTTGGTTTGGCCGGTGGGCTGAAGCGCTTGTTGAGCAGGCTTCACTAGGTTCTTCGGAACGTGTCTTAGATGTTGCTTGCGGAACAGGTGTGACGACCCGACTGGCGAAGTCAAAGGTTGGAACTAGCGGCCAGGTCGATGGTTTGGACATCAACGCGCCAATGCTCACCAAGGCACAAGAATTAGCTGTTGATCTCGATATTCGATGGATTGAGAGCGATGTATGCGGGAGCGGACTGCCTTCAGGGTCTTACGATGTCATTCTTTCGCAGCATGGCTACCATTACTTTCCGGAAAAGCCCAAAGCTCTAAGTGAGTTCTTGCGGCTTCTGGTTCCAGGTGGGCGCCTGGCCTTCTCAATCTGGGATGGGCATAGCGCTTACACTGAAGCCCTATGCTCTGCTGTTGCCCACCACATCTCCCCCGAGATTGCAGAAAAGCAAAGGGCTCAACGGCAGACGCCAACAGCGGAAAAATTAAAACAGCAGGTCGCGGATCAAGGGTTTTCGGATGTGGCCGTTCACCGGCAAGAACTGATGATCGATGTTCCGCTTGCGCCCGAATTTGTGCCCTTGCATCTGGCGTCTATGCCAATTGCAGGCGCGTTTCTCGCACTCGGAGAAGAGGCGCAAAATGCCTTGATCCAGGAGGTCGCGGAAAAGCTCGACGCATATGTTGTAGGAGATAGACTTGTCTATCCTGACGCGGTGAATGTCGTAACAGGACGAAAATAGCATCCCCGCGTCGCTCATTCCTGTGTGAAGCCACAACCCAGTTAGGTTGATATCCAATCGCAAACTTGCTGCGTCTGGCGCTGAAAGCAGACGTTGGCGCAGCTTTGGCGAAAGTACGCTTTGTCGGCATCTCGGAAGTCACCTTGCTTGGAATTGAAGGTCTGCTTTGGGCTCAATGCGGCCATTCGCGGATTTCACCTGAATGCCTGCTGTGCGGACAAAACTGCCTTTCACGGAAAGTTCCTGAATGTCTGTCAACGTCGGCGGAACCAACTCGGATGTTGACCCACTGATAGCTTTAGCGCCTCTCAGTACGATTCTTGATTGCTTCGATTACGGCATGGCCTAATTGGCGCGTGTTTCGCACTCCTCCGGCATCATTATATTCAGACACTCCAATCTTCTTGGCGACATGGCGCAGATTCTCAATTGCATTGCCTTGCAAAGCGCCATCCTTAAAAAAATCTATGCTCTTACATGCATATTGGACAATTCGATCACGGCCGAATTCGGCCTCCTGCGTAACCGTCTGCCGCAAGCCTGAGGTCGCTTGTTTGCTTTTGGGCCGTGAAGGATCGGGGCGAGTCTCCGGCATAATCAAAGGCTCCTCAGGTTCACCCGTTAGTGCACTGAAACTATTGACCGTAACGATTTCCCTGACCTTGCTCGGCACGCAGTTCCCTCCACTGCCATATTCCACATGGACAGCCTTGGCTTGGACGTTATCAAGCAAGTAGAAATTTGCGCTCAGACTTCTAAGACTCACTTCAATGAACAGGAAGTAATCAGCATCGCCTTTTGTATTCATGTCGACAGGCCAGCGGCTTATTTCTGATGTTCTGTCGATGTACTGCCTTGTCTTTACTTCAACTGACTTAGGCCCTTCTGGCGTCACCACTATTAGGTCGTGCCCCGGCGCCCCCGGCGGACTGACATAGGCGTGCAAACCGACGGAAATGAACTTGGCAAGCGCCAGAGTTTCCCCAAGTTCCCCGGCAAGTTGATGAGTGAGCTTTTGCATCGTATTTCGCTTTTTTCTCCGCAAGCCAGCCGGATGTTAAATTCGCGCCCTCAACTATTATGGCGCCCTGCCAACGCAGTCTCAACTTAGCTCTGGAGCCTAGACAAAGGTAGTTCGGATTCATTGGCTGGCATTTTTGCCGTTGTAGCAAATCGGCCATTCGTGCAGATTGCAATATCGTTAGCCCTGGGCTCGTTGCAGTCATTCGCTGCCATTCGGTTGAAGAGCTATTACGCGTGCGAATATTGGCCGAAGCTAGGACATCACCTTAACCATCTCAATTTTGGTTGTTCAGATAAAGCCTGGGCAGCCACGGAGGCACCGCAACAAAGCTATACTTATAGCTTTCGCAAATATGCCCAAGAGACGAATCCCTTTAGACCACGCGCACGTTGCAATGACACGCGGCACCAACGGGTGTCGCCGGTCTGCTCGCAACTGTGAACTCTTAAAGCAGTTCCATTTGGAAGGCCCACTATCACATTGAACCCTATTCCCGGTCCTGCACGCAATTTAAGCATGTCTCCGTCTTCAACGCCAAAAACCTCGTACTGTCCAAGAGAAGCTGCCGTTGCGGATTGAGTTAAGACAATGGCGTATATGAAAAATGCCACTAAGGGCAAGAAGATTGTACTTCGCATAATGTTAACCTGCCTGTTTCCTCAACTGCAATCTTAGCGCCTCTTATCATCAAGCGTAACTCCCTGACCGAAGAATGCGCACGTTTAAACCGACCATTAAACTAGGATTCTTAAGTATGCCTTTGGTCAGGTTTGGGCTCGGAATTCATTTCGCTCGACCTGAGCGCTTTCCCATCGATTGACAGCTGCGAATATGTTCTTGATATTGGCGGAGCGGAGCTCAAGCCAGAAAGGCGTGTTCCGTGGCGAGGAACTAGGCGTTGATCCCTTAGGCTACGCCGGTGAAGAGCAAGAAGCTTTCACAGCCGGTTCTCGATTAAATTCGAAACCAGGACTGTGAAATGACAACTGATTTAAGAAAAATTCGTGATGAAAAGTATGCCGCTCAGGGTGGTCGATGCTTCTATTGCAATCAGCCGATGTGGTCAGGATCACCGCTAAAATTCCAAACCGCCCATTCTGTTTCACAGCGCAAGGCGCGTTGGTTTCAATGCACAGCGGAACACTTACTTTCTGCTTCGGATGGTGGACCAGACACTCCAGCAAACATTGTTGCTGCCTGCAAGTTTTGCAATCATAACCGGCACCGGTCAAAGCAGCCACTATCGCCGGAAGCATACAAGTTAAAAGTGCTGGGTCGAATGGAACTGGGTGGCTGGATGCGGTTAAGTTCATAAAATACCGCACCGGCTAGTGGCTTTATCCGACTACCCCGCGAAACTCCATCGCTGCAAAACGTCTCGCGCTTTTGCCATATTCATTGCGTTTGCTATGTCGTTTTGCATTCCTTCGCGTGCCTGATCATCAAGCACAAGCAATTCGCTAAATCCACACGCAGTGCAAGTGATATCGTCATTCGAAATTGTACTATCGGTAGAGCCGCATTCTGGGCACTTTGCAAGGACATCGTCGTTGAACATTTCTCAACCTCTGGCCAGTTATTTCTAAACTAGGTCAGTTGATTGATGTTTCACGGGATCACAGAGCGCCAACTGGTTTTCCATTGACGCCACTGACTTCCTTTCGTTCGTTCTGGTAGCGTATCTGCCCGAATGCAAAACCTGATGATGTTCTGCACCGGGCCGCGGCACAGCTTTATCGGCTCAAAATTATTTACGATAATCCGGATTGGCAGTGGTTTCTGAAATCATCAGTTGTTCACTTTCCGAGCGGCCTGCTTCGCGTCATATTGCTTCCACAGCCCCATATGTCCGTTTTGCCGCGCGTTTGCCAGCCACAACTTCTTTCGTGCGTCGGGCATTTCCATAGACCGGTACTGTCCTCCGGAGAATTTTGGCCAGTCTATCGCTAGACCAAGTTTGACCATTTCAGCGGATAGATCACGACCATCCTCAAGGTAGCACTTTGCAACAGTCCGACCGTGGGTGTCTTGCTCGGTCACTTCGGCCCTAATTTTTTGACCCTTGCAAAGCGAAACGAGCGCCCATTTCGCCTTCTTTCCATAGGGATGGTTCATCTCAGGAGCATCGACGCCAAACAGACGAACCTGTGTTTTCTTAATGACCAGTGTATCGCCATCTACAACGTACGCTGAACCCGCCAAAATTGTGACGTCGGGTTTCGGGACCGTATGATCCGGGTCAAAACGCTGTGGCTGCGATGTGCGCTGCCGTTGGTTCGTGGTCAATCTAGGTTTCTCATGCAAACCTGACTGACTCGACGGAGTAGTCGTATCGCCTGGCCTGTTACAGCGAACTGCAAAATAAACCGCGCCAGCCAAAACCAAACCCAAAACTATCAAGATTTCCACGAGACAAGCCTCCAAAAGTTAGGTCAATCAAAAATGTCGTACTGAATCAGGATAGACCCAAGCACACGTTCGGGTTGACTTGCTAGGGATACCTCATATTCGATCAAAGAGATGTGACGGATTTGCCCCGCTGGGCGTTTTCACGCATCGGACAGCGAGGCAACCGATCTCTACCTATTGATATTCCCAGAGTAGCAACCTGAATCTCAGTTGGTTCCTATTATTCACGTCTACTAGGACTGGAGGTGCAAGTTGACGGAAACTCACAGAAGAATGGCAGTTTCGCGCAAGCATTCGTTTCGTGACGTAGTGATGTGCAACCCAAGGTGAAAAATCTCAATGAATGATTAAGTAGCGAACTATCGCGTGATGAGTGTGGAGCAAGATGCAGTATGACGGAGAACAGGGATCGCTTGACGGCTGAGGAAGCAAAGGGACTTCGGACAGCAAAAGAACTCGAAGGTCATCTTGCCTGGTTAGATACTTTTACTCCAGCAGCCTTGGGAGTCCTAGCTATTGCGTCTGGCATTTACACCTATCTTGGGGTGTCTTCACTGCTTGAAGACAACGGCGCGGTCTCATTCTTCGCCGCGGTCGCGTACTCAATCGCTGTCTCTGTCGGTATCTTCGTCTTTTGGAGCTATATGCTCCGCCTGTTGCCTTCGATGCGTACGGCTAGTGGCTTCATTGGTTTGACGATCTCCACGATTGTTGGCTCTGTCGCCATTATCGCCATGTCTAGCTGGCTGAACGCAGCCGCACTCGCAGGCTCGGCGGCAGTCGAACAACACTTGGAGAACACTGTTCGTGACTACCAAGCGGCTCTCGAGCAAGCCCACGACATAGCCCTCAGTGGCCAAGCGTTGGGTCGCGAGGTGGAACGCGCCCGCCAGAGTTTTGAAGAACTGGCTGAACTCGAGCAGTCCGGAGACCTCTCAGGAACCGCCGGTCGGGGTGCCGTGTTTCGTGTGCTGACACAAAAAGCTGAGGAGCTGCGAAACCTTGAAGAGCAGATCGCGGCGCAGCAAGAACCTATCGAGGAAGCCTTCCAACAAGGCAACGAAATCCTCGCAAAGATGCGCGAGCTTACTGTAGCCCCCGGTCCAGTGGATCGCCGTTCGGTTCAGTTCTCCGAGGAAAGCGTGAAGCTGGCGGGTGTTATCTCGCGCCTCAACCAGTACAGCGTGGCACCACTTGTTGCTCGCGCTGCTGAGGACCTGCCATCCTCGGTCGTACTACCAGAGCTTGATGGGCGCAGTTCCGACGTACGAGACGCGCAATCGTCAACAATCAATTCCGTTTTGAACGCGTTGGACCAACGCAGCAAGACACTCAAGAACGCTGCTGACGAGGTGTTGGACATGGAGCCGCCCATCGAGACGGCATATAACCCGATTTCCAGCGCCGATGCGGTGATCAAGTACGCCCACAACTTCGTACCTTCTTGGGCTGGAGCTATAGCCATCGACTTGTTGCCCGCCGTGTTGGTGTTTGTGCTGGCTATCACACAAGCCGCAATCCGCAGTGGTAAGGACGGAATGAGCATTGAGGATACTCTGACGCTTTCTGACCTTAGAGCCGCAATGAATGCCATGAAGGACGTTGAGGCGACTATGGGCGTGGCAGACGCAGCTATCCTCAACCGCGCCACTCCACAAAAAGATGAAACGTGATGAGCCTCTTGAGTCGTCTCGATCCTCGTTCAGGGCTGCGCTACGTTCTCATCCTACAGCTCGCTATTGCAGGCGTTCTTATAGCGTCGGACATTTTTGGCGTAATGCCCAGCCCGTTCAAGGAGCGTGTTGAACTCCCGACTGGTCCGATATCCCCCGGCGATCAACGTCGAGAGTATCGCACTGATCGTAGCGATCCGTCGCTTTTGCCGCAGGATGGACCTCTGGACCTACCCGTGCCAGAGGCTTTTCCAAACCGATTGGACTTCTCAGTTCAGGAAGTCGAAGGACTGGGGAGGATACTTCTTCTTAGCGGCCAGATAGAGGTGGACGACTCGGCCCGCTTCGCTTCGTACCTGTCCGACATGCAGGAGAAGCCCGACCTTGTGGCTCTCCACAGCCCGGGAGGAGTGGTTTCCGAGGCACTGTCCATTGGTAAGCAGGTGAGAGGTGCTGAGCTTTCTACAGC
>NZ_JBQFPQ010000018.1:0-8166 GCF_056536445.1 Ruegeria sp. CL7
TCACAAAAACTGTCGCGGGATGGAGCAGCCCGGTAGCTCGTCAGGCTCATAACCTGAAGGTCGTAGGTTCAAATCCTACTCCCGCAACCAAAAAAATACCAGTCAGATATCAAACATTTAGCGCCCCAAGGGGCGCTTTTTGCGTTTAGGGCATCTCACCACGGTGCTACACCGGTGCTACGCTACACAGCAAAGATCAGCTATCAAAGCGTTCTCATTCTGACGCTTCCTGAAGCCGAATCTTACCCCATCATGAAAACTAACCCGCAGTTTCCGTCTGCACTGTCAGCACCGTCAGCCAAAACCGCGAATGTCGGCTCAGAGCCCAAAGCGAACATGGTTGTTTCGCGGAAGTTGTGTTTTAGGTTGTCCACTTAGTAGCGATAGTGGCACCTAATGCATAAATCGGGTTCAATCCAACTGGAGGCTGGCAATATCAAAGAAGGCATCTAAATTCCCGCTCTGAGGCCTCTTACATTACATTTATCCGTTGCTTGCAAATTCGTCTTCCGGCTCTTCATCCGGGGTTTGATCTGCTCCCTCCGCTTCTCCATCAACATCATCGTCCTCCTGGCCGTCGGCATAAAGGCTTCCGTCGTCCGAAGTGCCAAGCGTGGCTTTTACCGATTCTTCATCGGGATTGGAGGCGCGGACGGCGCCAAGGACGCGGTCTTGCTGTTCCTCCGCGATGATTGTGTCGTCAGAAAAGTCGCCTTTGTAGTGCCCCAACAGGCTGGCTTCCGCGTCATGCACCGCCTCCGCAGCCGCCAACTGATCGTCGGTCGGCTGCCCTATCTTATTTCCGTCCTCATCTGTTGTTACGTCGTGCGCATTTTTCACCGCTTGTGCGGTTTCCAAGTCTTCGGGCGCAATCGTACCGGGGGTGGCCGCCTCATCGGCAAGAACCTGTTCAGCTTCCTCCAGCGTCATCGGAGCCGTGTCCAAATAGTCATACGCCGCAGCAATTTCCTTCACTTCTTCAGGGCTCAAGTCGTAATCTTCACCCATGACATGATTGAAATTTGCGTCGGCTACGGCAAGGCCAGCGGCCAGGCTCACCGGCCCTGTACCTTTCGCATACTGTCCGTTCGCGATATGCGCGAGTTTTGCATTTACACTGGAGTTAATGGCACCATTTAGTTTGCCGAGGTTACGCGGGGCAAGCGTGCCATCATCAAGGAGTTTTGCTTTTCTGCTTGGTGGTCTCGGGGATTGCGCGACACTCGCTTTACTTGTTCGCGTTGTGGTGGTCCGTGCCTTGTTCCCTTTGAATAGACCTTTGACACCGTTTTGCTTCAGGTTACGACCCAAGGCCTGAAAGTCTTCCTTCACAGCCCGACCCAAACGACTGCCGCTCTTTGATTTATGACTTTTGCTGGCAGACTTCGTTCTTGTCCCGTTTAGCGTTTTGTCGGAACCCCATCCCTTTTTGGCACCTTTTTCACCGCTGTTGCCGCCCTTTCCGCCACCATTGCCACCTCCGTTATCCCCTTTTCCGCCGCCGTTGCCCCCACCTTTTCCGTTACCATTTTTTGCATATGCGTAATCGGTGGTGAAAACGGTCACGATTGGCGCGACTACAAATGCAGACAGCACGAGTGCGGAGACACTCACTTTAAGGAAGTTCAACACGTAAGAAATCCTTTTTACTTAGCGAAATACAGATTAGTGGCGACGCGCAAATTCCACACTTAAGAGTGTTGTCAAAACGAGGCCAGAATGTGGCAACTATCCGACATTTCGGAGTGGATATTTTTAATTTAACATTAACAGCTTAGCCACTACTCCCAAAAGAATCGCTGGGGAAGCATTAATACTGTTGACAATAGTAATTGGCTTGGAGCTTTTGTCTCCAAAAGCGGTCAAAAAAAACGCTAAAACTGAAATAATTTGAGCGTTAATCTTCGGTTAATGTGGGGTTTGAAAAAGATTAGTCAGTTTTTCACGAGTTGACTATGATTAAGCAAAGCAAAAGGGATCTACTCCCACCTTTAAGTGACACCAAGGTCGAAACTTTTAGCCCAAACAAAAATAGCGCCCTAAAATCTATGATAAGGAAGGCTATAATTGTTTTTCCCGTATTGCTGTATTTTCTTCTTTTGGCATTTTTTATAAATAGAGCGTCCGCCGCAAGTTATGTATCGATCCTGTAGTGGAAGAAGGCTTTTGCCCTGAGATGGGCGATGAGGGTCCGCGCTTTTAGGCCCGACAGCGAAAGATAACTCTGTTCGTCAGCTCCGCCTGCTGAGCAATCCTTCAATTGATTCCGGAGCTCTGCGCCGCAGCAAACGGCAGCTTCGTCCGCGTAGCAGACGAAAGTCGAACCAGACAAACGCAATAGGTGGAGCAACAAAAAGGCGCCCGACCCAAGGGATCGAGCGCGTTAGCCAAAAAATTGTTGTACGAACTTTCACCGACTGCTCAATTCTATCACCCGCATCCCGGCTTTGCCTTCCCGACTGAACGCGATGTTAACCCCCTGACGCCGCAACACGGGCTGAACCCGACGTAGCGCTGCCCCAAACCGCGCCTCGGACCGGGGAAAGCTCTGGCTGTCCTCTGTCAGCGCAGGAAAGCGATCCCGCAAGGTTTGCTTCAACTCGGTTGCAGTGCCGCCCCAACGCTGACGCCCATCCATCAGCGACAGGATTGCCAGCGCGACCGGGTTGGCGTCAACGGCGGCTTGGTCGCTGCGGGCGCGATTGGCCGCGTAGGAGTCCAGAAACGCGCCCTGAGTCCACCCAAGGGAGTCTTCGGCAGCAACGACCCATTTAGCAAAGTCCGCCATCCTAGGGGCTTCTGAGAGGCTTACAGAGTCAATTTGACCCAATGCGCGGGATACCGCGTCCAACAGCGCGCCCAGAATGTAGGGCTTGGCCTTGGCAAAGTCGCGGTTGAACGCGCCCAAGGTTTTGCGCCTGCCGGGTGGGATCACCGGCAGATGAACGCCAATGGCGCGATCCGCCAGATCAGGTCGTGCGGCCAGATCGGGAATACCGTTCAGCAGGCAAGGCCGGGTGGCGTTGAACAGCACTTCGTCGCTGTCGGTGTGCAGCTTGCGGGTGCCAAAGCCGCCACCCGTAGCAATCCGGCAGAAGGCGTCCGCCATCATCGGGCGGATGGTCGAGAGATTGTCAAAGCTCAGAACATGATTGTGCATCGCGGCAATCACCAAATCCTGCTCGGAATTGGGCGTGCTGCGGGTGCTGGGCTGGGCCGGGTCGATCAGGTCGCGCAGCGTTTGTGCAGTGGTGCTTTTGGCGCTGCCCTGTTCGCCTGACAGAGTCAGGATAGGGTAGGGGCCTTTGGGGTGGAAACACCCCAGAACCCATGCCACCAACATGCGGAAATCATCTTCGCTGTCCACGTTCAGAAAATCGCGCAACAAGTCGATGCCATTCTCATGCCGTTCCGGTACTGGAAGCGCCTGCATGGCTGGTGAGCGCCGAAACCGTGCGGGCGGGTGGCTGACCACCTGCCAGCCCTCGGAGGTGATCGCCACAGCCTGCCAGTCGGTGTCGCCAAGATCGAGATAGACCGTGCGCCCGATGGAGGCGATGCGGCTGGATACGGGGTAGGTCTCGCCTTCGAACCGGGCCACCCCTTCCAGCATCCGGCGCTTGTCATCTAGCGCGGCATTGGAGGGGGCTTTGCCCTCGGCCTTGTAATGGGCATAGGCCAGATAGTTGCGGAAGGTCGCGGAACCTACAGGCCAGTGCTCAAAGTGACCCTTGGCCCGTAACGTTACATAGGGCTCACCCTGTGGCGTGTTCCAAAGCTCAAGCCCATCCACCAGCGCCGCATTGTCATCGTTACGTATAGGTGCAGGTTCATCCCTATGTATAGGTAACGTATATGGGTCAGGGTTTTCCTTATGATACATAGGGGGATGCGGATCATTAGCGGCAGGCGGAACCATACTTGTAAGGTAGGCGGCAGTTGCATCCGGCAAATCACACGCAACGCTGTTTATCAGGGCGTCAATCTCGCCTAGCCCCCAACCTGCGGCAATGGCATCGGCCACGTCCCAGCCCCTATGTATTGGTTTAGGGATCAGATCTGATGAATCATGCGCTTGAATCAGTGCGTCACTGATCGGCAGGATCAGAGGTGTCGCCCTATGTAATGTAACGAGCTCTTCGGCCAACTTGGCGGCATAGCTCTGTCCCGGCTCATCATGGTCAGGCCAGATAATGACAGTACGGCCTGCCAACGGTGACAGGTCAGTTTTTGCCAGCGCCTTGCTGCCTCCAAAGCTGGTAGAGGCCAGATACCCCAAGCCTGTCAGAACATCGGCACACTTCTCCCCTTCAACCCAGATCACCGGCTGATCCGGGTTCGCCTGGGCGATCCGGTCCAGATGATAGACCGGGCGCAACTGGGGTGCTTTCCATGCGCCCTTGGTCACGTCGTAGGGCAGAAAGAACTTGCCCTTGCCGTTGCCCTCATAGCGATTGGCGACGAGCACAGGCGCACCCGTTCTGCTGCGATAAACATGCTGGGTATCAGCGACACCGGCTGTCGGGTGGCGAAGGTCGGGTAGCGCGCTCATGCCTGCACCCCCAGACGCTGGGCCAGCGCACGTGCGGCCTGACCTTGCTGCACCCCGTTCAGATAGGCAAAGAGGCTGATGGCATCCCCGCCTTTGTCATCCGTCGCGAAGTCTGCCCACAGTCCGCTGTCGAGATTGATCCGAAACGAACCCCGCGACCGATCTGCGCGGGTGGGGTTCAGCGCCACCCATTCGCGCCCAATGATCCGGCCATCTGGCAACCATTCGGCCAGTAGAGTTTGCAGATTGATCCGGGCCAGTTCAGCAATGGCCGCGAATTCGATAGGCTTCCAATTACCAGTCATTCGCAACCACCTCCTGAAGACGCGCGATCTCGAACGCTTCTACATCTCCCATGCGATAGCGGACCAAGCGGCCAACTTTGACATAGGCCAGCGGGTAGCGCTTGGTGCAGCGCCACGTAGCAAGGGTGGTTGTGGACACGCCGAGGCGTTCCGCGACTTGCTCGGGTTTGAGCAGGGTGTCTGCCTGTTTTGCGATCATGATAACCTCCATCAATTTTGATCGATGAAGAGAAACCTAGAGAGCGATTGGGCAGGTCGAAACGCGTGAAGCAGGAAAGAAAAACTACTTCCTACGTAAGAAAACATGCCGGTTAAATGCCACATAATGTGGCGAAAATATGACTACATCACCCGCATTACCGTGACCACACGCGCGCGCGTCAGGTCCGGATCAAGTTTTTGGCCGATCAAATGAATCGCATCTACTGCGGTTGCTTTGTTTTGCTTTGTGGCCGGATCGTACCGGCCCGCATTAAAGGGGCGCATGGCATTGCGCTCCCAATAGGGGCGGAAGGCGCGGGCTAACGCCGCAATCGGCTGGCTTTCGGTTTTCTTCGGCCTGCGAGACCAACGATCCAGATCGGCCTCATGATAGCTGCTTGGGGTGTCATGCTCGCCCAAAGCAACCGTTTCTGCGGTCGCCTTATGCAACAGTTCCAGAAACGCCGCGATATGGCCAACAGGATCGCCCGGGCCAAATGCGCCGTCGATCAGGTTTGCAATTCCGGCGGCGCTTGGGTCGGCTGATCGGGCTTGCGTTTCCAGCGCGTCGGCCAGTTTCCCGGAACAGTTTGGTGAAGCCTGCACACGGGCAAGGTCCACTAAAACCGGCTCAAGCTTGGCAGACAATGCGGACAGGCGGCGGTATTCTATTGCCCCCGGTTTGCGTCGGCGCATTTTGCGGCGCTCGCGGACGTAGGCTCGCGCCGCTGCCTCAACCCCTTTGCGCAGTTCGTCAACATTGGCCTTTGGGCCAACCAGCATCTCAAGTTCGAGCATGAACCGGGCATCATATAGGCGGTGAAGTTCCGATAAGAAACCGTGGCCCGCCATGAGGCGCTGCCAAGGCACGGTCGATGCTGGTTCACTGTCGGGTAGGGTGTTGTCAGCCTGTTCCATAATGCCGCTTGTTCAGGAAAACCAAGCAAAACGCCAGAGGCTGACAAGGCTGACAGTGTTGACGGTGAATTTGGAATGGCACATGCAATCCGGACTAGCGCTCCACTTAGCATCAGGATCAGCAACGCGAGATGTGCTTTGGGACCAATTCAGCTTCCTGAACGACCGATCCATGTCAGAAAACAGCGACTTGACGAAAGTATCAATATGATGTTCGGTGCTATCAATTTGAAATGGTGCGAGAAGTTAGATGTTTGGATTGTTTTCTGGTGCGGGAAATCGTGCAAATGATATTAAGCTGGCTGTTGCCATAGAGCTCAAAGTTTCTAATCAAAAATTCTTCTATTTCGTCCTTAAGATGGCGAAGTTGAAGGACAAGAAAATCGTGGAACTGTACGACAAAATGCGCGAAATGGCGGATTCTGATCGCCACACCGAAAAGCTGATGGCACTCAGTCTGGCAGAACACCTCATTCCGGAATGTGACCAAATAGCGAGAATCCCTGAGATGCAGCACGACATGGCGGTTCTCATGAGGTTCCAAGACCAATTGATCGACTATTACAATGCCCACTGTGAAGAGGGGAAGGAATTCCAGAAGAGCTAATTTAGGGAAGACTTAGGTGCTTAGCGCCTCCACTCGCGGTACTTTGAGTGACCGCTTTATGAGATTTTCTGCGAGGTTTTCGACATATCATCTACTTTGCAAGCATCCCAATTTCATAAAATACATGGCATCGTGAAGGGCAGCTATGGGCTCATTCCCACGCTAGGTTGCTCTTGAAAACATCAACTCGGTCGCCTTGTCCACACTCTCCCGGACCGGATCAAGGTTCAGTCGTGCATAGATTGCGGTAGATTGCTGCGACCGATGCCCAAGTGACTTCCCAATGATGTATCCATTGGCCCCGGTTGCCGCTTGATAGCTGCCCAAGGTACGGCGCAAGTCATGAATGCGCAGGTTGTCGATTCCAGCTTCTTCTAGAATCCGGTTCCACGCCTTCTTGGGGTCCGCAAGATGGCCGCTCTTGCCTGAGCCTTCGAACACATAGGGGCTGTCTGACTTCAATTTCCGTTCGATCAGCAGTTCAATTGCCTGCTGGGGAAGGTGAACAGTCAGTGGGTCGGCGTTCTTGGTTTCCTCAATCCGCCATGTCGCCGATTGAAAACTGATATCCTTCCACATCATCGCCAGCGTATTGGACTTCCGCGCACCTGTGAGAAGGGAAATCATGAAGAAGTCCCGTGCGACTTCGTTGGGTTCATTTGCCAGTGCCTCGAAGAACCGGGGCAACTCGTCAGGCTGCAAGAATCTGTCGCGGCTTTGTTCCCGAAACTTTTTGATGCCGACAGCGGGGTTCACGCCCTTCCATCCCCATTCAATCGCCTTGTTGAAGATGGAGCGAATACGTTCAAGCAAACGATTGGCTTGATACAAGCCGTTGTCCTTGCCGATCTTCGCATGAAGCCTTTCTACCTCGGCCCGATCAATGCTGGATATCTTTCTGCGGAACCAATGCGACAGATATTTGTTTACTTCCCGCTCGTCATACTTCCATGATTTCTTGTGAACTTTGGAGTACTTGTCCATGTATTCGGCAAAGAGCGCTCCAAAGGTCATTTCATCACGCACGGCCTTTTTCTCTTTTTGAGGGTTAGCCCCAGACGCAATGCCACCCTTGGCCTTTGCTGCTGCCTTGCGGGCTTGTTCCACAGTCATGTCTGGAAACTTGCCCAGAAGTAGCCGTTCTGGACGCCCTTCAATCCGTTTGTACAAGTAGAAGCTCTTTGATCCTGCCGCTGTCACTGCCAGTATCAACCCCGCTTCCCGTTCGTCATAGTAGTAGTCCCTCGAACCTTTCTTCGCGGCGGGTGCTTTCAAAAGGGCGGCTTTGGTGAAGTTCAAACGGTGACTGGCCACGGTGTATCCTTGAATTGTCTTGGTGCTACCAAAAAGTTGACGGTGCTACACTGGTGCTACATCAGGGAGCAAATTTGAACAATGTTGAGAATACATGAAGCAATCGGAAAAAGTGGCAACATACTGATAAGTAAATAAAGAAACAGCTTTAACAAATATCAGCAAACATATGCCCGTGAGGCTCATAACCTGAAGGTCGTAGGTTCAAATCCTACTCCCGCAACCACCTTGGTCGAACAGAGCCTCGAACAAGCCGCCTCAGGGCGGCT
>NZ_JBQFPQ010000019.1:0-2500 GCF_056536445.1 Ruegeria sp. CL7
TGGTTGCGGGAGTAGGATTTGAACCTACGACCTTCAGGTTATGAGCCTGACGAGCTACCGGGCTGCTCCATCCCGCGACAGTTTTTGTGACCTAGCGCTTACGCTACTTGAGGTCTTTGGTTGGCCTATCGCTTGCGCTATTTGAGGCCGGGTATTGTGTCATCGTGTTAGAGAGATATGGGCTTTTTCTAGGTTTGGCGGTGACCTACTCTCCCGGGGCTTAAGCCCAAGTACCATTGGCGCGGCAGTGCTTAACTTCCGGGTTCGGGATGGGACCGGGTGTTTCACTTGCGCTATGACCACCAAACCGAGGAAAAGCCCATGTCGACTTTTTTGCGGAGCAAGAAAGCGACGGTTGGCAGGCAGCGTATTCGCTTGCGAATGCGCGGTGCCACTCGGTTATATAATCAACCAACATCGCGGCTTGGCGCTGCGACGCTGTCCATAATCAAGGTCAGTGTATGCTTTTGGTGATTTGTCTTTCCATTACTGGATCAAATCAAGCCTATCGGGCGATTAGTACCGGTCAACTGAACGCATTGCTGCGCTTACATCTCCGGCCTATTGACGTGGTGGTCTTCCACGGCCCTCAGGGAGACCTTGTTTTGAGGGGGGCTTCCCGCTTAGATGCCTTCAGCGGTTATCCTGTCCGATCATAGCTACCCAGCACTGCCGTTGGCACGACAACTGGTCCACCAGTGGATCGTTCACCCCGGTCCTCTCGTACTAGGGGCAACTCCTCTCAAGTCTCCTACACCCACGGCAGATAGGGACCGAACTGTCTCACGACGTTCTAAACCCAGCTCACGTACCTCTTTAAACGGCGAACAGCCGTACCCTTGGGACCTGCTCCAGCCCCAGGATGAGATGAGCCGACATCGAGGTGCCAAACACTGCCGTCGATATGGACTCTTGGGCAGTATCAGCCTGTTATCCCCGGCGTACCTTTTATCCGTTGAGCGATGGCCCTTCCACTCGGGACCACCGGATCACTATGGCCGTCTTTCGACTCTGCTCGACTTGTCAGTCTTGCAGTCAGGCTGGCTTCTGCCATTGCACTCAACGAGCGATTTCCGACCGCTCTGAGCCAACCTTCGCGCGCCTCCGTTACGCTTTAGGAGGCGACCGCCCCAGTCAAACTACCCGCCACGCAGGGTCCCGGATCCGGATAACGGACCGCGGTTAGACATCAAGAGTGCGAAGGGTGGTATCTCAAGGGAGGCTCCACAGGTACTTGCGTTCCTGCTTCAAAGCCTACCACCTATCCTGCACATCACAATCCTGATGCCAGTGCGAAGCTGTAGTAAAGGTGCACGGGGTCTTTCCGTCTAACCGCGGGAAGCCTGCATCTTGACAGGCAATTCAATTTCGCTGAGTCGATGTTGGAGACAGCGGGGAAGTCGTTACGCCATTCGTGCAGGTCGGAACTTACCCGACAAGGAATTTCGCTACCTTAGGACCGTTATAGTTACGGCCGCCGTTTACCTGGGCTTCAATTCAAGGCTCTCACCTCTCCTTTTAACCTTCAGGCACCGGGCAGGCGTCAGACCCTATACGTCGTCTTGCGACTTCGCAGAGCCCTGTGTTTTTAATAAACAGTCGCCACCCCCTGGTTTGTGCCCCCAGCCCCTAGTTGCCTAGGAACCGGGCCTCCTTCTCGCGAACTTACGGAGGTATTTTGCCGAGTTCCTTCAACATCGTTCTCTCAAGCGCCTTGGTATGCTCTACCAGTCCACCTGTGTCGGTTTAGGGTACGGTCTGATGGAGGGCTATTTCCAGGAACCACTCAGCAGCCCAATCAATCCGATAAGATTGAACTACACCTGTGATCCGTCACATCCTCCTGG
Source organism: Ruegeria sp. CL7 (assembly GCF_056536445.1). NCBI lineage: Bacteria > Pseudomonadati > Pseudomonadota > Alphaproteobacteria > Rhodobacterales > Roseobacteraceae > Ruegeria > Ruegeria sp. CL7. The sequence goes on from NZ_JBQFPQ010000019.1 coordinate 1,848, forward strand.
CCTAGGAATATTAACCTAGTTCCCATCGCCTACGCCTTTCGGCCTCGGCTTAGGGGCCGGCTTACCCTGCTCAGATTAGCTTTAAGCAGGAACCCTTGGACTTTCGGCGAGAGTGTCTCTCACACTCTTTGTCGCTACTCATGTCATCATTCTCACTAGTGATCTCTCCACCGGATCCCTCACAGGCCGGCTTCATCGAAAGAACTCTATCCTGCGCTACCGCCTATTCGGCTACTTGAGCGCGATTACTCGCGCCACATAACCGGCGGCAATACAGGATGAGTTCTATGTCACACTACGCTCTGCTACCATGCCTTACGGCATCCTAAGCTTCGGCTCATGGCTTGAGCCCCGTTACATCTTCGCCGCAGGACAACTTGTTTAGACCAGTGAGCTGTTACGCTATCTTTAAAGGATGGCTGCTTCTAAGCCAACCTCCTGGTTGTTTTGGTCGTCCCACCTGCTTTCCCACTTAGCCATGAATTGGGGGCCTTAGCTGTAGGTCAGGGTTGTTTCCCTCTCCACTACGGACGTTAGCATCCGCAGTGTGTCTGCCATCTAGTACTCCCGGGTATTCGGAGTTTGGTTAGGATCAGTAAGCCTGTGGGGCCCCATTACCCATCCAGTGCTCTACCCCCCGGGGTATTCGGATG
>NZ_JBQFPQ010000020.1:0-6097 GCF_056536445.1 Ruegeria sp. CL7
AGGCTCATAACCTGAAGGTCGTAGGTTCAAATCCTACTCCCGCAACCACCTTGGTCGAACAGAGCCTCGAACAAGCCGCCTCAGGGCGGCTTTGTTCATTCTGGGCCAGCCCAATCATTGCTGCCAGGGCACCCTCCAGTTCGATCTGCACGCCATCCCGTTCATGTTGGATCGTAACACGTTCGATCAAGCCCCGGATAATCTCCAAGGCTCCTGTACGGATCGACGGATCCGATAACGCCTGTGCCAGATCTGCGACCTTGGAGCGATAGAGTTCGGACAGATTTGGGTGCAGTCGCACCGGTGAGGGCGTAGGTTCTGAGAGCTTCGCCTCAAGATCGGCGATCTGCGCTTCAAGCTCTTCGAGTCTTGCTTGAAGTCCGGTGGTGCGAATGCCCTCGGCGATTGCGTCATAAAGCCCATTCAGTTTGCGCACGGCTTTGTCCCGGTCGGATTGCAGACGGGTCCGGACTTCCTCCGCTGTGCCTGCTTCTGCGTTGGCGGCTTCGCTGAAGGACTTGATAAAAGCGGCCACTGCGTCGGGCTGCATCAGACGCTGACGAAGCAAATCCAGAACGGCGTCTTCCAGGACATTGCGGCGAATGGAGTGCCTATGGGAACAAGTACCGAGTTTGCGGGCGGCAGAGCAGGCGAGGTAGTCGCGCCCGACTGTCGCGAGCGGCCCTCCGCAGGTGCCGCAGAATGCAAGACCTGTCAGAAGGTGCTTCTTGCGCCGCTTCTCCCAAAACTTGGTTTCCTTGATGGCTTTGACGCGGGGATCAGCCTCGATCTCGCCCTGCCGCTGTTTGACCGCCTCCCAAAGTTTATCCCCGACGATGCGCAGCTCTGGGACCTCCGTGATGATCCATTCGGAGGTATCGTTGAGACGGGAAACACGTCTGCCGGTCTCCGGGTCCTTGATGTAACGCAGCCGGTTCCAGACCAGGCGGCCGATGTAGAGCTCATTGTTAAGAAGGCCGGTTCCACGAGTGCGGTGCCCCCGGATTGCCGTGTCACGCCATAATTTACCACGGGGGCCTGGGACACCCTCGGTGTTGAGGCGGCGCGCAATGGCTTTTGGGGAGTGCCCTTCGGTGAACTCTTGAAGCACCCGTCGGACAATCTCAGCTTCCGCTGCGTTGATCACTCGTTCCCCCGTAACAGGTTGGCCGTCGGGCCCGAGACGCCGGACGACGTCGTAGCCATAGCTGTTGCCGCCACCGGAGCGTCCAAGCTCCACCCGCCCGCGAAGACCGCGCCGAGTTTTATCTGCCAGATCTTTGAGGAACAGTTGGTTCATGGTCCCCTTGAGACCCACATGCAACTCACTGATCTCGCCTTCGGTCAGAGTCATGATGCCGACCCCTGCAAAGCTCAGGCGTTTGAAAATCGCAGCGATGTCTGCCTGGTCTCGACTCAAGCGATCCAGCGCCTCCGCCAAGATCAGATCAACCCGTCCTTCCTGGGTTGCATTGAAGAGCGCTTGCAGCCCGGGACGCAACATGGACGCGCCAGAGACCGCCCGATCCGAATAGGCTTCAACAATGGTCCAGCCTTCGCGTTCTGCCCGCTCCCGGCACAGTCGCATCTGGTCTTCGATCGATGCGTCTCGCTGCATCTGGCTGGAGAAACGGGCATAGATTGCGACTCGGGTCATCGACAGACCTTTTTCTTCTGGTTGATCAGATCCGCGTAGTCGCGGCCTGCTTCAATGGTTTGGGCGTGAATGTAGTGATGCTCTGCCGTTCCGAAGCTCGTATGAGCCAATATTGGTCGGATCAGCTTTGCGTGTTCCGGAGAGGAGCGCGCCAATGTCGTTGCGGCGGCATCCCGGAAGAAATGCGGTGGGATGCGGCGACCCGTCAGCTTAAGCGTTTGATCAGCAATTCGGGGGCCTAGCGCGTTTTCTTTGAAAGGTAAGCCAGTTTTGCCAACCCATAGGACATCGTGCTGCTGTTGGCCACGCTCCAAAAAATAGGGGCGGACTTCGTTGACATAACGACGCAAGAGAGGCTCAACACTCTGGGGAACAACAGCCTCCCATGGCTGCCCTGATTTGGTCAGATCCCCGGGGAGCGCGACGGTCAAGGTGTCTGCTGTGACATGCAAGGATATGCCAATCCGAAGGCCGGCAAAGGCGCGTCGCCGCATCGGCATCAAAGCCAGCATGGCAATCATGGTGCCATCCCGCAGGCACATCATACGGCGCAGCGATGTTGGCGCCGCTTCTGCATGACCCGTCGCCAGAATCAGCCCTGCACGGAATAGAACCTCGCTGGACAACACACGCCCAAGTTTGCGATCCCGATCACCCCGTCCTGCGGTGCGCTTCAATCCCGCTTTCAATCTCCGCTGAGCGGACCAGTCCTGTGTCGGGTCAGCCGCGGAGAGGATACGCAAAACGCCGTCAATGAACATCAACCGGGTCATTGGCCGGGTGTGTGAGAGGTCCCGAAGCCAAGCGGACAGGCGCGGCAGAGTCGCGCGTCGAGCCGGAGGCAGTGTGATCGCATTCGCATCACTTGTAATCAGCCATTGCAGCCATCGGGCATAGCGCAACTCCAAAGTCTTCAGCGAGGTCGCGCGTAGATGTGAGAGCGCGCCGCAATCGTCAAGCGGTCCACCTCCCGCCTGAAGGTTGAGCCACATCTCCTGGTCTTGCGCGGGCCATTCGTCGAGCGGCAGAATAAGGCTCATCAGCGACGCCCTTTCTTGGCATCGACCAGGTCAGCAAAGGCGCGTGTCGCCGACCGTGCCTCAAGACCGGAATACATGTTGATGGTGTGGCTGACCTCCGAATGCCCGAGCAAACGGCGCGCAACCTCGTAGCCGCCGGGATTGGCGTCGAGCCAGTTCATCACCGCGAAATGCCGAAACAGGTGGGCATTCATCTCCAACCCCGTTTCCTTCCGGATCCGTTTGGAGATGCGTGCCGAAAGGGCGTTCGGGTCGATTGGATCGCATCTCTTTCGGCGCGGAAACAGCCAAGGCGTTCCCGCGGGGCAGAGTTCCGGACAGCGAGTTTTGAGATGGGCGTCGATCATGCGCAATACATCCCGTGGGATCTCGAACTCGACAGGTCGCTCGTTTTTGGTCTCGCCGCCTTCCAGAACCAGGTAGGCTCGGCCATCGCCGGGACGGTGCAGGTGGCGTTCCAGGTGGATGTCAGCCAGGTTCTTCACGCGAACTGGGCAGACCAGCAAGATGGCGATGGCGAGCGCATCTTCACGCGCCAGAGCCCAGCCATACGGCTTGGAGGTGCCGCGTGGTCGCGCGAAAACCCGTTCAGGCAGAAGCAGCAGGCGCTGCTGATGCCGGTCCTCCTGCAACACCCGCAGCCGGCTTCGGTTTTTTTGGGTCATGCCATTCTGAGGTTTTACCGCAAGACGCGCGGCAAGCCCCGACAGCGCGTCCCGGGTGTCATCGGATGCATTGAGTATCCGGGCCAGGTTGCGGAGCAGCGCGGCGATCTCGCTGATCATCTTTGTGGTCTGGTTGTTGGTGCGCGATAACATCTGGCGCAAACCCCGTTCAGCCATCATCGGATTGATCAGGATGTCCAATCCGCCAATCTCCGCGATCGGGATACCAGAGTGAACGAGTTCGGAGGCAAACCGAACCAACTGTCTTTGGTATTGGGACAGGGTCGGGGGTCGGAGTGCCCTGTTTTGACCGTCATCTGCCAAGGGGTCTGGATTGGACAGACGATGTATCAGCTTTGCAAGAGCGGTTTGGAAGGGCGCTGGAAACGCGGTCACCGGAAAAGTGATGACCTTCTGGCGCGATTCCAGAGGCAGAGTGACGTTGGGCCATTGTGAAATACGTCGAGCCGCCAGGTTCCAGCCGTTGACAGCGGCACGATGTGAAACATCAGGAGATTTGCTGATCTCGTTATGCTCAAGGGCTACTCGATAGGCTTGAGCATGCTCCTCACAGACAGTGGCAGGTTTGACACCCTGCCGGTTCAAAAAATGCACGAAGCGGCAGAGCGCGGGTTGCAATGTCTTGTCGCCGGACGCCAGTACATTCGCCCAGAGCGCTTGCCAATCGGGAGACAGATCATCGATCCGGTTGAAGCGCCGTTCCACCAGCCCGAAATGCGCGAGCGCAGCCCGTGCATCACTGACCGCGTTTTGCCAGCTCTTTGGTGAAAGACCGAGTGCAGCCGGTGTGACTTTGGAAAGACGGGGCTGCAACCAGCGGCTATCGCAAGGCACATCCTCAGGAGGCAATCCAAGGGCTTTGGATGCACGGCGCAGGCCGGAGATCATATCGCGGCGGCGTCCGTCTGTCAGAGAGCTATCGGAGCGCAGCTGTTCGATAAGCTCGGCAAACATCGGTGTGTCGGCTTTGACGAAGGCTATTGTCAATGGAACGGGGCTCTGGCTAGTCATCGGGTCTGTGTTCCTTTGGACATGTCAGGTCTCGGGTGGACGGGTGTGGACAGGAGGTCCGATTCGGGAAAAGCGTAGCACAGAAAGTCAGAAACTTACGGGCTGGCCTTCTTCCCGAAATGCACATAACGCATTGACATAAATAGACATTAATAGACGTGAGTTCCTACCAGCAATGTGTCTGCCGGTAGGCGGCATGAGCTGCCGGATCAATGCGGATGAGGCGTCCGCCGGGGCCCACCCGAATAACCTCAAGCAGGCCTGCCGCAATCGCACGGCGTACCGTCTTCTCCGAGCAATTGTCCAGTTCAGCGACGTCCTTCACCGTCAAAAGCTTGCGGGGTCGGCTCTTCTTGGCATTGATCTGTGGCATCCTGATGCGCCTCCTTTTGGTCAGAGGCGTTCCGGCCCAGTTCCCGTACTGCCTGGGCAGCCAGCAATCGGACCAACTGGTCAATCGCTGTCTCAACCTGCCGGTGCGCATGGTCGTCAGAAGGGGGTATGGCAGGAACGCGTGTCATGCCATGACCATGACAACGCGGGCTTGCTCCTTCTAAGTGTATTGATTGGCCAATTCCGGCGGCGCCCAACGCTCTTTCTCTTCACGCTCAAGCTTGCCGCGAAAATCGTCTATATCCACGCGGATCGTCTCACCGCTCAGGATTTGCCCCGGCTCGGTGATCATCTTCACGACAGCCTGGATAAAGTTGACGAGCGGACCTTGCCGTTGTCCTCCGGGGCGCCCGTCTGAGTATGTTGTATAGGTCAGAGGGCGACCGGCATCTTTCCAGATGTAACAGCAGCTCTCGACGATGTACTGACGGCGTTTGTCGCGCGAGAACCGCTTGTCTCGGGGCGACATCTCTGCAACTGCGCCGGGGGTCACAAGGATGTGCCGAATGTCATCTATGACATCCTGAGTAAGTGTCGTTGCGGTCTCAAGCTTGTCGAGGACTTGGTCAAGAAGGTCTCCATCTTCTGGCGTCGCCGCGAAATAAGTCGAAAGCGAGCCCAATGCGTTCCGGAGTTCTTGGGGACCAATGGAACTCTGTTTTGCTTTCCGCAAAAGTTGCTTGAGGTGCTTTTGACCTCGTTCAATCGCTTGCGAGCGTCGGACCTCAGTCAGATTGATTGCGATGTCGTCGTCGTTATTGAGGCAGTTCCCAAGAAACACAGAGAGTTCGCGTACGAGCTTAGTCGGCAGGTCAAACTGTTCAGCCAAGCTCCCGATCATGTCCTTGGAAAGAGCGCCGCGTTCTCCATAACAGCCAAGCTTCCACGACATCGAGCTTTTGATCCCATCCATGTGCGGATAGATGGAATAGTCACCTTCAGTATCTGTAACGTCTCGATTGCCCTTCAGACCGCTGTCCGCGTTAGCGCTCATGTTGTTCTCCGTTTGGCACATTCTAGGGTCTGGTCGCACATCCAAAAGCTTACGTGTATCAAGGCAGTACCGATTGCTGAGGAAGCTTGCCGGTTGAAGCAAGTCGACCCCTCCAAAAGTTGCACATAAACAATAGAACAGGAAGAGAACAGCTTGTGCTCCAGCTAATGCTTGATCGTCCAAGGCGGTTTTAACGCTATTTCGGTAGCAGACTGCACACCGCACTGTAGTGGATACATGCGCCTGCCGAGTGACCGGTCGCTTTGCCGCTAGAGCAGACATTGAACCCAATACACCGAATGACCGCACCGAGCCC
>NZ_JBQFPQ010000021.1:0-4477 GCF_056536445.1 Ruegeria sp. CL7
TATTCCGCGGCGTCTGCGTATGCGTCCATTGGGGGGCATGTGCAGACGAGGTTTCTGTCACCGTAAGCGTTGTCGACGCGGTTGACGGGGGACCAGTATTTGTCGACGCCCATGGAACCCGGCGGGAAGCAGGCCTGTTCGCGGGTGTAGGGGCGGTCCCAGTCGCCGACCAGATCGCGCACCGTGTGGGGGGCGTTTTTCAGCGGGTTGTTTTCCGCGTCGATCTTGCCGTCGATGATGTCCTGCGCTTCCGAGCGGATCGACAGCATGGCATCGCAGAAACGGTCCAGTTCGGCCATGGGTTCCGACTCCGTGGGTTCCACCATCAGGGTGCCGGCCACCGGCCAGCTCATCGTTGGCGCGTGGAAGCCTGAATCGATCAGGCGTTTGGCCACGTCATCGACGGTGACATGCGCCTCGGCGTCCAGGGGCCGGGTGTCGAGGATGCATTCATGCGCCACACGCCCCGTTTCCGAGGTATAGAGGATCGGATAGGCATCCTTGAGCCGCGCCGCGATGTAGTTGGCGTTCAGGATCGCCACCTTGGTCGCCTGGGTCAGACCCGCGCCGCCCATCAGCAGCACATAGGCCCAGCTGACCGGCAGAATGGACGGAGACCCGAAGGGCGCCGCCGAGACCGGGCCCACGGCGGTGCCGTATTCCGGGTGCCCGGGCAGGTGCTCGGCCAGATGCGCCTTGACGCCGATCGGACCCATGCCGGGGCCGCCGCCGCCATGCGGGATGCAGAAGGTCTTGTGCAGGTTCAGGTGGCTGACATCGCCGCCAATGTCGCCGGGGCGCGACAGGCCCACCATGGCGTTCATGTTGGCGCCGTCGATATAGACCTGGCCGCCGTGGTCATGAGTGATCTGGCAGACCTCCTGCACGGTGGTCTCGAACACACCATGAGTGGACGGGTAGGTGATCATGCAGGCGGCCAGATGATCCGAGTGCTTTTCCGCCTTGGCGCGGAAGTCGGCGACATCGATATTGCCCTTGTCATCCGCCTGCACCGGCACGACCTGCCAGCCCACCATCTGCGCCGAGGCCGGGTTGGTGCCATGGGCCGAGGTCGGGATCAGGCAGACATTGCGGTGCCCTTCGCCGCGCGCAAAGTGATAGTTGCGGATGGTCAGCAGGCCCGCATATTCGCCCTGCGCGCCCGAGTTGGGCTGCTGGGAGATCGCGTCATAGCCGGTGATCTGGCACAGCTTGTCGTTCAGATCGGCGATCATCTCGTGATAGCCCTGCGCCTGATCTTCGGGGCAGAACGGGTGCAGATTGCCGAACTCGGGCCAGGTGACCGGGATCATCTCGATCGTGGCGTTCAGCTTCATGGTGCAGGACCCCAGCGGGATCATCGCCCGGTCCAGCGCCAGGTCGCGGTCGGCCAGACGACGCATATAGCGGGTGATCTCGGCCTCGGCCCGGTTCTGGTGGAAGATCGGGTGGGTCAGATAGGCGCTTTCACGCAGCGCATAATCCGGCAGGCGGTATTGCTTGTTCGAGCTGTCATCCTTGCGGTCGATGCCGAAGGCCCCCCAGACCGCCTCGATCGTCTCGGGGCGGGTCTGTTCGTCCAGGCTGATGCCAACCTTGGTGTCGCCCACCTTGCGCAGGTTGACGCCGCGCGCCACGGCGGCCTCCATCACCGTCTTCTGCAGATGGCCGACCTCGACCGTGATCGTGTCGAAGAACACCTCGGGTTCGACCGAGAAGCCCGCCTCTTCCAGGCCGGCGGCCAGGCGCGAGGTCTTGCGGTGCACCGACTGGGCAATCGCCTTGATGCCGTCGGGGCCGTGATAGACCGCATACATCGAAGCAATCACCGCCAGCAGCGCCTGCGCGGTGCAGACGTTCGAGTTCGCCTTCTCGCGGCGGATGTGCTGCTCGCGGGTCTGCAACGACAGGCGGTAGGCCTTGTTGCCGCGGCTGTCGATGGACACACCGATGATCCGGCCCGGCATGGATCGCTTCAGCTTGTCGGTGGTGGCCATGTAGGCGGCGTGCGGGCCGCCATAGCCCATCGGCACACCAAAGCGCTGGGTCGAGCCGATGGCAATGTCCGCGCCCATCTCGCCCGGTGACTTCAGCAGCGCCAGCGACAGGATGTCGGCGGCGACGATGGCGATGGCCTTGTGTTCATGCAGCGCCGCGATCTCGGCGGTGAAGTCGCGCACATGGCCATAGGTGCCCGGATACTGGAAGATCGCGCCGAATACCGCGCCCGCGTCCAGCTGATCCGGGTCGGCGACCTGCACGTCGATGCCCAGAGGCTCGGCCCGGGTCTTGATCACCGCGATGGTCTGCGGGTGGCAGTTCTTGTCAACGAAGAAGGCCGCGTTGTTGGCCTTGGACCGGCCGCCGCGCTTGGCCATCGCCATCGCTTCGGCCGCCGCGGTGGCTTCGTCCAGAAGCGAGGCGTTGGCCACGTCCAACCCGGTCAGGTCGCTGACCATGGTCTGGAAGTTCAACAGTGCCTCAAGACGGCCCTGGCTGATCTCGGGCTGGTACGGCGTATAGGCGGTGTACCAGGCCGGGTTTTCCAGGATGTTGCGCAGGATCGGCGCAGGCGTGGTGGTGCCGTAATAGCCCTGACCGATCAGCGAGGTCAGAACCTTGTTCTTCCCCGCCACCTGTTTCATGTGGAAAAGCGCATCGCGTTCCGTCATCGCCGGACCCCAGTCCAGCGGCTGTTTCTGCCGGATCGCCGGGGGGACGGTGGCGTCGATCAGCTCGTCCAGCGTCTTGAAGCCGATCACCTGCAGCATGTCGCGCATCTCGGTCGGGCTGGGACCGATATGGCGACGGTTGGCAAAATCATAGGCTTCGTAGTCGGTCAGTTTGAAGGCCATTGCAGCGCTCCCATGGATAGGTCAGGGCCGGCGGAGACTGCGGGAGCCTCCGGCGGGGATATTTCTTGCCAGATGAAGGGCGGGGCCCAAATTCGGCGGCATCAATTAATTCGATGGAGCCCCATGCCGGGACTCCGTTCGGGTTTACCCGATGAAGGCTTTGTATCCGGCTTCGTCCATCAGATCCTCGAGCTGCGACGCGTCACTGATCTTGATCTTGTAGATCCAGGCCTCGCCCTCGGGGTCGTCGTTCAGCGCGCCGGGATTGTCGGCCAGCGCCTCGTTCACCTCGACGATCTCACCATCGACCGGGGCATAGAGTTCCGAGGCCGCCTTGACGGATTCGATCACGCCGATCTCGCCGTCTTTCTCGAACTCGTCGCCCACTTCCTGCTGCTCGACAAACACCACCTCACCCAGCTGTTCAGCCGCGTGTTTGGTGATGCCCAGCGTGGCGGTGTCGCCTTCGACGCTCAGCCATTCATGTTCTTCGGAATAATAGGTTGCCATGCTTCTCTCTCCTGACTTCAACGCTTGTAATTCTGTTTGACGAAGGGCAGCGCCACGATCTGCGCCGGTTGCGCCTTGCCCCGGATGATCAGGTTCACCTTCTCGCCCGGCGCGCCATGGCCTTTGCTCACATAACCCATCGCAACCGGGCCGCCGACCGTGGGGCCAAAGCTGCCCGAGGTGATCTGACCGATGGTGTTACCCTCTAGGCATTGCACTTCCACGCCCTGACGCGCCGGCGCACGGCCGTCGGGCTTGATGCCCACCAGCTTGCGGGCTGCGCCCTCGGCCAGTTCGCGCTGGATACGCTCCGCCCCCGGAAAACCACCTTCTTCCTTGCGACGCTTCTGCATCGCCCAGCCGAGGCTGGCCTCGACCGGCGAGGTGCTCTGGTCGATGTCATTGCCATAGAGGCACAGCCCGGCCTCAAGCCGCAGGCCGTCGCGCGCGCCCAGACCCGCCGGTTCGCACTCCTCATGCGCCAGGAAGGCCCGTGTGATCTCGATCGCCTTATCCTCGGGGATCGAGATCTCGTACCCGTCCTCGCCGGTATAGCCCAGGCGCGAGATACGGCATTCGACACCCAGGATGTCGGCAATCGTGGTTTCCATGAACTTAAGATCGCGCGCCGCGGGGCAGAGCGCGCCCACCACATCTTCGGCCTTGGGGCCTTGCACGGCCACCAGCGCGCGGTCGAAGATCTCGGTCACCTCAACCCCGTCCAGATTGTCGCGCATATGCGGAATGTCCTGATGGCGCAGCGCCGCGTTCACCACCACAAAGTAGTGATCCCCCGCATTCGACACGATCAAATCGTCCATGATCCCGCCTTCGGCATTGGTGAAGAACCCGTACCGCGCCTTGCCTTCCTTCAGCGTCGCATAGGCCTGCGGGCACAGAGCTTCCAGCTTCTCACCCACATTCTCACCGCGCAGGATCACCTGACCCATGTGAGACACATCAAACAACGCCGCCTTCTCACGGCACTGCTTATGCTCTCCCATGATCCCCAAAGGATACTGAACAGGCATCTCCCAACCCGCAAAATCAACCATCTTGCCGCCAAGCTCGACGTGAAGGTCATACAAGGGCGTGCGCTTCGGTGTGGTCAT
>NZ_JBQFPQ010000022.1:0-2354 GCF_056536445.1 Ruegeria sp. CL7
CCCCCGTCAACCGCGTCGACAACGCTTACGGTGACAGAAACCTCGTCTGCACATGCCCCCCAATGGACGCATACGCAGACGCCGCGGAATAGGGAACCGGGCGTAGCAATCCGCGGTTTGCCCTGGCGGATTGAAATCCGAAAATGAGGGCAGCGTCCAGCGAGGCGCTGCCTCTCGTCAATTCGATGGAGGAACAATGAAACACTATGTCCTCGCAAATGATCGCGCCGACCTGGCAAAGACCGGGCCGGAGGTGCCCGAAAGAATAAAACACATCGATGTTATCCTCAGCGACACCCGGGCGCTGGCATCGGCCGAGATCGTCGTCGAGTTCTATCACGCTCTGAACAGCCTGGTCGAAAACTGCTCTTACGTCGTCAATCTCCGGGTGTCCGGAAATGACTCGGTTGGCGGGCCTCTTTATTGGGCAGGTCGGACGGCGATATTCTGGGGCGACCTGGAGAACAACTGGGACGTCTCCGGTTCGCGCAGAAGCTGGATTTCGCAAGTTCTCAACCTGTCTTCAAGGACCGTTCTGGTCGGTGGAGCTGTCCTGTTGCTGGTGCAACTGGGCAGAGCGGGCCGAAACATCGTCGCGGTTCACCCGAACTTTGCCGCGGCCGCGCTGGAAAGCGGATTGGAAAGCTGCGGTGCGGCAACCCATCTGGCCGCCGACGGGCACCCCCACAGCGCGACCAGCAGACTGAGCGCGTTGCGGTTGTTGTCCGAATTCGTGTCCTTGGATCACGGAGAGCATATTGCGGACGCATTGCGCAGCTATATCGGCCTGACCGAACCTACGCAAAAACACGAAAGCAGGTTGGCCGCCCGGTTGGTGCACAAGGCAAAAGGCGATCTTCTGGTGGTGCGCACTTTGGATGCGATGCAGGAGAACATCGAAGATCCTCTGACGATCTCCGATCTTTCCCGTTTGCTCAAAACCTCGACGCGGCAGCTGCAACGACGGTTCCTGAGCAAAACCGGAGCAAAGCTTCTTTCCACGTACAAGGAGCTTCGTCTGGAAAGGGCGCAGAACCTGTTGCAGTTCACGAACATGTCGCAGATCGAAATCTCGGCAGCCACCGGTTTTTCATCGCCCGTCGCATTGAAACGTGCGTTTCAACGCTGCTACAAAACCAGCCCGGATGATGTCCGGGACCGTCGGTTCACGGGTTCGATGGCCCCGGAAGGATCCTAGCACTTCTTCGGCTTGCGCAACCGGCGATGACATCGCGTGGGCAGTTTGCCCACGCAACACTGGTTTGGTTCACGCCGCAGCAATCTGGCCTGCCTTTTCCACCAGCACTTCGGCCTGACGGATGGAGGCGTAATCAATCAGTCGACCATCCAGCGAAACGGCGCCTTTTCCGTCTGCCTCGGCCTCGGCCATGGCAACAAGAATTCGCTGCGCCTTGATGACCTCGGCGTCGGACGGCGACATCACCTCGTTCGCCAGCGCGATCTGGCTTGGGTGAATGACCCATTTGCCCTCACAACCCAGAACGGCGGCACGTTTTGCGGCGGCCTTGTAACCGTCCGGGTCCTGAAAATCGCCAAAAGGCCCATCAATCGGACGCAGCCCGTTGGCGCGCGCCGCAACCACCATGCGGGCCAGAGCATAATGCCACATGTCACCCCAATGGGTCTGGCGACCGTCCTCGGGGTCCGCATCGGTCAAAACAGAGTAGTCCGGGTTCACACCACCGATGATCGTGGTTCGCGCACGGGTCGAGGCCGCATAGTCGGCCACACCGAAGTGCAAGCTTTCATTGCGCTTGGATGCTGCCGCAATCTCACTGACATTCTGCATGCCAAGCGCGGTTTCGATGATGTGTTCGAACCCGATCCGTTTTTTGTAACCCTTGGCGTCTTCGATCTGGGTCACCAGCATGTCGACCGCATACACATCTGCGGCTGTCCCGACCTTGGGGATCATGATCAGGTCCAGCCGTTCACCCGCCTGTTCGACCACATCGACGACGTCGCGGTACATGTAATGCGTGTCCAGACCGTTGATCCGAACCGACATGGTCTTGTTGCCCCAATCGATGTCGTTCAGCGCCTGAATGATGTTCCTGCGGGCCTGTTCCTTTTCATCGGGCGCGACGGCGTCTTCCAGATCAAGGAAAATGACGTCTACATCGGATTTGGCTGCCTTTTCGAACATTCCGGGTTGGCTGCCGGGCACGGCCAATTCACTTCGGTTCAGGCGTGCTGGGGCTTGGTCAATGGAATGAAAGCTCATAGGTTCGGGTCCTTCGTCTTACAGGTTCGGATAGATCGGGAATTTGGCGCAGAGGTCTGCGACCTCGGCCTTGACCTTGGCTTCGACGGCGCCGTTGCCGTCTTCGCCA
>NZ_JBQFPQ010000023.1:0-1775 GCF_056536445.1 Ruegeria sp. CL7
CCTGAGCTTTCATGTCGTCGGCGGAGATTCCGGCGACGGCGACGGGTTTTTTCATCGCGTCGCGGCGGAAAGGCTCGCCGAGCTCCTGGTTGATCAGGGCCTCGATCAGCGTGGTGATGCCGTTCTTCTGATCCTCGATCGCCTGATTCAGCGCTGCAGTCAGCTCGTCCTGGGTGCGGGCCACGACACCCTTCAGGCCACAGGCCTGCGCGATACCGGCGTAAGACACTTTGGTGTCCAGCTCGGTGCCGACGAAGTTGTCGTCGAACCACAGGGTCGAGTTGCGCTTTTCCGCGCCCCACTGGTAGTTGCGGAACACGATCTGGGTCACGGCGGGCCATTCCTCGCGGCCGATCGCGGTCAGTTCGTTCACCGCGATGCCAAAGGCACCGTCACCGGCAAAGCCCACGACCGGCACATCCGGGCAGCCGATCTTGGCACCAACGATGGCCGGCAGGCCATAGCCGCAGGGGCCGAACAGGCCCGGCGCCAGGTATTTGCGGCCCTCTTCAAACGATGGATAGGCGTTGCCGATGGCGCAGTTGTTGCCGATATCCGAGCTGATGATCGCCTCTTTCGGCAGGGCCGCCTGAATGGCGCGCCACGCCATGCGGGGGCTCATCCAGTCGGGCTTGGCCGAGCGAGCACGCTGGTTCCAGGTGGTGCCCGGATCGTCATCCTCGTGGGTCATCGAGGTCAGTTCCTGCGCCCAGGCCGATTTCTTCTGCGCGATGCGCTCTTTGCGCTCTTTGCGGCCTTCGTCACCGGCGGTGTCGCTCAGCTGGGCCAGAATGCCCTTTGCCACCTTGGCGGCGTCGCCGATGATGCCGACGCTGACCGCTTTGGTCAGGCCGATACGGTCAGGGTTGATGTCGACCTGGATGATCTTCGCATCCGTGGGCCAGTAGTTGATGCCATAGCCCGGCAGGGTCGAGAACGGGTTCAGACGGGTGCCGAGGCACAGGACAACATCCGCCTCGCTGATCAGCTCCATCCCGGCTTTCGAGCCGTTGTAGCCCAGCGGACCGGCAAACAGAGGGTGGCTGCCGGGGAAGGCGTCGTTGTGCTGATAGCCCACGCAGACCGGCGCATCCAGACGCTCGGCCAGCGCCTTCGAGGCCTCGATCCCGCCCTTGGACAGCACCACGCCCGCACCGTTCAGGATCACCGGGTTCTTGGCGTTCGACAGCAGCTCGGCCGCCTGCGCCACGGCGGTTTCGCCGCCCGCAGGGCGCTCGAACTCGACGATGGCGGGCAGGTCGATATCGACCACCTGGGTCCACATGTCACGCGGGATGTTGATCTGGGCCGGGGCGCTGGCGCGCTTGGCTTTCATGATCACGCGGTTCAGAACCTCGGTGACGCGGGTCGGGTCGCGGACCTCTTCCTGATAGGCGACCATGTCCTCGAACAGCTTCATCTGCTCAACTTCCTGGAAACCGCCCTGACCGATGGTCTTGTTCGCCGCCTGCGGAGTGACCAGCAGCAGCGGCGTGTGGTTCCAGTAGGCGGTTTTCACGGCGGTCACGAAATTGGTGATGCCGGGGCCGTTCTGCGCGATCATCATCGACATCTTGCCGGTCGCACGGGTGTAGCCATCCGCCATCATCCCCGCGCTGCCTTCATGCGCACAGTCCCAGAACATGATCCCGGCCTTCGGGAACAAGTCCGAGATCGGCATCATCGCAGATCCAATGATCCCGAACGCATGCTCAATCCCGTGCATCTGCAAAACCTTAACAAAGGCCTCTTCCGTCGTCATTTTCATAAGGGTG
>NZ_JBQFPQ010000024.1:0-1273 GCF_056536445.1 Ruegeria sp. CL7
CGGATTTTTCACCCAGTCCCTTTCTGATCGTGATCCCGAGCTTTTTGGCTCGATCACGTCGGAACTGGGTCGTCAGCGCGACGAGATCGAGCTGATCGCGTCTGAGAACATCGTCTCTGCCGCCGTGATGGAGGCGCAGGGTTCGGTGATGACCAACAAATACGCCGAAGGCTATCCCGGCCGCCGCTACTATGGCGGCTGCCAGTTCGTCGACATCGCCGAAAACCTGGCCATCGACCGCGCCAAGCAGCTGTTCGGCTGTGAATTCGCCAATGTGCAGCCCAATTCCGGCTCTCAGGCCAACCAGGGCGTGTTTCAGGCGCTGATCAAGCCCGGCGACACCATTCTGGGCATGAGCCTGGATGCCGGCGGTCACCTGACCCACGGCGCCCGCCCGAACCAGTCGGGCAAGTGGTTCAACGCGGTGCAATACGGCGTGCGCCAGCAGGACAACATGCTGGATTATGATCAGGTCGAGGCGCTGGCGAAAGAGCACCAGCCCAAGCTGATCATCGCCGGCGGTTCGGCCATCCCGCGCCAGATCGACTTTGCCCGCATGCGTCAGATCGCCGACATGGTCGGGGCCTATCTGCACGTGGACATGGCGCATTTTGCCGGTCTGGTCGCGGCGGGCGAACATCCCAGCCCGTTCCCGCATGCGCATGTGGCCACCACCACCACGCACAAGACCCTGCGCGGCCCGCGCGGCGGCATGATCCTGACCAATGATGAAGATATCGCCAAGAAAGTGAACTCGGCCATCTTCCCCGGCATTCAGGGCGGCCCGCTGATGCATGTGATCGCGGCCAAAGCCGTGGCCTTTGGCGAGGCGCTGCGGCCCGAGTTCAAGGACTATGTCAAGCAGGTGATCACCAACGCCCAGGCGCTGTCGGATCAGCTGATCAAGGGCGGTCTGGACACGGTGACCCACGGCACCGACACCCATGTGGTGCTGGTCGACCTGCGCCCCAAAGGCGTCAAGGGCAACGCCACCGAAAAGGCCTTGGGCCGGGCGCATATCACCTGCAACAAGAACGGTGTGCCGTTTGATCCGGAAAAGCCGACCATCACGTCGGGCATCCGTCTGGGTTCGCCCGCCGGCACCACCCGCGGCTTCGGCGAGGTCGAATTCCGCCAGATCGCCGACTGGATCATCGAAGTGGTCGACGGCCTGGCCGCCAATGGCGAAGACGGCAACGGCGCCGTCGAAGCCAAGGTCAAGGCCGAGGTCGCAGACCTCTGCGCCAAATTCCCGATCTATCCGAACCTGTAA
>NZ_JBQFPQ010000025.1:0-1188 GCF_056536445.1 Ruegeria sp. CL7
ATGGCAAAGGAAAAGTTTGAGCGTACAAAACCGCACGTCAACATCGGCACGATTGGCCACGTTGACCACGGCAAGACCACGCTGACCGCAGCAATCACCAAGTATTTCGGTGACTTCAAAGCGTATGACCAGATTGACGGCGCGCCTGAAGAAAAAGCACGTGGCATCACCATCTCGACCGCCCACGTGGAATACGAGACCGACAACCGCCACTATGCGCACGTCGACTGCCCCGGCCACGCTGACTACGTCAAGAACATGATCACCGGTGCGGCGCAGATGGACGGCGCGATCCTGGTTGTGAACGCCGCTGACGGCCCGATGCCGCAGACCCGCGAGCACATCCTGCTGGGCCGCCAGGTTGGCATCCCGAAGATGGTCGTGTTCATGAACAAAGTTGACCAGGTCGACGACGAAGAGCTGCTGGAACTGGTTGAGATGGAAGTTCGCGAACTGCTGTCCAGCTACGAATACCCTGGCGACGATATTCCGATCATTGCAGGTTCGGCTCTGGCCGCGATGGAAGGCAACAACCCGGAAATCGGCGAAGCGAAGATCCGCGAACTGATGGCGGCTGTTGATGACTACATCGACACCCCTGAGCGTGAAGTCGACAAGCCGTTCCTGATGCCGGTTGAAGACGTGTTCTCGATCTCGGGCCGTGGTACCGTTGTGACCGGCCGTGTCGAGCGTGGCGTGATCAATGTTGGCGACGAGATCGAAATCGTCGGCATCCGCGACACTCAGAAAACCACCTGTACCGGTGTTGAAATGTTCCGCAAGCTGCTGGATCGCGGTGAAGCGGGCGACAACATCGGCGCCCTGCTGCGCGGTATCGACCGTGACGGCGTTGAGCGTGGCCAGGTTCTGTGTAAGCCGGGTTCGGTGACACCGCACACCAAGTTCGAAGCCGAAGCCTATATCCTGACCAAGGAAGAAGGCGGCCGTCACACCCCGTTCTTCGCGAACTACCGTCCGCAGTTCTACTTCCGGACCACTGACGTGACCGGCACCGTGACCCTGGCGGCTGGCACCGAGATGGTTATGCCTGGCGACAACGTCGGCTTCACCGTCGAGCTGATCGCTCCGATCGCGATGGAAGACGGCCTGCGCTTCGCCATCCGCGAAGGCGGCCGCACCGTCGGCGCCGGCGTCGTGTCGAAAATCATCGAGTAAGTCGGCTTTGCC
>NZ_JBQFPQ010000026.1:0-869 GCF_056536445.1 Ruegeria sp. CL7
AGCCAAAAAGATGACGGTAGCCGCCCGTGCGATGGCTGAGAGGAAGACCTTTGGGCACCTGTCGTATCGGGTTGCCACACGTCGCCAATCTTTCAACCTTCCGAACATGATCTCGTATCACTGCCCGACAGTGCATTGCACGGCAATGTCACGAGAGGGGGGGGTGCGACTATGTAGCGACGCTTGTCGTACTTCACCGCTTTTTTTGGCTGCTTCCGGCTTGGGATGCACATGCGTATCCCTTTGTCTTTCAACGTTTCCCGGAACCAATCAGCGTCATATCCGCGATCTCCGAGCAGCCATTCGACATCTGGCAGGCTGCTCAACAATGCTCGTGCGCCGATGTAATCACTCATCTGCCCAAGCGTCACAAACAAGTTGAGTGGGCGCCCCTTGCTGTCGCGGATGACACGCCGTTTGGTGTTCATGCCGCCCTTGGTTCGGCCCCTCTCGGCAGCATCCTTCGGATGCGCCTTCAGGTAGGTCGCGTCCACTGCCCGGCAGTCGAAACGCAGTTTCGATGAGAGGGGATCATCACGGTCTTGTCTTCTCCGTGCTCAGCGGCCAATCCGGCCATCATTCGCGCAAAGATGCCCTTGTAGCTCCAACGTTTCCAGCGGTTGTAGAGCGTCTTATGCGGGCCGTATTCCTTCGGCGCATCGCGCCAGCGCAAACCATTGCGATTAATGAAGACTATCCCGCTCAACACCCGCCGGTCATCGACGCGGGGTTTGCCATGAGACTTTGGCAAGAAGGGCCCAAGACGCGCCATCTGGGCGTCGGTCAGCCAAAACAGATCAGACATGTTCACCGCCCGTTTTTCGAACCGTGAGTCACGCAACCCCGCTGAAATCAATGGGTCCTGACCC
>NZ_JBQFPQ010000027.1:0-807 GCF_056536445.1 Ruegeria sp. CL7
TCTAGGGTCAGGACTCATAACCAATAAATGACGGTTGCGGCGAGGGCGATGGCGGAGAGGAAGACCTTCGGGCATCTGTCGTATCTGGTCGCCACACGCCTCCAATCCTTGAGCCTGCCGAACATGATCTCGATGCGGTTGCGGCGTTTGTAGCGGCGCTTGTCGTACTTCACCGGCTTCTTCCGCTGTTTCCTGCCAGGGATGCAGGCGCGTATCCCTTTGTATTTCAAGGCTTCTCTGAACCAGTCGGCGTCGTAGCCACGGTCTCCGAGCAGCCAGTCGACATTCGGCAGACTGCTCAGCAATGCCCGTGCGCCGATGTAGTCGCTGACCTGACCGGCGGTGACGAACAGGTTGAGCGGCCGGCCTTGGCTATCGCAAATAGCGTGCAGCTTGGTATTCATGCCGCCTTTCGTCCGACCAATCAGGCGTGCACGCCCCCCTTTTTGACGCCCATGCTGGTCGCTGTCCGGTGGGCTTTGAGATAAGTCGCGTCGATCATTACGGTCTTCTTCTCGCCGTGTTCGGCGGCGAGACCGGCCATCATCCGGGCAAAAACGCCCTTGTCGCTCCATCGCTTCCAGCGATTGTAGAGCGTCTTGTGAGGACCATAGACAGCGGGAGCATCGCGCCATCGCAAACCATTGCGGTTGATAAAGATTATCCCGCTCAACACACGCCGGTCATCGACACGCGGCTTACCGTGAGACTTGGGAAAGAAGGGCTCAAGACGCGCCATCTGCGCGTCGGTCAACCAGAAAAGATCAGACATGTTCACCGCTCGGTTTTCAGCCGTGAATCATGCCG